>JBNKLC010000001.1:0-91977 GCA_050292155.1 Arcobacteraceae bacterium
GTTTTGGATGCAGCGGTAAAAATATATCGCCTCAACTTAGTTGGAATCAGGCACCCAAAGGGACAAAAAGTTTTGCTATAACAATGCACGACCCCGATGCACCTACAGGGAGTGGATGGTGGCATTGGGTGGTATTTGATATACCAAGCAGTGTGAGTGATATTTTAAAAAATGCAAGTGCCTTAAGTGTATTGCCAAAAGGTTCTATTGAGAGTATAACCGATTTTGGGAAAAGCGGCTTTGGAGGAGCTTGTCCGCCAAAAGGGGATAAAGCACACCAATATATCATAACTCTACACGCACTTGATACGGATAAATTGGGAGTAGATAAAAATGCAACCCCTGCACTTGTAGGATTTATGTTAAATTCCCATACTATTGAGAAAAGTTCGATTGTAGCGTACTTTAAACGATAATACGGGGATCAAAAAGTTTATATCTCCCCCGTAATCGAACTAAAATCAAACAGGCTTGGCTGAGTTGATTTCTTAGGCAATAGATATGCTTGTTTGATATTTTCTTTATACATCGGGATTACTTTTTGGTATTTCCCTTTGCAGGTTATAAAATATTGTGCTTTTTTGATGGAGATTTTCAGCTCTCTTAGATCGTAAAAATCAAGCTTTTTATATCTTCTTGCTTTAAGTATTTTAAATACGCTTCGTATCCCAATCCCCGGAATCCTTAGAAGTTCCTCTTTTGAAGCTGTGTTTATCTCCATAGGGAAATATTGTAGATTATTTAAAGCCCAAAACATTTTTGGATCAAGTTCTTCATCAAGATTTGGATTTTCATCATTTACAATCTCATTGTATGAAAAATCATAAAACCGTAAAAGCCAATCTGCTTGATAAAGTCGATGTTCCCTTAAAAGTGGTGGTTTATTGGATATTATGGGAAGATTTTTATCATCGTTTACAGGAATATATGCACTGTAATACACCCTTTTTAAAAGTGCTTTATCGTACATAACGGAGCTCAATTTTAAAATATCCCTATCACTCTCAGGGGTTGCTCCTACTATTAATTGGGTAGACATCCCTATGGGTTGGGATGATCTCTCAAGAGTAATATCTCTTGCTAATTTTAAGGGTTGTAAAACTTTCTCTTTGGTTTTATTGGGAGCCAATAGCTTTAAACTGGTATCGCTTGGAAGCTCTATGTTTGAGCTTACCCTACTTGCTAGATTGACTACCTGTTCTATAAGTTTTTCATCAGCTCCCGGAATCAGTTTTACATGAATGTAGCCGTTAAATTTATACTCGTGTCTTAGTATCTTTAGAGTTTTTAAAAGAAGCTGCATCGTATTATCTTCGCTTCTTATAATTCCACTGCTTAAAAAAAGTCCCTCGATATAGTTTCTTTTATAAAAATTGATAGTGATATCTGCTAGTTCTCTTGGGGTAAAAGCAGCTCTTGGGATATCGTTTGATACCCTGTTGATACAATATGCACAATCGTAGATACAGTAGTTTGTAAGAAGTACTTTTAAAAGTGATACACACCTACCGTCACTTGTAAAGGTATGGCAAATTCCTGAATTGTGTGTAGCTCCAAGTTCTCCTGTTTTATGATTATTATCGCTTCCGCTTGAGCTACAGCTTACATCATACTTAGCACTATCGCTTAGGATTTTCATTTTTTCAAAAATATCTTTTTTCATAAAGATATTTTACTCTAAATAAAAATCAACTCCCCATTTCATTGCAAATTGCAATGTTAATTTTTTTCGCTTTGCTCCAATGTTTTAATTGTCCGCAATGCTTTAAGCTGAGACCCCACAATCTTCGACTCATCTATAATCTTTCCAATTCCCAGTTTTAAAAGATTTTCTTTTCTTTTTTCATCTGCTACGATGTATACTTTACTTCCACTATCTTTTAACTTTTCTATTGTTTCACTCAGAGCATAAACTGCCGAGAGGTCCATAAACGAGATAGAACTACAATCGATTACGACATTTTGTACGTCGTATATCTTATCAACCTTATCAAGTACAAAAGAGCTTGATCCAAAAAAGAGCGGACCTTTGATATTGACAACTCTGACAAGTCCATCTTTAAAAATTCTATCATCTTGTGCTTCATCGATATCTTCCCCTAAGATATCCACTTCACTCTCTTTTGTGATTCTATAGATAATTAAAAATGAAGAGAGTACGATTCCTACACCCACTGCTACGATAAGATCCATAAATACCGTTAGTAAAAACACAATTATCATAATGGCTATATCGTATTTTGGTGCGATTTTGAGCTGTTTTAACATCTTATAATCAAAGATATCAAACCCTACTTTTATTAAGATTCCTGCTAAAACAGGCATCGGTATTTTACTTGCAAGCGGTGCAAATATTAAAAGGATCAATAAAAGTGTAATAGAGTGAATCATACCAGAAATTCTATGGTTTGCTCCGCTTTTAATATTTACTACCGTTCGCATAGTTGCTCCGGCTCCGGGTAATCCTCCAAAAAATGAAGAGATCATATTACCAACCCCCTGCCCTATAAGCTCTTTATTGGAGTCATGTTTCTCTTTTGTAAGTGAATCTGCTACAAGGGAGGTTAAAAGTGAATCTATCGTCCCTAAAATTGCAAGTGTCAAAGCAGAAACTACAATAAATGAAAGTGAAGCGATATCAAAATCAAAACTTACAAAAGAGGGTAAACCTGTAGGGATATCGCTTACAAAATCAACATTGAGATTGAAAAGTGTCGCTACAATAGATAAAACAACCAGTGCAATTAAAGCTGAGGGTATCTTCGCCGTAATTTTTTTAGGAACCAAATATAAAATAGCAAGGGTTGCTACAGTTAAAACAAAAGCTTCCATATTGATATGGGAGATTGCATGAGGTATATAAGACAACGCATCGATAACCGATGATTTTGTCTCCAAACCAAATGCCACGCTGATTTGAAGTATAATAATAATCATACCGATACCATTCATAAAACCTGAAATCACCGGATATGGGATAAAACGTACAAATTTACCTATTTTTAAAAGACCAAATACGATTTGAAAAATACCTGCAAGTAAAAAAACGGTAAATACAATAGAGAGATTATGGCTAAAAGCAGCAATAACAGTCGCCGAGACTACCGTCATCGGTCCGGTCGGTCCTGAGATTTGTGTTTTTGTTCCACCCACAAGAGATGCAAAAAAACCTAAAAATATCGCCCCGTATATCCCTGCACTGGCTCCAAGTCCACTTGAAATACCAAAGGCAATCGCCAAAGGCAATGCAATAATTGCGGCAGTTAAACCGCCAAAAATATTATTCACTTTTATCTCTCCCTTATAATATAAAAGCAGATTATACAATGAAAATAATAAAAGTAATTCTTATCTTTAATAATCCGGTATAATTCTACACCCTGCAGAGTGTACGGTCTCTATTAATTTATACTCTAATTTTGCACGTAAACGGTAAAGTAAGGTTCGTAAAGAACTAGTAGACATAGGAGAATCAGGCCAAATATAATATTCTATATCTTCATAGGAAACTATTGCTCCTTTTGCATCTATCAAGATATTGACAAGTTGTCTTTCATTTTTACTCAGTTTTATATAGATATTTTCATAATATAAAATCTCATCGCTTCTATTATAATAGTACCCAAAACCAAGTTTTTGACATTTTGGATCGATCTCCGGATTGTTGTATTGATTTGATTTATAAAGTGCCAAAAGGACTGTAGATTTTAACTCTTCGGGTTTATAGGGTTTTAAAAGATAACTTACCGGATTTGTTGCAATAGCTCTATTTAAAGTCTGTTCATCACAAAATGCAGTCAAATAAACAATAGGAATATTTTTAACTTTTTGTATCTCTTTTACCGTATCAATACCATCTTTTCCACTATTTTTAAGATTTATATCCATAAAAATAATTGAAGGGGTACAACTTTGGATAAGTTTCATAGTAGAGATATAATCTTTGGCAATACCCACAACATCATAACCAAAGCTTATTAGAAGCTGTTTAAGGTCCAATGCGACTATCGCTTCATCTTCTACGACCAAAATTTTAGCTTGATTTACTACCTTTCCCATGAGATTACCGTTCTTGTCCCTTCTTTAAATTCAATCAAACACTTACCGTTTAATTGCTGTATCGCTAATGTTTCAACCAATATAAGCCCCAATGAATTTGTTGTTGTAGTACGGTCAAAACCTATACCGTTGTCTTGTACTTCCAAAGTCACGTTTTTATTTTGACAAGAAAGATGCACATAAATAATTTTTTCTTTTTCTTTATAGGTTTTAAAAGCATGTTTAATAGAATTGGTTACCAGTTCATTTAAAATAAGACCACAATAGATTGCCTCTTCTGTTTCTAAATCTACCGTAATATCAAATTTTATTGTCAGATCTTCAAAATAACTCTCTTGCAGTTCATTAATAATAGCTTGAAAATAGCTATTCGTTTGTACCTGCTTAAGATTTTCTTGCTTATACAAAAGTTCATGAAGATGGCTCATCGCCGCAACTCTGTTTTGGATGGTTTTTAAACTTTCTTGTAAACTTATATCTTCAAGTTCGTATGATTGTAATCTTATCAAAGAGATAATTGTTTGCAGATTGTTTTTCACTCTATGGTTTAACTCTTTGAGTAATACATTCTTTTCATCTAAAGCATTTGTCAAACTTTGTGTTTTTTCTTTTACCGTTTTTTCCAAACGTATATTTTCTTGCTTCTTTTGGTAAAATAACTTTTCATTTGCTTCATTTTTTTCTTCTTGAAGATTATTGATTCTATTTGCCAAAGCGATTGAAAATATCACTGCTTCAAGTAAAAATGAAACTTCTATAAGGTAGGGGAAATAGTTCTCAACCGAAAATATTCCTGCACTTGAAAGATGCATTAAAGTTGCACTTAAAGCAAACACAAACCAACCAAAAAGGATAAAATATGCTTGTTGATTTTTTTTCAAAGCAGCATATATTGTTAAGTATAATAGATATATAAGAACCGATATAGGAAAAAAATTTCTATATTGAATATAGTTTTGATTAAAAATAAAAAATAAAACCACAACAGGAATTAAAATCAATAAAATTACTAACATAAAATTATGCCTTTTATATTGTTTTGTATGTAAAAAACTTTTTGTAAAAAGTCCCAAAGAAAATATTGGAAATGCAACTAACAGTGATGCAAAATCAATAACAATTTTAATCTGTTGTGTATTTAATATATGTGTACTTGCAAATCCCACATATACCAACTGATGTAAAATCAAACCTACAATATATGCAACATAAAAAAGATAGCTGATATCTCTGGTAAAAAAATAGATAAAAAGATTATAAATAGCTAAAATAACCATTGCCCCAAAAAAAAGTGCTAGAAATATTTGATGAATAATCTCTTTATTATAAAAATTCTCCACATTCCATAATTTTAACCGTATGATTAATGTTGTGATTTTTGAGGATGTTTTTATATAATAAGTTTTTGTTTCTTTTGGCTTTAAAGTGATATGAAAAATAGGATTCAACGTACTACTTCCCAACTGTTTATGAAGTAATCCACCCTTTTGAATCTTATAACCGATATCGGGATCGTAAAATTCAATATCGGTTGTCAAAGGATTATCATATTCTATGATTTTTTTTAACTTTTTTGAAGATATATTGTGAAGTGTTACTTTTATCCACACGTTAAATTTAGGAGAATATCCAAATGCTAAAGATGATTTATCATTTTTTTGAAAAATATTTTTTGAATCTTTTAAGATATTTGTAATATTTTTTGTTTGTGTCCTATCCACGTATATCTGCGAATATTTCAGCATTTGAAAGGCTGTCGTATCCTCATGAATCTTTAATTCTAAGGCAGATAAACTACTGGTAAAAATAAATAACAACAACAAAATCAGTGCTCGGGGTATAGTAAATTCTCTCATTATTTTATTATACTTATATTGATATATAAAAAAACTTGCACTATGTGATATCTTGTGATAGAAATTGTGACATTTTAAAGTTATAATAGATTTAATTCAAAAAAAAGGAACCCTATGACACAACAAGATATAAATATTTTAATCGTTGAAGACAATATAATTGCTGCACTTGATATGAAATTTTCTTTGGAAAAAGAGGATTTTTCTATCACATCAATAGAAAAAACACTTGACGGTGTTAAAAAAGGTATTAAAACAAACAGCCCGAATATAGCCATTGTAGATATAAATTTAGGAGATGAGGAGTGCGGCATTCAAATTGGAGAATACCTAAACTCTATCGATATACCGATTATCTATTCAACTGCATATTCAGATATGCAGACGATCCATAAAGCACTGCCGACAAATCCAGTTTGTTATCTGATCAAACCTATAAACGTTGAGGAGCTTCGATCAAATATTTTTTTAGGGATACATAAAAACTCTAAACTCAAATCAAACTCTAATGTAATACAAATAAATTCACACTACAATTTTGACACACGGGTGGGCAAACTTTTTTACCATGACCAGCTTATACCTCTTTCCAAAATGGAACTAAAACTTGTAAAAGCACTTTTGCAATCCGAGGATGATGTTGTGCTCTTTCATGATATGGAATACCATCTTTGGAAAAACAAACCTATCAAAAACAGTGCACTTAGAACTCTTATTTATAGGTTAAGAAAAAAACTTCCAATAAATTTAGTACAAACCGTCCCAAATATCGGTTTTAGTTTTACCTAGATATATCTTTTTCATTTAAAAATACTTTTTTAAAAAACTTGGAAGCATAATTGGGGTTGTAAGATATTATATAAAACGGCGTTTTTAAAGAACCATATCCATCCATCTCTTTTACTATCTCTACCCCACCTAGCTTTTTATAAAGTTTAAGATGTTCCTGCTTAATCCCTGAAAATGCTATATCAATATCATTATTGATAAATATATTATAAATCCCGCACATTAAGTATTTAAATTCTAGATTTAATCCTCGCCCACTATTAAAAACAACATATCGCGACATCTCCCCTATTGTACTGTATTGTGTTCTTAATTGATTAAAACTATATTTTTCTTCTGTAGGCAGTTTTTGTTTTGAATCAAAAATTAACCGAATAGAGCCTGTTACTTTATTATTATTTTGATAATAAATCACGGCAGAGTTTTTATCAAATGAATCAAAGTTTAACCCCTCTATCGTATCGGGAAATTCATGAAGATAATTGATTGAATCATATACATCACTTCTAAGTTTAAAAACCTCTACCAGCTCTTCTGCCGTTGTAGTAAGTTGTAAATTTGGATTTTGATAATCAAAGTTTAGTTTTTTGTTAAAACTAATCGATTCTTCAATTACCTCGTCAAATAAACATCTTTTTTTAAAAATCTCCAACGCATACAGCTGCTCTTTTTGAAAACTTGTAGGTAATTCTACGGTTTGTCTTTTAAAACTATGTGTAACCACTTCCGTTAATTGGTCCAATGCAACGTTTCTGTTAATGTAAACCATTGTTTATCCTTTTTTATTGATTTGGATAAACTTTACAACGAATATGTCACACCTAACATCACACTTTTACTTTTTTAGGTTTTTTTTGATACTTTTTTAAGACTCTTAGAGATTTTGATATTAAAGTGAGAGAAAAAGATCTATAGAATTTGGAAAATTAAAGATGGAAAAAAATAGTGAAAATTTAATTTTGCAGAGTTCGGCGACTAAATGTCACAAAACTCTAAAGAATCGATTTGAGGTTTTTGCAGGTTATTGTTATTTGCTATATATAAGTTTTTAAGTTTTGTAAGATTGTTAAAACTTTGCGGTAATATTGCTATATCGTTATCCTCAATATCAAGCTCAATAAGATTTTCAAGTTTACCTATACATTCGGGTAATTCTTTTAAGCAGTTTGCAGAAACACTAAGATGATTTAAATTTTTGAGTAGACAAATACTTTTAGGAAGATATTCTAAATTGTTATTGTCCAGTGTTAAAATTTGAAGGTCTTCAAGTTTACTCACGTCAAAATCAAGTTTTGAGATATTGTTATTGTTAAGATTCAACCGAATCAACATATCGTGAGCTTCTAGTGAAGGAAGGTCTCTTATCTCATTTCCTTCTAAAAGCAATGTTTCAAGCTCTTCGATTTTTGATATTGAAGAGGGTAAAGAGTGAAACTCATTATATGAAAGATCAAGATAATAGAGTGATTTCATATTTTCAAATACATCGGGAAGATACTGTAAATAATTTGTATCTAAAGAGAGATACAAAAGCTTATTAAGGTTTCCAAGTTCTTCACTGAGATACTCCAATGAATTTGCCGCCATGGTAAGTCTTGTAAGATGGGTAAGCTTATAAAAACTTTTTGGCAAATTTTGTAATCTATTGCCGTTGAGATTACAAACAATCAAAGAGTCCATATCTCCTACATTTTCAGGTAATTTTTCTAAAAGGTTATTTTCACACTGCAAATTTTTTAATTTTTTTAAATTGCAGATAGTCGCAGGAAGTTCTTTGAGCCTGTTTGACGAGAGCTTCAATATTTGTAAGTTTTCCAAACTCCCGATACTATCTGGCAGCTGCCGAAGCTTTTTTTTACTTAAGTCTAACACCGATAAATTTTTTAATGAATCAACATCTACAGGGATCGAAGATCCATAGCCGTTACTTTTTACCCATCTTCTAAAGTCTTCTATTGTTCCTTCCATCTTTACCTCTCATTCATCTGATCAATTAAAAAATCTATCTCTTCGTAATCTATCTCACCGAACTCTACCATCTTATATAAAGCACTTAGGGGTCTTCTACAACAGGTTTTATTACATTCCGTTACAAGTTTTTTTGCCTTTTTATATGGAAGATCCGTCTTTTTGAAAATTTCTACAGCCTGTGCAACATTTTTATTGCCGCATTCACATATAATTTTAGAGGTTAAATCTTTCATATAAAGACCCTTGTAAGTATAATATTTTTATTTTAAAAAATCATGTTTTGCTTTAAGTTCCAATACAGGCTCCATCGCTTTTTGAATTGCTTCGCTTAAGCTTGGTAATTTATCATAATCAGTCCAAATAGTATCTTCTACGATATCATGAACCTCTCCTGCTATTTCGGTTACTTTTCTTTTATATCCTGCGTACTCTTTTTTTATCTCTTTTTGTTCTTCTGTTAATGCCATTTGTTATTTCTCCTTTTAAATTAAATTTAAAACCCGTAAATTGATGCTAGGTTTATATTTGGCTTTTGATTTTTATAGATAAGCCCATAATCCTCTTTAAGTTCAAAGTTATACGACTCATAAAGATCACATATCTCTTTTACATCTCTTGGGATAAAAGCAACCAATCTTTTTAATCCTCTATGATAAATCACTCCCCGTAAAAGCTTTTCAGCATCGGTAAATGCTTCATCCACCATTACCCAAGGGGATATTTTCACTATAGATTTTCCAAGGGCATAAGAATGCTGATACCCAAAATCTGTAGAGAGAAACAAAGAGGATGATTTAAATAGCTTATGGGTAATATATTCCACTCTATCCTCTTTATATGCTTTTGTATCAAGTTTGCTAATTATTGGGATATAATTTTCCCCACTGATACTTTTAGCCGTACTACTACTAAAATTAAACGCAGCTCCCCCACCGCTGTAAACAGCTTTTTTAAAATCTGCATATTTTTTAAAACCAAATTCTTTAAAGATATCGGTTTCGTTCTTTGAAGCCATAAATAAAATACTCTTCTCTTCATCGTCAATATTATCCAATAGTATTTTTACAAGCCTTTTTTTATATCCATCATCAAAACCCTCTTTATAATAAAAATTGTTTATAAGTATACTTTTTTCAAAACAATACGCCGATATAAAAGCTTGTAACTCATCCCCTGCGTAAGCTCCAAAACTGAGACTTTGATTTTCATTGAGGGTGTTGATTATAAGGTTTTCATCTATTAAAATATCATTTGAAAGTCCTTTGATATCATTTTCAAAACTATTTTTTCTAATCCATCCTATAAACAAAATATCCCCTATATAGCAACTTGAATATCATCACTACTTAGATATAAATCTCGTAACTCTTCGCTGCTCATCACTTGTTTTCTACTTGTAACTATCTCTCTTACTTTTGGCAAGATATTATTTACTTTTTGTTTGTTTGGTTTAATTCCCAAACTATTTAAGTGATAAAGCAACGTAGAACTACCTGAATGTTTCCCGATAGGAAAATACCTACTAAGCCCCACACTCTCAGGCTCAAATGCCTCATAAGAGTTTTTACTTTTTATCATCCCGTTTACATGAATCCCGGACTCATGGGCAAAAATATCATGTCCAACTATCGGTCTATTTGAGCTTATAGGTTTATTTGCTGCAACCGATACCGTATTAACAAGCTCTTTTAATTTATCAGGCACTATCATTCTATTTTCATGAAATTGTTTTGTAAGAGATAATAAAACCTGCTCAAAAGAGGCATTTCCCGCTCTCTCCCCAAGACCTATAACAGTTGTATTTACGCTTGTTGCTCCTGCTTCCACACCCGCGATTGAAGTTGCCGTTGCCATACCAAAGTCATTGTGGGTATGCATCTCAATCTCCAGAAGATCAAGCCCAGTTAAAAAAGAGATATTTTGATAGGTTTGCATAGGTGTTAATATCCCAACCGTATCACAATATCTAAATCTATCTGCTCCAAGAGATGCACCAAACTCTAAAATCTCTTTTAAAAAGCTATTTTCACTTCTACTTGCATCTTCCCCGCCGATACAAACAAACAGCCCCTCTTTTTTAGCGGTTGTTACCACCTCTTCAAGATTTTTTAAAAGCTTATCGATATCCCCTTTAAATTTCACGTCAATTAATGTTTTTGAAACAGGGATAGAGAGATCAACTGCTTTAAGTCCACATTGCAAAGAAGCTTCAAGATCACTCATAGTAGCCCTATTCCAACTCATAATTCTCATTGGAAGATTAAGTGCAAGAATCTGCTTAATCTCCTCTTGTTCTTTTGCTCCCATTGCAGGAATTCCAACTTCAAGTTCATCGGAACCCGACTCATATAAAAGCTGTGCAATTTTTAGTTTTTCATCTATGGTAAATGATACGTAAGGTGCTTGTTCGCCGTCTCTTAGTGTAGTGTCGTTTATTAGTGCCATAATATTAACCTCATTATTAAGTAATATTATGCAAAAACTATTCCATATTATTCAACTACAACAATCTCATCGGCTATAATATTTAAAAGATCAATATCATCAAGCGGTTCATAAGAGTATATAAAACAAGCGGGTTTATCTTTTATGCTTTTATGTATCTCCCAAAACTTTTCTAAATCATTTAGAATATATACTTTTTTAGCATGTAAAGATTTTAAAGGCAACCCTATCAAACCATGGGAAGTAGTGATGGTAAAAAGCTCCATCATCTCATTGTTTATAGTTACGGGACCATTCCCTTTAAGAAGTATTATTTTTGGATTTTTTTGCATTGATATAACAAGGACAAATTAGGAATTATCCTAATTCATTCTCTTTTTCATTTGTATAGAAGTGTTTAAGTACTGCATCGTGTACAGATTTTTCAGTCGCTTGATTTGCATACGAATCATCGGTTACCAAGTCAATCTCTTGAAGCTCACCCATTGGACATTCTCCAATTTTAGCCGTAAGTAAAAGATCCACATCTTTTAAAGTTTCTTTAATTTCACTAATGGTATCGACATTCCCTGCATCTACTCCACTATATGAACTTTCAAGTTTTCTATGCATCACAAATTTAATCGCTTTGTCTCCTGCCTCATAGATTAAAAACTCTTTGGCCGATCCAAAGTGCATATTGATCATCCCTTCACCAGCAGTTGTAACCGCTACAAGTTTTGTCTCGCCTGTTGAGCTAAGCTCCAATTTCGTAGCATTTTCCAGTTTAACCCTATCATTTGCAGCAGCTAAATGTGCTCTCCAGTTTTCGATAATCTCATGTTTTTGTGCACGTGCTGCGATATTGTATTTCTTTTCAAGTTCATCAAATGAAAGTGCCGTAAAAGATTCTTTTGTAAACTCATCCCCTTTATCTTCCCCGATGAGTCCAACCGCATCTGCTCTACATTGACGACAATGTTTCATAAGGTTCATATCCATACCACAGGCTTCTTGTGCTGCCATAGTCTCTTGGTCGGTTGCACTAGGAACACCATCAAGTCCAAATTTTGTACCAAATTCAGGGCTTGATAAAAGTGGCATAATATTGTGTAAAAACACTTTCATCTCTTTTAATTTTTTTGCAACGTTTGGAAGGTCTTTATCGTTAATTCCAGGGATTAAAACAGAGTTTGCTTTTACCAATATCCCACGATCAGTTAGCATCTTGATACCCTCAAGTTGCTTTTCAAGAAGTATTTTAGCACCCTCTTTTCCCCATACTTTTTTATGGTTCCAATGAACCCATGGATAGATTTGTGAACCAATCTCTCCACTCTCATCAACCGTATTAATAGTAACTGTTACATGATCTACATTATATTTTACAATCTCATCAATATATTCAGGAAGTCTCAAACCATTTGTTGAAAGACAAAGTTTTAGATCAGGTGCTTTTTCTTGAAGCATTTTAAATGTCTCAAAAGTCTTTTTAGGATTTGCCAACGCATCTCCAGGACCTGCAACACCTACAACAGATAACTGCTGAATCTCTCCACCTACGTAGAGTACTTTTTTTACCGCTTCTTCAGGGCTAAGTTTTCCACTTGTAACCCCTGGTCTAGATTCATTTGAACAATCGTATTTTCTATTACAGTAATTACATTGTATATTACACGCAGGTGCTACAGGAACGTGTATCCTTGCATAGTGTTGGTGCGCACCCTCTGAGTAACATGGATGATTGTTGATTTTTTCTTGTACCGCCATTGCTTCGGGGTCATTTGGATCGAATCCCATTCCGTCGTGAGTACCGCAGCCACCTGTTGAACAACTCATATAAAATCCTTTGTAGTTCTAAA
The DNA here is from genome assembly GCA_050292155.1 of Arcobacteraceae bacterium. GTDB lineage: Bacteria > Campylobacterota > Campylobacteria > Campylobacterales > Arcobacteraceae > JAIOSF01. The sequence continues at coordinate 12,962 of JBNKLC010000001.1, forward strand.
AAAAGTTTTAGAATTTTTTCTACAAAGGTATATTCAATAACTGTTCCATTGTTTATAAAAAAATTTATTGAAAAGTTGCTACAAGTTTTTTCTTCCCAAATTCAACGCCAGGTTGATTGTAGGTGTTTATCCCAAAAAACTGCCCGGTAGCAGAGGTAAGAAGTTCAAAGTAGGCGATCAATACACCTATATTTTTCTCGGTTAATTTATGAAGTTTAATTAAATCAACCGGAATATTTTCATCTTGGACACTTTGCATAGTTGCATTTGCTTCTTCGTTAAGCAATTTATTAAAAGTATATCCGTTGATAAAGTCTGTTTTTTCTAAATATTCGTAACTGATTTCGGGAATTGTAATATCATTTTCAAAGTCCTCAATTTGTATAAAACTTACAGTTTTGTTTTTTGGTCCTTGAATAATAAGCTGTAAAAACGAATGTTGGTCTATGGAACCTACAAGTCCAACGGGGGTCAGTCCCACCTTATTGTTTTTGTCATCTATCTTTCCAAGACTCTCCCCCCAAAGCTGTACATACCAATCATTAAAATAGGACAAGCATGTTGAGTAACTAAAAAGGGTATTGATAGGATAACTGTTTGCATTTTTATGATAAAAATAAGCTTTTTGTAAAAGATGTTCTTCGTTTTTGTCAAAAAATGAATCGATAAAACCGTTAAACCCTTTTAAAAGTCCTTTGACGTTAAATCCTGCCAAACTTAAAGGGACAATTCCAACGGCACTTAAAACCGAAAATCTCCCTCCTACGTTTGCAGGGATATTGAACTGCGTAATTTTATATTTTGATGCTAAATCTGAAAGCGATGAGCCTTTATCGGTAATAGCGACTACCCTATCATTTTCTTTAGATAGATTGATTTTAAATTTTTCCATCACATATTTAAAAATAGATATGGTCTCTATCGTCCCTCCCGATTTACTAATTACGATAAATAGAGTATTTTTCTTTTTTAACATATTTGTGGTGTTTTCTATCTCTAAAGGATCGACATTTTCCAAAAAGTGAAGTTGGATTGGAGATGTTTGTTTTAATTTTAATATCTCATAGACTGCTTTTGTCCCCAAACTTGACCCCCCTATTCCAATTACAACAATATTTTTGGTCTTGTTTTCCTGTATCAGTTTATTGGTTTTTTGAAACTCTTTTATCTCTTTAAAAATTTTTTTTGATTTTTGGGCTAATGTATAATAACCTATAGTATCACTATTCTTTTCATCTTCTAAAAGTGAATAAACCTCATCAAATCTCTTTTGAATCCCACCGTTTTTTCTAAAACCAAAATATTGTTCAAACTGGATCATTTTTAATCCTTTTTATTCTCTTTATCGTAAAAATAGTTTGTAGCCTCGACAAATCCATCAACACTACCGCAATCAAATCTTTTCCCTTTAAATTTATACGCTATTACCATCCCTTTTTTTGCTTGGGTACATAAAGCATCGGTAATTTGCAGTTCGCCGTTTTTCCCTGCTTTTGTATTTTGTAACACATCAAATATATCGGGGGTTAGTATATATCTTCCAATAACGGCAAGATTTGAGGGTGCTTTATCGTTCTCCGGTTTTTCAACCATATTTGAAACCATAAATACACCCTCTTCTATCTCATTACCTTCGATAACACCGTATTTATGCACCTCTTCTTTTGAAACTTCCATGGTAGCAACGATACAACATTTATATTTATTATACAAATCAACCATCTGCTTTAGTATTCCGTCACCGTCGGGATTTACACAAAGGTCATCTGCTAAAATAACGGCAAAAGGGTTTTTAAACCCAACTAAAACATTCCCTTTATATATAGCATCCCCCAACCCTTTCATCTCATTTTGTCTTGTATAGGTAAACGTACAATTATCTATAATTTTTCTTATATCTTTTAAAAGTTCCTCTTTGGAAGAACCTTGTATTTGATGTTCAAGTTCGTAGGAAATATCAAAATGATCCGTAATAGCACGTTTACCACGACCTGTAATAACTGCCATTACCTCACATCCTGCTTCCATAGCTTCTTCTACTCCGTATTGGATTAACGGTTTTGTTAAAATTGGCAGCATCTCTTTTGGCATAGCTTTTGTTGCAGGTAAAAACCTCGTGCCGTATCCCGCTGCGGGGAATAAACATTTTTTTATCATCTTTTCTCCTTGTATCGATTCAATCTATTTTTTAAACTGTTTTAGCCATAACATTCCGTACGGCTCTATCTCAACAGTTTTTTCTCTATAAAGTTTATGGGTAATTATCTCTAAAAGCTTATCTTTGCTATAGTGTGAAAGATCTACTTTGACAGTTTTATCTGTAAAATTATATACCGTAATAACGTATTCACTCCTATTCGTTGCATAATGTTTGATACCAAACACTTTAGAAGGAAGATCCAAACACTCAAAAGGGCTATACGGATCAAAACTTTTTTCATTGGTCCGTATAGAGATAAGCTGTTTGTACCTTCTAAGTATATTATACCGTAACCCGTTTTCATCTTCAAGTTCCTCTTTGATATTATCAAAGTTGAGTTTTTCTCTATTTATGGTTCTATTTTTTCGTGTTTGTCTAACTGCTTCATAATAGCTTTGAGACCCTACAAGTGAATGGAAATAAATCCCTGGAACTCCAGGCATAGTGAGTGTAACTGCCTGTGAGAGTATCATCCGTTTCATTCTCAAAGTATCATCCTCTTTGGGATCGGTTAAGATATCTATATAACTGCAATTTAACTCATATGGGAGTATAGTATCACTATCTCCAACCGTTCTATAAGAAACAAGCCCTCCATGATCTAAACAGCTTTCTACCAAGAAATCTATCTCTTTTGTATCTAATATATCACTTACAGCTCTCACTCCTACACCGTCATGACTAGCCGTAAAATTAAAAAAACATACTTTATCGCTTGGAAGTTCCAAAGTTTTAGCCCATTTTGTAAGCTTTGTGGTATCCCCTTTTAAAATTGAAAAAGCTAAAAGAGGGGGCAAGGCAAAGTTATAAACCATTTGTGCTTCATCATCACCTTCTCCAAAGTAAGAGATATTTTCATCATGGGGAACGTTTGTTTCTGTTATAATTAAAACCTCGGGAGCAACCGAATGGACAACTTCTCTCATAAGCTGTATCAATTCATGGGTTTCAGGCAGATGAACGCAAGATGTACCAATCTCTTTCCAAATAAATGCAATAGCATCCAACCGTAAAAGCGATGCACCTTTTTCAACATAAAATAAAAGTACATCCAACATCCTTAACAACACTCTGTAGTTGGCAAAATTCAAATCAACTTGATCACGGCTAAACGTTGTCCAAATACTTCTTTGTTTCCCTTCATCATCGGTATATTCGTGTAAAAGAGGTGTTGTCCTAGGACGTACTACGCTACTTAGATCGATTGATGGGTCAAGTTCGGTAAAAAACTCTAAATACTCAGAATCATTATTAAGATATTTATTAAACCATTCACTTAAATGGCTCATATGATTAATTACTGCATCAAACATCAAACGGTGATTTTTGCACAATGCCGTAATATCTCTCCACGACCCCATCAAAGGACATACCCCTTTATAATTTACTATAGAAAAACCGTCATCGGAAGAGTATGGATAAAAGGGGAGAATATGGACTGTATTGATATAGTCTTCTATATATTCGTCTAAAAATCTCTTTAAGGTAGCAAGAGCAGTCTCCCCTTCATGGAAAATTTGATCTCCGTATGTTATCAGTATCACATCTTTTTGGGTTAAAATATACGGTTCGCTTTTTATCTTTTTTCTATATTTTTGAATAAGTTCTATCACTTCATCATAAGCTTCTTTTGCATCTTTTTCATCATATATAAATTTTAAAGAACCTTTAATCAATTTAAAACGATCTTCTAATGTATGATGAGACATCACTCTTTTTTTAGGCATTATTTATCTCCATGAACTGTATCAAAAAGTTTTTGGGAGATCTCCGGTAACACAGATCTTACACTAATCCAAGCTGAGAGTGACGGCACACCTAATGGATCTTTTAAAAATTCTTTTGAGGCTTTATATAAAGCTCTATCAAAAATCTCCACTGCTGCTATCTCTTTTTTACGATCATATTCAAGCGCATTAAATTTTGCCAACGCATCATACCTATTTATCGCTTTTCTTGTCTCTTGAAAAAATGATGCTTTTAAAGTTTTAAGAGACTCTGCTGTAAATGTTGTCCCTTGTTGCGACATAATTCTAAAAATAGTTTGCGCAATATCAATAGCCATCTTAGCTACACCGCCGTCCAGCTCTTTTTTAGGTTCTTGATTAATAAGCTCTTGATGTTTATGCTCATAGGTTTCCATAATTTCTGTTTGACAAATTCTTCTAACAGAGGTATTATCATACACTTCACTCAAAGTTGAAACCTCCAATCCCCACGTAGGCGATATTCTAATACCACGAGCCAATGTTCGTATAAAAGCAAATTCTCCTGAAAGTGAATATCTAAAGCTGTCCATATATTCAAGATATTTACTTTTACCGTATGTTGTTTTAAGTGATTTGATAAGCGGCGAATAAAAAAGTCTGGTTACTCGTCCATGAAGTTTATCGGTTACTCTTGAATAGTATCCTTTATTAAATTCAAAATCAAGTGCAGGATGGATAATAGGATAAAAAAGACGTGCGGGAATATTTCTCGTATAGTTTACAATATCGCAATCATGCAATGCAAATGCGTAAGCACTCGGATCGGATAAGGCATATCCTATCATGGTCCATACGTTTCTCCCCTTTCCTTTAATATCAAGACTTCTAAATCCTTCATCACAAAGTTCATCATACAAAGCTTGCATTTTAGGTCCGTCATTCCAAAGTACATCTACCTCTACATCCAGTGAAGACATTATACTTTTAACCTCTTCAAACTGCTCTTTTGTTGCTTGGTCTAACCCTAAAACAATTTTATAAAGATATTTTACACCTTTTAATTCTTTTAGAATTTTTTTCATTGCGGGTGTTTCAAACTCAGAATAAAGAGCAGGAAGCAAAAGAACCATATTTCTTCTTTTGGCAAACTTTTCAAGCTCTTTTTCTATATTTTCCAATTTCCTATTTGAAACATTTTGCAACGTTGTTATACTTCCGTTTTGAAAAAAATCCGACATTTTTATCTCCTTTAAAATATCCCACGGTAAAGGGAATTCGGTTTAATACCCACTTCACTAAATCCAGTCTAAAACAGCAAATCTTAAATTTGCCTTATCTTGTCCCCTTTAATATCATTACAAAGTCCATCACGTTCGTTCCCGTAACACCTGTATAAAATTCATATCCAAATATTTTAAAAAAACTATAACTGTCGTTTTGTTCCAAATATTTTTGTGGATCAATTTTACTTTTTTTGATTTTTTCGTATATATCAAAATCAAAATAGGCTCCGTTTGCAGGGGATGACCCGTCGATTCCGTCACTTCCTGCACATAACACCGCAGTATCTTTATTGATGCAGTTTTTGATTAAAAGTCTCAGTGCCAATTCACTGTTTCTTCCTCCTATCCCATTCTTTTTTACTTTTAAAGTGGTTTCTCCACCCAGTAAAAGACAATAAGAATCATACTTTTCATCATATTTTTTTATTTTTTTGGCAATATAATCTGCTGCTTTGGCTGAAGGAAGATCCAGTGTTGTAGTGAGTATTTTTACTTTTTGTACATCTTTTTGGATATATTTTTTTGCAGCTTGTAGTGCTATTTTATTATTGCCTATTATAAAGTGCGGTACAGCGTCATACATGGGAGCGGAACCGATACTTGTAAGATCGTCTCCTATGACGTCACTAAGAACGAGAACATACCCTTTTGCTTTAAACTGTTTGGCGAGTTTTCCCCCTTTTATCAAAGAGATTGATTTTCTTACCTTATTGAGCGCTTTTATATCAATCCCTGAGATTATAAGTGCACGGGATATTTTTTGAAACTCTTTTAAACTCAGTCCCTCAATCGGTTTTTCTATCAGTGCCGAGGCTCCACCGCTTAAAAAAAAGATAAAAAAATCATCTTTATCCATTGTTTTTACACTCTCAAGCAATTGCTCCGCACACCCAAAACTTTTTTTACTTACGATAGGATGGGTAGAGGTGCAGTGTTTTATAAAAGAGAGTTTCTTATCCGACAATGAAACTGCAACTCCCCCTTTTATCTTTTTTCCTAAGATATCTTCGGCATTTTTTGCCATATCGTATCCGGCTTTTCCTACACTAAAAATATAAAGATTTTTAAAAGAATCCCAAGCTATCTTTTTATCTACGACAAATAGATATTTATCATCATAGCCAAGATTTTTTTTCACTATTGTGTCTGCTTTGACGGCATTTAGAGCTTTAAAAAATATTTTTTCTACCGTTGTTTTACGAGACATTTTTCAACACCATTTCATTAAAGCCTTTTGAGCCTTGATAATTTGAATATTGCAGATTTTTCACATCACACGTGACAAACTCCCCGCGGTGGTTTTTGATCGCTATGGGGATATCTACATTTTCAAACATCACTATATCGTTGAAACCGTCACCCAACGCCATCGATTCTATCTCTTTTTGATACAATTTACAAAACAGCTCCGTTGTTTTTTTAACGGCAATCCCTTTATCTTGTTGTTCCCCTATGAGGTGGTAAAATCTTCCACCTTGGGTTATTTTAATATCATAAGTATGTGCAAGTTTTTTTAAATCTTCTAGTTTTGAGATATCTTGTAAAATAAAAGGTTCCGTAAAGTCTCTTTGAACCGCAAGTTTTACAGAATCCTTATCTAAAGAGGTGTAGTCCATAAGCTCTTCTAAACTCATATCACTAAAACCTTTCATCCCAAACTCATCTTTATATTTATCGTAAAATGAGATTATTTGTGAATAGTGTTTCCCAAATATGGAAACTTTGTATTCTTGCAAATCATCTAAAAAATCAAGATCAAAGTTTTGATACCCTTTAGGGATAAAAAGTGCAGCACCGTTTTCTACGATAAAAGGCTCACTGATTCCAACTTTTTTTTGTAAAGCAATCACTTCAGCCCTTGTTTTACTCGTAGTAAATATCAATGGGATTTGTTGTTGTTTTATTTTTGTAAGAGCTTGTTTAGACGCTTCAAACGAATAGTCGTCATGATTTAAAAATGTACCGTCCAAATCTGTAAATATCAACTTTTTCATATACCAAAGTATACCATTTAGCATACACTCCTTGGAATTTAAACTGTTCATATTTTATACATTTAGTATCAAATACACCTTTTTCCGTAACTAAATCCTCAGATTGAAACTTTTATGGTACATTATAATATATTTAAGCTGATACGGGGGTTTGAGACTCTCTTTGATCTAAAGATATTGACTCTCTAAAAGGTCTTGGTTGTGATGCAGGACTCAACATCCCTTTTTTCTTATGTACTCTGATATTATATCTTCCCTCTTCCTGCCCTTGTAAATAATAAGCGTCAAATTCTTCGGTATAAGGCATATCCCATACAATTGCACCTTCAGTTGGACATACGTCTACACATTTTGGAACGGTACAATCTACACATTCGATACATTTTTCAGGTTTTACATAAGTAAACTCTCCGTCACTTAAAGGGGAATCATCCATACTTACTATCGCCATTGCAGGACACTCGTCTACACATGAATCACAATTGATACACTCTTCGGTTATTTTTACTGCCATATTTAACTCCTTTTATCCTTTAAATTTATATATTCAAAAAATATTCCACCGCTGTTAAAAGGCATAGATTTTGCATACTTACATCTTGAAAAGGATTATTATGGGAAAAATTGAAGAGAAAATCAAAACCGATCTTATGCAAGAGGTATTTACCGATACTTTTAAAATATACGAATTTATAGACAATAGATTTAAACTTGACGAAAAAACAAGAACCGAGGTTATCGGTAAAATAAACTCTCTTAACAACGACCTTACAAATATGTTAAAAAACGTAAAACTATCATGATAACTCCAGCAATTGGTACAACCGAACTTTATAATCAGCTTCAAATTTTAATAAAGAGTGATACCCCCGTATTTATCCACGGAAGCCCTGGAATCGGTAAATCATATATTGTAAACGATATTGCCAAACAAAACAATCTGGGTATCGTAGATGTAAGACTTTCACAATTAGATGCCGTTGATCTTAGAGGTATCCCTTCCATTCAAAATAATCAAACAAAATGGATGCCGCCAGTTTTTTTACCAAAAGATCCCGATGCAAAAGGGATTTTATTTTTGGATGAGCTTAACTCTGCTCCCCTTTCGGTTCAAGCTGCTATTTATCAATTGGTACTTGATAGGAGAATAGGTGAATATTTTTTGCCAAAAGGATACAAAATTGTTTGTGCAGGAAATAAAATAGACGATAAGGGGATTGTATTTAAACTTCCAAGTCCACTCATTAATAGAATGGTGCATATTGTACTTGAAGCTAGATACGATGATTTTAAAATATGGGCTATAAAAAACAGTATCCATCCGTTTATCATAGGATTTTTAGGGTTTCGTCCCGATCTTTTAAGCTCCTCCGTACCTGCTACGAGTGAGACAAATCCTGCATTTTGCACCCCAAGGGCTTGGACTATGCTCTCAAATATTTTACAAAATAATGAGGATATTGCAAAAATTAATCCTATTATATACGGTACAGTCGGTTACGCAGCGGGGATAGAGTTTAGTTCGTTTGTCAAAGTGTATAAAAACCTTCCTGATATAGATGCCATTTTAAACGGACTTGATGAGACCGTCTTGGATGAACCAAGCTCTTTATATGCACTGAGTGCGGCACTCATAGAAAAATACAATTCAATAGACCAAGCAAAAAATCTTTTTGCATATTCACAAAAACTCCCCGTAGAGTTTGGAGTGATGCTTATCAAAGATCTTATTATAAAAGATGAGAGTATCAGTGAACTTGAGGAGTTTGACAGCTGGTTAGAAAAATATGGCGAATATATCATCTGAAAAATTTCAAGGGATTTTTCAAAAAATTCGGATAAATTTTTTATTTAACCATCCGTTTCTCTCAGTTCTTGCCCTTTCTATCCCTACTACTTTTGAATCTAATCCAAACAGTGCATTTACTACAAACGGTTCAAAGATCACAATAGACCTCGACAAACTTTCCAAATACAGTGAAGAGGAGATTGTATATCTTTATGCACATACCCTTTTGCATATTGTGTTAAAACACCCTTTTCGAGCTAAACAAAGAGATAAAAAACTTTGGAATATGGCAAGTGATATAGCAATAAATCTTATCTTGGATACATTTAATAATGTAGGAACTATGCCAAATGATGAGATATTTGACAGTGAATTGAAAGATAAATGTGTCGAGGAGGTGTATGAGATACTGGAGAAAAAAGAAAAAGAGGAGAAAGAAGAAAGTGGCAGTGATGAAGAGGATGAAAAATCAACCGCAAAAACTACACCCGATAAAAATGGAGATAAAAAAGCTTTTATTTACGATGAAAATAAACTAGACCTTGACACGGTATCCGATGAATCTAAAAACAGCGGAGATATGGAAAAGCTTGATGGGATTATTATCCAAGCTTTAACTATCGCTGGGAATTCTTCTAATAAATACTCAGGGATGAATATAGAGATTGATACCCTTATCAAACCCGAGATTAACTTACACGATATTTTAAAAGAGTATCTTATCTCTTCATTTTTTGAAAAGCAATCTACTTTTAATAGACCAAATAGAAAGTTTGTATCACAGGGACTTTACTTACCCGGGATGAAAAAAAGCGATGAGTTGATTGAGCTTTATATTGCCCTTGATTCAAGTAGTTCGGTTACAATAGAAGAATATAAAAAATTTTTGGGAATTGTCAGTGAAGTGTGTGAGGGGTTTTATGAATATAAAATCACTATTTTACCTTTTGATAAATATGTAAAAAGTGAACATATTATAGAATTTGATAGTTTCAATCCCATAGACGACGAGAAACTTTTTATCCCTAAAAGTGATGGTGGAACAAATTTTAATGAAGTATTGCGATACCTTAAAACAACAGATATACGAGCTGATAAACTTTTAATGGTACTAACCGACGGGGAATTTGATATCAATGAATCTTTAGTATCTCAAACTCTTTTTATAATAAGTTCTAAAAAAAATCTTGAAAAATTTCAATCGTACGGAAGAGTGGTGGAGTTTACTATCTAAATGGAAGAGCTATTTACACTCAAATACAAAGATGAAGTTGATAAGCTAAAAGATGAAGAGAACTTCGAGCAGCTTGGAGATGAAAAGTATATACACCATAAAGATATGGAAGCACGTCTTTACTGGGCTTTTTGCAGACCCTCAGGTTCTTGTGAGGGGCAGTTAAAAGACCCTGAGCCGATTGTCTCAATTATGGCATTTAACCATTCTCGGCTTCCTGCACTTAAAAGATTTCAACTCCTTCATAAAGATGTAATAAAAGATGATAACTTACGAGTCAAAATAGCAAAAAGAACTCGTATGCTATTTCGTGACCTTGTGGACAATGATTTTAAGGAACTTAACCTTGTCCTTGACTTGGTACCTGTATTTATTGATGTTGCGGTAGATCAGCTTAAAAATGGGAGAAAATGGAACGATGAGATTTATGCAGATGAGATTGAAGCTACAAAATTTATCCAAAAAGCCAACAACTATTTAGACAGCGAGTTTTTTAAAGCTCTATTTTTAAAACTCCAAAACATTGAAGAGTTTGAGCCAAGTGAATTAAAAGAGTTTTTAGAAAATCTTATCAATAAAAAAGAGCAAATAGATAAGACTATCTTAGAGTATTATCAAAAAAAGACCCTTTTGTGGATAGAAGACTCAGAACTTCATATATTGCAAAAAAAGGGTTTAGAAAAACTCATATCCAAATTGGTATAGTTATTGCAACTAAACTCTTCATAATAACAAAGAGAGAAAGCAATATGAATCCACAAAAAGCAAAGAGATCAATACAACATCTAATCGAACGAAAAGTACCGATATTTCTATGGGGACCTCCTGGGATCGGTAAATCATCTATCGTTTCTCAGATTGCCAAAGATAAAAAGATAGGGTTTATTGACCTTAGACTCTCCCTTTTAGATCCAACTGATTTAAGAGGAATCCCTTTTTTCAATAGTGAAGATAATAGTGCTGTATGGGCACCAGCTTCATTTTTACCAGATGGAAGTATAAAAGAGGGGATACTGTTTTTGGATGAACTAAACACCGCAGCTCCAATGGTACAAGCAAGTGCGTATCAGCTGATACTTGATAGAAAAATTGGAGAATATACCCTCCCTGATGGTTGGTCAATCGTAGCAGCAGGAAACCGTGAGAGTGATAGAGGTGTTGTATTTAGAATGGCATCGCCTTTAGCCAATAGGTTTGTCCACCTTGATATGGAAGTGAGTCTTGAAGATTGGCAGGAGTGGGCAAAAAATAATGGGATTGATCAAACGATTATCGCTTTTAGCTCTTATAGACCCGATGCTCTTTTTACATTTAATACCAAAGATGATTCAAAAGCATTTGCAACGCCTAGAACCTGGGAATATGTTAATGAAATACTACTTTCAAACCCTGAGGATGATCTTTTGATGGATCTAATAAAAGGTGCCATAGGAGAGGAGTTGGCAGCTGCATTCTTAGGTTTTAAAAGTGTAGCAAAAAATCTTCCAAATATAGATGCTATTTTAGAGGGAAATTCAGATGAAGTGCCACGAGAAACTTCTGCTCTTCATATACTTTGTACGGCTCTAAGTATGAGAATAGATGAAGAAACAAGGGCAAGTGAACTTGATAATCTTTTAAAATATACTTTGAATCTTCCTGGAGAATTTGCAGTGATGATAGTACAAGACTTAAGGGATAGGGATATTGCACTGGATTATATAAAAAGTTGGCCTTTATGGGCAAGAAAGTTTAATAACCTCTTACACTGATGGACTCTCAATTAAAACTTACAAAAGCAAAAAGTCAGTTAAGTTCTAAGCATCCCTACTTTGGGATGTTGGCTTCAAGACTAAAGCACGTTGAAAATCCTAAAATCTCCACTTTTGCAAGTGATGGAGTAAGATTTCTTTATAATCCTGAATTTATAAATAAGTGTAGTATGGATGAGCTGTTTTTTACACTTACAAACTGTGTAATGCACCATATTTTAGCCCATTCCCAAAGACAACTGAATCGTAAAGGCTATCTTTGGCAACTTGCAACAGATTATGCCATCAATTCTATGCTAAAAAAAAATAAATTTAAAATTCCAGAGGGTGCTAATTTTAACAATGAATTTAAAAATATGTATGCTGAAGAGATATATGAAGTTTTAAAAAAGCAGATTGAAGAGCAAAATGGCGACAGTAGTTACGATGATGCTAAACTTCTTGATAGTTTTATCAAAAAAAATGGTGGCAATTCTAATCTTTTTGAGTCTATGAAAAAGATGGTGCAAAAAGAGGTTGAACAGTGGGATTATGCTAGAGCTTTGGCAAAAGAAGTTGCAAGTAAAAAAAGCTCTACTCCACTTGGATTTGAAAGATTTGCCAAAAAAGTTAAAACCAATAATATTGATTGGAAATTTGAGCTGTACAATGCCATTAATAAACACATGCGAAATAACTACGCTTTTATGCCCCCTAATAAAAAACATATCTATAGAGGTGTTGCTTTGCCAAGCCTTACAAGCGATACCCTTAGCCTTGTAGTTGCTATAGACACTTCGGGATCTATTAAAGAGGATGTTTTAGGGGCTTTTATAGGGGAATTTAAATCTATTATGCAAAATTTTCCAGCAGTTTCAATTGAGCTTATAATTGCAGATGCAAAAGTTCACTCCCACCATACTTTTATAGGTGGGGATGAGATGGATTTTGCACTTAAAGGTGGTGGCGGGACAGATTACCGCCCTACTTTTGAATATATAGATGCAAATATCCCAAATAGTTCTATGATGCTTTATTTTACCGATGGGGAAGGGATATTTCCAAGAATCCCACCAAGTTATGAAGTGCTTTGGGCATTATCTCAAAAGAAAAATAAAATACCGTTTGGAAGAGCTATACAGATATTTACATAAAAAATTTATATCACTTTTTTAATTGGCTAAGCTCTTTAAAAAAGCACCCTTTTGTATATTCTTTTCCATTAAATGAAGGATCTTTTCTTCGCATCAACTCAATATCACTTTTTCTTACATTATACTTTTTTTTGCAGGTATGACAGTATAAAGTTTCAATCACTCATCATCCTTCTGCTTCATCCCAAGATTTTTACGAACTAGCTTTTTAAATCTTTTCATATATTTTTTCTCCGTAGTTTGCATCACTTCCATCTTACAAGCGTGTACAATAGGTGCAAATTCAGGTTTTGAAAATATTGTTTGCCTATTTCTAGCTAATTTAATAAGCTGATTTACCTCATCATCAAGAGTTATATCTTCTCTATCACACAGTGCATCATACACATAAAAAAATACTTTTCTATCTTCGTGAGACATATTACATGAATCATCTAACATCTTTAAAGCTAATCTTGCGGCATAATCAATCTCTACTGCTTCAAAATTGTGTGTTAAAGCCCAATCATATCCTTTTTGATACATATTCTCTTCCATTTTTAATCCTTTGTATACGAGAGTACTTTTTCCACATACTCTTTTGTTCTCATCCCAACCAACACTTTTGTAATATAGTGCTTTTTCAGAAGATACTCTAGTGCTGTTTTATCAAGAGGTTCTTCAAGTCCAAGTTTTTTAGCAGTAATTTTCCCTAAAGAGTGTTTTACATTTCTTTTGTAACAGTTTAAAAACTGATCAAGTAAAGGATAGTGTTTCTCATCAATTTTTAAAGCTTGAATAATATATGGGATTACCTGATAATCTATCGTATCGTCCACATCTCCTGCAAAACCAAATCTACTTTGATTTTCTATCAAATCATCAATAAGTTCTTGCAATTTTTTGTTTTCTATCTTTTTTATATCACTCATAAGCTCATCGAAATGTTCACATTTTTTATAACTGGCAAGTCGTAACATTCCGCCCATATAAAAAGCATTAAGTGGTCTATTTACATGTACTTCCAGTCCATTTTCATGCGCCCATTTTGCACAAGGAACGCTGTCTTTTTCATACATATTAAGAGGAAGTTGTATCACACGAAAATGATGATTATCTCCTGCTATCTCTTTTGCATAATCTATTAAATGTTTATACTCTAAAAAGTGGTAATCATTTGGCTGTTTTGCAAATGAATTTGAGCTGATTCCATACCCTTTAATATTTCCTTTTTGTACCTGATCTTCCAAACACGCAAATGCTTTTTTGATACGATCTTGCATAATTGCATGATGTTTTTCTATATCTTCATCAGAGGCATCCCCTTTTAAATTTGCCATTAAATAGTACTCAGGATTATGTAAAAGATACACATCTATATATCCACACTCCAATCTTTTTAAAGAATTTTCAATCTGATCTTCCACAAACATAGGAGATATTGAGTGAAAACAATTAGGGTCATACTCTACCAGTTCATCAATCTCCCAACCCTCTTGTACCCTTTGCATATTATGCCCCTGGATATAACCACCTTTAGAGACTATGGTAAATTTTTCTCTATCTCTATTTTTTAAAGCTTGTCCTATTAAAACTTCCGCTTCCCCATACATATAATTTGCCGACGTATCTATATCTGTTACACCATTATCAAGTGCATAATTTAGGGCATCTACATGTATTGGATTTTGAAAAGTTGTTCTATATGTTCCAAATGAAATTTTATCAATCATACTATTACCTTTTTATTTCATAAGATCTATTATACATTTTTTATACCTCGGTATAAAAATTGCATATTATAAGAGATGGAAGAAGAGTATGATTTAGAAAATTATGAGCGATTTTTAGGGGAGCCTAATAGTACCGATGGTGGACATTGGGAAAAGCTACAAAAAAGAACCGCTACACTTTTTCAAGTATTGATGGATGGGGATCTAAAAGAGCTTGTATTTGTTCTAAAAAATTATCCGCAATATGTAGAGATAGTTTGTGAACACTTTAGATACCTTTATAATTACTCTGAAACGGTTGCAGATATTGGTGCGGCATCGGAACTTTTAGAGATCAGTACAAAATATCACCAAAAACAGTTTGTAAGAAATCTTTTAAGAAAATTGCCAAAAATAGATGAATTTGATATAAGTGGAATAAAAAATTTTCTTGATAGTATTTTGGAAAGTGAAAAAACTATCCATCCTATTATCCAAAGTTACTACAAAGCCAATACACTCCAATATCTTGAAAACGGCACTTTTCATAAACTGCAAACTATTGCTATAAAAAAACATCTTGAAAAACTTAACTGTGATGATAGCTTTGATTTTAGTGCAAGTGATCGGGATGCAAATTTGGATATTCCATATATGAACTAAGGAAAAAATATGAAATTTACACAAAACCCTTATAAAGTTATTTTTTATGAAAAAACAGGATGTGCTGGAAATAAAAAACAAAAAGAGCTTTTACGATTAAATGGTATCACTTTTGAGACACGGAGTATTTTAGATACCTCTTGGGATAAAGAGTCATTGGAATCTTTTTTTAAAGATCTTGAAATAGATAACATCATCAATCAATTTGCTCCTCAAATTAAAAATAACGAACTAGATTTATCTTCTATATCAAAAGAGGAGTTGATTGAACTTATGTGTACGACACCTATACTTATCAAAAGACCTCTTTTAGAAATTGGAGATGAAAAAATAGTGGGATTTGATACAAAAAAAATCAATAGTATCCTTGGAAGCAATATTTGTGCCAATGCAAAAATATCAACCTGTCAAAGTAGTGATTCATGCACCCAAGATTAGTAGATATTTGCAGGGAATTTGAAACTCTTAAAGGTTTTTTACAAGAACCTACTACACAAAAAGAGGAAAAGCTTGATTCTCTTTTTTTTGAATTTCTTGATTGTTTTAGTGAGCTTAAAGGGGAAAAACTAGAATATCCAAAAGAGTTTAGAAACGATGTAAGACTTTATAAAGAAGAGTTTGAACCTATTATAAAAAAATTTGAAGATAAACAGATACGATATTTGATGTTAAGTGATTTTTACGATTATGTAAGGCTGACAAAAAAGTATCCCTGATAAAATCTATGGTATAATTATTTTTTATACATAAGGGGAACCGATGAAACAACTACTCATAATATCTTTTTTACTCTTCTCATCTATTTTTGCAACTCAGCCGTCCAATGATTTAAGCTTTCAAAACTTTGGTCACTTCAAGCAGATGATAAAAAGTAGAAACATCACAGGTAAAACAACAATTGATACTTTAAACCTTGAACAAAAAGGAACTTATGGTGTGGGTGCACTGGGAAGTGCCACAGGAGAGATTACGATTTATGACGGGAAGATATATCTAAGTTACGGAAAAGCAGGAGTAACTCAAACTTTAAATCATATTCCTAAAGGGGAAAGTGCCATGCTTTTAGCGGTAATACGCCCTAAAAAATTTACTCAACCTATCACTATTAAAGAGGATATGATGGATTTAGATTTTTATGAATGAATTGAATCACAAGCGATAAATCATAATATAGATCCTACAAAACCTTTTCTTTTTATACTGCAAGGAAGATTCAAAGAATTAGCTTGGCATATAATTAATGGAAGAAATATTATTCCGCCTAAAGCTGGTGAAAAACATTATTTAATGGAAAAACTCCATGTAAGTAAAGATGTAGAAAAAGGGATTATTTTTGGAATTTATAGAAAAGGGAAACAAGGTGTATTTACCCACCCAGGGGATAATTATCACGCCCATGGTATTTTTAATAATGGTACCCAAGCAGGACATGTAGATAATTTTGATTTAACAAAAGGGGTAAGTTTACAATTAGCGCAATAAATATGAACAAAAATTCATAAAGCAGTCATAATAAGTTCATAATTTTTTTTTAAAATGTTCCTAATAAATAAAAAGGAACTTTATGAACCAAGCCTTAAAAGCTTTAAATGCCAATAGAATAAAAACAACCCTTATCTATCTTAGTATCATCTTCTCTATTACGGCTATTTTTTTAATCAGTTCCATCTCAAACGGTATTATAGCGATGTATTCCAGTATGATTAAAAGTGACGGGGATATTATCATAACCCAAGCAAAGATTTCGGATACTTTTTTCTCAAACGTCGATATAAATCTGCTTCAACAAATAGATAAAATAGACGGGGTAAAAGCATCCTCCGCACTTATCGTAGGGGCTTCTCCTGTGGAAAACTTACCTATTATTGCTATTTACGGTGTAACGCAAAATAGATTTAAAAACTATAATTTAGAAAGTGGTGACTATCCTAAAGAAAATGAAGTATTAGTAGGGAAAACTATTTTTAATCAATTAAAAAATACAAATCAAATTGAGATCGCAAACAAAAGTTTTAGAGTATCTGGAGTATTTCAAAGTAATATCGGCTTTGAAAACGGCGGAGTTGTTTTAAATATACAAGATGCGGGAGATATTTTTAATAAAAGTGCTTCAATGCTTCTAGTCAATACAAAAATCCAAAACGATATAGATGGTATCAAAAAAAAGATTGTCAAGCTTAGTTCTAAAATAGAGGTTAAAAGTACCCAAAACTTTGTAGAGAATTATAATCAATTTAAGATTATCCAAACCTCATCAAATACTATCTCCTTTATCGCTTTTTGTATGGGACTTTTATCGATTGCCAGTATTATGAGTATCACTATAAATCAAAGAAAAGATGAATTTGGTATCAAAAGGGCGTTAGGGATTCCAATGAAAAAGATTATTTTTCAAATCGTAAACGAGAGTTTTATTTTGGGGTTTTTCAGCTTTTTAAGCTCTTTTTTTATCTCCCATATTATTTTATATTTTATAAAAAATACTCCCCATTTGCAAGGGTATGTAAATGGAGAGATCTCCTCATCTTTGGCACTTTTTATATTTGCAGCTTCTATTTTGATGTCGATTTTGGGTTCCATCATCCCTGCACTTAATGCTGCAAAAACCGATCCTATTATCCTTATCCAAGGAAATAAAATATGATACGGGTTCAAAATATCTCACACAAGTATGAAAAAGAGTTTGCACTAAAAGATGTATCTATGCAGATTGATAAAGGGGAGTTTGTATGTTTAACAGGAGAGAGTGGAAGTGGGAAAACCACCCTGCTTTCAATCCTCTCTACACTTTTAACTCCAACATCAGGGGAGCTGTTTTTTGAAGCGGAGAACTATAAGAAGATACAAAATATAGATACTTTTAGAAAACAAAATATCGGATTTATTTTTCAATTTCATTACTTAATCAATTATTTAACGATCAAAGAAAATATACAAATTGCCAATGAAAAAGCAAGTGAAGAGAAGATACTGGAACTTTTAGAGATGTTAAATATCAAAGAGCTGCAAGATAAATATCCAAATGAAATCTCAGGGGGGCAAAGACAAAGAGCAGCAATAGCAAGAGCGCTTATCAATAATCCCAAAGTGATTTTTGCAGATGAGCCTACGGGGAACCTAGATTCAAAAAACTCTTTAAATGTCTTTGGGATTTTAAAAGATCTTACACAAAAAGGGGTCACGGTTATCGTAGCAACACATGATTTAAAACTAGCAGCAAATGCAGATACTATATATGAGGTAAAAGATGGAAGCATTCAATAAATTTATACAAAAACATTTTTATATATCATTGATATTTTTATGTGTTGGATTATTCTTTGGGATAATTTATTCAATCAATCTTTTGGGATTAAGCGTAGATTCACAAACCCTGCTTCCATCAAATATAAGAAGCGTTCATATCTCGCTTATGCTTTATGGATTTGTCCCTTTGATGTTGTCTTATTTACCTTTTTTACTTATAAATAAAGAGGTTGGGTACAATCAAAAAGGGCTATACTATCTTAATCTTTATACCATTTTTTGGTATATCTTTTTAATCTTTATGACCAGCTCACTCCTCTTTGGCAATACAAGAGGTTTGGCTTTTTACGACTTCCCTTACGAGCTTAATTTTATCCTTGCATTTGCAGGTCTATTTTATATCTTGGCAATTTACCATTTTATCAAAGAGTATGAAATCTATCCTTTATGGGTCAAAGTGTGTTTAAGAGTCGTGATGATAGCACCGATTACCCTTTTAATTTTAATGAATCCTATTATCGGGCAAGTGGAAAGTACCGTTAGCGGACCCCATGGGGATAATACTTTGGGGATGAGTTTGGCTTTGATTCCAATCTATTATCTCATCATCAAATTACTTGTAAAAAATCAATTTCAAGCAAGATGGAATATTCTTTGGATAATCCCTACCGTTTTTTATTTTGGCTCTGTTTTCTATAGAATTTTTATAGGTGCTTTATCTTACGAACAAGAGTGGTTTTTGCAATGGCTTACCTTTCTTTATGTGCCGATTCTTTATAGATGGTACAAAGATGCGGATATAGAACCTTTTGCCAAAAAATATCTCCTTATCTCCATCGCGGCATTTTTATTTGTGGATATTGAGGGAAATATTTTATTTGTTCCTGAACTTCGATGGCTTTTTCATAGAAATGATCTTATAGTAGCCCATGCCCACGTCGCTATGGGAATTGGGGTGTTTTTTATGGTTATTGCGATGTTTGCAAAATATATTAAACCTTTAAATGATTTTAGATTTTCAAGAATCTATCTTGCAGGGTTATTGGGTATTTTTGCCGTTTTATCAATATCTGGATTTACCCAAGCGGGGTTTGGCGGAGTCTCTACACACTCTATGTGGATGCTTAGAAGTGTATTTGGGATAGTTACTTTATCAAGCCTTATCTATTTTATACAAATAAAACAACACTTTACATTGATTGAAAAGTACAATCTTATCGGAGTTTTTAGCGATGGCTTTGGAGGTTTATTTTTACTCTTTTTTGCAAGTTTCCTTTACCCGATTTTTGGATTTTCCTTTGAGGGAAGATACGAATATATCGTATTTAGTTTTGTATCTCTAACGGGAGTTTTTCACTTTTTGGCACTCTATTACAAACAATACACCCACATCATCACAAATATGACGGTTATCACAAGAGTATTTGTAAGTTCGGTTTTTTTAGCTTTATATTTTTCAAAAGCTTTAGGGATAGAGAGTTTACTTATCGCACTTTTTGACCTCTCATTTGTGGTTTTTTATCTTTTATTTATCTATCAAAAGGAGAGATTATGCAAAATACAAAATTAAATTCCCTTGCTTTGATAGTTTTTATAGCTTCAGAGTTATGCTATTATCTTTTAATTGCACAAACAGGTATTATAGAACATTTTTCATCGGATATTTATGTGATAGCTCCGCTGCCTATCGGGGGAGTTCTAGGTTCCATCCTAACCTATTATCTAACATTGGAAAATAAAAAAAAGATTTTTGCCTTTTTGATTTTTCAACTTTTAATTACATTGTTTTATCCAAACTTCTCTTCTCTTATGCTCTTTGTTTTAGGAATAGCCGTGGGAGGTTTGGCTCCGCTTATTATCAATGAATTAAAAAAAGCAACCCCTATAGAGATGGGACTTGCTTTGGCAATCTCCTATAGTGTAGGAACAGTTTTATTTAACAGCGACCCCTCAGGGAGACTTTTGATTGCAATTATTTTAACAACTATCACGCTTGTAAGCTTATTTTTCCTCCCTGAAAAAACTCAAAAAAATCAAACAAGTTTTTACCAATATAGCTTATTTAGTATGGTTTTATGGATATATTTGGATTCTTCGTTATTTGAAACGCTCTCTCGTGATACCAATATCTCTATTTGGAGGGACGGCTATACTTTTGAGATTGTACTTTTTCATATTATAGGATTAATAGGTGCATTAAAATGGAAGATGGAGAAAAATCAAAAAGAGCTTTTTATTATCATCCTTTTTGCTGCAAGTTATCTTTTTTATTTTTTACACGAATCATTTATCTTATCCATTATCTACCCGTTTGTAATCTCATATTACAACGTGGTTATCTTACAAACTTTGATAAAAAAGGAGTTAAAAACAATTGCAATATATATGATATTTATAGGATGGTTGGCTTCAGGTGCGGGATTATTTACCGCACTGGAAAGCTTAACGTTGTTTGTGCCGATTATATTTTTAATAAGTTTATTAAAAGTATTAAATTCGCAACAACAATTTAAATTTAACAACAAGGAGTTACATTATGCGTAGTTTAATTTTTTTACTGGTTTTTGGTGCATTTGCTTTGGCAAATGATTTGGTTTTACAAGAGGGGAAAATTGCAGCCCATACAGAGGTTTTCGGAGATAGTACTATCGATCCCGTTTCAACACAAATAGATTCAAAGCTTACAATGGACGATACAATTGAAACTATCAAAGGAACCCTCTCTATCCCGTCACTATCACTTATAAGCGATAACAAAGATAGAGATAAACATATGTATGATGTTTTAAAAATAGATATCAATCCAACGATTGCATTTAATATCGTATCTATAACAAAAGCAGCAGAGGATTATAAGATAAAAGGTTTTTTAACGCTTAATAAAGTGGTAAAACAGGTTGAAACAGTTGCAACAATTAGTGATGACAACGGTACAATAGCGCTTGATGGAAATTTTTCTATCCTTTTAACCGATTACGGGATGGAACCCCCTTCAATGTTTTTTGTAACTGTTAGAGACCAGATAGACATCCATTATACTTTAACATATAAAAAAGGATAAAAAGATGAAAGCTATCATCTTTTTATCTTTGATGCTCGGCTCTTTATTTGCTCAAACTTTTGAGAAAAATAAAGCAATAGAGCATTTTAGTCTCCCCGATCAGTTTAATAAGATGCACACTATATCAAAGGATATAAAAACATTAATCGTCTCTTTTGAAAAAGATACGGGCAAAATGCTTAATGAATTTTTGGCTTCAAAGCCCTCCGATTTTTTACAAAAACACCATGCGGCTTTTATAGCAAATATCTCGGGTATGCCCTCAATTATTACAAAACTTTTTGCTCTGCCTAAGATGCGAGATTATAAACATACCATTCTTCTTATTTATGATGAAAACGATACACGGTTTATAAAAAAAGAGGAGATGTCCACGGTTTATAAAATTGAAAACGGCGTTATAAAAGATATATTGTTTGTCAAAGATAAACAAAGTTTGGATGGAGTTTTTTAGATGAAAATTCCTAACCCCTCTAAAGTTAGCGTATATGTAGATCACTTAGGGTTGGAAGATTTACAAATCTTACATATCAGTGATCTCCATATTAATAAAAAAACAGATTTACAATCAATAAAAACACTTGTAAAATCTCTTCAAAATTATAAATGTGATTTTGTAGTTATAACAGGAGATATTATTGATTGTAAAGCTGTTTTTATTAAAGAGCAACTTTCTATCTTAAATAGTTTGTCCAAAACGCAAAAAGTATTTTATATAAGCGGCAACCACGATCTTTTTTATGGATTAAAAGATTTAAAACATTTTTTAAAAGATTTTATTTTACTGGATAATATAAATACCCTTATAGAGTATCAAAATCAAAGGATAAATTTGGTGGGAATCTCCGATAGGTTTTCCAAATTTTTTAAGATAAAAAGGGATGAAAAAAAAGTTTTAAATTTATTAGATTCCTCTTTGCCTACAATTTTTATCGCCCATCAGCCAAAAGATTACCGACTTGCCCTAAAAAGTGCAACAGAGCTTTTTTTATGCGGTCATACCCACGGCGGTCAAATCTACCCGTTTCATTATCTGGTACGACTTGTACAACCTTTTTTATCGGGACTGCATTATATAAAAGATACCGCTATTTATGTAAACAAAGGGTTGGGAAACTGGGGATTGGATTTTAGGTATAAAGCGGACTCTGAGATCACTTTATTAAAATTAACTGCAAAAAGAGTAAAATAAAAATATGAAAATATTAATTATAGAAGATGATGAAAAGATAGTAAACTTTTTAAAAAAAGGGCTTGAAGAGGAGTCATACAGCGTTGATTATTCGCTCAACGGCGATGAGGGATTTTATTTAGCCAGTGTCAATAGCTATGATTTGATTTTACTTGATATTATGCTCCCTATTAAAGACGGGATTGAAGTGTGTAAAAGTTTAAGGGAATCAAATATCTTAACCCCTATTATTATGCTAACAGCTAAAGATTCCACCGAAGATAAAATAAAAGGGCTTGATATAGGAGCAAACGATTATCTTCCAAAACCTTTTTCCTTTGCCGAACTTCTTGCAAGAATAAGGGTGCAGTTACGTGCAAAAAATCAACTTCAAACCACTTTAAAACTTGCAGATTTGGAACTTGATCTTTTGGCAAAAAGTGCAAAAAGAGCAGGAGATACGATAAATCTAACCGCAAAAGAATTTAACCTTTTAGAATACCTGATCAAAAACCAAAACCAAGTATTATCGGAGACCATGATAAGCTCGTCGCTAAGTAATTTTGAAGATGAAAATATAAGCAATATAGTCAATGTATATATCTATAGATTAAGAAATAAAGTAGATAAACCGTATGCAAAAAAACTGATTAAAACAGTAAGAGGATTGGGGTTTAAAATAAGTGATGAATAAAATATCGATAAAGAAAAAACTTCTTATACATAACTTTTTGATCCAATTTTTTATACTATCGGCATTTAGCCTATCACTTTATAAAGCATTGGAAATCTCTACTTTGGATAAACTCCAAAGTACCCTAAAAGTGATAATTCTCGATGTAACCGACGATATTTTAGACCATAAACAAAATCTCCAAGACCAAGAGTTTGACGAGGAGAAAGAGTATAAGTTTGAGCCTTTGTTTATACAACTTTACAAAGTAACGGATAAACTTATCTCGGTCTCCTCTCAAAAGTTTCCAGATGATATAAAAAGTGATTTGCAAACCTTGCGGCAAATGCCTTTAGATACGATTGTTTTTGATTTACAAGAAAACTATATTATCTGTAAAATCAAATTTATTATGGATAAACAAAACTATGTTTTAGAGATCGCTACAAATAAACATAGACTTAATATCGCTTTGGAAAACTTACTTTATATTTTATTTTTTATTGTCCCTATTATTTTGATTTTCTCCACAATCGGGGGATATTTTTTGATTTATAAATCTTTTACGCCAATTGAGAAGATACTGTATGAGCTTAAAAATATCAATGCCAAAGAGTTATCAAAAAGAATAACACAAAACGGTACAAACGATGAGATAGATTTGTTATCTACCGAGATTAACAACCTTTTACAAAGACTGGAAATCTCATTTGATAAAATCTCACAATTTACAAGCGATGCTTCCCATGAGCTTAAAACTCCCCTTACCATTATCCGTGGAGAGATAGAGATAGCTTTAAGAAAAGAGCGAACTAGCGAGGAGTACAAACAAACCCTGCAAAGCTCACTGGAAGAGATTTTGGTTATCCAACAAACAATAGACGATCTGCTCTTTTTGGCAAAAATGGATGATGAGAAACATTTCTTGGAAGAGCTGTTATATCTTGATGAAATAAGCTTGGAATCAATTAAAGAATTAAATAACTTTGCAAATACAAAAAAGGTAGAAATTGAAGTAGATATACAAGATGCACTTGAGCTTAAAGGTTATCCAAAGCTTCTTAAGATTGCATTGAAAAATATTATTAAAAATGCTATATCTTTTAGCCATGAAAATTCTAAAATTATCGTCTCTAACTATCTAAAAGAGGGACAAACTATCATAGAAGTAAAAGATTTCGGTATAGGAATTCCACAAAATGAACAGGCAAAAGTATTTGAAAAATTCTATAGAACCGATAAAAGTAGAAATAAAGAAAGTGGCGGTATCGGTTTGGGTCTATCCATTTGTAAAAAGATTATCGATATACACCATGGTACGATTGAGATTGAAAGTGTAGAGAATAAGGGGACTACGGTCAAGTTTATGTTTAAGGAGATATAAATGGGAATTAAAAAGTTAGTTAAATTCAGTTTTTTTATCATTATAGGATTATTTTTATTTATTGTATTTTTAAATAGTATCTCTTTATATAAAATCAAAGAAAACAACGGTTCTAAAAATAATATTTTTAAAATAGTCGGCTTTCAGGAAAATATGAACCAATTGATGCTTGATGCAATTTTGGTAACAGATTTAAAACAGTTAAATACTATAAAAGATAACTTTACCCATGAAGAGGAAAAGTTTGAAAATACCAAAGCTCTCTTTTTTCAAAATGACAAAGATGATATACTGGATATTTTTATGACCGATCTGCACCATTATTCTATTATTAAAAAAGATTTAAAAGTTTTATTTGACAATGAAAAAATTATCGAAGATACATTTGAAAAGATTACGAAACTACAAGAGGAAAAAATAAATCTCCATAAAGACTTCCAAACGTTATATCCGTTGGAAAACAATATGAGAAAAGAACTACAAAAAAAGATTTGGAACAGCAACGACATCTCAACTATTAAAAAATTTTCCGATTTAAGATATTATAGTAAAGAAGCTCTTTATCAACATAAAGATGAAAAAAGATTAAATCAATGGATTGCTATAGCACAATATTTAAAAGAACATACTAAAAATAAAGATTACGATGAGTATCTTAAAGTTATGTATAAACTTAAAGAAAATATTTTACAAATCAATACAATAGAAAAAGAGGAAAAACAGCTCACTCAAATAATTCAAGATATTTTATTAATGAACAACAATCTCAATAATAACATAGAGCAAAATACCGAAGATATTTTAAATATGTTTATTTATAAAATCAATCTTTTTATGACTATTATCTCTTTTTTTATCATTTTATTTATTGTCTTTGTTTTTTATAAAGTGAGTAAAAATATTGGACTATCGGTTGATGAGATTCAACAAAGAGTCGATGACGGCTTAACTGAAATAAAAAATCTAAACGGAGAGATTGAACAGACCCAAAAGGAAGTTGTCTTTACCATGGGTGCTATTGGGGAGAGTAGAAGTAAAGAAACAGGAAATCATGTAAAAAGGGTTGCCGAGTATTCCAAACTTTTAGCACTGCATTATGGACTATCTCCAAAAGAAGCGGAGATGTTAAAACAAGCAAGTCCTATGCACGATATCGGAAAAGTTGCTATTCCTGATGCAATTCTTAATAAACCCGGTAGATTTGACGAGGATGAGAGGGCAATTATGAATACCCATTCCAAACTAGGTTACGATATGTTAAAACACTCCAATAGAACCCTTTTAAAATGTGCAGCAACCGTTGCATATGAACATCATGAAAGATGGGATGGAAAAGGATACCCAAGAGGACTTCAAGGGGAAAATATCCATATTTATGGACGTATAACTGCTGTTGCAGATGTTTTTGATGCACTTGGAAGCGATAGATGTTATAAAAAAGCTTGGGATGATGAAAAAATATTTCAATTATTCAAAGAGGAACGTGCAAAACAGTTTGATCCAACATTGATTGATATATTTTTTGAAAATTTGGATAAATTTTTAGAAATAAGAGATAAGTTTAAAGATAATTAATAATCTCAAACAGTGGTCAAATTACCACTGTCCTGCATTTGCGTGAGACTCTCTATCTTCCATAGAGATAGTTTCTATAAACGGTTGTGATTTTTGCTCAGGTAACATAAGCCCTTTTTTCTTATGCTCTCTAATTTTATAAATACCCTCTTCGTTTCTATCTTTATAATATTCGTTAAACTCTTCTGTATAAGGCATATCCCAAACAATAGCACCCTCTGTTGGACAGGCTTCTACACATCTTGGTTCATCTGCATGACCTACACACTCTACACATGATTCTGGTTTTACATAAAACTTATCATCATAAGGGTTTTTTTCGTTACTATCGTCTAAAATAGCTGCAACAGGACACTCTCCTGCACATGCTTCACAATTGATACACTCATCTGTAATCATTACTGCCATATTCTTCTCCTAGTTGTTTATTGTAAAGTAACCCTAAAAATACAACATCTCATATTTTCAGGGTTACTCAAAAAGCGTCGATTCAATGGATATACTTAAAGCTTTAGTGTGTAACTGCGTAAAGTAAGATAATAAGCATATCCATCATCGCAAATTTTATATTCATAAACTATTCCATTGGTATACATTATGCATAATAAATCTTTAATATATCAAAGGAGTTTATTTTGGAAATTGAATTAAATGGGGAAAAAATAACATTACAAAAAAAACAAAGAGCTTTAAAAAGTGAAGCACCAGCTCTTAGAGTTACAATGCTTGATGGGGAGACAAAAGTGATAGGGATGATGGCTGATAAAGTGCAAGTGATGATCTCTTTACCTTATAGCAATAGTATGAGTGATAGTTTAGAAAATATTATCAATAAACACAAAGAAAAATCACTTATCTATACAATATCAAGTGAATCTTTAGACAAAAATGTAGACCCTACATTTTCAAGTACAAGTTTTACAGACTATGCTATGAAAATGGGTGTATATGTAAATGATACAGTGTGTGCAAAATCTATTTTTATAATTAACAAAGATGGAGAGATAGTATATAAAGAGATTTTAAAAACTTTAGAAGAGGAGTTTGATCTTGAACTTTTTGATACAAGTTTAGATGAAGCAATCAAATTTAAAAAAAAGGGACATACTCATGAAAATTGGATGGGTGTATAATGAAAGAGTGGCTTATAAAAAACGACTATGATATCAATGATATAGATAAAGTTGGACAATACGGCAACAGCGCTTTAATGAAAGCAGTCCGCGAGGGAAATAGTGAAATTACAAAAGACATACTCGCACTGAATCCCAATCTTGAAATTAAAAATATAGACGGCAACACAGCCCTTTGGAATGCCTGTTTTGGGCAAAACTATAAATGTGTAGAGCTTTTAGTAGATGCAGGAATAAACCTCAATACCACCAATGATAACGGAGTGACGGCTTTAATGTATTGTGCAAGTGCTGGAAAAGAAGATATGGTCAAGCTTCTTTTAGAATTTAATGCAAACAAGGAAATTAAAAATCTTGATGATTTTAAAGCGATTGATCTTGCGGCAACTCCTAAAATCTATAAAATGTTAAAAAATGGTTTAGTATAAATGATTATATAAAAATTATACAATTTTATCCACTTAGCAATTATAAAATTTGCTATTATATTTTATAAACAGAGGGAAAAAACTATGGAAAACATTGACTTGCTTTGGGTGTTATTGAGTGCTTTTTTAGTATTTTTAATGCAACTTGGATTTTCGCTGATTGAAACGGGAACCGTTCGATCAAAAAACACTATCAACGTTGCTATGAAAAACTTGATTGATACAATTTTCGGTATTATCTTTTTTTGGCTTATCGGTTTTGGTTTAATGTTTGGAACGGATATCGGCGGTCTTATAGGAATTAACAACTTCGCAATAGACGGCAAAGATTTAAATCAAAATGCTTTTTTCTTTTTTCAAGCGATGTTTGCAGCAACTGCGGTAACTATTATCTCAGGTGCAGTTGCCGAGCGAATTAAATTTGATGGATATATTATCGTTGCTATTGCTGTAACTGCCGTTATTTACCCTATTTTTGGTCATTGGGCTTGGGGTGAGCATGGATGGCTTAAAGAGATTGGATTTGTTGATTTTGCGGGTTCTACCGTAGTACACTCTATAGGAGCTTGGATTGGTTTGGCAGGAGCTGTAATAATAGGTCCAAGATTGGGTAAATTTAAACATGGAAAAGTAAATTATTTTGCTCCAAGCAACCACAACTTTATCGTGTTTGGTGTATTTATCCTGTTTTTTGCTTGGTTTGGTTTTAATGCAGGAAGCTTACTTCAGTTTGATCCCTTGGCTACACTTATACTTATAAATACCACCATATCTGCAGTATTTGGCGGATTTGGGGGTTGGTTAATCTCTTTATTCAATAAAAAAAGGGTTGGTGCAGAGATATTTTCATTTGGAATTATTGCAGGACTTGTGGGAATCACGGCAGGTTGCGATCAAATGAACACTTATCAAGCTGCATTTGTGGGATTTGTTGCCGCTCTTATTATGTATATATCAGATAAAATATTACTTGAAAAATTTCAAATCGACGATCCTTTAAGTGCAATTGCAATCCACGGTTTTGCAGGTGCTTGGGGAACTTTGGCAGTAGGGATATTTGCCCCTTTACAAAATAATATCTCACGATTTGAATTTATTTTTATTCAACTAACCGGTATAGTGGTAGCTTTTATTTTTGCAACTGCTTTGGGAATTATACTATTTTTAACGCTTCATAAACTACAATTTTTGAGAGTACGAAAAAAACATGAAGTACTAGGACTTAATGTAAGTGAACACAACGCCAAACTCCCTTGGGTGGAAACCATCGAATCAATTGTAAAGATTATGAAAACGGGAAATATTAAAAGTAAAATACATGAAGAAAGAGGTACGGAAGTCGGTCTTGTCGCCAGATTTTTTAATTTGTTATTGGATATTCTACGACAAAAACAGATAGAGCTTAAAAAAGTAAATCTAACACTCAAAAATAAATCTGAGATCGATCCTTTAACAAAAGTGATGAATAGAAGAGCTTTAATGGATAAAATAAAAAATATTAACCATAAAAAATATCCTTATTGCGTATCTATTATAGATATCGATAAATTTAAAAGTATTAATGATACTTTCGGTCATGGTGTCGGGGATACTACATTGCAAAAACTTTCAGAGGTTGTGAACAAAAATATCAGGGATGAAGATCTTTTTGCAAGATGGGGAGGAGAAGAGTTTGTTCTTATAATGTTTAGCGAAAATCTTGAAGTTGCACAAAATGTTGCTGAAAAATTACGAATTGCAATAGAAAATGAGCTATTCCCGGTAGTTGAACATATAACTGTTTCTATAGGTGTAAGTGAGTTTAAAAATGAAACCGATACCTTTGATACGGTACTGGAAAAAGCGGACAAAGCACTTTATCAAGCAAAAGAATCTGGTAGAAACAGAGTTTTTACCTGGTAATAATATGCCTCAATTTCACACAAAAACCAACCACTCCTATACAAACGTACGAAAAAATGCTTTTTTTCTTGATTGGAGAACACAGCCTAAAAACTATAAAACATATCCACACTTTCATCAAAGATTTCAAATCGAGCATTATGAAGAATTAAAAAACTTAAATCTTATAGGAGGTATCACTTTTGAAAAAGAGTATCCCGATGGAACCTATTATCTCCGTACCACTCCTAGTGCAGGTGGATTATATCCTTGTGAAATATATTTGCAAATCAGAGGAGTTAAAGGGTTACTTGAGGGGATTTACCACTATGAACCCCACTCTAAAAGCTTGGTACTTCTTCATGAGCTTACAAAAGATGGAGTTGAGTACTATTTTAAAGATACAATTAAACAGCAAGGGATTATATTTTTAATCTCTTCAATCTATTTTAGAAGTTCTTGGAAATATAGGGATCGCTCTTTGCGGTATATTTTTCTTGACAGCGGACATCAATTAGGCTCCATCTATGCAGCACTTTACGTTATGGATAGAGACTCTGCTATTGATTTTGATTTTGATAAACCAAGTTTAAATAAACAATTTGGTTTTAGAGATGATGAGATGTTTACAACCTCTATACAAACAACAACTCCAAAAGAAAAAGAGGTTGAGGCTTTAAAAATAGAATTTCCTTATGTATGCGGGTGTGATTATCTACAAACAAATAGTTTGATAGAGGATACTTACAATGAGAGTGCAATTTATAATGATGATAAAATAAAAGATGTTGAATTTTTTAAAAATGTAGGGCAAGAGGAGCTTAAGAGTGCTATTTTAAATAGACGCTCTATTCGGGCATTTCAGAAACTTCCTATTACAAAAGATGAGTTTGAATTTATCGTACAAGATATTTTTGATTTTGCTAATAAACATAATATAGAGATATATTACACTTTACATAATGTAAAAGATAAAGAACAAGCCCTTTATAAAGAGGAACAAATTGTTGCACAAGGGGATTTTTCCGAGAAGTCACGCTACCTTAGTTTGGAGCAAAATCTAGGAGGAGATAGCTGTGTCACTTTTTATTTTACCTCCAATGAATTGGGAAAATACCAAAAAGTAAATATCCTAAGCGGTTTTCTTGCCCATCTTATCTATCTAAGATGTGAACTAAAACAAATTGGATGCAGCGGTATAGGTGCATATTACGATAAAGAGGTGCAAGAGTTTTTAAAAACAGAGAATAATATACTCTATCTATTGGCTATCGGTCGATAGGGAATAAAAGTTGCATAAATAAAAGCAATTTAAATTACAAGGAATTTGCAATGGCAACAATTATTGAGTATATGAAGGACAATGAACTTACTTGGCAACCTTCATTCAGCGGTGAATTAGACAGTGGTCTTTACGGATATAGAGGAGCTATGATCGTTGAAGAGGGAAAACAAATATCTCCCGATAGAAAACTACCTCCCAAAATCCAAGCAAAACAAGTTATTATGGTAAACAATGGGGATATAGTTAAATTCTTCACTTGCGAATTAGAAAGTTTTAACCACTTTAAACCATTTTTTGAAAAATTTGGACAGTTTTTCAATAGCGAATCT
Source organism: Arcobacteraceae bacterium (assembly GCA_050292155.1). Taxonomy (GTDB): domain Bacteria; phylum Campylobacterota; class Campylobacteria; order Campylobacterales; family Arcobacteraceae; genus JAIOSF01. The sequence goes on from JBNKLC010000001.1 coordinate 44,575, forward strand.
ATCAATGTACTTTATGTAACCGACCTTGAAGGGGAAGGTACATTTGAATACGAAGGTATTAAATTTACTGCATTTCCACTTGATGAAAGCTCAGTTTGGAATGAGATCTTAGAACTTGCAGATCTTGAAAAATCTGATATGAAATCTTTGAAACAACAAGAGGAAAAAATAGAAAAAGTATACGAAGAGATTTGTGATGCAAATGTAGAAGAAGCTTCTAAAACATTTGATGAAATGTGTGAAATGATTGGAGAAAGTTCAAAACAACTTATGGGAGCAGTATAAAAACTGCTCTTAATTATTTAACAATTTTTCATAATAATCAATTCCCATATCCCATTTTTCCCTTTTATATCAAGTATCAATGTATACTAACCATACAAAAATAATATAAATCTTTTTACCTTTTTGGATATAATACATCTATGGAACAAATACTACTTGCACTATTTTTAGCAATATTTTTAGCAACCGTTTTTAACATACTTTTTAAAAGATACGGTATCTCACATATCATAGGGTATATACTCTCAGGGACAATTGTAAGCTATACTTTTAATTTCAATGGGATAGATATACATGCTTTAGAACTTATAGGGGAATTTGGTATTGTATTTTTAATGTTTACTATAGGTTTGGAGCTTAATTTTACAAAAATAAAAAAAATGAAAGATGAACTTCTTGTAAACGGTTTTATGCAAGTTACCCTTAGCACCCTAACTATTTTTTTAATCTCATTTTATATTTTTAAAATCGATTTTCATACCTCTTTAATCGTTGCTTTGGCATTTTCACTCTCATCCACTGCCATAGTACTTACATACCTTAAAGAATCAAAAGATATCCATACTCCATATGGAGCAAACTCTTTGGGGATACTGATTTTTCAAGATTTAGCAGTAATACCTATACTTCTTTTAATCACTTTTTTGACAAATGATACGCTTTCCGTAACAGAAGTGATACTACAAACTATACTTTTGGCTCTACTAATTGTACTTTTTATGTTTACTATCGGAAAAAACATTGTTAAATTTTTATTGGAATACTCGGCAAAAACAGGCTTAGAAGAGCTTTTTTTAGGTGCCGTGTTTTCTATCGTGATCGGAACATCGCTTTTAGCTCATAATCTTGGATTTACCTATTCACTTGGTGCATTTATAGCTGGAGTTATTATAGCTGATACGGGATATAACGTAAAAGTAGAATCGGATATTGCAACCTATAAAGATTTTTTACTCGGTGCATTTTTCTTTAGTGTAGGGACAAAAATAGATGCTTTTTACTTTTTAACACATCTCCATATCATTGTAGCAATATTTTTATTGGTTGTAGTTTCCAAAGCTTTGATTATCTTTGCAATTTTAAAAAGAAAATCCGATACAAATACAGCAGCTAAAACTGCTCTTGCTCTTGGAAGTGTAGGAGAGTTTTCTTTTGCTATATTTGCACTTGCACTTTCCAATAAGCTTATCTCTAACGATATGGCTAGTTTTTTTATCCTGATTACCGTTATCTCTATGATTTTAACACCGTTTATCGTAGGTAATATTTACAAACTTTCTTCCTATTTTGAAAAAGAGTTTTACGAATCGGATGTTATTACACCTATTAAAGCGTCAAATCATGCCATTATAGTTGGATTTTCTACCCTTGGACGGGTCGTAGCAGGAGAGCTTAAAGAGAAAAACATCCCTTTTGTTATCATCTCAGATAACCTCAAACACGTTAAACTCGCTCGTCGTCTTGGATTTAAGGGGTATTTTGGACATTTGGATAAAAGACCCGTTCTTGAATCTTTACAAGTTGAAAGTGCTTCAAGTATTATTTTAACTGTGCATAAACTGAATCGTAAAAAGCTTATCAGTGAAGCGGTACTAGCTTTTAAACCCGATGCAAATATCATTGTAAAACTGGATACGAGCGAGGAGAGAAAAGAGTTTAAAAATATAGGGATAAAAACTTTTATAGACTCCGATGTTGAAGTTGGGAAACTTATCGTCGATAAAGCCTCCCAAAATTTTTAAGTTTATTCCAAATGGTCTTTTTTTAACTTTATATAAGAGGTTGTAAAATATATCTCTTTCAAAAATAATATCAATGAAAGAGATAAAAAGACCATGGCAAGACTAAAAAATATTGCTATTATCAACTCACTATGAAATGAAAATAAGGCTGTCGCAAATACTGTAATTATCACAAGAGCAACCATAAGCCCTGTAGCTGTAGCCAAAAAAATAGCTACATTTGTATTTTCCATCCTTTTTATTAAAAAAATCCGTCTTTTCTCATTTTCAACAAAGTTAGGGTCTATTTTAATCTGCTCATTATAATGTGCATCCATTTTTTCAAGTTTATCGATAATCCTTGTCAATCTTCCGGTAAACACATTTAAAAGTCCCGCAACTCCCGCAAGTAAAAATACAGGAGCAACAGAAATTTGTATCAAATCAACTATCTCTTTTCCATTAGGGATTAACATATAAATCCTTTTTCGTTTCTAATACAATATTATACTAAAGAAGTACTTGTATCCACTCTACTAGTTTTTCTATACTCTCATCTTTTTTAGAGAGAAAAATATAAGGTTTATTTTTCCTATTCTCTTTAACATCATTTTCCATAGATCCAAGATCAATCTCCACATATGGAGCAAGGTCTGTTTTATTGATAACCAAAATATCGCTAAATAAAAGCCCTGCCCCTTTTTTTCTAGGGATATCTGCCCCTTGCGCTACATCTATCACATACATATAATAATCTATCAACTCATAAGAAAAGGTGGCACTTAGATTATCCCCGCCGCTTTCTACAAAGATGATATCGGAATTAAACTTTTGCTCCAGTTCCTCTACAGCGCTTTGGTTTGCACTTATATCATCACGAATTGCTGTATGGGGACATCCGCCCGTTTCCACTCCGATAATTCGTTCATCCTCAATATCAAGATGGGATTTTAGATAAGCGGCATCTTCGGTGGTATAGATATCATTTGTCACTATCCCTAAAGAGTATTTATCTTTTAATTTATTTGTTAATTGTTCTATTATAGAAGTTTTTCCACTTCCTACCGGTCCTGCTATCCCTATTTTTATACTCATTTATTTTCTCCTACTTGTTTCAACCAAAAAATATTTTAAAATATTCCACCCGAATATTTACGTCACAAAAAGTTTCGGTTCCAAATATTTATGCTGATAAATAATCTCTTCAAACAAAGGATTAAAATTACTAATATTTTTACTGCTTTTTCCTATTACATCTTCTAAAATATCATCAAATTCAAAAAGCATTTGTTGTATATCTGACGGCTTGATTCGTGATATTTTTAAACTGCTTGTTGCTATATTTATAAGATTTTTTTTACACCATATTATTAAAAAAGTATCTTGATCGATATCAAGTTCGTAGGACAAAGCCGCTAAAACTGCCAACTCGTTTCCTACACTTTTTTTATCTTGACAGACTTTAAAATAGTTTTGTACTATCTCTTTTTTTATATTGAAATCTACCTGTTTTAAATAATTTGCTCCAATAGTTTTAGAAGCTTTAGCAAACTCGTAAGAGAGCATAGCAAAAAAGTTTTTATCCTCTTTTACCAAAAGATTTAGATTATCCGATTCTAGTTGTTTATATATTTTTTTTACAAATACAAACTCCAACTTTTGGTATTGGTATTGTAAAAGATTTATTAAAAACTGCCTAAGCCCATCTATATCGGTTACTTTTTCTTTTACTATATGAGGCTCCAATCCAAAAGAGTGGACAAACACTCCACTTGGAAAACTTGCATCAAATATCTGCATAAATCTGCTAAGAGATTTAGTGGCTATGGTGTGCTTTTCCATTTGGTTTAAAATACGCCTTTGTTTTTGTCACTTTTATCTCGCTATCTTCTTCACACATCTTTATAATATCGCTTAAAGAGATATCATCAAGTACTGTTATCTTATACTCTTCTATCGATACCGGCTGATGACGGTTTCCTATCTCATAGGCAATTTTAGCAAATGATAAAGGAGTGTTAAACTCTAGCACATAAACCTCATCCTCGCATCTTACCACTTTAATTAAATCTCCATCTTCACACTCTAAAATATCATCTTCGTGCAAATGGGTAAACTTTACTTTTATTATAAACTCTACACCTTCACTTGATACTGCACTTAAGTTTGGCTTTTGCATATCAAACCAACTAAGCTCCACCCTGTCGCTGCACTCTATATCTTTTTTTATATTTATTACTTTTTTTATCATTTTATATATTTATCCTCTAAAATAAGAAGTACCTCTTCGCCATAGGAAGCTCTTCCATATAACTCGATTCTATAAGTTCTCCATTTACTTTTACATCATAGGTTTCACTATCAACTTCAATATCCCCTATGAAATCATTGAGCTTCATATCTTTTTTACCGATATTTCTTGTATTTTTCACTTCCAATAATGCTTTATCCGTATCTATTTTAGACTTCTCAGCTGCTTTTGATACAAATACTGCACTTGTTTTAGCTGCAACACGTCCTAGACTTCCAAACATCTTCCTGTATACATTAGGTTCTGGCGTAGGGATAGAAGCGTTACTATCTCCCATCATCGCTTTTGCTATAAATCCACCTTTGATGATGATTTCTGGTTTTACCCCAAAGAAAGGACGACTCCATAAAACAAGGTCAGCCATCTTTCCAACTTCTACACTTCCTACATGCTCATCTATTCCACAAGCAATAGCAGGATTGATCGTATATTTTGCAATATATCTTTTGATACGGTTATTATCATCTTTTTCATTATCCTCTTTCAAGGCTCCACGTTGTACTTTCATAGAATGAGCAACCTGCCAAGTTCTTATCACAACTTCCCCTACTCTTCCCATAGCTTGTGAATCTGAGCTTGTCATAGAGATAGCTCCTATATCATGGAGTACATCCTCAGCTGCAATGGTTTTTCCTCTAATTCTTGATTCTGCAAAACTTACATCCTCTGGAATCTTTGGACTTAAATGGTGACAAACCATAAGCATATCAAGATGCTCTTCTATGGTATTCTTAGTATACGGCAGTGTTGGGTTTGTTGAAGATGGTAAAATATTTTCAAGCCCAGCCACTTTCATAATATCTGGTGCATGACCACCCCCTGCACCCTCAGAGTGAAAGGTATGTATTGTACGACCTGCAAAAGCATCCACTGTGTTATCTACAAATCCTGATTCATTTAAAGTATCGGTATGTATTGCCACTTGCACATCAAAATCATCGGCAACCCTCATGCAGGTATCGATTGCTTTTGGAGTAGTTCCCCAATCTTCATGGAGTTTTAATCCCATAGCTCCGGCTTTTATTTGAGAAGCCAAAGCATCATAATTACTAGAGTTTCCTTTTCCCATAAAACCAAAATTTAAAGGAAGGTCATTGACCGATTCAATCATTTTTTTGATATTAAATTCCCCCGGTGTACAAGTAGTGGCATTGGTTCCCGTATTTGGTCCAGTACCGCCGCCTATCATAGTTGTTACTCCGCTATCAAGAGCTTCATCAATTTGCCCCGGAGAGATAAAGTGGATATGAGCATCGATTCCACCGGCAGTGATAATTTTCCCCTCGGCTGATAAAACTTCCGTATTTGCACCTATTTCAAGCCCGTCGGTAATACCGTCACAGTTGTTTGGATTGCCGCTTTTCCCTATGGCGTGAATTTTTCCCTCTTTTATTCCGATGTCTGCTTTATAAATACCCGTATAATCTATGATAATCGCATTGGTAATAATAAGATCGCACACTTCACTCCCTGCCGTTGGAGACTGGCTCATCCCGTCACGGATCGTCTTTCCACCGCCAAATTTACTCTCTTCTCCGTAAATCGTATAATCTTTTTCAATACGAGCTATTAGCTCGGTATCGGCTAGTCTAAATCTATCCCCTGTAGTTGGTCCATACATTGAAGCATATTTTTCTTTTGATATTTGCATCTTATACTCCTAAAAACTTTTCTAAACTTTTCATTGCATCTGTTTTAGTTATTTCATCATCCAAAAATCCCTCAACTAAACCGTTAAATCCACTGATATATCTTTTGCCTCCAAAATCGACCAAACTAATCTCTTTGCTTGACCCAGGCTCAAACCGTACGGATGTTCCACTTGGAATATTAAGCCTTTTCCCATACGCTTGTACCCTGTCAAAATCAAGTGCCGCATTTGTCTCAAAGAAGTGGTAATGGGAACCAACCTGCACAGGTCTATCTCCGTCATTTCTTACTTCAATAGTTACAACCTCTTTTCCTTCATTTAATTCAATCGTACCCTCATCGATAAGATATTCCCCTGCTTGGATTTTACTTGGTACTACCGGGATTGGATTATGCACAGTTACAAGCTTTGTCCCATCATCAAAAGTAGCTTCTGTTTGAACCATATGCATCATAGCCGCAACACCGTCCATTACATCCTCTGCTTTTAAAACTTGTGTCGCTTCCACCATAAGCTGTGCCACACTTTTGCCGTCCCGTGCACCTTCAAGTATAAAACTGCTGATAATAGCAGTTGCCTCGGGAAAGTTTAGCTTCAATCCCCGCTCTTTTCTCTCCCATGCCAACTTCGCAGCGGTATATATCATCAGCTTTTCCTGCTCTCGCTGTGTTAAAAACATCTTTACCTCCTAAACATAAAATTCAAATATTTCACTTTGATAATCAGCTCAAAATATTTTTTTAAGTACTATGAGAGAACCCCCTGCAACGAAAGGGTCGAAATCTCCGATTTCGGGGACCCATCAGTGAAGCCGTTTGAACATAGTATTTAAAAAAATATTTCCCTTGTCAAGTTTATTGTTTCCCTAAATTAAACTCTTTTTTATCCAAAAACTCTCTATAAATACTCCAAATAGATTTTACTTTGTTTTTCAAATTTCCCATATTATTATCGCTTACCACTCCTATTATCATCTTTTGATTTGAAGTATAACTAAAGCTCAAAAATTTACTTTCTTTTAAAGTATTTAAAAACTGTTCATTATCTTTTGTTTTGATATATACTTTAGCAAAAAGATCACTCAATGTAGCCATATCTTTTGTATATTTTTTAAGCTCATCCCCAACCACGTCAAACTTTTCAAGATACTCAATTTCATTGTCACAATAAAAACTGTTTTTTACCCTCATAGAGGTAAAATCAAAGTTTTCATTACTTCTCCCGTCACTTAAAATATCTCCGTAAAAAAATGTTGAACTCTCATCTGCTTTTATTTTCAAAAACTGTAATAGTTTGGCATCTTTATATAAAATAAGCTCATCGTTTAAAAACTCTAAATTACTGTTTTTAAGCTCTATATTTACGGCATTTATCCCATACTCTTTACTGCTTGGATATATTTTTGCAGCCGATTCGGTTGCAACTATGGAATCTGAATCTTGCAGTTTTATATAAGTTTTAATCCTGTCTTTTGGAAATATCCCCTCTCCGATACTTAAAAGTTTAATATAATTTTGCTCGTCGTTAAAATAGTAATATCGTGAGGGAAGCTGTAGTTTGTTTAATTTAAAAATATTATTTTCAAACTCTAAACTTATACTCATTTTTTACCCTGTTTTACTAATCTATAAAATGTATCGCTATAGGAAGTATTATGGAAACAAAAATACCCCCTAAGCCCATTGCCAAAGCGGAAAAGGCTCCCGCTTTTTCACTTATCTCTATCGCTCTTGAAGTTCCGATTCCATGGGATACGACTCCTAGTGCAAAACCTTTTGATTCATCATGTTTTATTTTAAATATTTTAAAAACAAGTGTTCCAAAAACGGCTCCGGTAACCCCTGTTATAATTACAAAACCAACTGCAAGTGAAGGGATAGCACCTATTTGTTCCGATGTTATAATTGCAATTGCCGCAGTAATCGACTTGGTGGTCATGGAAAGTATCACTTCACTGGATGCATCAAAAATAAAAAGCAATCCGCATCCTAAAATAATCGATACACTGCTCCCTATTATAAGCGTCATAACTACGGCTGTAAAAAGTTTTTTGATAAGCTTTAAATTATGGTATAAAGGTATAGCCAAAGCAACCGTAGCAGGAGCTAATAAAAAGTCTATTAATTCCACGCTGCTTTTATAATGTTCATAATCGGTACCGCTTAATAATAACAGCAGCAATACACCGATATAGGTTAAAAATATCGGTTGCAATAAAAGTGCTTTTGAAGATTTTTCATAGAGTATCATCCCCATTTGAAAAATCCCTATAGTAACTATAAGCCAAATTAGTTCCGTATTTGATATATACTCCATAAATGTCATTTGGCATCCTCTTTTTTAACAAAATAATCAAATAACTTCGCCGTAATTCCTATGGCTAGGAGTGTTCCAAAAAAGAGTGAAACGGCTATGGTGCTTAAATTATTTACGATAACATCTTTTTGCGTAATGATTCCCATAGCAGCAGGGATAAACAACAATGCAAAATATTTTAAAAGAGTTGTTGCAACATTGTCAAGCTCTTCAAAGCTTCCTTTATTGATTATAAGAAACAGGAGTAACAACAACATCCCTATCACAGGAGCTGGGATGAGTATTTCAAAAATATTTACTACTATTTCGCCTAAAAATAAACATATCAAAAGCACCGCAAATCCTTTTAACATATATCATCCTTTAAAATTTCAATCTTTTCATCCACATCAACCTCGATACACTCTTCTATTTTTTTTCTCTTATCGCCGCAATCTGTTCTATCGATTACGATAAACTGTTCTTTATCTTTTAAACTGATTAAAGGGAAATGCCAAATTCCTCTATTGTAATGAACTCCTTGATCTCCGTTTGTAATAAAAACCTCCAAAGTGGAAAGTTCAGGTTCGTCTTCGCCAAGGGTAACTACAACCAAAAACGGATCGGAACTTCTTGGTATAAAGGTTTGAGAAAAGAACGGATGTTTTTCAAGCATATCTATTTTTAAAGGAAATTCCCTTTGTTTTGCCACATAGATATGCAAGGTAGATTTTCCCCCTTTTTCATCGGCGTCCATTATACACTGCTCAAAATATTTTTGAGCATAGCCATTATTGATAGTTTTGGATTGGCTTCCTTCTATCTCTATCACTTCTCCAAATTTTTTAAAACTCTCTTTTGTTAAAGTTTTCGGCTTTAACTGTATTTTCATCTTATCCCTTTTTCCCTTTTACAAATTTTCCAAACATTCTTAGTCGTGAAATTCCACCGTCTGGAAAAATATTTATCCTTATATGGGTAATAGGTTTTTGATGCAATAAACAAGAACTGTCAAAATAGTGTTTTTGATCCATCTGTAATTTTTGTTTTGGCATCAGCTCCTCCCAAAAAATACTTTGGGTTACAACGGAGCTGTGGGTCGTATTGGAGATATATGCTGCGTGTAGTGAGAAATAATCTGGATAATTTCCTTTGAAAAATTTGGTATCTACCATAATATTATCTATAATTGCAGGATTGGCAAGTTCTATTATCCCCCAATCATATCCCGGTTCACGTCTTCTTCTGGTTTCCCAGCCATCACCCATATTGGCACCTTCTGTGATTTTTAGGATATTTTTAAACTCACCGAAAAACTCATTATTGGCATAAATTGCTCTAGCACCTGTTCTTCTTGAGATAACATTAACGTTTTTTTCTTCAAAAAGTTTATGGTCAAATGAGATAAATCCGTATGCTTTAAATCTGGCAATTCCACCATCTGGAAAAATATCGATTTTTAAATAGGTGACATTTTGTTCATATTCGCTTTTAAAATTAAACTTTGCACTTGGTCCAAGGTCTGATTGTCCCACTAAAGTAAACCATTCAAAATTTTCAGGATTTGCTATTATCTCCTCATCTGTTGCATCCGGGGCGTAGCATCCTTTGACTGAAGCTGATGGAGGATAATTTCCTTTAAAGTGTGCAGTATCTATCTCTATTTCCAATATTCTTGATACCTGCCCCAACCGTAAAATACAATAGTCGTTCCAATCATCCCTTCGTCGTCTGGTTTCCCAACCGTCCATCCAATGCCCGTTATCGTCGTATTCATCGTCTAAAAATATAGGCTCACTTTCTTGAAGCATCCTATCTGCTTTTGCAAAAAATTCATCTGTTACATAGATTACTTCCGTTCCCAATTGGTCACTAGCAACATTCATAAGCTCTTTTTTTCTAATTTCTTTCATTCTCTCCCTTTGTTGAAAACCTATCTATCCAATGATTGGCTATATCTACCCTTTTTGCAAACCAGACATCATCAAACCCTTTTACATACTCTAAAAATTTTCTCATAGCCATAACTCTTCCAGGTTTTCCCAATATTCTACAGTGCATACCGATCGACATCATTTTTGGAGATTTTGCCCCTTCTAAATACAGAGCATCAAAACTGTCTTTTAAATAGTTGTAAAACTGTTCAGAGTATGTAAATCCGCCAAAGATAAATCGCATATCGTTGTTATCCATAGTATAAGGTATAACCAAATGCTCTTTTGAAGTAATATCGGGTGCAAAATAAGGAAGATCATCATTATACGCATCGCTGTCATATAAAAACCCTCCCTCTTCTACTACCAGTTTTCTAGTATTTTCGCTGTCACGTCCCGTGTACCATCCAAGAGGACGTTTCCCTATCATCTCTTCTAAGATTTCAATACTTTTATACAGATGGTCTCTCTCAATCGATTCATCAATCTCTTGGTAATTTATCCATCTATATCCGTGAGAACAGATATCATAATCGTATTTTGCCAAGTATTCTGCAAGTTTTGGATTTCGAGCAATTGCCATTGCGACGCCAAAAATAGTAACGGGGATATCAAAATCTTTAAAAAGTTCCAATATTCTCCATACACCGACCCTAGAACCATACTCATAAAGTGATTCAATTGATTTATGTCTTTGACCTATAAAAGCCTGAGGGTTGTTCATCTCTGAGAGAAATACCTCACTTGCTTCATCTCCGTGTAGGATACAGTTTTCGGCTCCCTCTTCATAATTTAGCACAAACTGCAAAGCTACTCTTGCACCGTTTTGCCACTTTGGATTGATAGGTTCATTTGCATAACCTATTAAATCCCGCGGATAACCGTTTAATCTATTCATTTTAATTTCCAAATATAAATTTACTTTTTTTCGATGGTGTAATACCAAAATTTAAAGCTTCTACGCAGTGGTCTAAATGTTGATTCATTATATTCACTGCATAAGCTGCATCATTACTTTTAATTGCTTCTATTAAAACTCTATGTTCGTCGTATGAGCAAAAAGAAGTTTCTTTATCGTCATAAATAAGACCGGCTAAAATACTAAGAGGAATAAGCGGTTTGAGTGCATTTATCAAAAACTCGTTTTCACTTAAAATTGCCAAATTTAAGTGAAAATCACACGAAGTTTTTACATACTCGCCGTTTCTAAGGGAAACTTTTAAGTACTCTTCATTTTCTATCTTTTGAGTTAAGATAGATAGATCAAGATTCTCGTTTGCATTTTTTTTGGTCACTACTTCAACTATTCCCGCTTCGATAACTTTTCTAGCAGTATAAATATCTTTTGTGTTCTCTTCGGTTAGCCAAACCACGTGAAAGCCTTGATTTTTTTTATACGTTAAAATACCCATAGTTTGCAGCTTACTAAAAGCTTTTCTTACCACATCTCTACTTGCGTTTAACTCTTTTGCCAAAACGCTCTCGGAGAGTTTTATGCCCGGATGCAGTTTTTTTGTAAAAATTGCATCAAATATAAAATTTACTATAGTATCTTCTAGTGTAAAAAGATCGTTTTTTTCCATTCTTTCCTCGCTTATAATCTTATTATAACATATTGTCTACAATTATTGTCTACAATCTTTGTGTAAAAGATAGACAAATTACGGTTTTTTTAGTTAATGTGTAGTTTTTATATAGTTATTAATTATATTATATTTTTAATTTTATTTTGCAATCGGGTAAGCATAACCATTGATTTTACTTGTAGCAAGTTTTGCTCCCACAAGTGACTCTGCCATCTTTATAGCACACAATACCCCATCAACTACAGGGATATTACATCTTTTAGATAATTCAATTGTCAAATCAGCCATTCCTGCACAACCTAAAATAATCGCTTCACAACCATCCTCTTTAACTGCTTTTAAAATCTCAGCTTCAATTTTCCCCATAGCATTACAAGTTCCATCTTCTAAAGCAAGTACGGGAATATCTGCAGCTCTTACTTTTTTGCAAAATTTATCCATACCGTATTTATGTGATAACTCTTCTATGATAGGAATGGCACGATTAAGTGTAGTTACCACGGAAAAACTTGAAGAAATCATAGAAGTCATGTGCATCGCAGCTTCACATATTCCAATAACGGGACCATCTACAAGTTCCCTTGCAGCTTCAAGTCCAGGGTCGTCAAAACATGCTACCACATACGCATCTGCTCCCCACTCTTTTGCTTTAAGTATCTCATCCATAAGCCCAGGTAAACTTTGAACTTCGTCATAATGTCCTTCAATGCTTTTTGGACTATTCGTAGGGTTTGATGCCCAAATCTCTGTATCGCTGTTTTTAAATTTTAGTGCAACCTCTTCGCACTTTTTTGTCATCGATTCAGTTGAATTTGGGTTTATGATTGCCAGTTTCATTAGTGGCTTCCTCCCAAATAAAGCTCGATAATTCTCTCATCGTGCATCAAATCTTTTGAATTTCCGCTTAATAAAACCTCTCCAAGTTGCATAGCATACGCTCTATTTGAAACTTTTAGAGCCATTCTTGAATTTTGCTCAACCAAGATAACAGATACTTTATCCTCTTTGTTGATTTGCACGATTGATCTAGCGATATCTTGTACCAATTTTGGAGCAATACCAAGACTTGGTTCATCCATAAGAAGAATTTTAGGTCTTGACATAAGTGCTCGGCCTATTACCATCATTTGCTGCTCTCCACCACTCATGGTACTTGCTTGTTGTTTGTACCGCTCTTTTAACCTTGGAAATTTACTTAAAACTTTCTCCAAATCCTCTTGTATCCCTGCTTTATCTTTTCTGGTAAAGGCACCCATCAAAAGATTGTCTTTTACACTCATATACGGAAAAACTCTTCGTCCCTCAGGTGTCATAGCGATACCTTTTTCCACTATTTTAGAAGGAGATACTCCGTTTAAACTCTCGCCGTTAAATAAAATCTCTCCAGAGGTTGGTTTTTTAAGTCCTGTTATCGCTTTTAATATAGAAGATTTACCCGCACCGTTTGCTCCGATAAGAGTAATGGTTTCCCCCTCTTCTAATTTTAAAGATACATTTTTCACTGCACGTACTTGATCATAATTTATATCAATATTTTTACACTCTAATAATGCCATTTTAAATTCCTAACTCTTCATCTTCTACACCTAAATATGCTTCAATTACTTTAGGGTTTTTTTGGATTTCCGCAGGTTTCCCCTCTGCAATTTTTTCTCCGAAATTAATCACTACGATTCTATCTGATATCTCCATTACTGCTGGCATATCATGCTCCACAAGTAAAACAGTTACACCTGAGTTTTTTACTTGTTTTACCATCTCCATACATCTTCTAGTTTCATCATGGTTCATCCCTGCAAAAGGTTCATCTAGTAGTAAAACTTTTGGTTTACAAGCCAAAGCATTGGCTATTCCCAAACCTCTTAAAAGTCCATGAGGTAAATTTGAAGCCAACTCATCTTTTACATCACTTAAACCCAAAAAATCGATAATTTCATCAGCAGATTTACCAAATCTCTCATTATCTTTTTTAGCTAGTTTTGTATTGAAAAAGAAGCCCAAAAGATTTGTTTTGGCTTGAAGCTGATGGGCGATGATAATATTATCCCTTACGCTCATATTTTTAAATACCGTTGTTTCTTGAAAGGTTCTTACAACACCTTTTCTTGCTACAATATGCGGTTTTAGTCCTGATATTTTTTCTCTATTAAATAAAACATCTCCCGAACTTGGTTTTAAAAATGAAGAGATAAGTTTAAACATTGTAGACTTTCCCGCCCCATTTGGACCAATAACCGATAATATCTCATTTTCATACACTTCAAAAGTCACATCATTAACTGCAATTAGTGAGCCAAATTTTTTAGTAAGGTTATTTACTTCTAAAACTCTTTTTTTCATTTTTTAAACCTTAAACTTAAAATCCCGTTTGGTAAAAACAGCATCAGTAAAATCATAATTCCAGAGTATATTAAAAGCTGATACTGTTTAAATATAAACAACATATCCCAACTAAAGTATAAAACAAATGCTCCTAAAATAGGTCCAAATACATATGCTAATCCTCCAAGGAAAGTGTAAAGCATATAATTTATAGAATCTGCAACTTGGAAAGTTGTAGGATAAACAGATTGGGTTAGATTGATAAAAATCGCTCCACCAACTCCGCCTATAAATGAAGCTATAGCATACGATATAACTCTTAAATATGCAATATTTACCCCAAATGATGAAGCCAACTCTTCGTTTTGTTGTAATGATCTAAGTAAAATACCCATTCTTGATTTTACCAATCTATACATCATCGCAAAAGTAATAATCATAGCAATAACAGATAAGTAATAAAATCCTATTTTACTGTTTTCCATAGTTGCAAAATCAGGGATAAGCGTTAATCCAAAAATACTAAGCTCTCCTGGTAACGGAATATTTGTAATCCCTCTTGGTCCGTTTGTAATAGGCACAAGTGCTATTGCTAAAAGCTTTGCAACTTCTGTTAAAGTAAGGGTAATCATCGCAAAATAAACCCCTTTTAGTCGCAATATTGGAAGCCCTATTAAAATACTAAAAATCGCAGATACAATTCCCGCAACAAATATAGAGATCCAAAATGAAAAGCCAAGTTGTGTAACCAATATAGCCGTAGTATATGCTCCTATAAGTGCATATGCTCCTTGACCGATATTTATTCTACCCATATAAAATGTCAGCCATACACCTGAACTTATCATAGCCAAAATAGCAACAGAAGTGATTCCATAAAGGTAATCGTTTCTTCCCATAGAGATTAGCACCGTTGGTATAACAACCAATAAAACTACAAGTGATATACCTACTTTTATAATAAAATTTTTATTTTTCACAAATTACCCCCAAGGTTTACCCATAAGTCCTTGTGGACGTAGTGCAAGAAATATCATGAGACCCACAAAAATTGCAAGATAAGTCACATCTCCAGGGAGATAATACAAACCAAACGCTTCAACAAGTCCTAGAATA
Source organism: Arcobacteraceae bacterium (assembly GCA_050292155.1). GTDB lineage: Bacteria > Campylobacterota > Campylobacteria > Campylobacterales > Arcobacteraceae > JAIOSF01. The sequence continues at coordinate 59,796 of JBNKLC010000001.1, forward strand.
AATCCACCTAAAATGGCTCCTGAGATAACTCCCGCACCACCTATCATAATCATCGTAAACGCTTGTATAGAGATACCTCCACCAATACCGGAATTTACTCCTGTAATAGTTACCAATAAACTTCCTGCAACACCTGCAAGCATTGCTCCAAGCGCAAAACCAAACAGACTAAACTTATCTAAATCAACTCCCATAAGCTGTGCTGCTGTTTTATCCTGAGCTAAAGCTCTCATTGCACGACCCGGTTTTGAAAACTGCATAAAAAGGATAAAAGCAATAATCATCGCTGCTGCAATTATACCAATAGCAACTCTGTTGTAGGGGATAATAATATCTATCCCAAAATCCTCTCCAAAGAAAACTCCATCAACTAAAGCTGGGACACTTCTTTGTTTTTCTCCAAAAACTATTAAGATAAGCGAATCTAAAAAAAATGCCGTACCGGCAGCTAAAAGCATGGTACTCTCTTCTCTAACGGATCTTTTTAAAACTGTATTAAAAAGATACTTTTCAAATATCGCACCTATTAGTGCTAACGTTAATCCTGAAGCAATAACAGCTACAATAAAAGGCAAACCTAACTTTCCATACACATAATAAGTAACAAATGCTCCAAGCACATACATCTGTCCATGGGCAAAGTTAAGTATATTCATCAATGAAAAAATAAGAGTGAGTCCCAAAGCGATTAAAGCATATTGTGACCCGGTAATTAAACCGTTGAGTAAAATTTGTTCCATATAAATATATTCCTGTAAAAAGTAGAGGTATCAAAAGATACCTCTTTATAAATTAGTCTGCTTGACCTACAAATAGTGTTTCAAATTTCCCGTCTTTATAGATTTTTGGAGTTAAAGGAACACCTAGTTGTCTATTTTGTCCGTAAGTAGTTTTACCAACAAATTTAAGTTTTGCATCTTTGTCTTTAAAGAAAAGATTTGGTGCAGACCATCCTGCATCAACAGTATTCAAGAACTCATCTGCATCGTTGATAGCTTTTGGATTTGATTTCATTACTTCTAAAATATATTCTAAAGCAAATACTTTTGTGTTTGATTCATCGTTATACTCACCGAACATTTTAGTATAGTGTTCAACCCATTTTGCCATTTTTTCAGACTGGATAGAAGCATCTGCTCCACCTTGACAGATAAAACCGTTTGCAGCACTTCCTGCACCCTCTTTTAAGATACCTGCATCAAGAGCAGTTCCAGCTGCCATATATCCTTTAAATCCTAACTGTCTTGCAGTTTTAATAATAAGCGGTGCAGTTGCAGGAGATACCCCTGAAAGCATTAATAAATCAGGCTTTTTCTTAACAATTGGAGTGATAACAGAGAAGAAATCTCTTGTATCTGCTTTATATGTAGCTTTACCTTCAACAACTTTAAGTCCTAAATCTTTTGCTATTTTAATACCGTGATCTCTTTGGTTAAGAGGATCTGCTGCATTTGCTGCTAAAAATGCGATTGTTTTTACATTTTTATTTTTCTTTAACCATTTATAAACTGCAGGTTCCCATTGATATGAAGCAATCATTCCAAATACTGCATAGTTTGCAGGTTTTTTATATAAACTTTTATTAAAAGCATATGGGAAATATACGATTTTATTTCTCTCTGCAATAGGTCTTACTGCAATTGCTTGTGCATCATCGTTTGGTCCTACAACATATTTTATACCCTCTTGTGCCATTTTTTCCATACCTGCAACAGCGATTTTTGGATCATACGCGTCATCAAAAGATACAACTTCAACTTTGTACTTTTTACCACCAATTTCTATACCACCTTTTTTATTATAAAGGTCAGCCGATGTTTCCATCGATCTTACATTTGAAGTACCCCAAGCAGCATTTGCTCCCGATAACGTACCGACAAAACCTATTTTAATAGTTTCTTGTGCCAATAAAGCACTACTTAGCAGCCCTGCTGCCAAACCAACTTTTAAAAATCTTTTCATAGTGTGAACTCCTTGAATTGTGTGAAATTTATCATTGATAAATTATGAAAGCATATTATCATATTGTCTACAATAATTGTATACAATATTTGTATACAATTTATACAATTTATTGTTTTGTATAAATTAAAATAAAATACCCCCCCTATTTAAAGCAGATTACACTTTTAAACAGATAAATATTTATTGACTATATCATCGTTTAACTGTTTCATCTTTCCATTTGCAACTACGCTTCCGCGATCTAGGATAAAAAAATCATCTCCGTATTTTCTGGCAAAAGGAAGTTTTTGCTCAACTATTACGACGGTTAGTTTTTCCTCTTTGGTAAGATAGTCGATTACATTTCCGATTTGTTGCACGATATTTGGCTGAATCCCCTCACTTGGCTCATCAAGGATTAGAAGTTTTGGTTCAAGACACAACGCCCTTCCTATTGCCAGTTGCTGCTGCTGACCGCCGCTTAGGTCTCCCCCTTTTCTTTTTAACATCTCTTTTAATACGGGAAAAAGTTCATATATTTTTTCAGGCACTTTTTTTAAACCGTTTCTATTTCCTAAAAGTCCGATATCAAGATTTTCTTTCACTGTTAGTTGAGGGAATATCTCTCTTCCTTGGGGAACATATCCTATGGCAAGTCCTGCTCTTTTATCACTTGTAAGTCCTGCTATATCATTGCCGTCATAAATAATCTTGCCGCTTTTAATAGGTAAAAGTCCCATAATAGATTTAGCCAAGGTTGTTTTTCCAACACCGTTTCTTCCCATGATGCAAGTGGTTCGTTCTTTTTTAATTTCAAGGTTTAAATCCCATAAAGTATGGCTTTGTCCGTAGTATTGATTTATATTTTCCAGTTTTAACATATTACTCACCTAAATAAACCTTTCGTACCTTTTCATTTTCCTGAATATCTTTCATAGAACCTTCTGCCAATACGCTTCCCTCATGAAGTACGGTTACTTTTTTAGCAATACTTCGTATAAACTCCATATCATGTTCTACCACCACAACAGAGTGTTCTCCTGCAAGTGAAGTAAGTATCTCCCCTGTTTTTTCCACTTCCCCTGGGGTCATCCCTGCTACTGGTTCATCCACAAGTAAAAGTTTAGGATCTTGCATCAAAAGCATCCCAATCTCTAGCCACTGTTTTTGACCGTGAGATAAAATAGAAGCTTCTTGGTATGCTAAATCCTTTAAGCCAATAAGTTCCATAGTTTTATCAATTTTATCTTTTTGTTCTCCATTTAGTTTTGCAAACAATGTTTTAAAAAATCTTTTATCGGCTTTTTGTGCGAGTTCAAGATTTTGGAAAATAGTATGCCCCGCAAATACCGTTGGTTTTTGAAATTTTCTACCGATTCCAACTTCAGCGATACTAGGCTCATCTAGTTCAAGCAAATCAACCGCTTTTCCAAATATCGCTTTCCCCTCATCAGGTTTTGTTTTCCCTGTTACTACATCCATCATTGTTGATTTCCCTGCACCGTTTGCCCCAATAATACACCGAAGCTCTCCGTAATCTATGGAAAAACTAAGGTTATTGAGAGCTTTAAATCCATCAAAACTTACTGTAATCCCATCAACTAAAAGGATTCTCTCCCCTTGTTTTAACTCTCCTACATTGTGGCTGTTTTCATGATTAAGCACTAGCATGGATCAGCTCCTCTTTTGATTCTTTTTTTAGTTTTATTTTTGAGATAAGTCCAACTATCCCACGTGGTAAAAACAGTGTTACAACTACAAATAATCCACCAAGTGCATACAACCAAACCTCAGGCAGAGCAGAGGTAAAATAGGTACTTGCGTAATTTACAACAAAAGCTCCAATAATCGCTCCATAAAGTGTACCTCTTCCACCGATCGCTACCCAAATAACAAGCTCAATGGAAAATAAAGGACTAAAAACTCCAGGATTGATAATCCCAACTTGCGGTACATATAAAGCCCCTGCGATTCCAGCCATAATAGCTGAGACTACAAAGATAAAAAGTTTATACTGCTCTACTCTATATCCCAAAAACCGTACACGACTTTCCCCATCACGAATTGCCATACATACACGTCCAAGACGAGAGTTGATAATATATCTAGCTATCAAATATCCACCTACTAGAGCTAAAAATGAGATAATAAGAAGAGCTATTCTTGTCACATCATCTTGTAATGAAAATCCAAGTATATCTTTAAAATCTGTTAATCCGTTGTTTCCACCAAAGCCCATATCATTTCTAAAAAATGCCAACATCAACGCATAGGTTAAAGCCTGAGTAATGATGGAGAGATATACTCCTGTTACACGAGACCTAAATGCCAACCACCCAAAAATAAATGCCAAAAGTGCAGGTACAAACATAACCATAAAAAATGAAAATAAAGGATTATCAAATCCATACCAAAACCATGGCAGCTCTTTAAGGTTCATAAATACCATAAAATCTGGTAGCTCAGGGTTCCCATATACTCCTCTATCTCCAATTTGCCTCATAAGATACATCGCCCAAGCATATCCACCAAGGGCAAAAAAGGCTCCATGACCAAGACTTAATATCCCTATATATCCCCACACAAGATCAAGGGCAAGTGCCAAAAGGGCAAATGCAAGATATTTTCCAAGAAGTGTTACTGTATAGGTTGTGATATAAAATAATGAACCCTCTGTGAAAAATAGATTTGCTATTGCAACATAGGTTACAATCAGTGCTAAAACCCCTAACGTAATTTTTCCACCAAGGTCATTTTCCATGATTTGTAAAATTATCGGTTTTCTTTTTATATTTTTACCCATAGCCTACTCCTCTGCATCCCGACCTTTTTGAGGGAAAAGCCCTCTTGGTCTTTTTTGTATAAATAATATAATAACTATCAAGATAATCACTTTTGCCAATACTGCACCTGCAACTGGTTCAATAAACTTATTGATCTCCCCAAGGGTTACAGCCCCAATTAGTGTTCCCCAAAGGTTTCCAACTCCGCCGAATACTACAACCATAAAACTATCCACTATGTACGCTTGTCCAAGATTCGGTCCTACATTTGTAAGCTGCGATAAGGCAACCCCTGCAATCCCTGCTATTCCTGATCCAATTCCAAAAGTAAGGGCATCTATCCATCCCGTTTTTATACCCATGGCACTTGCCATTTGTCTATTTTGGGTTACGGCTCGTACTTTTAACCCTAGAGAAGTTTTTTTAAGTACTAGAAGCACTCCAATAAATACTAAAAGGGAAAAAATAATAATATAGAGTCTATTGTATGTAAGTGATAATGCACTATTAATTTCCCATGCACCACTCATCCACTCAGGTGTTTTTACCTCTTGATTGAGTGGACCGTATATACTTCTTACAAGCTGTTGTAATATTAAACTAATCCCAAATGTCGCTAACAGTGTTTCAAGTGGTCGTCCGTAAAGATGACGAATCACTAAACGCTCAATAATAATACCAACTATTGCACTTACTAAAAAAGCAAGTGGAATTGCAATAATCACCGAGTACTCTATAAAACTAGGCATAAGTTGTTGCAGAGTAAATGTAGTATACGCTCCAATCATCATCATCTCCCCATGAGCCATATTAATCACTTTCATTACCCCAAAAGTGATTGCAAGACCGATTGCAGCAAGAAGTAAAATTGATCCTTGAGAGAGACCAAAAAATGCAGTCTCTACAATAGAGTAAAATGATTTATTACTCTGTATAGATTTTATAGATTTATCACATAATTCAATAATTGTTTTATCTTCTGTGGAGTTTTTTAGCTCTTTTAATACCTGTAATGATTCAGAAGATAAATAACTTCCAAGTGATACGATCGCTTTGAGTTTCTCTTCATCAGATCCAAACTTTGCTTTTAAAATAGTATCTGCTTCTTGTAAAACTGATTTTACATTTGAATCTTGCTCTTTTTCTAATCCTTTAGCTACCAACTCTTGTGAGTCAATATCTAAATTTGCAAGGATATTTTTTGCCGATTGCAACCTAATATCAACTTTTTTAGAAAATAGTTGCAATTCAGCCAGTTTACTTCTAATAACACTTCTTAATTTATTGTTTGTTTTTACCTTTTTAAAAGCTTTTTTATTTTGAGGTTCTAAACCCTTACCAGTCATTAAATCTTTTGTATAGTAAGTTTTTCCCTCTTTTTTAGTAACAATTACAAACTCTTTTTCATATTTTGTAAAGTAGAGATCACCCTCCATCATCGCTTTTAATAAAATTGGTAATCTCTCATTTTCACCATAAGTTGCAACAATATTCTCTACCACTGTTTGTTTTGTTTTAAAACTATTTTTTGTAAGTGGTTGAATATCTGTTTCAAAATTTGATGCAAAAAGTGAAATACACAATAATAGATTAAGAAATATTACTTTGATTATATTTTTCATCAATTGCCTTTATTTGAAAATGGGGAAAGAATTTCCCCATTTGAAGTTTTTAATTTTTTGATTAGTAGTTTTGTCCTGAACATTTCCCTGTTTTTACGTTATACGCACCACAATTCAAAGGTTTTCTCCAATCTGAAATTAGATCTTTTGATCCTGGTAAAAAGTCAGACCAAGCATCTCCTACAACTGTTCCCTCAGTTTGCCATACTGTTTCAAACTGACCATTTTCTTGAATCTCTCCAATTAAAACTGGTTTTGTTAAGTGGTGATTTGGCATCATAGTTGCAATTCCACCCGTTAAGTTTGGTACAGAGATTCCAATCATCGCATCAGTTACTGCGTCAGTATCTGTAGTTCCAGCTTTTTCAACAGCTTTTACCCACATTTTAAACCCGATATAAGTAGCTTCCATTGGATCGTTTGTCACTTTTTTAGGATTTTTCATAAATTTTTTCCATGAATCGATAAACTCTTCATTTACATCCGCTTCCGCACTTTGGAAGTAATTCCATGCAGCTAAGTGACCAACCAGTGGTTTTGTATCAAGTCCTGAAAGCTCCTCTTCCCCCACAGAGAATGCAACTACAGGAATATCTTCAGCTGAAATTCCTTGGTTTCCAAGCTCTTTATAAAATGGTACATTTGCATCTCCGTTGATTGTAGAAACAACTGCTGTTTTCTTCCCTGCACTACCAAATTTTTTAATATCACTTACGATACTTTGCCAGTCGCTGTGACCAAACGGCGTATAATTTACCATGATATCTTTATCGCTTACACCTTTAGCTTTTAAATATGCTTTTAAAATTTTATTTGTAGTTCGTGGATAGACATAGTCAGTTCCTGCTAGAACCCATCTTTTTACACCCACTTCATTCATAAGATAATCAACGGCAGGAATTGCTTGTTGGTTAGGTGACGCACCTGTATAGAATACATTTTTAGAAGATTCTTCCCCTTCATATTGTACAGGGTAAAATAAAATACCATTTAACTCTTCAACAACAGGAAGAACCGATTTTCTTGAAACAGATGTCCAACAACCAAAAGTAACATCTACTTTATCTTTAGTAATAAGACCTCTCATCTTCTCAGCAAACAATGGCCAGTTTGATGCAGGATCAACCACAACAGGCTCTAACTTTTTCCCAAGAACCCCACCTTTTTTATTTTGCTCCTTAATCATCATTAAAACTGTATCTTTTAATGTAGTCTCACTAATCGCCATAGTTCCTGAAAGTGAGTGTAGAACACCAACTTTGATCGTATCCGCAGCACTTGCTGCCATTGTCATACCAACGATTGCTGCTATAGACAAACCTTTTGCAATGTTTTTTAACATTTTGACTCCTTAATTTTTTTAAACATTAGAAGTATAAAATGTTAGTGTTGTTTTAGTGTTGTTTTTTGTGTTGTTCTTTTAAAACTTTTGTACATTTTTTATACAGCCGTTTTATTTATAAAGTTTTTAAGCTTTTCAAATTCAAATCTGTTTGCCAATTCAATAATTCTTGCTTTGATACTTTTCTCTACATAGTTTTCATCAACTGTTTTTTTAATTTTTTCAATATCCAAACTTTGGATGGCACAGCTTATCTCCTCTATAATATTTTGTGCCAATTCAAACTTTTTTTCTATCTCTTTATCATTTTCGTAAATAATCTCGATATCCAAAAACTTTTTTAAATAATCTAAAAGTTTTAACTCTTCGACAGGCTTTGCGATAAAACCGTCCGCTCCACTTTGCAATGCTTTTTCCTCGTCACTTTTTAATACGTTTGCAGAGACAATCACGATAGGGATATCTTTGTATTTTTCATCCTTTTTTATCAGTTTTGTAGCACTTAGTCCGTCAAGTACGGGCATAGAGATATCCATAAAAACCATATGGGCATCTTTGATTTTACCGTAAGCTTCTTTTCCATTTTTTGCTTCAATGGTTTTGATGCCGTATTGGTTGAATATCTGCACCAATAGTTCTCTGTTTTCTTTTATATCATCCACAACCAATATGGTATGTTCTTTTGATTGTTTTATCCTTTTTACCGATTTATCGGTTACGGGTTTTTCTTTTATATTTTGATTTGTCGATAATTTATATTGAATATCAAAATAAAATTTGCTTCCCGCTTCATATTCGCTCTGCACACCTATCTTACCACCCATCAAACTGACCAACTCTTTTGTAATAGAGAGTCCTAGTCCGGTACCTTGTTGTATATAGTTTTCACTTCTTACCTGTTCAAAAGGTTTAAAGATATTTTTTATATCTTTTTTTTGTATCCCGCGTCCCGTATCTATCACTTCAAAATAGAGTTTTTTATCTCTATGTTTTATATTTAATTCCACCGCTCCGCTTTTTGTGTATTTTAATGCATTGCTTAAAAGATTGATGATAACCTGTTTGAGTCTTTGTTCGTCTGCAACAATATACAAAGGGAGATTTGGATCGATATTTATACTAAAAGCTATCCCTTTATTTTTATACCTGCTTTCAAACATCCCTTTGATATCTTCTATAGTTTGTAAGATATCAAAATCTTTATTTACTATCTCTATTTTTCCCGCTTCTATTTTTGAAAGTTCCAGTATCTCGTTTATAATCTTTAAAAGATGCCCTCCACTGTTTTGTATAGTTTGAAGATTTTCTTTTTGGTGTTCATTTAGATTCTCTGCTTTTTTTAAAAGTGACGTAAAACCTAAAATAGCATTTAAAGGGGTTCGCAGCTCATGGGACATATTTGCCAGAAAAATAGACTTTGAACGGTTGGCATTTTGTGCTTCTTTGATAGCTTTTTTTAGTTCCTCTTCATTTTGGATAAGATTTAGGGCGTTTTGTTTAAAGACTTCCACACTCCCTATCATATCCCCCACTTCGTCATGATAATTATGTTCTGGAATCAAAGTATCCATATCGTTGCGTGAGAGTCCAAGCATCGAATTTTTTAATGCTTCTAAAGGATATACTATACGAGAAAGCATGATAAAAAATGAAAAAAGGACCAATAAAATAAGTATAAATACCGCCATCGCCACATAAGATTCCAGTGTTTTTACTTTTTTATGTGCGTCGTTTACCTGTTTTTGCGTCCTTTGTTCAAAGGCTTGGTAAAATTGATCCAGGGGTTTCATAATCGCTATTTTTGCATTGTGGTATTGTTCTCCGTGCATAATTTTTGCTGCAAGTTCAAGATCGGGTTTCCCTTTTATCGTATATTGCCCTTTTTCATCTTGAAAAATTCCTTGAACTGCATTCATCGCTTTGGTTTCAAGATGGGTAAGATCGTCCGATTCTTGTTGGGACTTAAACAACAAAGAGAGTTCCGTTTCGGGGAAACCCGCTTGACGCATTAGCTCTTTGAGAGGTATTTTTTCTCCATCAAGTATCGGTTTTGCATCTTTTAAAGTTAAAAAATCCCAATAAATATGATTGTAAACTTTCGGTCTTGGCAATACTCCGTTTCTAATATCAAGTACTGTATGAAACTGCTTTTTAAATTGTTCCTTTCCGGTTACCACGTAAGTTCTTGCCATTCGGGTCAAATCATCGCTGCTCTGCCTCAGCTCATCGGCGAGAATCAGCGATCTATGTTGCATTTTATAAGCAAAATCTAATTGCTTGGTTGAATTTTGATACTCGTTTATCATCATGACCACAAATATTAAAGCGATAATATTGATTAAAAAAAGCAACATATACAATTGTTTTAATTTCATACAACATCCCTGTTTAAAAATTTTATTTTTTTCATTATAATATATCAAATAAAAAAAGGTTTAGCAAATAAAAAATGGATAAAAAACAAACAGTTTTAATAGTAGACGATCAAGCGGAGAACCTTCAATATCTTAATAATTTATTACATGAACAATATATTATTAGGGCTACCCTTAACGGCTTGATGGCTTTAGAGTATCTGCAAAACAATACTCCAGAGCTTATTTTACTTGATATTAAAATGCCTGAGATGGATGGTTTTACACTTTGCGAGGAGATAAAAAAACAACCCGCTTTAAAAGATGTTCCCATAATATTTATCAGTGCGTTAGACGATATTGAACACAAAGTAAAAGCATTTGAAAACGGCGGGGTTGATTATATTACAAAACCTTTTGAACCCAAAGAGATTTTGGTACGGATTCAAAACCAGTTAGAGATATATAATAGTAAACAAACCATTTCACAACTCCTGCACCGACAAGATATGTTTATAAAAAAAATTATGCATGAACTGAATACTCCTCTTGGTATCATCTCTTTAAACAGTGATTCTATTGAGCGAAAAACGGGAGAGATGGAGGAACTTAATTCGATAAAAGCCTCTACGAAAACACTTTCATCTATCTATTCCGATCTCTCTTATTTGGTAAAAAAAGAAAATCCAAACTATACTATTAAGCAGATCGACGTTGTCAAATTTCTCTCTTCGAGAATACTATTTTTTGATGAGTTGGCACAAATTAAAAATATCGATATTCAACTGGAAGTTGAAAATGACTTTTTTATATCTATAAATGAATACGAGTTTGAGAGGATTATCGATAATATTCTTTCAAATGCAATAAAATACTCCAATGAAAACAGCACAATTACTCTTTATCTATTTATACAAGAAGGCAGATATTTTCTTAGTATAAAAGATACGGGGATAGGGATTGAAAATATTGAGACTATTTTTATCCCCTATTTCCAACAATCAAATGAAAATCTCGGTTTTGGTCTTGGATTAACTATCGTAAAAGAGATATGCGACAAATACGATATAAAAGTAGAGGTAAAAAGTGCTAAAAATATCGGCAGCGAATTTATATTTGATTTGAGTTCTATAAGCAAAGGAGACTGATGAAAATATTTTTATTAGAAGATGATTTTTCGTTAAATAAAATTATTAAAGATTCCCTTATCCAAAAAAACTTTCTTGTTCAAAGTTGCAGCGACGGGTATGATGCGGCAAAATATATATTGGAAGAGAGATACGACATCTATATTTTAGATATAAATGTGCCCGGATTTGACGGACACAAAATACTACAGCTGTTAAAAAAAGAGGATGAAAAACTGCCTGTGATTATCATCAGTGCCGCTTCCAATATAGAATCGATCGAAAAGTCTTATAATCTTGGATGTGACGATTATCTTAAAAAGCCTTTTGATTTTGAGGAACTTTATATCAGATTCAAATATATTATAAAAACATTCTATAATGATTTTGATAATGATATTATTGAACTTAATTATGGATTTGTTTTTAATAGAAACTTACAAAAACTCTATAAACACAATATCGAAATTGATCTTACCCATAAAGAAAAACTGCTTTTAGAACTATTGATTAACAATATCAACTCTACCGTAACTATAGAAGCTATTCATGATTATGTGTGGGGTGGAAAAATTATAGAATCAGTCAGTATGCGCTCCATCATTCACAAACTACAGAAAAAACTTAAAAATGGAATGATAATCAATATAAGAGGGGTAGGATATAAGCTTTTAGGTTAAACTATCTCTCTTTTTTAAGATATACAAAGTAAAACAAATACCTATAAAAATAACACCTCCAAGTATGATAAAAGAGTGCTGCACTCCAAAAATAGATACAACAGGCATAGTAACACTCGGAGAGAAAAACTGTCCCATAAAAAAAGAGCTTGTAAGATAACCTGAACTTTTAACTCGTTTTTTACTATGTGCACGGCTAAGCATCCACGCATTGACGTTGGTCATCATCAATCCACCGCCAAATCCCATCATCGGAGCAGTTAAAAAGAAAAAATAAACATGGGGAATAAGTCCTATAAGGATAAATCCAAAAGCTATGATACTCAGCCCTATAATATAAATTATTTTAAAATCAACTCTTGCTTTTAACTTTGCAAACGTAAGGCTTCCGATAGCATGAAACACAAATGCCAAACTAATAATCAAACCCGTTAAAGTACCACTCGCTCCAAATTTATCCATCATTAAAAAAGGGATTTGTGTAGGGAGAATATAAAATATAACCATCAATAAAAAAGCTAAAAAATATATCCCAAATAGATTTGTATTGATTTGTTCATCTTCACTGGTTTGTTGTTGATTTACAGGTATCTCAACAAGATATTTGATAACAAAAGGCAAAAGGATAAAGCCTATAAGATAGATACAAAAAGGGTATCTCCAACTTATATCACTAAGAATCCCGCCACCAACTACAAATATCACTCCACCTACAGAAGTAAAAGCACTCTGCACTCCCATAAACTTATTGCGCTGTTCCCCTTTAAAATAATCTCCCACCAAAGAAGTTGATACAATCATAAGTGAAGCAATCGCTATTCCTAAAAATGCACGGGAGATTAAAAGAGAATCTATGAAATCAAGATACAACCCGGCACTTCCTGAAAATCCAAATAAAATCAATGCTAATATTGCCGAAATTTTTTTACCGAATCTATGGATAAAATGTCCTAAAACCGGAGCTAAAATTGCAATCATAAATGAAGGAATCGTAATCATCAAACGTGATAAAAACTCTATATTTTCTACATCGTTAAATATCTCTTTTAAATGAGGAATTATTGTTACAATAGCAACATTGGACATCATAGTTGTAAGTGCTATTAAAAATAAAGTAAGTTTTGTAAAGTTGTTTATTGTATGCAAAATATTTCCAAAAAAGATATTGTAATTTTGCGAAGTATAGCTAAATAATATTAACTAAAAATTACTAAGGTAGATTATCCCAAACAAATTTTTTAAAAGCTTTCATTCGAGGCTTTTCCATATTGTTCATCATCGCAACCCGTAAACCATGGACAGCTTCTTTATATTCATCTTTTGGAATTATGGGATCATTGGTTCGTGATAATTCTATAATTTGATGTACTTTTTTATCAAAGGGAGTTGGATTTTTATCATTGATTCCGTCATATACCGACATAAACAGATTATAATTATCATAGTCCATTTTACAACTGCCGTCAAGTATTTTTAAAGCTAGTATCGTACAATAATGGATTTGTTCTTCATCAAAAGTATGGGTTTTTGCCCACTCGTAAGCGGTGGACATATCATCCATTTTCTTTGTCTGCCTCTTGCTCTTGGGTATATTCTAAACTTACCTCTTCATCTCCTTCGATAAATTCTTTTGTAATAATACATCTATCGATATCATTTTTTGCAGGGAGTTCATATTGAAGCGGCAGCATGATTTTTTCTATAATACCACGAAGCCCTCTAGCTCCTACACCTTTTTCTTCAGCCATAGCTGCAATCTTTTCTAATGCCTCATCGTTAAATTCAAGATCAATCCCGTCAAGTTCAAAAAGTGCCTGGTATTGTTTGATAATAGCATTTTTAGGCTCTTTTAAAACTCTTATCAAATCTTCTAATGAAAGAGGATTAAGTGTGGCGATCACTGGAATACGACCGATAAACTCAGGGATAAGTCCAAAAGAGATTAAATCTTTTGATTCAATTTCATCTTTTTTCTCCTCAGATTCTTCACTTAAAAATCCCATTGTTTTAGGTTTGTTTTTCTTTTTATCTTTTTCATCTCCAACAAGCCCTACAAATGCTCCACCACAAATAAAAAGCACATGGGTCGTATCAAAAAGAACTGTCTCGGCAGAAGAGCTTTTACGACTCCCTTTTACAGGTACGTAAACTTCTCCACCCTCTAAAATTTTTAAAAGTCCCTGCTGAACCCCCTCGCCACTTACATCACGACCGCTTGTAGCACTTTCACTTTTATTGGCAATCTTATCAATCTCATCAATATAAATAATCCCTTTTTGTGCACGATCAATATCAAAATCAGCTGCAGCTAAAAGACGCGAGAGGATAGATTCTACATCTTCCCCCACATATCCAGCTTCGGTTAAAGCGGTAGAATCGGCAACTGCAAAAGGTACATCCATAATCTTTGCCAAAGATTTAGCCAATAATGTTTTACCGCTCCCTGTTGGACCTACTAACATAATATTTGATTTTTCTATCTCAATATCTTTAAAAGTTGGTTTATCTATCCTTTTATAGTGGGAATAAAGCGCAACGGAGAGAACTTTTTTTGCATCACTCTGCCCTATTACATAACTATCAAGATGCTCTTTTATTTTTGTTGGAACTGAGAGTCCTTTTTGAAACTCTTTTTTCGCTTTTTTAAGCTCCTCTTTATGAAGCACATCAGAACAAGTCCCGATACACTCATCACAAATATGTGCATTTTCTGCACTAAATATTTTAGAAACTTCTTTTACATTTTTACCGCAAAAATCACATATAAGTTCAGACATTACAGCTCCTTTAAAAATTGATCACACTCTTTCTCAAGCAATTGCAAATTATGATTTTTTATAAACTTATCCTCTTTTTTAGAGTATTCATCTTTTTTCATCACTACAAGTCCCGTATCAAGTCCTAGAGTTAATTCATTGGCTACCATTCTATAAGTATCTCTGCTAAAATCAACCCCTAAAAATAGATAACTTTTACCATTTTTATACTCTTTTAAAAAATTCGGCATCGCATATCCACCCATCGCCTCGGTTAGCCAATCTACAAAATCTGCATCACTTATGATAAAATTCATCTCAGGTATCATACATCCCATCGGCTTAAATAAAATCGGTAAGCTGTCATCTAGTTCACTTTTATCAACTTGATTATACTCTTTAGAAGCTACGTCATACTTATATACGATAAACCTATCATATTCTGCCGTTATCCTTGAAATCCCCGTGATCATAAAATGTTCCACATCTTCATATACTTTGCAAGAACTGTCATCGAGATTGGTATCAATCATATATTTTGGTTTTATCTCTTGTAAAAATTGATACGTATAAGGGATCTCATACTCTTTTGAAGCATAAATATGGTTTGTCATCTGCACGATAAAATCCCGCCCTCTTCTTTGCTCCAAACTCATTGTAGCTCTTGTGTACTCATACATTAGTCGTGGACTCATTGCACGACCGTTATTTAGCGATAGCACCATCGAATCACTATCAAATGGCAGTTGTGAACCATCCGTTGCCTTAGTATTTTCAAACACACCCATCCCTAAAAATGGCACAAGCTCTCCACTTAGTAATTTTTCTTTGATATTTTCCATTGTAGTAATCCAGTATTTATATTATTTATACTAATACTTCATGCAAAATGTGTTCCAAGTATGATATAAAAAAAATAAATGTTTTAATGTGGATTATATAATTTAGGTTGATTTAAAGTTTAGGATTAATTTTATCCTATTTCCCTATTAAACTTTTTTATCAAATAATGTAATTGTAAATGTTGTAGTATTATCTTTCGTTGAAACTTCAAGTTTTCCTTTACAATGTTCCTCAATAATCGTTTTACTCATATAAAGCCCTAACCCTGTACCGTTTTTGCTTGTTTTAGTAGAGAAATATGGTTCAAATATTTTATTTAATACCTCTTTAGGAATCCCTCCACCATTATCTTTAATTGTAAAATAAAATCCTTCTTCATCATCTTTTGTGAATATCTCTATCTTACCGTTCTCTATACTGTTTTGTATAATTGCATCTTCACTATTTTGTATTAAATTTAATATAACTTGTTGCAATTCACCGGCATATGTTTCAAATATTTGTGTAGATTGTAGATCGGTTGTTAGTATAATATTTTTATTAACAATTGAATTTCCTACAATATCCAAAGTACTCTCAACAACTTTATTTAAAGATGTTTCAACTTTTTCTTTATTATTTTTAAAGAAATTTCTAAAGTCATCAATTGTTTTTGAAAGATGTTGGAGTTGCTCATTCATGTTTTTTAGTATAGAAACAGCTTTTTGTTCTTCAAATGATTGAAGCTCTATATCTAAAAGCATATTATTTATCATCATACTAATAGATGCTAGAGGTTGTCTCCACTGATGTGCAATCATCCCTATCATTTCACCCATTTGAGCTAGTTTTGATTGTTGGATCATTTGTTGGTCTTTTTCTCTATTTTTTGCAACTTCCTCTTTTACTCTTTGTTCTAACGTTGCATTGAGTTTTTCCAGTTTCGTATTTGCTTCGACAATCTTTTCATTTTGTTCAAGAATATTTTTCTGCATATTTTGCATAGCTTTTGCAAGAGCTGCAACTTCATCATTCCCTTTAATTGAAGGAATTGCATAGCGTTGGTTTTCAGATAATGAATCTGTAGCTTGGGTTAGAGACTCTAAATTCAAGGCAATATTTCTACCAATAAGTAAAGATAACAAAATAGAAATACTTACTTCTAGTATTATAATTTTTAAAGTTTGATTTTTATTTTTTGTGATTCTTTCAATATTTTCACTAAAGTCAAGCCAAATATGTAAATAACCCACCGTGATATCATCGGATTTTAAAGGAAAATGAATATCATTGGTACACTCATTTACGTCAATATTTATATCCCCTTTCTGTGATAAAGTTTGCCCTGAAGCAGTCGTAACTTTGGCTGCTGTTATATTGTCAATTTGCAATAAAGAGCTTAAGATATCATCAAGAGTAGCGGTATCATACGTCGATACCGGAACTAAAAGAAGTTTTTGACTTAAAACTTTTATCGAATTGAGTTTATCGTCAATGAGCTTTTGTGAACTTTGATCTATAAAACCAAAATTAAAAAAAGCAATAAGGCTTAAAAATACTATCTCAAGAGTAACAAACGATAATATAAATTTGTATCTAAAAGATAGTTTCAATCTTACGACCTTTCATTTAATATATACCAAGTTCAATAGCAAGTTTTTTAATTATATCATAGTTTTTATCATCGATAGGTATCAATTTTTTCATCGATAATGTTTTTAAATCATTTTTATCCAAACTTGCAAACCCTTTTTTTAGTTTGCTTACAATATCTTGAGATAATTGATTGGAAACTATAATTGGATGGCTTGGATATTTTGATGTTTTATATATAATATTAAGTTTATCTTTACTTTCTTTATCTTTGAAGTTATTATATGTTCGTACAATTGCTCCACCGTACTCGCCCAATTCTCTTGCAACCCCTTTAAAAACTGAATCATGTGAATTTACATACATAACTTTTGCATCTTTATCTATATTAAAATTATATTTTTCTTTCAATTCATATTTCGTTAAAAGTGTTGCAGCAAATGCATTTGGTGCAGGAAAAAGAAATGTTTTGCCCTTTAATTTTTTTGGTTCAATTGCCACTATCTCTTTAGAAGCAACTATTATACCCTGTATCAATTTGTTTGCACGGAGTATGGGTGTATAGTTTTGTTTTTTATGCGCTATTACATAGTGATACGGATTTACATATGCAATATCATATTTACCACTGTACAATTCCTCTTCAAATTTTGGAATTGACGTTTCTATTTTAAGGATAATATTAAGTCCAGATTCATGTGATATTTTATCTATAATCGGAGTCCATTTTTTCATCAATACAAGTGGGCTTTGTTGCGGCACTACCCCAAACACCAAATCTTTTGCATAAGTTAAATTTACCAATAGTAAACATACAAGGATCGCTTTCATCTTCTACCCCTTTGTATTTTGTCAAATAATATGTAGTTGAAACTACAACCGCCTACGTACTTAAACTGTACAAAAAATCTGATTGGATGTAAAGTTTAAATAACAAATATTGTAACTTTATAGTTTTAAAGGTTCAAATTGAAACATTTTTAAAGAAATGACAATTAAATTAAAATTTGGATAAAATAAAATATTGCAAAATGACATATTTTTAAATAAAACTGGATTTTATTGATATACTTCTTCAAATAATATTGAAAAAGTAGTATGAGTATGCAAACGCCAACTTTATTTAATTTTACAGATAGTTTAAAAAGGACAAATTTAGTGAAAGTAATATCATTATTTTCAGGATGTGGCGGTTTAGATTTAGGATTTAAAAAAGCAGGTTTTGAGATAGTTTGGGCAAATGATTTTGATAAAGAAGCAACACAGAGTTATCAACAAAACATCGGTGGTCATATAGTACATAAAAGTATTTATGATGTAGATACAGATGATATTCCAGATGCAGATATTTTAATTGGCGGTTTTCCATGCTTAGGATTTACTGTAGCAAAAGGGAAAGATAGAAAGCTAGATTGTGACCAAAACCAATTATTCCAAGAGTATGCTAGAGTTTTAAAAGCAAAGCAGCCAAAGTATTTTATCGTAGAAAATGTTACAGGGATAAAAAGTGGAAAAGAGTTTAACGACTTTTTTCATGATGTTATTTTAAAAACGTTTAAAAAAGCAGGATTGAACGGCGATTATAAAGTAAAATATGAAACTTTAACAGCCTCTGATTATGGAGTGCCTCAAAATAGAAAAAGAATTATAATATTTGGTACAAGAAGTGATATTAAAAAAGAGCCTAACTATCCGACATTTAAAATCAATACTCAAACTACTTTAAAAGATGCTATTTATGATTTACCTAAAGAACATGATATATCTATACCTAACCATAGTGGAAACAAACATAAAGTAAAAATTAATGGATATGTCGGTAATAGACAACTTGATTGGAATAAGCCATCCCCTACGATAACTGGACGTGGCAGTAGAAGCGGTGGTGCAGTTATCCATCCACACCCTGAGAGACATAGAAGGTTAACTGTTAGAGAGTGTGCAAGGATACAATCTTTCCCTGATGACTTTCATTTTATAGGGAGTAATGGAGCGTGTTTTTCACAAATAGGTAATGCTGTTCCACCTATTATGTCATTTTTTATAGCAAATGAATTTAGAGAGCTTTTTGGTTTGGAAAAAATAAAATTTAATGCAAAAGAATGGAGCTTACCATATTCAAATAAAATATTTGAAGAAGATGAAGATTTCAATATAATGGATAGAAAATATGCATAAAGAGTTGTATGCCATTAAATTGATTAGAGATTATATGGAAAGCAAAGGTATCGTTAAAAGTACCATTTCCAATATTGACGAGGTTTATGAATTTTTTAAATATTTATCTTTGCCTGAAAGTTGTAATAAATTTAACTCATTATATATTTTAAACTATATTAATCAATATATAACAGATGATGAAGTGGCAAAAAGAAAAACATCAGCTAGGGTTTTTGAAGATTTAATGGCAATTCTTTTCAATGGAGAAGTAACTGATAGTAAAAAAAGAAAAAATATAAAAAGTGAAGTGCCTGACTATTTTAATTTGGCAAAAGATAAAATTGCAGGAAATAAACGAGAAAAGATTGATTTGTTGTTTAATGATACCTATGGAGTATCTCTTAAAACTTTAATGATAAATAACAAAGAGATTAATCTTGGTTCATTTGAGAAAAAAGTATTATTTGATGGCTTTGATATATCACAATATTTAACTGAACGGAAAACCGATAGTGATATAGGGCTAGGTTCTATACCAAGATTAAAAAAACTTTTTGAAAAACTAAAAACTGATGGATACTATGAAGAGTTTTCACAAAGATTTTCTAACATGTTTAACTATATCTTTGCAGATGATATGATACTAGCTATTAAAGATACAGGGAAACTTCATTTGTACTTTTTTAAAGGAGATGAGTTTACTAATTTTGTATCTAAAAAAGCTTCAAATATTGAAAAGTTACTAACTGTAGTAAATAGATGGGAAGGAAATAGTATAAGGATTGATAGAACAAAGCTTCTTAAGTCATGCTCAAGAACTGTTGTTTTAGATTTAGCAAGATTAGATGAGACTGTTATTCAATTAGTAAATAATATGGACTATAAATTACATCAAGCATATATTGAATATTTTAATTTGGATAATAATACAAAAATTAAAAAACAAACCATATATGAAATTGATCAATTATTTAATGAATTTGACAAACAAATTAGTGGTTTAAAATAAAAACTTTTCTAAAAGCTTAAAGTAATGCTTATGCTATTGTTCAAGAGTTGCAAGTAAGAAAGTGAAGTTTACTACAAGTAAATGAGCTTTGTTACTTGTAGCTATTGGGCGATATGATAAGTATTAATTTAAGCTTTTAACCGTGACAGCCAACACCTGTATAGGTAATATACGCACGATTCAGCTCGGCTCTTAATCTTTCAATATCAAACTCTTTATCCAAATCCTCGGGCATATCAAGATAAAACACCGCACCGTCTTTAGAAATTAAAAAAAGCGCTTTGGTTAGTTTGTCTTCGAGTTCTCCACTTACTATCTTTGTCCCATACATATTTCCAAAGTCCTCTTCAGTGTCAAATACGATTTCAAACTTTTTTAGTCTGTTATTTAATGCTTGAAGATCTTCAAGCTTTTCATTAAATATAAAATAACAGTGAATATCCACTTGTATATGACTCATAAATTCATCTATTTTTAAGAGCTCTTTTACAAAATCCTCATCACTGTTTGGAAATGATACAAACAGTGTCATAGAGCCTTTTGCATCACTTCTTTTAATCTCTTTTGCTTTTCCAAAAAAATCAGTTACTTCAATATTTTCAGCCATGTATCCAATATCTATAAAGTCATCGGTCAGCTCACACTCATTGCCGTTGTATACTATTTTAGATTCCATATTTTTTTATTTTATATCCTATTTGTCTCACCGTTATTCCCAACATATTTGCTGCTTGGGATTGATTATTGTCACACTCTTTCATAGCTTTTATTACGGCTTCTTTTTCCAACTCGTCAAGCGTTTTATTCTCTATCGGTATGGTTTTGTACTCATCTACCAAATTCTTATTATTCAAAGCAGGTAAAAGAAGTAGCATATCCTGTGCACTGATACCGTTTTCATCCCCCATAAGAACGATTCTCTCAATGGTATTTTCCATCTCTCTTACATTTCCGGGCCATGGATATCCCATAAGTTTATCCATCGCTTCATCGGTTATAGTAACTTTCTTTTTATGGTTTTTTATAGCACGTTCTAGGAAAAAGTTTACAAGTAACTTGATATCGTTACCCCTTTTTCTAAGCGGTGGGAGATCAATAGGAATTACGTTCAATCTATAATATAAATCTTCCCTAAATTCTCCGTCTTTTACCATCTGTTCAAGGTCTCTATTGGTTGCAGCTACAAGTCTTACGTTTACTTTTATAGTCTTGCTTCCACCGACCCGCTCAAACTCCCGCTCCTGTAATACACGTAAAAGTTTTACCTGCGCTGAAGCTGAAATATCTCCTATCTCATCTAAAAAGAGTGTCCCTTTATCGGCAAGTTCAAATCTACCTTTTCTCGTCTCTTTTGCATCGGTAAATGCACCTTTTTCATGTCCAAAAAGTTCACTCTCGAGTAAACTATCTGTGATAGCGGCACAATTTAACTTGACAAAAGGTTCATCTTTTCTTTTGCTTCTTTTATGAATTGCTGCAGCTACCAGCTCTTTTCCCGTCCCGGTTTCCCCTCGGACCAGTATCGTAACATCACTAGGTGCAATTCTCTCAATCACTTGAAAAACATTTTTCATTTTTTTACTTTCACCTATGATATCACCGAAATTATGTACTTTTGAGTCCCATTCCATTTTATAATATTGTTTTAAGTCTTTCAATTTTTCTTTTTCATTCTCCACAACAAAGTGTGAGTACATAGCTTGTGCAAAAAGTGAACTTATGATCGTGAGTATCCGAACAGTGTCTTCAAAACCTATTTGTGTAGATTTTGTTAAATTTGCCGCCAATACTCCGATAACTTCATTTTCAACAATCATAGGAACGGCAATATACGATATCGTATCGCTGCTTCTGTTCCCTGATTTATTTAAAAAGAGTATATCGTTGTGTACGTTTTCTATAACTATCGGTTCTTTTGATTTTGCCGCCAGTCCCGTTGCACCCTCGCCAAGTCTATACTCTGAGATTATTTTTTGATGTTTATTAAAATTAAGTGATGCAAATATATGCAGCAACTCATCATCAAGCTTATATATTACACAGTTTTCAAGCTCTAAATTTCTTTTTAAAGCTATCAAAGATTTTTCTAACGATGCTTCAAAGTTTCCCCTTGAAGCAGCTATAATCTCCGCTATTTCATATAAAACATTTAATTCTCTTTGTGTTAAACAATTTTCACATTGCTCTTTATCCATATAAAGTCCAATCTATTAATTTTTATATAATATTGTACCCTCTTTAGATACTATTTAGACAATATTTGTGTATATAAAATAATCAATCTGCAAGTTTTTTGCAAACTTCCTCTTTGGGAAGATTTTTCGGTCCAGGTTTTATCCACCATGTTTCGCCGTTACTGAGTTCAACCTCTCCACCCCAATTATCATCTGCATCAAACTCTAATGTCTCAATTGTCTCTTCCATATCTTTTTTTGCGATATAAAAATATATCTCTCCGTTTGCTTCTCTAAGCATTACTTTTGCCATTGTTTTTTCCTTTATTTTGAATTTAATTATTTATTATAAATTTTCTTATTTTGTCAAAAAATGAATTATCATCCATCCACACCTTAAATAAACCGCGTTTAAGTTCATTGACCAATATATGTTTATTTTTTTTATCATCTAATTTTGGGTAATCATCCCTATGGTGTGCACCCCTGCTCTCTTTTCTTTTATTGGCACTAAGTACGATAGCTTCAGCTACTTCCAGAGCATTTCTAAGCTCTAAAATTGCGATAAGTTCTACATTATTTTGTCTACTTTTATCGATACAATGTAAAGTACCGGACTCTCTTCTAAGATATTTAAGATAATCAAATGCTTTTGTAAGAGATTCTTTTGTTCTATGGATACCTGCAAGTTCAAACATTGTTTTTCCCAACGTTATTCTCATCGCATTGAAGTTTTTTGTTGTATCCATATCAAAGATAAAATCCACCCACTTTTGATCTTCAACCACCACATTATAATCTATCGGTAGAAATTCTTTATTTTGTATATATTCCAGTGCTTTTTTTCCCGCTAGTTCCCCAAAGACCGCTCCGTCAAGTAAGGAGTTTCCACCAAGCCTATTTGCACCGTGAATACCGTTTACTGCACACTCTCCACACGCAAAAAGCCCTTTGATAGCAGTAGTCGTCATATTAACTTCAATTCCACCCATACTATAATGAGCTACAGGTTTGATCTCCAAAAGTTCTTCACTTATATCAACACCTGTTTGCATATATGCAGTTTTGTACAAACTCGGTAATTTTTGTTCAATATGTTCTTTGCTTAAATGTCTTAAGTCAATATAAACTTTTTTACCCTCTTCAATCTCTTTAGAGATAGCACGGCTTACGACATCTCTTGTATCAAGTTCATCTACAAATCGCTCTCCGTCGCTGTTTACAAGATATCCACCTTCTCCTCTGGCAGCTTCACTTACCAAATAACTTGTTTTGGCAAGTCCTGTTGGATGAAACTGTACAAACTCCATATCTTGAAGAGTTAGTCCCACACGAAGTGCTATAGCGTACATATCTCCCGTGTAATCAGAGGCATTGGTACTAAACCCTCTAAAAAGCCCCGCATACCCGCCACCGGCAAGTATAACAGCTTTTGCAGGATAAACCATCACGGAAGAATCAATCCTTCTTAAAGTGACTACACCACTTACTTTATTGTCGATTTTAGTAAGATTCATCACAAAATTATTAACCAAAAACGTTACCCCTGCCGTTTTTGCTTTTTTGATTAAAGCTTGGGTTATCGCACCGCCTGTTTTATCCCCTACATAACAAGTTCTTTTAGAACTTCCACCGCCAAAACTCCGTTGTGCTATATTTCCCTCGTCGTTTCTATCAAAATCCACGCCGTAACTTACAAGTTTTTCTATGATACTCGAAGCTTGATTGCACATATATGTTATAGCTTTTTTATTTCCTAAACCTTTTGCACCTTTTAGGGTATCGTGAATATGTTTGTCTATCTCTTTTTTATTGTTTGTATCTAATACGGCATTGATACCGCCACTTGCCATTGAGCTGTTTGATTTAAAAAGATTCCCTTTTGTGATAACTGCAACTTTATTTTTTTCAGTCTTTGCTTCAATAGCAGCCATAAGACCTGCAACACCACCACCAACTACTATAACATCATATATCATTAGCTATTTCCTACAACCTATAAAGCAGATCATATTTAGCTTTTGGTGTTGCTTTGATTTTTGATATTTCACAATTACTTTTGATATTAACAGGAACCTTTGATCCAAATAATGAGCTTACAATCCCTGGAGTTGAACGGACAAATTGGAGTGCAAGTTGAATATCTGTTTTTAATGTCATAGTGTCATCAAGTATAGCTCCTGTCTCAGGGGAAAAAGATTTTTTAAATAGATTCATTTGAAGCAAACTTGATGAGCTGATTACACCGATACCTAGTCTATGTGCCGCCCCAATAAGAGTACAGGCTTCATTATCTACCTCTTGTGTGGGAGTTGTAAAAACAGTAGTTTTTGCCATATTAAAAGGGGTTTGAACATATTTAAACCTATGGTTTTCTCCACCCACTTTCCCAGCAATCTGCACAAGTTTTTCCAAACTAATCCGCTCATCGGTTTCACTTATAAACCCGTTCCAAACTGCCACACCGTAGTATTTAAAAAGCCCCTGATCGGCTAATTTTTCAAACCTTTTAAATATTTTTTCTATTTGTTTATAAAACTCTTTTTGCCCAAGCTTTAAAATCTGCATCTCTGGATTATGCAAATAATAAATATCAAAAGAGTCTATCCCAATATTCTCTAAACTTCTTTTACACGACCATTCTAAATAATCAGGGGTCATACAGTGTTGATCAAGTTCTATATCCTCTTTTGTGGCTAACCCTTTTGCAATAATATTCTCATCTATCCAAGAGTAAGGATTTTCAGGAAAAGGATAATCAAGCTGAATAAATCCACCTTTTGAGCAAATAATCAACTCCTCTCTTTTTACTTCATCCCCAAGCTCTTGGAGTGCAGTCCCTATCTCACGTTCACTTTGTCCATATCTATAATTTGATGCAGTATCAATTAAATTGATCCCGTTTTTTATAGCCTCTTTTACACCCTCAATATAATGAAAAACATAGTTTTCCTCTTTGTAAGGCTCTTTATTAAAAGTTCCAAGTCCAAGTTTTGAAAAGACCAAATCATTGCTTATCGTATAAAAATCTTTATAGGTTGAGAATTTTTTGGCAAAATTGTAAGTATCCTCTTTTGTAGCATTTATCATAATTATTTTTCTACCTGTTTTTTATAAATTTTATTAGTATATATAATTATCCCTACAATATAGATAAGAAGTACCAACGGCAGTATAAATGTTTCTAGCATAAAAGTTCCCATAAATTAATTGTTTACTATCATGCAAAAACTATTCCTTGGTTTTTATCTTGGAGGAGGAGCCATACGAAAGCCCCTTTCATTTGGATTTTCCATAGCTTTTGGAATACATACCTTAAGTCCATCGGGTGTTTTACCGCAAACTCCGTTTATAGATCTTCCATCAGGGGTTTGGACTCTACAGCTCTCATCTATACTTTTATTTTCACAAGCCTCAATAGCTTCGCTAGGCGGTTCTCTTCTTTGGTTAGAAATTCTACCATTGCCAAAATCACTCTCCATTCTGCGGTTATTTATCTCTTTTGGTGCATCTGTTACTCTTTTTTGCTCTACATTTACATTTCTTACACACCTTGCAAAATTTCCGCTTCTTACCACATCCCCCTGCGGTCCGTGGGTGATAGCCTTATCTCCGTTTGCATCAGTAACTCTATTATATCCCATACCGTTTGCAGTTTGTATATCTTTTGGATCGCTTCTTTGTGCTCCTGCACCGTGAACATCCATCCATCTGCCCCTCATATAGCCTAAACTTTTACCAAAGTTTACGTAAACTGAATGCTCTGCTCCCCTTTGATTTTTATGGGTTGTACTGCTCCAGTATGCACCGTAGTCTTTTTCCCCTTTTTCACTTATAAAACTTGTTGTATCAAACAAAGGGTTGATTGCTGCAGAGTTTGTGGTACTTGGCGATTTTGTATAATCAACTATACTTTGAAGCTCTTTTGCATTTGGAAGCTTCCAATCATCATATCCGCCTAAAGATAAATTACTACAATATTGTAATGCCTTTTCCCACTTTAACGGCTTTTTACTATCTTCTTTTTGCCATATTAGATTTGTAGCAATATCCGTGATAGTTCCATTTTTATTATCTACAAAATTGTTCTTCCCATACTCTTTATTTCCCCTTACACATTGCACATAAAAAAGTTTATCTCTTCCTCTTATGGTTGAAGAGGGATACCCTTTTATCCTCCCATCGGCAAAATTTACCCCAAACATCGTATCATTGCCGTTCATAGTGTACGATACATAGTTTGTAGTAGTTGCCCATTGTGCATCTATGATTCTCTCCCCCGCACTAATATCTCCATAAACAACTTCAAAAGTTTTATTATCTATAAAAGGGGTTGAACCGCTACTTGCCCTTGAATCTATATCTTTTCCGCTAAAATCTATCAAAGAGTACATAGTCTTAATATCAGGCAGTCTCCAATCGTCAAACCCTCCAAGGGTTAAATTTTGACAATATCTTATAGCATCTTTTTGAGTCATCTTATCTTTTACATCAATTTTGCCGTCACTATTTGTATCTGCCGATCTTTGCCAAATAAGTCCCGTAATATTATCGATCACTGTTGCATTTGCGGTTACCGTATAGTTTGGAGTATTGCCTATAAATTCGCCGTCTTGAGCCGTACCTTTACAAGATATCTGACTTCCATAAGAATTAAAACATCTTTTTTGATTTGTATCTACGATGTTGTATCGATTTACCGATTGTGTAGTAGTTGAAGCATAAATGGTACCAAGTAGTAAACTAAGTACTATAAGTTTTTGTATAAACTGCATAGAGTATCCTTTAAATGATACTATAATTTTACCTTGAAAAAGTAAACAGTTTATTAATAAAAAAGCTCGGAAGATATACTCCCGAGCTTTTTATCAATGTTAAATTCCGAATTTTTTAATTATCTTACACAGTCAAAGAAGTAGTCAGTTTTTCCTATATCTTTTGTCTCTTCATCAAGTTGATCAAGAACTGCATTTGTAATCCAGGTAAGAAGATTTAAAGCACCTTTATATCCACTCATAGAGTATCTATGTAAGTGGTGTCTATCAAAAATTGGGAAACCAATTCTGATAAGTGGAGTTTTAGTATCTCTATAAAGCTCTTTACCGTAAACATTACCGATTAAGAAATCTACAGGCTCAGTAAATAATAATGATCTTAAGTGCCATAAATCTTTACCTGCCCAAATTTGACAATCTTCCGACCAATCTGATTTGTCAAGGATAGCTTGCATATCTGCTTCCCAACCTTTTCTTGGAGCATTGTGACATAATACGTGAGTTGGAATACCACCCATCTCAACGATAAAAGATACAAGACCAAGTAAGAAATCAGGATCTCCAAATATTGCAAACTTTTTACCGTGCATATATGGGTAAGAATCTTGCATAGCATCTACTAATTGTGCTCTTTGAGTTTTTAAAGACTCAGGAACTTCTTTACCAGTAAGCTCAGAAAGTTTCATAACAAACTCGTCAGTTCCGCTAAGTCCTATTGGATTACAAGTTTCATAACCTTGTTTCCATTTGTTTTTAATAGTTTTAGCAGTTTGAACTGTAGAATATTTTTGTAATGAGATTGTAGTCTCAGCATTGATAGCAGTTTTAGCATCCGCCATAGTTGTACCACCAGCATATAGGCTATATCCACCTGCTCCAGTATTCCATTGCTCTTCATGATCACCTAACATTACAATTTTGTCAGAGAATGACGCAGCAATCTCTTTAACCTCTGCTAAAGATCCAAGATATGGCTCAAAACCAGGGATAATATTGATTCTACCCTCATCAACAACTTTTTCACTTCTTGCAGGATTAAGTTGCTCTAACATAGATTTCATCATGTTATCATATCCAGTGATATGAGAACCTACGAATGATGGAGTATGTGCATAAGTGATTGGTAAATCATCTAATTCACCCTCAGCATCTTCTCTAGCACCTGTAACAAACGCATTTAAGTCATCTCCGATAACCTCTGCCATACAAGTTGTAGATACTGCGATATGATCTGGTTTATACATAGCATTACAGTTTCTTAAACCATCTTTCATATTTGAAAGACCACCGAAAACCGCTGCAGATTCACTCATAGAGTCAGAAACACATGGAGTCGGCTCTTTAAAGTGTCTTGTAAAATATGATCTAAAGTATGCAACACATCCGTGAGAACCATGAACATAAGGCATAGTATTTTCAAAACCAAGAGCAGCCATAATAGCACCTAATGGCTGACAAGCTTTAGCAGGGTTAACTGTAATCGCTTCTCTAGCTAAGTTCTTTTCTCTATAATCCCAAGATTTAGTCCACTCTTGAACTTCATCAACTTTTGCAGGATTGATAGCACCCATTGCACCTTCAAATTCTTTTTTTGCTGCTAAAGAAGTTTGGTACTCCTCTTTTAAAAACAGCTTTTGTCCATTAACAATTTTTTCTACGTCTTGCATACTACTCTCCTTTTTCCCATGGAGCTGTTGTATGAGACCATACAGGCGAGTTCATAGCTAAGTCCATATCTTTTGCAAATACTGCAAATGCATCATAACCGTGGTAAGGACCAGAATAATCCCATGAGTGCATTTGTCTAAACGGTAATCCCATTTTTTGGAATACATATTTTTCTTTAACCCCTGAAGCAACTAAATCAGGTTTTAATTTTTGTACAAATTTTTCAAGCTCATACTCATTTACATCATCGTAAATAAGAGTTGATCGCTCAATATCTTCTTTTGTTCTTTTATAATCATCACCGTGAGCAAACTCATAACCAGTACCGATTATCTCCATACCTAAATCTTCATAAGCTCCGATAACGTGTCTTGGTCTAAGACCTCCAACGTATAACATTACTTTTTTACCCTCTAATTTAGGTCTATATTTTGCGATAACTGCATCAGTCATAGCTGTATATTTAGCGATAACAGCTTCAGCTTTCTCTTGAACTTCAGGTCCAAAGAACTCAGCAATTTTTCGCAAACTCTCAGTAGTTTTACTTGGTCCAAAGAAGTTATATTCCATCCAAGGTATACCGAACTCTTGTTCCATATGTCTTGAAATATAGTTCATAGATCTATAACAGTGAAGTAAGTTAAGTTTTGCTTTTGGAGCGATTGCCATCTCTTTATAAGTAGCATCACCAGACCATTGAGCAATAACTCTTAATCCGATCTCTTCAAGTAAAATTCTTGATGCCCAAGCATCTCCACCAATATTATAATCCCCGATAATAGCTACATCATAATCAGTTGCTTCAAAAGATTGTCTATGTGACGCATCTGGCATAACTTCATCTCTAATCATATCATTAGCGATATGGTGACCAAGTGATTGAGAAACCCCTCTAAACCCTTCACATGAAACTGCAACTGTTGGTTTGTCAGATTCTTTTTTATGTACTTTTGCTACCGCTTGAATATCATCCCCAATTAGACCGATTGGACACTCTGATTGGATAGATATACCATTATTTAATGGGAATAATGTATCAATCTCTTCAAGTGCAGTTTTAAGTTTTTTATCTCCACCAAATACAATATCTTTTTCAGTAAAGTCAGTTGTAAAGTTCATAGTTACAAATGTATCAACACCGGTTGTACCGATATAGTAGTTTCTTCTACCAGCTCGTGAGTATTGACCACAACCAACAGGTCCGTGAGAGATATGGATCATATCTTTAATAGGACCCCAAACAACCCCTTTAGATCCAGCGTACGCACATCCTCTTTGAGACATTACACCTGGAACAGTTTGTTTGTTACTTCTTGTTTTATCACATGCACCTTTTACACCCTCTGGAGAGTCAACACCAAGGTGCTTTGCTCTGTTTTTAGCAGCTTTAGCAGGATATACTTCTAAAACTTCTGCAATCGCTTCTTTCTGTAAAGCTTCTAATTCTTCATTGCTCATAACATTTTTCCTTTTTAAATTTTCTTTTTTGTATACACACTAAAGCGTTTGGACTAAGACCATTCTGTCCAAAAGTTTTAGAATGCCTTTTTTATAGAGTAAAAGTTGGCTTATGCCACTTTAACTCTATAAAGATTCATATCATCTAATTTTTTACAAAGATCTTTAGTAGCATCTCCGTCTACAGTTTTAGAGATTTCAGAAATTTGGTATTTATTAGTGTAATAAATCATTTTAAATCCATCGTTTTCAGATACATCTGCACCCTCATAAAAATCAACTAATGCTTTGTGTGCAAAAGTTCCCTCTGGTACACTAATCTCTTCAAGTAGTTTACCTTCTCTTGTTTCACTTGTTAAAGTTACAGTTTTACCTGATGCATCTAAACCTTCTTCAACTTTTTCAATTACTTTATCAAAAGCAACATCGTTCCCTTCACTTGCTGGAAAATGATAACCACATACAAACATAATTTTCTCCTATTGTTTTATTTATTTTTATTTATTTTTTTGTTTTATTCTTCAAATTGGAAGAAGCGATTACGCTTCTTTTTGTCCAATTGCACCCTCTTCAACTTCTTCTTCTAAACCGAATTCCATTAATAAGTTTTCAAGATCATCCATCTCTAATGGAGCAGGAATAACTTTAAGGTCATTCTCGATAATTTTTCTAGCTAACTCTTTGTATTCCATAGCTTGATCAGAACTTGGTGAGAACTCAACAACTGTCATTCTTCTAAGCTCAGCTCTTTGAACGTGGTTAGATCTTGGTACGAAGTGGATCATTTGAGTTCCGATTTGAGTTGCTAAGTTTTTAGCTAGATCGTACTCTCTATCTGTCATTCTCGCGTTACAAATAAGACCTGCAAGTCTAACTCCACCAGTGTTAGCATATTTTAAAATACCTTTTGAAATGTTGTTAGCTGCATACATAGCCATCATCTCACCAGACATTACGATATAAATCTCTTGTGCTTTACCTTCTCTAATTGGCATAGCAAATCCACCACATACAACATCCCCAAGAACGTCATAAGATACGAAATCTAAATCATCATCGTAAGCACCCTCTTCTTCAAGAAAGTTAATAGCAGTAATAACCCCTCTACCTGCACATCCAACACCTGGCTCAGGACCACCTGACTCTGTACACATAATGAATCCCTCAGTAATCTCTTCGTTATCTGGGTGGAACTCATCTGCTCCTGGTTTACATACATCTTCTAATTCTAAATCCTCAACTGTACCAGCTTCTGATGCTAGTTGCATAATTGTAGATTGAGCTTTTTCGTGTAAGATAAGTCTAGTTGAATCCGCTTTAGGGTCACAACCAACGATTAGTATTTTTTTACCATAATAGTGACACATAGCCGCTAGTGTATTTTGAGAAGTAGTAGATTTACCAATCCCACCTTTACCGTAAAATGCAATTTGTCTTAATTCTGACATATTGTCTCCTTTTTTAATATATTTTGTTATCGCAGATATATAATACATATAGTGTTCCACAAAACAAAAACAATATGATAAAATTTAAAAATTTCTATGTAAATCCCATAGTTAAGGTGTTTTTAAATAAATAGGATATTTTTTATCTTATTTGACAATTAGAATATTTGAGGAGAGATAGAGTGACATTTTTGCAATTTTTGTATAAACAAAAATGTTTAAGGTGTTAATTGAAAATTGTTTACGGTAATAAAAAAACTCCCCAAGGAGAAACCTTGAGGAGTTTAGAGTGGTATTTAATTTTAAATTTAGAAGGTATAAGGTTAATTAAACCGCTTCGTTTCCGGTTTCACCTGTTCTTATTCTAATTACATCTTCAACCGGCATAACAAATATTTTACCATCTCCGATTTTACCTGTTTTAGCAGATTCAGAGATCAGTTTTACTACATTTTCTGTCTCTTCAT
>JBNKLC010000002.1:0-1635 GCA_050292155.1 Arcobacteraceae bacterium
GTTAATTTGGATTGTTTAAATTTTGGGTAATTTATACTAAACCTGATTAAATCATATTCTAGGTATGGGTCTAAGATATAACTGATCAAAATATACAAAACTACCCAAACAAAACTAAAAAGAAATAAAGTTCGACTAATATATTTTTTACACATTAACTACCTAAAAATTAAAATATAAAAACTCTGTATAATGTCCTAAATTTATAACACCGGAAAACAAGAAAATTACTGTTGAGTATTTGAAAAAAGCATTACATTTAAATTTATTAATTAGCTCATTTGAATTTTGAGACAACATTACAACCATGAAAAAAAGAAATAAAACTGATAATATATTATACATATTTCCAATTTGTGCAACACCGTTAAATACAATACCAAATTGCTTTAATACCTGTAGTTGACTATGTTCAAGCATTGTTGGCAGCGAGACACCATTGAGTCCACCCATAGCGAGGATTATATTCCAAGCACTTTCAAGGTCTTTAGCTCTAAAGAAGATCCAAGTAAAGTTGATGAAGTTAAAAGTAATTATCCAAGCTAAGATCTTGTTCATTGTAAAACCTAGCTGTTTCCACACCCTATGTATCACTATCGCTATACCATGGAGTGTTCCCCAAATAACAAACGTCCATCCAGCCCCATGCCATATCCCTCCTATTAAGAAAGTAGCAAATAAGTTGGTGTAGGTTCTATAGTTTCCGTATCTATTCCCTCCTAATGGGATATATACGTAATCTCTTAAAAACCTTGAAAGTGTCATATGCCATCTTCTCCAAAAATCCTGAATATCCAATGCTTTATACGGACTGTTAAAGTTTATTGGCAACCTTATGTTGAAAAGTAGTGCAGCCCCTATCGCCATATCTGTATATCCACTGAAATCAAAATACAATTGAAATGTATATGATAAGGATGTTGCCCATGCTTCAAAAAAAGTTAAAATCTCAGCATTTCCAAAACCGCTATTGGCCCACTTCGCAAAAGTATCCGCAATAACTACTTTCTTAAATAACCCTATACTGAATATAAATAGCCCCATTGCTATATTTTTATATCTTTTAACCTTATTCCATCTAGAAGCAAATTGAGGCATCATCTCTTTATGGTGTACAATAGGCCCTGCTATGAGCTGTGGGAAGAAAGTTACAAATAGTGCGTAGTTTAAAAAGTCGTATTCTTTAGTCTCTCCTCTGTAACTGTCTACTAAATAGGCTATCTGTTGGAAGGTAAAAAAACTGATCGCTAATGGCAAAGCTAAATGAAGCGTCGGAATATTTCCATCTGTTACGTAGTTTATATTCTCTATGAAAAAATCTGTATATTTAAAATATCCCAGTAATGCAATATTAAATATGATCCCGAAAATTAAAATAGTCTTATTGGATATACCTCTTTTTAGAAGCTGTTGCTTCTCTCTTATAAAAGACCTTCCTACTGTGTAGTTCACTATCATTGAAGCTAATATAATCGGAAGATATGCTACATTCCACCACGAATAAAAAAACAAACTGGCTAATACCAAAAAACCCTTACTCGCCTCTGTTAGCCTCTTCGCATTTAGATAAAAATATACAAAAAATACTAACGGTAAAAAGAAAAATATATACTCATAACTGTTGAATAGCATCTT
>JBNKLC010000003.1:0-59816 GCA_050292155.1 Arcobacteraceae bacterium
CGCCAGAAGCAGAAGCATTCTTGGAATTTGATGAAGAGAGTATGTCTTATACCATTATCTCAAGCTCAAGTGAAAATGGTGGAAATGAACAAGGGCTTATAAGCCTTGGAGAAAGTTTTGGAAAACAACTTGTTAATATGATACTTATCCCAGGCGGTCAGCTAGTAGATGCAGATGGATTCCCTGAGATTACCCTTTACCAGTTAGATGAAATGGTAAAACTAAACGGACAAAGAGGAAGCTTCTCAACAGCTTCAGATATGATGGCAAAAGAGCTTAGTATGCAACTTCCTTTTTTAAATGTAGAGAATGGAGATGAGTATGTACTAAGAGCTATGAATCGTACCAACGAGGAGGGGCTTGATAGTTTGGAAGAGTTGTATGGGAATATAGAGTTTGCTCAAGATTATAGTAAATATATGAATGAGACTATGATCATCTTGGATGAAAACGGAAAACCTATAACAGATAATGAAACGCTTGTATCGATAGATAGTGAATATAGAGCTATTATGGAGCTTGAAGATGCAGATGAACAGGCACAAGCCCTCCAAGAGTTCCAAACCAAATACCAATTTGTCTCTCAAAAAGAGTATGTAGATAACCTCCTTGAAGAGATAAGCGATGAAGATATAGCACTCTATCATACCCAAAGAGCAAATCTAATCCAAGAGTATGATGACCAAATAGCAGAGAAACAAACCCATATAACAAATATGGAAGCAAAAGAAGAGTCACTCTACAACTCCTATGAAAGTACAAAAGCTCTTTATAGAAATGAAGAGAATGAAAAATATAAAGAAGAATTAGAAGAAAGACTCCAATCCCTTACAGCACAAATAAACCAAACACGTGTAGATATAGCCCAAACCAAAAGAGCGATCACAACACTCCAAGAGGAACAAGAACAAGCAATAGAAAACTTCGATACCGAACACTATCAAGAGATAGACGCTATCCATTGGAACGAAGTGTTTACAGTGGCTGAGGAGTTACGTCTTGATGAACACCACTATAGCGAAGACTTTACCAAACTCAATAGCGAAATAGCACATTACAACTATGATCAACATGAGGCAAACGGAGAACTTCTTAAGGTAGATTATGACGAGTATTTAGAACAGGTTGCTTCTAAGCTCTATGATGTCTATACCTACGAAGAGGAGATAGATGAAGTTACGGGAGAAGTTCTTAATCCTATTTTAGAAGAGGATGACCTAGGCTTATCAAAAGATGAAGCTTTGGAGATACTAAGCGAACTTGGATATGACTTTGAAAAAGGGTATGAGATATATGTGGGTAAAGTTTCCCAAGAAAATGCAAGAGTTGGAGAAGATGAACCAAAAGTAGAAGTGAAAACTTTTGAAGAGTTTGTTTCAAACAAAGAAGAAGCCTTGGCAAAAGCAATGTATGAACATAAAGTAGATATCACCGCAGAGCGATTTGAAGAGTTGTTGGAGATAGCACATATCCCTAGTCCGTTTGAGGGCTTTGTGATGGCAGAGGATGCTTTTTCATTTATCGCTACAGAGTTAAACGAACTTGCCTTTGAATTAAACGACGGAACACTTACTATTATCAATGGAGAGAAAACATTTACCATAGATGATTGGGAGCAATGGGATAAAGAAAATAGCCATATAGAACTTCCTAACGGTACGAAAGTAAATATCGCTGCGTTGCTTACCACTATAGGTGTTGTGGATGGCGAGGGTGCCGTGAATGTGGGCGAGGCATTTTATGCGTTGGCTGGTGAGGATGAGACGGTTGCGGAGTATTTAGAACAGTTTGACAATGTTTATGTAGATACAAGCTTGGATGATAAGATACATAGCTTTTTTGAGGATAATCTTTTTGTCTTAGGCGATGGGGAAAACAGTGTTAGAACCGGAGCGGGGGATGATCTGGTATTTGCAGGAAGCGGAGAGGATCATATCTCTTTAAGTTTGGGCGATGATACGGTTAGTTATGAAAGATCTACAAGCAGTATCCAAGCAAGTTTAAGTGATGGCGGAACTTATGGCGATGCACTTGATGATACCTATGAGGGGGTAGAAAATCTAAAAGGAACCAACTTTGATGATATATTAGAGGGAGACGAGTATGCCAATACTCTGTATGGACTAGACGGTAACGATATTTTAAGAGGAAACGGGGGGAGCGATACTTTAGTCGGTGGAGAGGGTATCGACCTTGCTAGTTATAGTAACTCTAGCGAAAAGGTAGAGGCAAATCTTGCAAACAATTATTCCAACGACGGGGATAGTTTTGAGAGTATCGAGGGGCTGCAAGGTTCAGGTTACTCCGATGCACTTGTGGGAGATAGTAATGATAATATTGTCTTTGGAAACGATGGAGATGATAGAATCTCAGGAGATGAAGGGAGCGACATACTATACGGTGGAGCCGGAGATGATTATATCAAAGGGGATATTGGAGATGATGAGCTTTACGCAGGAAGCGGCGATGATATCTTAATCGGTGGAAGCGGAGATGATATTCTTTATAGCGGAGCAGGGAAAAATACACTTCTTGGTGGAAGCGGGGATGATCTTGTAGTATACAATGGATTATCAACGGCGTATCAAATATCATTTTTAAATGAAAATACCCTTTTAGTTAAATCGCTTGACGGTACAACCCATGATATCTTAAGGGATATAGAGGAGATTGCTTTTGATGATTATCTTTTTACGGTTGATTATGCAAGTAAAAGTTTAATTAAAAAAGCGGTGTTTGATGTGGAGCCTGAGGTTCAAGAGGAGGATGAATCAGTTGCAGCTGCGAACAATCCTACAACCCAAGCGGCAGCTATAGCAGCTGCTGCGATGATGGGGACGGTTGCTGCGGCTGAGACTACCGAGTCGTCGGATTTGGCAGAGGATTATCTAGGGGATGACAGCTCTTCGGAGGAGGTTGTTCAAGATACTATAGAAGAGGAGTCTATTGCCCCTGTAGTTTTAAAAGAGGATGATGCAATATTTGACGATATTCAAAAAATCATAGAATATGAAGCTACGAATAATATTATCGCAACAGATGATACAGAGGATGGTGGAGTAGTAGCTGCATCAGATGATAATCAAACGGCAACCAATACCCAAGAGACCCAAGATGAAGCGGTAAACAATGATATACAACTGACAAATAACGATAATGATACTAATGTGGATGCAGATGTTGTAGAGGCTGCTGCGGCAGATGAAGTGCCTGAGGATGAACTTGCACCTCTTATCAATCCAACTATTAATTTTGATACCAATATTGTACTTGAAGATAATATCCTCTCAGGGATCCATATCTCAAACCCAAATCCAAATAGTGCCATGACGGTTCTTATAAGCGGCATCCCCGATAATGTACTTTTAAACGGTGGTACAAAACAAGGGAACGGGGATTGGCTATTGCAAGAAAAGGATTTGCAAGACTTGCAGATAATTACGTCGCTTAATGATTCCAACGATTTTGATATTACGATTACGGCGACGGTTGTGGATATCCATTCACGAACCATACAAAATGTTTTAAATGAAACAATTGTGATAGAAGCGGTAGCAGATGTACCAAATTTTGCGGTGGAAAATTTTACAAGCAATTTGGAAGATACTTTTATCCCGCTTACTATATCTACGTCACTGGTGGATACTATAGGGGGAGCTGACGGGGAAGAGAGTATCATCTTAAGTTTTGAAAATGTCCCTGATGATGCGATCTTAACTGCAGGGAGAAAAGATGAAAGCTCTAGTATATGGTATCTTGTTCCTGAAGAGCTTGAGGGGTTGCAGGTAAAAGCAGGGGAGCATGTAAGCGATGACTTTACTATCAAAGTTACTTCATATACGATTGAGAGTGAAAACGGCTCGATTGCCAGTATCAGTGAAGATATATTTGTGGAGGTTGTAGCCGTTGCAGATGCACCGACTTTGGAAACCAATAGTGCAAGAACCGATGAAGATACGGCGGTAATGTTGGATATTGAATCGGATTATATCGATAAAGACGGTAGTGAAGTTATAAGTATCAAGATAGAAAATATCCCTGATGGTGCTACGCTTAATAAAGGATATAAAGATAGTGACGGGAATTGGCATCTTAATAAAGCGGAGCTTGAAAACCTTATCTTAACACCCTCTTTACACGATGGGGATGATTTTACGATGCTTATCACTTCACGAACAACAGAGGGGGAAAATGGAAGTATTGCCGAGACTGTTAAAGAGCTTGATGTAGTTATCGATGCAGTTGCCGATAATGTGGAGCTTAATCTTATACAAATGTTGACAGGAAAAGAGGAGGTCAATGTAGGGGAAGATGCAAGTATCGCTTATCTTGATATTGCTTCGGAGTTTATCGATACCGATGGGAGTGAATCGGTGCATTATATTATAGAGGGATTGCCTGAGGGAACCTCTATGAGCAACGGTGTAGAGCTAGAGAGTGGAAAATGGAGAGTTGAAGTTGATGAGTTGGAGGGGCTTGGGATATTTTTAAAAGAGAACAGCGATGAAGATTTTAAATTAAAAGTATCGGCAATCACGACAGAGAGTGAAAACGACGACCAACAAGAGACGATCAAATATATCGATTGTAAGATAGATTCTATAGCAGATTTTGCACAGCTTGAGGTAAGTAATGCACAAGGGTATCAAAATGAGTATATAGCATTGGATATAAAAAGCTCCCTTGCCGATACGGATGGAAGTGAGACTTTAGAGATAGTAATAGAGCAAGTCCCCGATAAAGCAAGTTTAAATAAAGGGGTAAAAGACAGCGACGGAAATTGGCATCTTAAAAGCTCCGAGCTTGAGGGGCTTACTATTTTACCTGAGTTTAACAGCATAGAAGATATTGAACTGAAAATAATGGCTATAACCACAGAGGCAAAAAACGGCGATGTGCAAATCAATACGGCATATCTTGATGTGGACGTTAAACGTGTCCCTGTCAATGACAGTTTGATAGTACATCAAACAACTGTTTTGGAAGATGAGGTTTGTACTTTGGATATTCAAGTAGATAGAACCAAATTACAAGCGGACGATTATATCTATGTGGAGATAGAGATACCAAGTGAGCTAACTCTTAGTGCAGGAAAAGAGTTAAGTGCAGGTCTATGGAAAGTAAGGGAAGATGAGCTTGAAAATCTTAGTATCGATACCCCTAAAGATTATGCGGGGAGTTTTATGGTCAATATTATCCCTACTATTATCGATATAAACGGAAATGTAGATAGATCGGAAGTTACTACCAAACTTCCTGTAGAGATTACCCCTGTAGCAGATGAGACAACCTTGGAGTTTGATGATATCGTGATTGATGAGGATAAATTGGTTTATCTTAACTTATCTTCAAAATTAACCGATTTGGATGGAAGTGAATCACTCTCTATTCAAATATCGGGACTCCCTGATGATGCGATACTGAATGTAGGGACAAAAACAGGAACTGTATGGACGGTAGAACAAGAAGATATAGAGCTTATCGGATTTATCCCTCCTGAACATTTCTCGGGAGATTTGGATCTTGAGATTAAAGCGATTGCAACGGATAGCAACGGCGATACCTATGAGAACGTAAAAAATATGAGTATCACTGTCAATGAAGTTATCGATACGCCGTTTATCCATATGATAGACAGCTATATCAAAGATGAAGAGGCGATATTGACTTTGGATATTGGACTAAGAGACACCGATGGAAGTGAAACGCTTAGTATCATTATCGATGCTCTTCCAAATGGAACTACTCTCAATAACGGGGTATTAAACGGCGATGGAAGTTATACCCTTTTACAAGAGGATTTAGAGGGGCTAAAGATTGAGGGGATAAGTGGTAATGAATCGTTTGAGTTAGATATAAAAACAGTTGTAAACGATCAAGTTTTTCAAAATACGTTGAGTGTAAATACTTTAGAGGAGCATATCCCTTATTTATTTGATACAAACAGCGATGAATACCTTGATCTTCTCTCCTCAATAGAGGGACTAGACCAAGAGGCAACCGTGGAAGTAACTATTGATGGGATACCGTCAAATGCTTTAGTTAATATCGGACAAAAGAACGGCGACGGTAGTTATACTTTTGCAAAAGATGAACTCGATGAGATAAGGGTTGCAAATATCGATAATAGCCAACTTAATTTATCGATAGAGGTTAAAGAAACACTTGTACAAGGTTATGACCCGATAAGTAAAGCCACAGAGGTATTGATAGATAGCGATAACTATAAACTGTATGACAATGTAGAATATGCAACTATCTACAATGAACTTATCGATGCAGTGGATAATAAAAGTGCAACCTATCAATTAAGCGGATTGCCTGACGGGGCGCAACTTACACCAAGTGTTGTAGAAGATAACGGCGTGTATACCTTGAGTAAGAGCCAACTTAAAAATCTAAGCATTGACGGTGTGGATGAAGCAGTTGATATCACTATAGAAGCTATTTTTGATGATGAGATTATAGTAAATACAATTGATAGCAATATGGATACTTTAATCTTGGAGACAAGAGATGTTCCATATATGAGTATTGAAAATCTCAAAGTAGTCAGCTCTACCCAAGAGGCAGATACTGAGACATTCTCAGATGCAGCCGATACTATTTATAGCGGTGGAGCAAATGATACGCTTTATTCAAACTCTGGAAACGATACCATCTACTCCGATAAATCAAATGGAACGATAGCAGTAGCATTTACCCTTAATAGTGTAGATATGGGAGTATTACAAGCCAATGAAAAAATAGTCTATAAAATCTCTCCGCTGCCTGATGGGACAACTACGAATGTCGGGTATATCAATGGAACGGTTTTAATTATAGAAAAAGAGAATTTTGACGGCACTTTAAATCTAACGCTGCCGTATCAAGAGGAGATACTCCCTTTAGAAGTGAGTACAAATATCGTCAATGAAAACGATATAGATACAAACTTGGCAACGATTACCACTACGATAAACGTTCAAGCCGATGATAAGAGCGGACTGGATTATGTGGAAGCGGGTAATTTAGACGATGTTATTTATCTTGGAGAAAAAGACGATATCGTAAAAGCGGGAAGTGGAGACGATATAGTA
Source organism: Arcobacteraceae bacterium (assembly GCA_050292155.1). Taxonomy (GTDB): domain Bacteria; phylum Campylobacterota; class Campylobacteria; order Campylobacterales; family Arcobacteraceae; genus JAIOSF01. Next base: position 7,080 of record JBNKLC010000003.1, read on the forward strand.
TTTGGAGAATCGGGGGATGATTTTATTGACCTTGGAGCGGGTCAAGATAGAGTCGATGCAGGAGGTGGCGATGATGTTATCGTGATGGATAGCGAGGATTTTGAGAATAATCTTTTTATCAATGAAATTGTAAACGGTGGCGAGGGATATGATACAGTTATCATAAAAGATACGCAGGGTGTAAACTTTGATATGGAACTTACGGATGTAGAGAAGTTTGTAGGTGGAGAGGGAGCCGATAATGTTCTTGGAAGCGATGGAGTTGATTTGGTTTACGGAGGTGCAGGAGCCGATACCTACTTTACGGGAGCAGGGGATGATGAGGTTCATATAGATAAAGCCGATATATTGGCAAACTCATCAAATTTTATTGATACGGGAGCAGGGTATGACACTGTTTATATAGATGAAACTCTTGATGTTGAGTTTGATGTGGGGATAAGCAATAGTGAAAAGATTATCGCAGGTTTTGGAAATGATATATTAAAAAATAGTAAAAACAGCGATATTACCATCTTTGGTATGGAGGGAGACGATACTATCTTTGCTTCTGATGGAATAGATACCCTTGACGGTGGAGAGGGAATAGATACGGTTGATTTTTCCAATAGCGACTCGGGTATCACGGTCAATCTTGAAACTTTAAGTGTATTTGGAGGATATGCACAAGGCGATAGTATCGTAAACTTTGAAAATATTGTAGGGACAGAGCATGATGATAATATCACGGGAGATGCCAATGACAATGTTATCAGTGCCCTTGGCGGAAACAATACGATTGATGGAGGAGACGGTACCGATACGGCAGTTTTTAACGGTACGCTACTTGAGTTTTATCAAAATAATAATATCGTTACCAATTTTGACAGCACCGCAACGGTTTTTACCGATAGCGGGATCAATGAACTTACAAATGTAGAAAAGCTCCAATTTGATGATTATACCATGTATATAGACGGTACTATCAATGCTCCGTTTGTTTATGAAGAGACAAACTATACGAGTGAGGATACTGCAGTGACTATTAGTGTTGCATCTTTACTTGAAAATGATTTTAGTATCCATGGAAGCGAAGTACATTTTGTAGGGGTTAAAAACTCCGAAAACGGTGTAGCAAGAGTAAATGACGACGGTACTATTACCTTTACTCCAAATAAGGATTATAATAGTTCTACAAACAATATCTTTGATAGAGAATCGGCACTTTATAACGGTGCAGCAGGATTTGAATATATTGTAGAAGATGAGTATGGAAATCAATCTACAGGATATAGCCATGTAGATGTAAGTGCCGTAAACGATGCTCCTACGATAGAAGATCATAAGTTTTTTAGAACGGGAAGTATTACGGGTAGAGAAAAGATGCTTCTTGATGATGTGGATAGTGATGTAAGTGCTTTAAATATTAGCGTAATCAGTGATCTTAGTTTTACTACGACAGGAAGTTATACATATGTAAGAAAAGATCCAAGTGAGATTGATCACGACTCAGATTCTGAATGTCGAATGTGCTTTTTTAGGGATTATAAAAGAGTATTGACAGAATTTACACGATCAGGATATACCAATATAGCAGGAAGAACCCCTGATGAAGAGGGGGAATTTATCTTTGATTATAGAGGAAGTTTGATAGATGGACACCATTATAACACAGGGAGTGTAATGGTTTACGATATGCGACCTTTTACTATCCAAATAAGCGATAACGGCGACCCTATAACGGGAGAAAATGTTTTAAGTGTAACACTTCATACAGGAGTATATGCACACTGGCTGGTAGGCGATCCTATCGTAATCGATTTAGACGGCGATGGTGTAGAGATAGGGGAGCAGTATTATGAAGCATTTGATGAGACAATGCTTGGTGTGGGAGAGGATGATGCGGTATTGGTTTGGGATATCGATAATGACGGTACCATAAGCAGTGATCTTGAGACAAACTGGGTGTCACTCTCTTCTACGGCGCAAAATGACCTTGATGTATTAAGAGAATCTTTTGATACAAACCAAGACGGGATATTTGATGAAAACGATCAAAATTGGAGTCAGTTTGCTTTATGGAGAGATGTAAATCAAGACGGGAAAGTAGATGAGGGGGAATTTACAAGTATTATCGATAGTGATATTAGCAGCCTAAACCTTGAAACTATCAGTAGAGACGATGAGGCACGACCTATTGTGGAGACGGCAAGTTATACAACTGATAGCGGAGAGAGTTTTGATATGGCTGCGGCTTATTTGGGTACTACATCCACGCAGGATAAACTCTCCGATGAAGATCTATTGGTACTGCAACAAGCGACTAAATTAAATGAGCAATTAGCAAGTGCAAATACAATTGAAGAGTTAAGTGAGATAGTAGAAGAGAATGGTTTCATTGAGATATATGACGAAGAACTAGAAGAGCAAAATATAGCATAAAAAAGGGACAAAATGAAAAATACAAAAAATAAAACACCAAATAAAGTAGAAAATAAAACATTTGAGATGAAAGCAAAGGTAACGGAAGTTTTAGGGGAAGCGGTATTGGTTTTGCTTAATTCTCCTGCACATAGAATCAGTTTTTTTGTAGGAGATTTGGAGTGGCTGCTTTTACCTGCCATCTCAAAAGAGCAGTTTAGACTTTATAGGGATAAAGAGAATAAACCTGTAGGCTTGATTCTTTGGGCGTATGTGGATAATGAAGTGGATAAAAAACTGGAGATGGGGATAGGAAAACTGGGACTCAATGATTGGGACGGTGGAAAAAATCTTTGGATAATCGATCTTATTGCACCGATGGGTGGCGGAGATAAGATGCTGGGGGAACTAAAAGAGACTGTTTTTAAAGGGAAAAAGTTTAAGTACCAAAGTGTCGATAAAGAGGGTAATAGAAAAATTGTAGTAGAAAATCAAGAGTAAGATTTATGAAAATAATTGCCGGTATATTGCTGCTGTGCAGTATCTTATTGTCCAAGACATATAATTTGTATGAAGTGTATGAAGAGGCATTTTTAAACAGCGATAAATATGATATAGCAGTATTAAAAGAAAAATCAGCAGATAAAGAGATCGATAAATCGGTATCGGCTTTTTATCCCCAAGCTACGATAGAGCAAGAGTATTTAAAGGTAAACGAATATCCCGTTATCGTAGACGGTGTTGAAGTGGAAAAAAGGAAAAAAAGAAGAGATACCACTTTAACGATTGAGCAAAATATCTATGATAGAAGTTTGTATTTGGATTATAAAGATAAAAAGATGCTTTATAATCAATCTCTTATAGAAAAAGAAAAGGAAGAACAGCAGTTGGTTTTTGATGTTATCAAATATTATTTTGAATCAATTTTTAAAGCAAATCAAATAGAAGTAGCTGCCCAAAAGTTAAAAAGGTTTGAGAAAATTGTCGAGAGGGCAAAAGTAAAATTTCGATCGGGGTTTATCTCAAAAGCGGACTATTTGGAAGCAAAACTTGAACGTGATGAAGTTTTAACACAAAAGATACAGTTGGAGTATGAATATAAGCAAAGTAAATCTTTTTTAGAAAAATTGAGCAATATCGATAATATAGAGATAATGAAAAAGCTTCAACTAGGAGAGATTCGTAAAAATTCATTTATCGATTATATAAAACAATATGAAGATAATTTGGATTTAAAGCTTCAAAAACTAAAAGTGGCAAGGGCAGATATAAGCAAAGATATCGCCGTAAGTGCTTTTGAGCCTAAAGCAACGCTAACCTATGAGCTTATAACAAACGACGTGCAAGATTCGGAAAATCAAAGGACAATAACTTTTGGGATAAGCATGAAGATTTTAGACGGGTTATATAACTATAAAAACTATCAACAATCCAGGATAAATAAAAAAATAGAGCAACGCAATCTTAATCAACTCCAAAAAGATATCAAACAAAATATAAAAAATAAAGTAGATAAGGTTTTGACATATTATGAAATCCTGCAGGTGTATCCAAATATTTTAAAGACAAAAGAGTTTTCCCTGGAGGGGATGAGAGAACGGTTTAAAAGAGGGACAAAATCGATAATCGATCTATTGGATGAAGAGAATAAATATTTTGAAAAAATAAATAAATTTACAGAGTATCAATACCAGTTTATCTTGGAATTGACAACCCTTAAACAGTATACAAATAGTTTAAACGATGAGTTTATAAAAAAAATAAATGGATTTTTATATGAGTAATAAAGTAGAAATAAAAAGTGAATTGGTTCATTCGTTTTTGTTAATAACACGGATGATGAATATGGAGATAGGATATGATGACTTAGTGCATAAGATAGGTACAGAAGATGAGATATTACAAGAGGATATCGTCTATATTGCAAATGAATATTACGCTTTAAAAACAAAGTCGGTTCATCTTAAGTTTGAAAAACTGGCAAAAAATCCTTTGCCTTCAATTATAAAGCTAAAAGAGGGCAGATATACGATTCTTTTTTCTATAGATGAGGACAAAGGCGAGATATATGATTTTAATGAATCGAAAAAAATCAGCGTATCGCTTGAGGAGTTGGAAAAAATTTATGACGGGAGTATGATTTTGATAAGCAAAAGCGATACAAGTACAACCTCTATCTCCAACTTTGGACTTACATGGTTTATAAAGTCTTTTTTCAAACAAGACAGGCTTATCTATCATGTGTTGTTTGCGGCATTTATTATTCAGATTTTTGCCCTTGTGACACCTTTATTTACCATGATTATTATCGATAAAGTGTTTAGTTCAAGCGGTAATAGTACCTTGGAAGTTTTGATAATAGGATTGTTTGTTATATCGATATTTGATTTTATTTTAGGATTTAGCAGAAAACACCTTTTAAGTCATATGACCTCCATAATAGACGTGACGATGGTATCAAAGTTTTTTAGACATCTAACATCACTGCCTCTTGGTTTTTTTACCTCAAAACAATCGGGCGATACGGTTGCAAGGTTTAAGGAGATAGAGTTTATAAGAAATTTTATAAGTTCAAACTTATTGACCACGATTATAGATTTTCCTTTTGGGATTATATTTATAATAGTGATGTATCTTTTTTCTCCGATGCTTACCGTTTTTGTTATCATAGCCGTTGTTTGTATATTTTTACTTTACGGGGTGGTAAATCCCATATTAAAAGAGCGGTTAAAAAAGAAACTTGAACTCTCCACCGATTCACAATCATATCTTTTTGATTGCATATCTTCAATTGAGACGATTAAGTCGATGTCGATCGAGCCTACTATTAGAAGAGATTATGAAGAGCATTTGGCAAAACAAACAGAGCATAATACCAAAACAGATGATATATCGGGGAATATTGCCCAAATTGCTGCTTTTATCAATAAACTTACCATTGCACTATGTTTATGGATAGGAGCTTTAGCGGTGCTTGACGGAGAGATGACGGCAGGTCAGCTGATAGCTTTTAATATGTTGGTTGGACGTATTATGGCACCTGCTCAAAGGATTGCACAAACATTGCAACAAATTTATCAAGTAAAAATATCTATTAAAAGGATAAAAGATATATTTGGAACAAACCAAGAGGTGGCAATAAACGCAGCCAATACAAATCTACCTGCTATCGTTGGAAATGTAAGCTTTGAGGGAGTTTCATTTAAATATAGCGAAGAGCATCCTATTGTGCTTGATAATATAAATTTACGGGTTAAAAGCGGAGAGATTATAGGAGTTGTTGGACGATCGGGTTCAGGAAAGACAACTTTTACAAGACTTTTACAAAGATTGTATTCCCCTACAAAAGGGAAAGTGAGCGTTGATGGGATAGATATCTCTACTATCGATCCAAATTGGCTAAGACGTCAAATAGGGGTAGTGATGCAGGATAATTTACTTTTAAATAAAAGCATCAAAGAGAATATATCTTTATCCAATCCAAGGGCTTCTTTTAAAGAGATTGAAGAGGTGTGTAAATTAAGCGGTGCCGATGAGTTCATCAAAAAACTACCAAATGCCTATGATACGGTTGTAGGGGAGCGGGGAAATATACTCTCAACGGGACAAAGACAAAGGATAGCCATAGCAAGAGCTTTGATAAATAATCCAAAAATCTTGATTTTTGATGAAGCAACCAGTGCCATTGATTTTGAATCGGAGATGATTATACAAAAAAACCTTGCAAAAATTTGTCAAAATAGAACGGTTTTTATTATCTCCCATAGAGTTTCTGTTTTAAAAGTGGCACAGAAGATTATAACCATATTCAACGGTAGGATTATCGAAGCGGGTCCAAAAGAGGAGTTATTGAAAAATCCAAAAGGATACTTTCATAACTTATGCCAAGCACAAAATATATTAAGTGAGATAAAATGAAAAAAGAAAATATAGATTTTTTATCGGGATTGGAAAAAGTACTCTCCCATCGTCCCTCAAAATTACTGTGGATAGTACCTTTATTGATTGGATTGTTGGTGGTTTTTATTATCTTATGGCTTACCTTGAGTCAAATTGACGTGATTGCTCCATCTTTAGGAAAAACTATACCCAACTCACGTATGGTATTGATTCAGCCAAAAGATATAAGCATAATAGAAAAGGTGTATGTAAAAAATGGACAAAGGGTAAAAGAGGGGGATATCTTAGTTGAATTTAAAGATAAAATTGAAAATTTTGAAAATAGTAGCATGGATGCAAAATATAAAAATCTACTCTCCGAGAACCTATTTTTGGATAACTACATAAAATATATTCAAAATAAAAAATACGATGAAAAGATAGAAGATGATAGATTGACACCCGATACGGTAGATTTGATTCAAGCAAAACTAGATAGCAACATATCATCGTATAAAACAGAATACTTATCTTTAAAAATGAAAATTGAAAAAATAGAGTTTGAGAAAAAGATGATCGAATCTGAACTTGATAAACAAAAAAAACTGCTCCCCTTTACCAAGCATAAATTAGAACAGCTTAAAACATTGGTTGAAAAAGGTTTGGAATCGGAGATCTCTTTACAAGATATTGAAAAAGAGTATATTGAACAAAAAGCAGATATCAATATCAAACAAGCAGAACTTTATAAACTCCAAGCACAATTGAAAATTACTAAAAAAGAGTTGGAACAATATAGCAATAACACTTTAAAAGATATGATTAAAAGGCAAAATGAGGTTTTAAGCGAACTAAAAACTATCTCTCCAGAGCTTGATAAAAGTAACTATATCTTGGGAAGCAAATCGATCCATGCAACGGTTGCAGGAACCATATACAATCTAAAAAACAGCAACAGCGGACAAGTGGTACAATCAGGAGAAGTAATCATGGAACTTATACCACACGATGCACCGTTGGAGGTGGAAGCAAAAGTATTAAATAAAGATATCGGTTTTATCCATCTTGGACAAAAGGTAAAAGTAAAACTTGATAGTTTTAAGTTTACAAAATATGGCTATATAGAAGGGATTGTAACAAATATAGAAAAAGCATCTATCTTGGATGAAAATCTAGGAGAGATTTATCCTGTAATAATTGAACTATCTACAGATAAAATGAAAATAGAGGGGAAATATATACAATTGATGCCTGGGATGACTTGCAGCGTAGATATTAAAATAGGAAAGAGAAGATTAATAGAGTATATTATTTCCCCTATGATACGATATCAAGATGAGGCTTTGAGGGAGAAGTAAAGTATAAGCTGTATATATGAATGATTTGAGAATAATAAAGAAGTCTAATTACTAAATACAATACTTATACAAGTGCCCTTATAGGTTTTATCATTGTGGGAGACTATTATATTGTTTGCTTTTAGAGAGCCTTGATGTCTTTGTCTGATGATCTTATCTACCATTGCAAGTCCAAGTCCTGTTCCCATTGATTGATGTTTTGACGTGAAATAGGGTTCAAATATTCTATCGATGATATCATTAGGGATACCTCCTCCCGTATCTTTTATTTGAATCTCCAGAGTTGAATCATTTACTTTACGAGTGGATACAAAAATGTATCTTTCATCCTCTTTTTCAACATTTTCTTTTAAAGCATCTTTTGAATTATTGATTATATTGATAAATGCTTGTGTAAGTTCGTTGAGATTCCCCTCAATGGACAAATCGTCGTCTATAGAGGCAATTAACTGTATATGATTTGCTTTTAAGGTTGCATCTACCAATTTAAGGGTATTTTCAACAGTCTTTCGAATACTAATTGGACCAAAGCTGGTATTATCATCTTTGATAAAGTCTCTAAAATGATCAATAGTGTGTGAGAGATATTGAGCTTGTTGTACTATCAATGAAGAGAGTTCATTGATCTCTTCATTTGTTATTTCCAAACCAAGTTCTGATTGCATCTGCATACCACTTGCACTTGAGCTGATAACACTTAAAGGCTGTCTCCATTGATGGGCAATATTTCCAATCATTTCACCCATTGAAGCTAATTTTGCCTGTTGCATCATAATGTTATTTTTTTCTTGTACTTTCCCTGATTCTATAATAATCTTTTGTTCAAGATTTTCATTGAGTTCTTTTAGCTCCTTCGTTTTCTCATCAACAATATTTTCAAGATTTTCATTAAGTTTTTTTAGTTGAAGTTGATCTTCAATCTCTTGGGTAATGTCGTTTAAACTGATAATGACAACAGATTCATTTGATACTTCGTCTAAAAGTGTTTTAGATACCTTGATTGAAAAATGGTGCGCTTTTTTGTTATTGATAATGATAGCTTTAAAGTTGATATCTGGATTAGAAATAATATATTCAAACCATTGTTGTTCATTATATTGTTTATTTTGAATATATTCTTCGTCATTTGGAATATCGTCTTCAAAAAGATCACAAATACAGTTGTATTGTTTTTTAAACTCTTCAATTGTATTAAACTCTGCTAAAAATTCAAAAAATTTTTGATTTGCATCTTGAATATGAAGACCGTCACTTACTATGACTATACTTGGTTGGGTATCTAAAATGGCTCTAATTGATTTTTTCTGTTTATCTAGTTCATGAAGATTGTTTAACAGGTCCTCATTTAATCTTGAGAGTTCTTTATTGCTTGTACCGATATTTTTGGCAATTGTATATCCAAGAAATAAAACAATAGTAATAATTATTAAAATAAGTGCTATTTTCAATTGAAAATATTTTTCTTTGTCTTTTTCTATTTTTCTCTCTAGTTCCGAGAGTTCAAGACCGGATTCATATAAAAGTCGTCTAATATTTTCGGTCATTCTGTTAAAAAAAGCAGGAAGTGCTTTATAATATCTATGAAGTTTTCTATCAAGATTTTGGTAGTTTGTTATTTCATTGGAGTTTTTATATATTGTTTCTTGAGAAAGAAACTTTTCAACCTCAAGTAACATTGTATTTATATCTTTTAGTTTTGGTCTGATATCAATTGCTTCTATAGAGAAAGATTTATTTTCTTCTTTGATATAGTGTATTGTTTTTACCGTACTTAAATGTCCCGCAATATTGAGTGCAATCATCCTTTTTAAAGTACCACCATGTTCTAAGACAACCAAAGAGTCTTCTATCGTCGAGATATTTTTTTTGATTTCACCATAAGTTATTTGTCTTGATTTTTTTGAGTTGGTGGTTGTGGCGAGTTCATTAAACAAACTTCTTATTGTCACTATATCGAGAGCGATAAATTCACCGATTATTATTTGTGCTTTGAGATTTTCCGTTTGTTGATCGAGTTTGCCGATAATATTTGTAAAAACTTGATTCAAAGAAAAAAGAGATATAAAACCGATTAAAAAAATGGCAATGAGTAAGATAAGTTTATTAAAAGTGCCGGTATGTTTTAACGTATACATAAAAAAAGCTATCTAAACCCGTATTTTTGCATGATTATCTGCCCCTCTTTTGAAGAGGCATAATCCATGTAGCTTTTTGCAATTCGGGGATATTTTGAAAAACTTAAAAGATTAAGAACAAGACTTTTTTTAGGGGCAATACTCTCATCTAGTTCAATGATCTCTATATACTCTTTATTTTCAGGCCAAAATGCAGTTGCTCTCCAATTAACGGTCATATCTACCTTTTTGTCGATAAGTGCCTTATTGAGGTTTCTTGAGTCCGTACCGATTTGAATAGCATAATCGTAAGCCTCTTCAAAAAACGGTTCCCCTTTATATTTTATAAGAAGTTTTTTTGTCATTCTCCCTATACTTCCACTTTTTGGATTACAAAGGATTGTTGCAATATTTTCATCAACAAGACTGTCTAAATTTTTAACAGCTTTAGGATTGTTTTTACGTACAAAAATTGCAGCTTGATTATAACCAATATATTCACCGTCTAAAAGATAGCCGTCTTTTAAGTTGTTTTTTCTATAGCTGTCGGATCCAGGAAGATAAAGATCCCCTTTTTTAGATAATGCCAAAGATTGATAAAGATCTTTTGAACCACCTTGGATAATTTTGATAGTACAGTCATATTTTTTTTCAATAATTTTAGCTATCTCACTCATTGGTTTTACCATTGTAATTCCACAGTAAAATAATAAAGTCGGTTTACTTTTTGCATAAGTTAGTGTAAAAAAACTAGTTATTAGCATAACAAAAAATGCTATTCTTCTCATAAAAAATCCCTTAATAGATAATAACTTAATTGTACTATAATAGAGATAAGTAGATAATTAATTTAGTTTTTATTGATTTGGCGACCCCAGTAGGATTTGAACCTACGTTTTTTGGAGGAAATCCAAAAGTCCTTGGCCGGCTAGACGACGGGGTCAATAAGAAGTGGAATTATAGTATAAGAAGTATTTATGGTTTCTTAACTATTTATCTCTTCTTTTATGATTTTGATACTTTGTATGATCTTATTTATTTTTTCGGTATTGCTTAAAGAATCATCTATAAGATGTTTTACAAAAGCACTTCCGACAATCACGCCGTCTACATTTTGAGCTTTGCTTTTGGCTGTTTTTTCATTTACTCCAAATCCTATATATAAAGGTGTCTTAGAACAGGATCTGATATTTGCAATCACTTTACCCAGATCTTCACTTGCATCACTTCCTGTAATTCCTGCATAAGCAACAAGATATATAAATTTTTGACTCTCTTTGATAATCTGTTGAATTCTTTGTAAAGAATCTGTCGGTGCAACAAAATCTATAATAGTTTGATCGTATTTTTTAAATAACTCCTTATAATGTACCGATTCCTCAAAAGGAAGATCTGGTATGATTGAACCTTGGACATTATACTCTTTCCCTTTTTTTAAAAACTCCTCCATACCATAGTGAAAATAAGGATTCATATATCCCATCCACAATGTATTCATATGAGGTGCAATTTTTGACGTGATTTCAAAAAGTTCATTCAATGTAAACCCATTTTGTAAAGCCTGTAAAGAGGCTTTTTCGATAATAGGTCCGTCTGCTACGGGATCGGAAAACGGAATTCCAAGTTCAAGTGTATCCATCCCCGCATCATTCATTGCATGTGCAAGGTCGATAGTAAAATTTTTTTCAGGTATAGATGCAGTTATATATCCAACTAGTTGTTTCAATGCTTTCTCCAAAAAATGATTAAATAATTGTGACATTAGTTAATGCAAAAATAATTTTATTTGGGTAGAATTGTACTCAAATATTTATAACAAACTCATAAGGGTTGCAATGAGTAAACATACACTCTCATCACTACGAAAATTAAAGGGTAAACAAAAGATTACGGTAGTAACTGCTTATGACGCTCTTTTTGCAAATATTTTCAATACTCAAGTTGATTGTATATTAGTCGGCGATAGTTTAAATATGAGCTTTGCCGGAGAAGATGATACTTTGAGTGCTACATTAGATCAGATGATTTATCATACAAAAGCAGTGTGTAACGGTGCAAAAGAAACTTTTATCATTTGTGATATGCCTTTTGGTACATACTACAATAAAGAGACTGCATTGAAAAGTTCTATCAAGGTTTTTCAAAAAACAGGTGCAGATGCCGTCAAAATTGAAGGTGGATCACAAAAAGCGGATATTATCAAATTTCTTACCGATAATTCAATAGCCGTTGTAGGACACATCGGACTTATGCCCCAAAACTTTAGAAGCGAAGGCGGCTATAAAATTAAAGGAAAAGATGAACAAAATATCCAAAAGCTTATAGAGGATGCCCAAGCTGTAGAACAAGCAGGAGCTTTTATGATTGTAGTTGAAGGTGTTAAACCAGATGCTGCAAAAAGAATTACAGAATCCGTAAATATCCCTACAATAGGAATCGGTGCAGGAGTAGACACTGACGGACAAGTTTTAGTATGGTCCGATATGCTTGGTTTTTTACAAGGAAATTATCCAAAATTTGTAAAAAAATATCTTGATGGAGCAAAACTTGTAGAACAAAGTATAAAAAACTATGTCGAAGAAGTGAAAGAGAAACAATTTCCTTCTAAGAATGAAATATATTAATCTGAATGTAAAGGGAAAGAATGAATACTAAGAAAAATGTAATAACGACAATTGCCGTCATTATGCTTGGGATGTTTGTTGCTATGATTATTAACATTACGATAAATCTCCGTGATTTTGGAATTGACGGAGCAAAAACAAAAGCCAGACTCGTAGCACAAAGCGTTAAGAATGGACTTACTGCACACATGGTAAACGGTATTATGGAAAATAGAGGTTATTATATCAATCAAACAAAACAATTAGAAGATATTGATGACCTTTGGATTATACGTGCAAAAACAGTTGAAAAACAATACGGTGTAAGTAAAGAGATGGTTCAAGACGATATCGATAAAGAAGTTTTACGAACAGGTGAGACTATTGATTTGATAGAGGAAAATATTTTTGGACATAGTACGTATCGTATTACAATCCCTTACAAGGCTGAAATCAATAGAAGTATTAACTGTACAACTTGTCACGATGCAAAAGTTGGAGATACCCTTGGTGCGATTTCAATGGTTATGACGATGGATGATATAAAACAAACAAGTTTAAAAATTATTACCTATGTTTCTATTATATCACTTGTTTTGACCTCTATTATTTTAATTTTTGTTAAAAGACTTATTACTCCGTATCTTACAATTTTTCAACTTATTAAAAATGTTATGAAAAAAGCAGACAAAGGGGATTATAGTGGAAGAATTCAAAATATAGATTCCGGTGAAGCAAAAGATGTATCTGCATGGATTAACGGACATATGAAAAAACTTCAAGAGGGACTAGATACTATAGAGAGTAAAATAGAGATTTTCTTAACTGCACATAAAACGATTAAAGCAAACGATCCAATGGTAGACGTACAAAATACCGTTACAAGGTTAGCCGATATTTATAGATTTAGAAAAACTATAGAACATGATGAAACGATAGGGCAAGTATATAAAAGATTTTCAATGGTTTTGGAAGATAAATTTGGAATTTATGATTTTAACTTTATAGAAGCGGATACTACAAATAAAACTACGGAGATAGTGTATGTCCATAATAAAATGGTATGTGACCCTTTATCTCAAGGGTGTAGAGCAGATAGAACAAATACGCTTGTTGATTCGTGTCAGTTTAAAAAAGTATGTGAAACTTCTAAAGAGGAGAGTAAGTTTTATCTATGTATCCCTTATTCTATCTCAAATGATCTTGATTTTGTGGTAAATTTTATACTTGATTCAAAAGAGGAACATGATCGAGTAAGGGGATTACTACCGTTTATTCAAGATTATGTGGATGCGGCAAAACCTGAAATTGTAAGTAAAAAACTTATGCAGATACTTGAAAAAAATGCACAAACAGATCCTCTTACATCGTTGTATAATAGAAAATTCCTAGAAAGATATATCGACAATGTGCTTTATAGTGGAAAATTAAAAGGAAAACCTTGTGGACTGATGATGGTTGATATTGATTTCTTTAAATTGATTAATGACAATTACGGGCATGATGTGGGAGATATTGCAATTAAAACTATTGCAAATACTTTGATGGATGTTGTAGATCCTAAAGATATTATTATCCGATTTGGTGGAGAAGAGTTTATAGTGGTTCTTAGTGATTGTACCGAAGAGAGATTACAACATACTGCAGAAGAGATTAGAATAGCATTTGCCCAACAAAAAATACAAGCAGGAAGTGACACATTTAGTAAAACTGTTAGTATCGGGACATCATTATTCCCTAATACGAAACATGATTTCTGGAAATATGTAAAACAAAGTGATATTGCACTTTATAATGCAAAACAAGGTGGTAGAAATCAAGTTGTAAGATATCAAGAGGGTATGGAGTAGAGTAGTTAGTGGAGCGATTGGTTGAGTTAGAAAAAATATCTTTTGAGGAGAGTAGTGATGAGGCATCACTGCGACCTTCCATTTGGGATGAATATATAGGTCAAGAGAAGATTAAAAAAAATCTGCAGGTTTTTATAAAAGCGTGTAAAAAACGAGAAGAAGTACTTGATCATATTCTCCTTTTTGGACCTCCGGGTCTTGGAAAAACCACATTAAGTCATATCATTGCCAACCAAATGGAAACAAGTATCAAAGTAACGGCGGCTCCTACTATTGAAAAAGGAGGCGATCTTGCTGCAATTTTAACCAACTTAGAAGAGGGCGATATACTTTTTATTGATGAAATTCACAGACTCTCTCCTGCTATCGAGGAGATTCTTTATCCTGCAATGGAAGATTTTAGGTTGGATATTATCATTGGAAGCGGTCCAGCGGCTCAAACTGTTAAAATCGATCTTCCAAAATTTACTTTAATCGGTGCAACGACCAGAGCAGGGATGTTAAGCAATCCTCTTAGAGATAGATTTGGTATGCATTTTAGACTCAATTTTTACAATGATAACGAGCTGTCGCAAATTGTCTCTGCGGCTGCTATAAAGCTTAATAAAGATAGTGAAGATGATGCTAGTTTTGAAATAGCAAGACGAAGTAGAGGAACACCAAGGGTAGCTTTGCGACTTTTAAAACGTGTTCGTGATTTTGCAGAAGTTGAAGATGAGAATACTATTCAATTACATCGTTGTAAGTATGCTTTGGATGAGCTTGGTATCAATGATAAAGGTTTTGATGAGATGGATTTAAAGCTTCTTGAGATACTCTTATCCAATAAAGGAAAACCGATGGGGCTTGGTACAATAGCAGCGGCTTTGAGCGAAGATGAGGGAACTATTGAAGAGGTGATTGAGCCGTATCTTTTAGCAAATGGATATATTCAAAGAACTGCTAGAGGAAGAGTTGCAACTGTAAAAAGTTATGAACTTTTTAGATTAGCCCCTCCGATGCAATCTGATGAAACACTATCGTTATTCGATGATCTAAAGGAGTAAAATGAAACTTGATACAAAAGAGCTTAAAACAATTACTGTTTTGTATGTTGAAGATGATGAAATGATTAGAACACAAACAAAAACAGTATTTGAAAAAGTATTTAAAAAAGTTTTTGTGGGCGTTGACGGGGAAGATGGACTACAAGTATATAAAGAGAATAAAGATCAAATAGATATTGTAGTTACAGATATTAATATGCCAAAACTCAATGGTCTGGATATGGTTGAGAAAATCAATGCAATAACGGCAAATTTACCGGTAATCGTAACAACAGCACATACAGACTCAAGTTTTTTGATGAATGCTATTGATATAAATGTAGATAAATATATTGCAAAACCTTTTCAGATAAAAGAATTAACGATATCTATTGTTGATAATGTTTTAAAATACAGAAGAATTAACAACATGGAAACATTGGCTAAGAATCTTGTACATAAAAATTCAAAAGATGAAGATTTAAATGCCGATTTAAATGAAAAATTAAAAAGACTAGAGATCCAAAATAACTACAATAGTGCAATAATTGATAATTTTGTTATTATGTTCAAGATAGATAAAAATGCTATTATACAAGAAGTTTCAGATAAGTTTTTACGTTTTTTTCACTTCTCAAAAGATCAAATTATCGGCCAAGAGATGAATATATTGCGTTGTGAAGAGTGCGAAGGGGAGAGTTTTCAAAAACTTATGCTAAAGGTAATTCATACCAAAAAGACAATAACTGCAACATACAGCTTTAAAAAAAATGAAGAATCAACTGTATCGTGCGATCTTACTTTAACACCTATTTATAGCGAGAATCAGTTAGTAGACGGATATACTGTTTATTTAGATATTCTTTAACTATGAAAGTCTATCTTTATAACTTTCATATCCATATTCTCTAATAATTTTTATTTCACCGTTTTGTTTTTTTATTGCAATTGCAGGTAAATTTATACCGTTAAACGTGGTAGTTTTTACCATAGTATAATGGATCATATCTTCTAAGATTATTTTATCTCCTATGTTTAAAGGAGTATCAAAAGAGTAATCCCCGATAATATCTCCTGCAAGACAGGTATTTCCACCTAGTCTATAAGTATAATGTTTTTCATTGGGAATTCCTGCATCTCTAATCTCAGCTCTATAGGGCATAGCTAAAGTATCGGGCATATGGCACTCTGCACTTGTATCAAGTATAGCTACTTTCATACCATTATCAACTATATCTAAAACCGTTGCCTCTAAATATCCCGTTTGCCAACCTATCGCTTCGCCGGGCTCAAGATATATTTTAAGATAGGGATATTTAGCTTTAAACTTTTGTAAAAGAGTTATCAGTCCATCTACATCGTAATCTTCTCTTGTGATATGATGTCCACCTCCAAAGTTTAACCATTTTAATTTTGGAAAATATTGTGAAAAGTTTTCTTCAAAGCTTTTTAGTACAAGTTTTAAAGCATCTACGTTTTGTTCACATAAAGCATGGAAGTGAAGTCCTTCGATAAGTGTTAAGTGTGTAGTGTTGAGTGTTAAGTCTTTTTCAAATTGATTTTTTGTTATGCCTAGGCGACTGTATGGTGCACAAGGATTATATAGATCAACATCTACTGTTGAGACCTCTGGATTGATTCTTAGTCCTATGCTGTTGTGTGGTTTAAGTTGATCTTTGTATATTTCTAGTTGCTTAAATGAATTAAAAACAATATGATTTGATATTTGTGTAATTTTTTCAAACTCATCAGGCTTAAAAGCAGGGGAGTAGGTGTGGACTTCTTTACCAAACTCTTCATATGCCAGTATAGCCTCATTAAGCCCACTTGCACAACATCCTTTTAAGTACTCTTTACATAGATCAAATGTACTATAAAGTGCAAATCCTTTTAGAGCAAGTAATATATTGACATCTGCTTCATCTTGTACTTTTTTTAAAAGTTCTAAATTATTTTTAAGCAGTTTTTCTTCACATACAAAACAAGGGCTTGGAAGTTTTTTTTTAGAATTCAAATCCACCGCCGCTTCCTTTATTCATACTTTCATATACGGCAAGGAGATATGCCTCTTTTATTTTGCATTGAAGTATCTCTTCACATTTCATACAAGAGTCAAAGCCTTTGGATTGTTGGCATTGTTTGATCTCTTGCAGCTCTTTATCTAAAGCAATCTGCCATTTGTCTTTTTCAATATTTTGAGTAGTTTCCATTAGTTATATGTTGCTTTTACCCTTTGAATTTCATCAAAACTTCCAAAAAAACAAGGGCTTGTATCGTGTATATGTTCTGTTGCTACCTCTAAAGCTCTTTTGGTACCGTCTATTGCATACCCGCCTGCCGTTTCAAAAACATGGGCAAAAGGGAAAACTTCAAAAAGCTGTCTTAGTTTCCCTTTTGGTTTATCACTGGCACCTGGATAGGAGAAAAGACCACCGCCGCGTAAAAGGATATGGTGTAAATCGGGAACCATACCACCGCTGTAAGTAAGTTCATATCCATCCTTGAACATACCGCCAATCATCTCTTTATGATGAGGATACCAACATTGTTGTGTTGAACCAGGAGAGTTAATAGAACCTTTTGTATCCATTGTAAGATCTTTTATATAGGTAAATTCGTGTGATTTTTCCATTCTATATAGTTTTACACTTTTTCCATCACATACAACCATCTCTACACGTGGACCAAATACTACGTAAACGGAAGCTATGATATCATTTCCGCTAAAACTATTTTTATAGATTCCGTAAATTGAACCAACAGATAAATTTACATCTACTAACGAACTTCCATCAAGTGGATCGTAAGCGATAAGATACTCTCCGTTAGCATTTACATCGACAATATTATCTTGCTCCTCACTTACAATTTGTTTGACACAATCTAATTCTTTAAAATTCTTTTCAATTACAATATCACTGGCAATATCAAGTTTAAGTTGGGTGTCTCCGGTTGAGTTTTGTTGTTCACTTTTATCGGTATCCCCTTTGATGATAATGTTTTTAATTTCGATTGTAGATTTTTTAATCGATTCTATAATTGCGTTTAAATGTTCCATTGTAGTATTCCTTTTATATGGGAGATTATATCTAATTATTCGTTAAAATATTTGCATATAAGCAGGGGCAAAATATTATATTTGAAGTGCATTTTTTACTAGTGCAATATTTTGTTTGAGTATCTCAACTCTTGAGTGAAACGCTTTAATATTACTGTTATAGTGGGTTGAACCTTCAATTGCTTCTAACTTTTCATCAAAGTGTATAATGGTTTGTTTTTGTATCTCGGGATCGCTGAGTCCTAGAAGTAAAGAGGGAGTTTGTTTTTCAAGTTTTAAAATTGTGTGTTCCAAGGTGTATTTATTATCTATGTCAATATTGAGATAATTGCACATCTCAACATATAACTGATCTACGCTTGAAGCATACCTGCTGTATATGGTACCTGCAAAATCATTGAGGTACAGATGATAGTTTTTATAGTTTGCCAAAAACTCCTTATTTTTTATTTCATCAAGTGTTTCATTATCGGTATAAAGTTTGTCAAACATATGTTTTGTACTGATATAAAGTATCTCGCTACAGTTATTTTGAATCTCTTTTAAAAATTGCTCTTTTGTCATTTTTTACCTTTTTTATAGTGCAATAATAAAAAAAGGAAGCCTTAGGCTTCCTTAATTTTCATATATAATTGCTGTTATTAATTACTTAAATTTGAGGACCTGCAGCTGTAAAATCGAAATCATGATCTTCATTAGTAATATATTTTTTAAAGTTTTCTACATACATACCGGCTAATTTTTTTGCCATCTCATCATATGCAGTTTTATCTTCCCAAGTATTTCTTGGATTTAATACTTCTGTATCAACTCCTTCAAGAGTTGTTGGAATAGATAAATTAAATAAAGGTAATGTTTCAAACTCGCTGTTATGGATATTACCATCAAGGATACCGTTGATACAGGCTCTTGTATTTTTGATACTCATTCTTTTTCCAACACCGTAAGCACCACCTGTCCATCCCGTATTTACAAGGTATACATGGACATCATGTTGATCTATTTTTTCTCCAAGAAGCTTGGCATATACTGTTGGATGTAAAGGTAAAAATGCTTCTCCAAAACATGCACTAAAAGTTGCAACAGGCTCAGTAATACCCCGCTCAGTCCCTGCTACTTTTGCAGTATATCCACTTAAGAAATAATACATTGCTTGTTCTTTTGTAAGTTTACTTACCGGAGGCAGTACACCAAATGCATCTGCGCTTAAAAAGATAATATTTGTAGGGTGTCCTGCCATCATATTTTCTTTAAAATTTTCTATATGATTTATAGGATAAGAAACTCTAGTATTTTCAGTTTTAGAACCATCTGTGTAATCAACTTCTCCCTCAGAGTTAGCTACAACATTTTCAAGTATTGCTCCTGGTTTAATAGCACCAAATATTTCAGGTTCACTCTGCTTATCAAGATTGATAACTTTTGCATAACACCCACCTTCAAAGTTGAATACTCCATTATCATCCCAACCATGTTCATCATCGCCTATAAGTGCTCTATGTGGATCAGTTGAAAGTGTAGTTTTCCCCGTACCGCTTAGTCCAAAGAAAAGTGCGGTATCGCCGTCTTTCCCTACATTTGCAGAACAGTGCATAGCCATTTTACCCTCTAGTGGCAGCCAGTAATTCATCATAGAAAAAACACCTTTTTTCATCTCTCCGGCGTACCATGTTCCACCAATTACCGCTTCATTTTCCTCTACGTTAAATCCCACAAAAACTTCGGAGTTGAGCTTTTGCTCTTCCCAGTCCGGATTTGTAGTTTTACAAGCATTATAAACTATAAAATCAGGTTCAAAATTTGCTAATTCCTCTTCACTTGGAGAGATAAACATATTTTGGATAAAGTGTGCTTGCCAAGCAATCTCAGTAATAAACCTAACTGATTTTCTACTATCCAAACTTGCTCCACAATATACATCCGTTATGTAAAGGTCTTTGTTACTTAACTGTTTTTTACCTTTTGCAATAAGATCATCATATATATCTTTTGTAATAGGATGATTCACATCCCCCCAAGCTATATATTTGTTTGAAGGATCTTGATTTACAAAATATTTATCTTTTGGACTACGACCTGTAAATATACCGGTATCAATCATAAGAGCACCTGTTGAACTGATACTAGCACCTTCAAATTCAACTGCTCTATCTCTAAGCACCTCTATGTTAGAGTTCCTGTATATGTTTCCGACATTTTCTAAACCAAGAGAATTTTTTATATTAGACATTGTTTAATTTCCCACTTTTTTCTTATTTAAATATTGATAACAGTACACCTGCAGCTACGGCAGAACCGATAACTCCGGCAACATTAGGTCCCATCGCATGCATCAATAATACATTTGATTTATCATATTCCTGACCAACTTTACTTACAACCCTTGCTGCCATCGGTACTGCACTTACTCCTGCTGCACCGATAAGAGGATTTATTTTATTTTCTTTACTTACAAACTTATTCATCAACTTAGCCATTAAAACTCCGGCTGCAGTCCCAGCAGCAAAGGCAAGAAGACCGATAACCATAATACCAAGACTCTCAAGAACCAAAAACTTATCGGCTGCAAGTTTTGAACCGACACCAAGTCCTAAGAAAATGGTAACAATATTGATAAGAGAGTTTTGCATCGTATCGCTTAATCTATCTACAACACCTGATTGTTTGGCAAAGTTACCAAGAGCAAATGCCCCGATAAGAGGAGTAGATTCAGGTAAAATAAGAACTGCCATCATAAGGATAAGAAGCGGTAGTAAAAGTTTTTCTAAAGAGTGGACTTTTCTAAGGGGAGGCATTTTGATTTTTCTCTCCTCTTTTGAAGTTAAAGCTTTCATAATAGGAGGTTGAATAACAGGGACGAGAGCCATATACGAATATGCGGCGACGGCTATAGCACCAAGCATCTCAGGGGCTAATCTATTGGCAATAAAAATCGATGTCGGACCATCGGCTCCACCGATAATAGAGATTGCACTTGCTTGTTGGAGATCAAATCCTAAAGCAACGGCTCCGACGAGCGATCCAAAGATACCAAATTGGGCGGCTCCCCCTAGAATTGCCGTTTTAGGGTTTGCAAGGAGTGGTGTAAAATCTGTCATCGCTCCAACACCCATAAAAATCAAAAGAGGAAAAAATTCATTTGCAATACCCATATTGTAAATGATTCCTAGCATTCCGTGTTCGCCACCCATATGGGCAAGGGGAATATTTGCCAGTAATCCTCCAAATGCAATCGGTAATAGAAGTAAAGGCTCAAATCCTTTTGCAATAGCAAGATAGAAAAGTAAAAATACAATCCCAAACATGATAAGTCTTCCCCATGTTTGTTCAAAAGCACTCATCAATCTTGCATTTGCAGGATTCGGCTCACTTGTCATCACATCATCACTGGGATTCATTAGAGCATTAATACCCGTAGTTTCAAAAAAAGAATTTACAAGTTGGCTTAAACTTTTTGGGTGATACTCTTTTACCTCTTGTGTAGTTTCTGCTTGAATATTTTCATTAGCAAACAGGTTGCTAGAAAATATTGCAAAAAAAGCAATTAGTAAAAGAGAAAAGAGTTTTTTATTTATTGTTTTCTCCAAGATTATAGCTCCTATTAACCAATGACTACTATTGTTTGACCTTCATTGACCGCATCGTTGGGTTTAACGGCGATTGCAGTAACGGTTCCTGCAACGGGAGCTTCAATATCAATTTCCATTTTCATAGCTTCTAGTATAGTAACAACTTGACCTTTTTCAACTTTATCCCCGACATTTACAAGGATTTTCCATACATTTCCACTTACGGTTGCTCCAACTTCAGTACCTGCACCGCCGGATGCTTCTACAGGTGCAGGGGCTGCTTCAACTGCTGTTTGAGCTGCCGGTGCTACTTGAATATCAACATCTCCTTCCGCTACTTGTACACTAAATTTTTTACCGTCAACTACTACCGTATAGTTTCCATCTGCCATTTTTGTTTCTCCTTTTGTAGCTTCACAAGCTATATTTTCATCATCGATTTTTCTTATATTTAGAGGACTTTCTCCTTTTAAAAAGGCAATCCCTTTGTCTCCACAAGCTGCTGCAATAAAGATATTTTCTTCAGTTGTTTCAAGCTCTTCAATTTCTAATCTCTCTTTCCATGCAGCGATTGATTTTGTAACATCTTTATCTGCAATATCAAGTGGATTTTCCGTTGTAGGTTCCAGTTTTAATTTTTCACTTGCTAATTTAACAATTTCAGCATCCGGTTCAACCGGAGTTTTTCCAAAATATCCAAGAACCATTTTCCCATATCCCGGAGCAATTTGTTTCCATGGACCAAAGTTTACGTTTGCATATGCTTGTTGCCAATAAAATTGTGAAACAGGAGTTACAGATGTACCGTATCCACCTTTTTCAACAACCTCTTGCATCGCTTTAATGACGTCGTTGAATTTATCTAAAGTTCCGTTGTCTCTCATCATTTGAGTATTTGCAGTCAAAGCACCTCCAGGCATTGGAGAGAATGGAATAAGAGGGCTTACCTGAGTTGCTTCAGGAGGCATAAAATAATCTTTTAAACAATCTTTCAATACATCTTGATATGCTAAAACTTTCTTTGTAGTTAATCCACCAAGATCATATTTAGTTCCTTTTGTAGCGTGTAACATTGTTAAAATATCAGGTTGAGACGTCCCACCACTTACAGGAGCATTAGCTAAATCAATTCCATCAGCTCCGGCATCAAGAGCAGCTAAATATGCAGCTACTGAAACACCGGCAGTTTCGTGAGTGTGAAGTCTAATATGTGTATCGTCACCCACAAGTTTTCTTGCCATTTTGATAGTTTCGTATATTTTATGAGGATTTGCGGTACCGCTTGCATCTTTAAAACAAATTGAATCATACGGCAATCCGCTATCAAGAATATCTCTTAATACTTTCTCATAAAAAGCCACATCGTGTGCACCCTCGCATCCTGGAGGTAAATCCATCATCGTAACAACAGCCTCATGTTTTAAACCGTGATTTTTAATACACTGTGCAGAGTATTTTAAATTTTGTACATCATTAAGTGCATCAAAATTTCTAATTGTTGTTGTTCCGTGTCTTGCAAACATTTTTGCATGAAGATCAACCAATTCTCTACTCCCGGTATCCAACATAACAGTATTGATACCACGTGAAAGTGTTTGAAGATTTGCATCCGGTCCTACGATAGATCGAAATTTATCCATCATCTCAAATGCATTTTCTTGTAAATAAAAAAACAAAGATTGAAATCTAGCCCCACCGCCAAATTCAAAATGTGTAATACCTGCTTCTTTTGCTGCTTCTACCGCAGGAAAGAAGTCATCCATAAGAACACGTCCTCCAAAGACGGATTGAAATCCATCCCTAAAAGTGGTGTCCATTATATCAATATATTTTTTTGACATTATTATTAACCCTTTTGTTTGTTATAATGAATAATTGCAGCTGTTATTGCAGCTGTTATATCTTTATCATCGGAAGTTGATGATTGTATAGATTGAGGTTTCCATTCAGACAGAGATTCTTTCTGCTCATCGGGGAAATATTTTGTAATAAGTTTTGCTTGAAGTTTTAAAGCAAAAATCATAATGGTTAAGAATAGAAAAACAATTCCCATCCCTAAAGCCATAAATTTAAAAGCTTCTACTACAAGGTTTGTCTCTTCCATAAATGTTTTCTCCATTTTATTGTTAGTAATTATTGTGTAAATACTAAAAATTAGAATAATGGCATTTTATAGAAATATAGCTTTAGTGTTTATTTATTTTTTTCTTTTAGCATGATTAATTTAAAAAAAAAACACCTTTATAAAAATTTTACACACAATTGATAAATTACGTTGTCGATTTTCTTGCTTAGTTTTGTTTTTAATACTTTCATTTTAGTTTCCTTAAAGGGTTTTATTTGTGAAATTATGACAAAAAAATATTTTTTATATCAAAAATATTGCATTTTGCAATTTTAATTTGAAAAAATTACATAAAAATGATATAATTCTTTAAAATATAAATATGGGAGCAACAAGGAGTAGGATATGTTACATTTTGATGAAATCATTGAAAAACTAAGAGATGTACTTTCTCTAGAGAGAAAAGGGAAAGTTTTTGATAAAGATATTGCAACTGCTTTGGATATTACAAGTGTCAATTTTGCAACAATGAAAAAAAGAGACAGTGTACCTTTTTCTAATATTTTGGATTTTTGTGCATTGAAAAAAATATCTATTAATTGGATGCTTTACGGACAAGATCCCAGTTCCCTTGTAGATAGTACCGATAAGTATTGGATTAAATACTATCCTTATATTAATGTAAGTGCCGGAGGAGGGGCGTATGATGAGGATGAAAACTATGAAAAACTCGATATGCCTGATTTTTTTATAAATATCGTAGGGGGAACGGAAAACCTTAAAAATATTGAAGCTATTAACGTTACAGGAGATAGTATGGAACCAACTCTTAATAACGGTAACATTATATTTATAGATAAAACAAAACAAGATTTAGCAAAAGACGGTATCTATGCTTTTGTAAATGAAAACGGTCTTTTTGTAAAACGTATCCAAAAAAGAGTAGACGGTGCATTGGATGTGATATCCGATAACAAAGAGTATCCGATGCAAATAGTTCATAAAGGGGAGATTACCGTTTTGGGTAAAGTGGTAAGCTCTATAGGGAGAGTTTTTTAGCCCTAAGGAATTTTTAAGATATTTCTTTTGAAAATTTGATATAATTGATGGAAATTTATGTTACTTATTTGTAAGTAATAATCTTAGGAGTAAAATACTTGGACAGTAATTCCCCCTCGGGCTTGTGTAGCTCTTTGAAAAAATATATAAAAGGTTATCTATTATGGAATATTTAATCTTTTTGTTTGTTGTGGTAGTCGCTATCTCTTTTCTCTGCTCAATTTTAGAATCTATCCTTTTATCTACCAATAGTTCTTACGTTGCAGTATTAGAAACGAATAATCCAACAGTCGGTAAATTATTAAAAAATTTGAAAAAAGATGTTGATAAATCTATCTCGTCAATTCTTATCTTAAATACATTTGCAAATACACTAGGGGCAACCGCTATCGGTGTACAGGCTCAAAATGTTTTTGAAACAAACAGTAACTTGGTATTGATGGTATCGATTCTTTTAACTTTTTCAATTTTGTTTTTTGCAGAGATTATCCCTAAAACAATCGGTGCAATTTATTGGAAAGAGTTAGCTCCTGCTGCTGCTAGGATTATCAATATATTTATCTTTATTACCTATCCAATTATAATATTTACACTGTTTTTGACAAGAAAAATCAATAAAAACAACGATACCGATACCGTATCGCGTGAGGAGCTTATCCATACGGCACTTTTAAGTGAAGAGGTAAATGAGATGGAAACGGAAATCATTGAAAATACTTTAAAACTTAAAGAGAAGAGGATAAAAGATATTCTAACTCCTAGAAGTGTTGTTTTTGCGGTACAAAAAGATACACCTATAAAAGATTTACTCGATGATAAAAGAACCTATAAATTTTCAAGAGTTCCTGTATATGATGATTCAATCGATAATATCGTAGGTATGGTTTTAACAAAAAAGATTTTTAAACACGCTATTAAAAATCCAAACGTAACAATTGAAACGATTATGACAAATGTTGAAAGTATCAATGAAAATATCCCGGTACTTAAAGCACTTAGTAGTTTTACAAAAGTAAAAGGGCACATGCTGATAGTAACCGATAGTTACGATCAAACAGAGGGTATCGTAACCCTTGAAGATTGTCTTGAAACTTTACTTGGTCTTGAAATTATGGATGAGCTTGATACAACCGAGGATATGAGAAAATTAGCTTCTGCTATTATGAAAGCAAAGCGTAAGAAAAAAGAGACGTTAGAGAGTTAGATTTTAACTCTCTACATAGTTTTTAAGATTACGTCCCACTTTAGGGTGTTTTAGTTTTTTAATTGCACTTGATTCAATTTGTCGTACCCGTTCACGAGTAACACTTAAAGTATTACCAATCTCTTCAAGAGTTCTGTCACTTCTATCATCAAGTAATCCAAACCGCATCCTTACAACTGCTTGTTCTCTTTCATTGAGCTGTCCTAAGATTTGATCGATTTGTCCAAGTAAGTCGTCATGTAAAATATCTTCAATTGGAGTAGGTGCATTATTGTCCGCAACAAAGTCTCCAAATTTACCGTCATCCTCACTACCGATAGGAGCGTCTAAAGATACAGGCTCTTTTGTGATTTTAATTACTTGTTTTACTTTATCAACCGAAAGACCAACCTCTTTTGCGATAAGATCTACATCAGGCTCTTTTCCGGTTTCTTGAATCCCTTTTCTGATAATTTTATTGATTCTATTGATGGTTTCAATCATATGAATAGGGATCCTAATAGTTCTTGCCTGATCTGCAATAGCTCTACTTATAGCTTGTCTAATCCACCATGTCGCATAAGTAGAGAATTTATATCCTTTTTTATACTCAAACTTATCAACCGCTTTCATAAGACCGATGTTACCTTCTTGGATAAGATCAAGGAACGGTAAACCTCTATTTGTGTATCTTTTTGCAATAGATACCACAAGTCTAAGGTTTGATTTTGCCATTCTGTTTTTAGCTTCGTCCGTGATCTTTTTACCAAGTTTAATCTGCTCTAATACATCTTTTAACTCTTCCTCTTCAAGATCAAATCCACCTTTAGATGCTTCATGTGTTTGGAAAAGTTTTTTTATCTCCATATAAGTGCTGACCATAGTAGCTTCAGGAACCATACCTATGATATCAACTTTTGAAAGATTTAAAATTTTATCCAATATCTTTTGGTGATTTGCTTTTAAAGTATCGTTAAAGAGAGGTAATTTATACTCTAATCTTTTAAGCTCAATCTCAAACCCGTCGGTACTATTAAGGGCAGTTTCCATTGCTTTTACAATCTCTGCAATAAGTTTACTTGTAGGACCAAGTTCCACAAGAGCTTCTTTGATAGCATTCTTTTTAAAAGCCCCTTGGAGATCAAAAAGTAAAATATCCTCTTCAGAGTCACTTTTTGCAGACTCTTTTGATATGAACTTAAGCCAGTCTTTTTTTGCTTTTTCAAGTTTCTTAAAATCATCGATAATCTGCTTTGCTCTTTTATCGAGTTTTTTCTCTTTTGCTTTGGCAGTTTTATCTTCAGAATCATCGTCAAGTTCTTCACCATCAAGCTCTTCATCGTCGATCTCGGTTGCATCGCCGTCAGAATCATCTTCATCGTCAAAGTTTTTAAAAAGCTCTTTTACTTTTCTCTCACGGTTTACCAAAGGTTCTTTGTATTCTAAAATAAAATCTACAAGATAAGGAACCGAACAGATCGCATCAAGGATTGTATTTTCCCCTTTTTCCATATTTTGAGAAATTTCCACCTCTTCCTCTTTTGTAAGAAGCGGCACTTTTCCCATCTCTCTTAGATACATTCTTACAGGAGAATCTGATCTGCTCCATTCTAAAAGCTCTTTGCTTTTTAAAAGATCAAACTCTTCACTATCAGGATTTTCCTGCCTTTTAATTCGTGCATCTTCTCTTTTTTTGAATTCAAGTTCGTTAAGTTTTTTTGCGTGTTCTTTAGAACTCATCAATTCAACATTGAGAAGTTGCTTTTGAGCAATTATTTTTTTGACGTTTGCTCCGGTTGGTGCTTTTGGAAAAAGCTGAATCAGTCTTTCATGTGTCAGTGTAGTATCTTTATTCTCTTTAAAGATCTTTTCTATTGCTTTATTGATGTCTTTTGCTTTAGCTGCCATTGATATTCTATAGCCTTTTCTTTCAAATTTATTTAGTGTAATAATAAGGACACGATTCTAGCTAAAAAATAATAAGAAAATGATTAATTAATAAAAGTTTGGATAAAATACGCGATATTTCATAATAAATAAGGATAAATTATAAATGAATAAAATTACCGGAAAAGTTTGGAATTTTGGAAGCAATATTGATACCGATTTAATTATTGCTGCAAGATATTTAAATAGTAGCGATCCACACCATTTGGCAAAATACGTGATGGAAGATGCCGATCCTGATTTTGCTTCAAAAGTACAGCCTGGAGACATTATAGTTGCAGGGGAAAATTTTGGATGCGGATCAAGTAGAGAACACGCTCCAATCGCCTTAAAAGCAGCAGGTGTAGCAGCAGTTGTAGCTCCAAGTTTTGCAAGAATATTTTATAGAAATGCTTTTAATATGGGACTTCCTATATTTGAACTTGATAATGCGTTGGAGATTAAGGAGGGAGAACTTATCTCTATTGATTTAGATAGTGGA
Organism: Arcobacteraceae bacterium; assembly: GCA_050292155.1. Lineage (GTDB taxonomy): Bacteria > Campylobacterota > Campylobacteria > Campylobacterales > Arcobacteraceae > JAIOSF01. Next base: position 35,671 of record JBNKLC010000003.1, read on the forward strand.
ACTATTGAGGACGTAGATACAAAAAAATCATATAATTTTACCCCGATTCCCCCTTTTATGCAAGAACTTTTAGCAAGTGGTGGATTAATGAATTATGCGAAAAAGGAAGCGGCAAATGGCTAAATCATATAATATTTCACTAATCAAAGGCGACGGTATCGGTGTGGAGATTGTAGATGAAGCCGTTAAAGTATTAGAGGCCGTTTCTAAAAAATTTGATATAGATTTTAGTTATAAAGAGTACTTGATGGGCGGAGCAGCTATCGATGCGACGGGAAATCCACTGCCTGATGAAACCGTTACAGGTGTATTAGATTCCGATGCCTGTCTTTTTGGAGCAATCGGTGGACCAAAATGGGACACTATGCCAAGAGAACTTCGACCAGAGTCGGGACTTCTTAGATTTAGAAAGGAGATGGGTGTATTTGCAAATCTTAGACCGGCCGTTGTGTATGATGAACTAGTTGATGCAAGTTCATTAAAACCTGAGGTTATCAAGGGTGTTGATATTATGGTTGTAAGAGAACTTATTGGTGGAATCTACTTTGGAGAACCAAAAGGAAAAACTGAAGAAAAAGGGTGGAATACTATGGTATACAGTGTTCCTGAGATTGAAAGAATTGCACACGTTGCATTTAAACTTGCAATGAAAAGAGATAAAAGAATATGTTCGGTTGATAAGGCAAATGTTCTTGATGTAAGCCAACTTTGGAGAGATACGGTTGAGCGAATTGCTGCACAGTATCCCGAGGTTGAATTATCCCATATGTATGTCGATAATGCAGCGATGCAGCTTATTGCAAACCCAAGACAATTTGACGTAATACTTACAGGGAATATTTTTGGAGATATTTTATCCGATGAAGCTTCTATGTTAAGTGGTTCTATCGGTCTTTTACCGTCAGCTTCAACGGGAGAAAAAACAGCCGTATATGAGCCTATTCACGGATCGGCTCCCGATATAGCAGGGCAGGGTATTGCAAATCCTATCGCTACAATTTCCAGTGCATCTATGATGCTTCGGTATTCACTCAATGAAGATGAAGCTGCCGATGCAATCGACAATGCAATTAAAAAAGCTATGAGTGAAGGATACAGAACAGGCGATCTTGCTGCTTATGATTGTGTACATCAAGTGAATTGTTCACAAATGGGGGATATTATCGCTTCGTATGTATAATAAAAAAGGATAAATTCCTTTTTTATTTTTAAAAAAGCTCTATTGTACTTTTTTTGCTTGGTGTATATCGTAATATGCTATTTCTTCCAACTGCCAGTGCATCGGTTAATGCAATTTTGGCATTATTGATTACCTCTTCAACTTCTAAAGAATCTTCAGGAAACATTGCTACACCGATAGTAACAGTTTTTCTAAATTGATCGCCGTTAGGGGAAATTAGATAGGTCTGTTCAAGTTCTTCGCGTATTTTATCTGCGATTTCTATTGTTTTGTCTTCACTTTCTACATGCATTAACAAAACTAGAAATTCACCGCCTCCAAAACGTACGCCGATATCGGAAGACCTGATAAGATTTTGGATAGTTTTTGCATACAGTTTTAAAAATTCATCGCCGAATTCATTCCCATGTTCATCATTAACTGCCGTAAATCTATCGATATTAATAAGGAGAAATCCTATATTCATTTTTTCACGAAGTGCCAGTGGGATAACTGTTTTCATCTCTTGATTAAAAGAAAGTCTTGTAGTAAAACCGGTAAGGGGGTCAGACGCTGTAGAATTTTGTAAATTTGCGTAGATAAAGTGGATATATATAAGATACATAACCTCTTTAAAAAAACTATTAAGCGTCATTTTATCAAAACCGTTTAATTCTGAGTTGCCAATAGCTACATGGATACTTATATTTTCTTCAAAAATCTTTGTATAAGTATAGTTATACTCAGATATTTCTCCAGTTTCATAAAGGGAGATAGTTTCCCCCTTTTGGGTAAGAGTTATTTGGCAGTCGTTGATATTAAATTGTGATTTAAGATAAGAGGTAACTTTTTCATATAAAGTTTTATCACAAAAACTTTTTGCAAGAATATTTTTAAATTTTTGAATCTGTAAAATAGAATTGGTAATTTTTTTAATCTCTTCATTTTGAGAGCTTTCATTGACAATCTCACTTAGTCTGTTAATAAGTGTAAACTGTGATTCTTGCATTACCTTTTATCCTTATATTATATATAATTTAACCATTCTTTTAAAGAAAACTTCTCTTGAGCTAAAGATGTACTTCGTCCATGTCCCGGATAAATTCTAAAGTCCTCTTCCCATGATAATACCTTATTTATGCTTTTTTTCATATCAGTTGGACTTGAGTATGGAAAATCAACTCTTCCTATTGATCTTTCAAAGATAAAATCACCGCTGAAAAGAGCATCTTTTATCTGTATAGCACTACATCCCGGAGTGTGTCCCGGAAAATGATGAAAAGTTATCTCAACATTTTCAAATAAAAGTTTTTCATCCGGTTTTACTTCATAGTCTGCTTTACTTTTTGGAGTCTCAGGATGCAAAGGATCATTTTGAAGCATAAAGCAATCATCTTTTGGACAATAGATTGGAACATTGAGTTTGTTTTTAAGCTCACTGTTACTCCAAACATGATCAAAATGAGCATGGGTATTGAGTATAGCAACAGGGTTAGAAATGTTATCCATAACCCAAGATGTTGCATCCATCCCTGGATCGATAATAAAATCTTTTCCGTCAATTGATGCAATATAACAATTGGTTTGATACATTCCCATCGGTTGCATTTTAATTTGCATTTTTATTTAAACCATCCTTTTACCGAATCAAAAATCCCGCTAAACATATCTTCATGGGGTTTTGAATCAATTCCAAAACTCTCTTGAAGTTTTTCTAAAAGCTCTTTTTGTTCAGAGTTGATAGTTTCAGGATAGATAATTTTAATTTGAACTATAAAATCTCCGTTACCGTAACCATTCACACTTTTTACACCTTTGCCTCTAAAAGTAAACTGTTGTTTATCTTTTGCACCTGCCGGTACTTTTAATTCAAGTTCATCTCTGAGAGTCGGTACTGTTATAGTATCTCCAAGTGCAATTTGTGTAAAGAAAATAGGCACTTCAAGATAGATATCGTTATCGTGTCTTACAAAATGTTTATCCTCTTTGACTGCGATAAGAACATAGAGATCGCCTCTACTCCCGTCAGGTGAAATGTTTCCACGACCACTTACTCTAATTCTATTGCCGTTATTTACACCCTCAGGGATATTGACGTTAAAGCTTTCACTTTTCTCTTCATATCCCAAACCGCTGCAATCACTACACTTCTCGCTTATCCCTTGACCGGTACCCTCACAGTGTGGACAGGTTTGTGCAAAGGTCATAAAACCTTGTTTTATATGAACTTGACCTTGACCGCCACAAGTGCCACAAGTGCTTAATTTACCACCTTTAGCTCCCGTCCCTTTACACGATTTACAAGCGGTTTTGTATTTGTACTTTATCTCTTTTTGAACACCAAAAATAGCTTCGTTAAACTCCAAGGTTGCTTGAATCTCCGTGTCCAAATTGTAGTTGTATGTTTTTCTTTGTCTTGAAGATCTTCTTGAACCTCCTCCGCCAAATCCAAACATCTCTTCAAAAATAGAACCAAGGTCATCAAATCCACCAGAGAATCCACCTCCTCCTTGGCCATGACCTTCTAAACCTTGTTTCCCGTATCTATCGTATAAAGTTCTTTTTTCATCATCGCTTAAAACCTGATATGCTTCATTTACAGCTTTAAAATTATCTTCTGCTTCTTTATCGTCAGGGTTTTTATCGGGATGATACTTCATTGCCATTTTTCTATAGGCTTTTTTTATTGTACTTTTATCAGCATTTCTTTCAACTTCTAAAATCTCATAATAACATAAATCTGTCACCGTGATTATCCTTTAAATTAAAAATTTTTTATATATAAATAGCCGATTATTTTATCTTCATTTAGCTATAATTCCGCTTATGAATAAAGGGCTGGAAAAATTTTACGATCTTGTTGAAGCTTTTGAGATGCTCCCTACAATCGGGAAAAAATCTGCATTAAGATTAGCATATCATATTGTGATAGAAAATACCTTTACAGGGATGAAACTAGCCCATAGTATAGAAACAGCCATCAAAGATATAAAAAAGTGTACAAAATGCCATTCTATCAGTGAAAATGAGATATGTGAAATATGTCTTGATGAGACAAGAGAGCATGAAAAACTTTGTATCGTACAGAGTGCTAAAGATATTTTTATAATGGAGGAATCAAAACAATACCATGGAAAATATTTTGTGATGGAATCACTTGAGGTTGATGCCATGGAAGCACTGCAAGATTTAGTAGCTCATAGAGAGATCAAACATATATTATTTGCTATCACTCCTAGTCTTGCTAATGATGCTTTCATTTTGTATATTGAGGATAAATTAGCAGGTCATGGGATAGAGTTTACTAAGATTGCTCAGGGGGTTCCTACGGGAGTGAGCTTAGAAAATGTGGATATATTGTCACTTTCTAAGGCTATTGACGGGCAGGTTAGGGTTTAAATCTTAATTTTCTATGTAATAAGTTGAATAAAGTTATAATAAAAAACTATACAACTTGTAATAATTAATTTGACAAGGGATAGTGTATTCATTTACAAATCCTTCAAAAAACTATATCTAAAAGTAAAAATAGATATCAATTTAATCTTTTGGTATATCACTCTTTTTAATTTTCTTCTCTTGAAAGCCATATGTTTCTGAAATTTATAGATACAATTCATCTGAAAATATTATGATTTTTACAAACATACAAATTGTAAAGAATTTGTCAAGAATTGTATTTTGCTACTTTACAAACTTCAAATAAGATTTTACTATCAAAAAATACAAGGAGTATCCATGAAAAAATTAATTTTAATGTTTTTAGTACCTTTATCTATCTTTGCAAACGACTTTAATACTCAAATGCAAAGTTATATAGATGATTTGAAAATAGAGGTAAAAAAGATTAATCCAAATTTTAAAGACTTTGATATAAAAAGAGGTAAAGAGATATTTACCTCAAAACATATCGGTAAAAAAGGTAAAGAGGTGTCATGTACAAGTTGTCACGGTATCAATCTTACGCAAAGCGGTAAAAATGCTTTTACAAATAAAACGATAGAGCCTCTTTCTCCTAAAGCCAATTCTCAAAGATTGACATCTGTAAAAGATGTAAAAAAATGGCTTAGAAGAAACTTCAAAGATGTATATGTAAAAGAGGGAACGGCTATACAAAAAGGCGATGTACTTTACTACATCAATTCAAAATAAAGGAGTTTAAAATGACAAAATTATTTATATCTATATTACTTATCTCATCATTTGCAATTGCAGATGATGACTACAACTTTTTTAAAAGAGCAAGTGGGGTAAAACCCGTAAATGATAAAACTTATATCAACGAATGCGGCAGCTGCCATTTTGCGTTTCAACCCGGTCTTTTGCCTAAAAGGTCTTGGGTAAAAATGATGAATGATCTTGAAAATCATTTTGGAAGCGATGCTACGCTTGAGCCTCAAGACCATAGTTATATCTTAGAGTATCTAAGTAAAAATGCAGCAGATAATGCAATGCAATATAAAAGAAGTAGAAAAATAGTAAATTCTCTTGCAAGTTATGATGCACCTCTTAAGATATCTGAAGTGCCGTATTTTATAAAAAAGCATAGAGAAGTTCCAAAAAGATTGATAACTCAAAAAGAGGTAGGTACGATAAGTAACTGTACTGCATGTCATACGACGGCATCAAAAGGAGTATATAGTGAAAGAGCAATCAAAATACCAAACTACGGCAGATGGGATGACTAAAAGCTATATATGGCCTTTGTTTAACAGAGTGCTTCATATATTGCTGATAGTTTTTTTTGGCGTCACTTTTATACTTGGAGATATAGATGAACTACTAAGTTATCATGTAATATTTGCTTTAGTATTTACCCTTTTATTTGTATTTAGAATAATCTGGGGATTTATAGGACCAAAATATTCTAAATTTAAAGATTTCAATTTCAATAAAAAAGATTTAAAAGAGTATTTGCTATCTCCATTTTCCCATACGAAAGAGTATATCGGACATAATCCTGCGTCAAGCTGGGCTATTATAGCGATGATATTACTTACTATAAGCACTACTTTAACTGGAATGTTAGCTTATGGGATAGAAAAAAATCATGGAGTATTTTCTTTTTTACATAGTGAGTATTTTAAGGATATGGAGCTTTTTGAAGAAGCTCATGAAGTATTTGCAAATATGTTAATAGCCGTGATAGTTGTGCATATCGCTGGAGCGTTACTTGATAAGTTTATAAAAAAAGGCGATGCTATAGACTCTATGGTAAATGGATATAAAAAGCTATCGCTTAATAGTTCTATTTCAACAAATATTTTTCAAAAAATATTTGCTATTTTGGCTTTTGTTCTATCTCTTTATGCTTTTTATTATCTTCTATCTGCAAAAGATAATATCTTTATAGCAAGTGCAAATCAAAAGCAAGATTATTCGCTGGTTCATCAAGATTTTGCCGATGAATGCGGCAGTTGTCATATCACTTATCCTCCGTATCTTTTACCGCAAAGGTCGTGGAGGCTTATGATGAGTGACCTTGAAAATCATTTTGGAGACGATGCAAGTATAGATAAAAAGACCAATTTATCTATATTGGCTTTTTTAGATAAATACAGTGCCGAAAACTCTACGCATGAAGCTGCATTGAAGATATTAAAGAGTCTAAAAGAGAATAATAGTACAATAGCAATAACCAAAACACCGTATTGGCAAAAGCGTCATAAGCACATAGATAAAAATATCTTTTTAACTAAAGATGTAAAAAGCAAAGCAAATTGCAGTGCTTGTCATAAAGATATAGAGTATGGGCTTATAGAAAGTGAACGTATAAAGGTTCCTAAAAAAGGTTAAAAATGCGATATATTATAGTTTTTTTGATGATATTTACTTTTTTATTTTGCGATGATGATGACCATGACAAAGAGCATCATCACTACTATAGTAAAGACCTTACATATTTAGATTTAACTCATGATCAAAAGAAATCTATAAAAAAATTTTTAAAACATTATAGAAAAGAGCTAAAAGAATATAGGGAATACAAAGAAGATATAATAGATGAAAAACAAAAACTTTTTGAACAAAATAGTTTTGATAAAGATAAACTTACAAACCTAAATATAAAACTGGCAAAAGAAGCTTCAAAAATAGAAGCAGAGCTTTTAGAAAATATCCATAAAGTATTAACAAAAGAGCAAAGGGTACTTTTTAGAAAATATATTGATGAGTGGGATATAGAATGAATATACTTCTCATAGAAGACGATCTTGATATGCAGGAGCTTTTAAAAGACTATCTAAAAAACTACGATTTTAACGTAACTGCTTATGACAATCCATTAGAAGCATTAAAGGAGCTTCAGGAGAATAAAAATTATGATTTAGTTGTACTTGATTTGATGCTTCCAAATCTTGATGGATTTGATGTATGTAAAAAGATAAGAGAATACGGTAATATACCTATTATCATATCAAGTGCAAGAGGAAATTTAGGCGATAAAGTTGCTGCATTTGAATATGGTGCAGATGATTATCTGGCAAAACCTTATGAACCAAAAGAGTTGATTATCAGAATAAATGCCATACTTAGAAGAGTTTCAAATCAAGTTGCAAAAAAGAGTATAGGGGAGTTTGAAATAGATGAAGATAAGATGGAAATCTCTCAAGAGGAACACTTGCTATCTTTGACAAAGATAGAATATGAAATATTTCTGTTTTTGCTAAATAATCCAAATAAAGTATTATCAAGAGAGAGTATTGCCCAGTATCTTGGAAGTGAGTATAAAAATATTAAAGATAGAACGATAGATATGCATATAAGCAATATACGAAATAAGATATTTGATGATCCAAAAGCACCGCAATATATAAAATCTATCTGGGGTGTAGGATATAAATTTATAGGGTAGTTATGTCAATTCTTACTAAAATCATTGCACTATTTATCATAAGTATTACTTTGATGTTTTATCTATCATTTAAAACAAACTCCTTAACAGATGAAAAGATAGAGCAAATACACAAACAAAAATATATACAAGCATCTAAAGAGATATTTGAGTACCTTATAAATGGCGATGCAACTCAAATGGATAAAAGAACCAAAGAGCTAAATTATACTAAAAGTGATATATCTATGATAGGTAAAAATGTAGTAATAATCTATGAAAATAAAGTATCTTTTGGTACTATAAAAATATACAAAAATGACGACATTTATCTACTTTATATGAAATATCTCGATGATGAAGTTTTATACTTTGACAACTCACAAAATGAAGAACGTAAACAAAAACAACTTTTAAACTATCTAATCGGTGCAGATATGTTTGTACTGTTTATTATGCTTTTTATAATACTAAAACTACTATCTCCTCTTAAGACTATCGCAAAAGGGATAAAAAAATTTGGAAGTGGAGATTACTCATACAGACTTGATAAAATACAAAGCGATGATGAGATTGGCGAGTTGGTAAATAGATTTAACACAATGGCTGGGAACCTTGAAAGTATGATAATAGCAAGAACCCAGTTTTTAAGTGATATAAGCCATGAACTAAGAACACCTATCTCTAAATCAAAACTAGCTTTGGAGATGATAGAAGACGGGAAATATAAAGATATACTACAAAAATCTATAACCAACATAGATGAACTTACAAACGAAATTTTAGAACTTGAAAAACTAAACTCAAAAAACCTCAAACTGGATTTTAAACTATACTCAATAGATACTATACTAGCTCAAGTATTTTCAACTATGCAAATTGAAGATGATGAGATAGAAGTGATAATACAAGAAAAATTCTCATGCAACGCCGATTTAACTTATCTTGCTATTGCTATAAAAAATATTATAGATAATGCTTTAAAATATAAACAAAACGATAAAGTAAAACTCTATATCAAAAAAGATTATATGGAAATAGACAGTAAAGGAGATAAACTCCCTTATGATTTGAAATATTACACTGAAATTTTCACTCAAGATGATAATTCACGTTCAAAATCCGGATATGGACTAGGTCTTAATATAGTAAAAAGAGTTTTAGATCATCATAATTTTAAACTTGAATACAATTATGAAAAGCCTTACAATAAATTTATTATCTTGTTTAGTTGATATGAGTTAAAGCTTCTTTAAATATATTTAAATCATTTTTAGATTTTACTGCTATTCTTACATAAGTTTCATCTAAAAAGTCAAAGTTAGAGCAGTTTCGTATCATTATCTTATATTTTTTTAGTTTTTCTTGTAATTCATCTGCCGTTATATCTTTGAGTTTTATCAATATATAGTTTGCAGATGAGTTAAAAACCTTTTCAATAAGAGGGGAGTTTTGTAAAATCTCTAAGAGTAAAGTTTTGTTGATATTATTTTGCTCTTTTGTTTTTTGTTTAAATTTAATATCATCTAAAACCTCTTGTATATAGTGGGAATCAAACTGAGATATTTTCCATAAAGGCTCTTTTGCTTTTAAATCTTTGATATTATCTTTATTGGATACAATAGTGCCTATTCTAATTCCTGCACTGCTATAAAACTTTGTCATAGATTTTAAAATACAAAGCTTTGGGTATTTGTTTATATATTCCACGGCACTTGGTTTATCTGTAAAATCTAAAAAGGATTCATCTATTAAAACCGTACAGTTTTTACTATCCCAGTATCTTAAAAGCTCTTCTATCTCATAAAAAGTACCATCGGGGGTTGATGGATTTACAAAGATTACTAAAGAGTCTTTTTCCACCTCTTGGTTTAAAGTTTCCAGTCTATTAATTAGATGCAGTTGATAGTTAAAGTTTTTAGCAGCCTTTTTATACTCTAAATAAGCAGGGGAATATATAGTACAACTCTTTAGTCCTAAATATTGAAAAAGGGTAAAAATTGCACTGCTTCCACCGTTAAATAGTTCAATCTCATCTATAGAAATATTGTAGTTTTTGGCAATAGCACCATAGAGTTTATCGTAAGTTGGGTAGCTTGATATTTCTAACGTATTAAAATTTGCACTGATAGTAGGCTTTATAAAGTTGATATTGGATGAGAGATCAATAATTTCATCTACACTGCAACCAAGCTCCCCAGCAAAACTTTCAACATCCCCGCCGTGGGTAAATTCTAACAAAACAGTATTCCGATATTTAAAATCAAAAGCTCCGTTATCTCTATATGAAACCCTAAAGTATCGCCGTTTAAAAAGCCAAGTTTCTTTTTTATAAGGCGTAAATGAAGTTTTGTAAAAACATTCAGTGGAAGAAGAGCTGTTTTTAGAATAATGTTTGATTTATACGCATTTTGAAGAGATTCTATAAATTTGCTTTCTTTGTGAAACTCAAGCTCCATGCTACTAAAAATAGTACTCCTACTTAAAATAAATGCCAAAAGTATAAAGAAGTATATTCCGCTGTAAAGTAAATATGCAATTGCAAGAACCTTTAAAAGAACAATACAAAATGTCCCGATAGCTCCAATTGCCCCTATATGAGGCTCTTTCATTATAACATGTACATCTTTTCCACTTAGAGAGGCAAAATATCCGTCAATAGTGTCGCTAACTGCTTCAAGATGGATAAAACCGTATAAAAAAAGATAAATAATTGCAACAAAGATAGCTTTATAAAAGGGTGGGAAAGGCAAAATAACATATAAAGCAATACTGATAACTCCCAAAACCAACCCTGCTAAAGGTAACCCATAAATAACACCTCTATAAAACTTTTTATTGGCTTTAAATTCTTTTAGTTTGATAGGGAGAGTTGTAAAGTATGAGAGAGAGTAGAGTAGACCGTTTAAAATATGTTTCATTAGAGTCTTATTCCTAGCCCTAATTTTACTTCATATACTTCATCACAGATTGAAGCAATATACTGCCCGATAATCCCACTTAGATCGACAAACTTTCTAGTCTCTTTTTCAAAAGGGATTATGCCGCTGTTTACGTCATTGAGTACAAAAACAATATTTGCATTGGCTTGTTTTAGTTGCTCAAGTTGTTCTATGAGTTCATTCTCACTTTTTTCTATATTATTTAAAATCCACATAGAAAGACAGTCAATAAGGTAGGTATTATTATCTTCTATCACTTTTGTAAGGTCGTTTTGCTCCTCTATAGTGATAAAACTATCTTCTCTTTGTAATTGGTGTTTCTCTATACGTTTTGTCATCTCATTATCGCCGTAGCTGTTATTGTACGTAGCTATATAGTATGGCTCAGAATCACTAAGTTCTAACGCCTTTTGCTCGGCTAGTCGGCTTTTACCGCTTTTTTGTCCACCAAAGTAAAGTACTTTATGCATAGCAATTCCTTTCAGTCATCATCCTAAAAAGTTCTCCACTTTTCTTGTAATTTGCTCTTTACTAAGCCCGTTTATTAGCCCGTATACCAAAGCTCCTCCTGCTCCAACTCCCTCTTTGGCTTCCCCGTCATCATAAAGTTTAAGAGCAGGGTGTTCACTTAGAGAAAAATCAAAATCACTATAGTAACTATTGATTGGAAAGTTTAAAAGTTCAAGCAAACCTTTTATATCGCTGTTTGTATCCTCTACAACCCATTTTGTGGTACAAAGTGCCAGATTGGAAGTAGATAGGGAGCCTTGCATCACTTCAAGCATTTTATTGATGATTAAAAGGACACAAGCCATCTGTGTACCACCTGCTAGGAGAACGGGAAGTTTATTATTTAATCCTAAAATAAACCCTGCATTGAAAATCAGCATATTATCACTTACTTTTGAAAGTATAGTAAATATATCATCTTCTTGTGTTACGCTATCTAGTGCTTGTTGTATGGTTTGATTTCGTATATCGTTTGGCACGTTTTTAAAACTGCTGCTAAACATATCTTTTGCATCGTATCCAAGAGCCAAAGCAGTCGCTGTAGCCGTTGTGGTACCGCTTGGAACCGATTCTCCTAGGATAAGATAGTCGCCTTTTAATTTAAACTCTTGTCCAAACTCTACCGCTTTTTCAAAAATCTCTATAGCGTTTATATTTGCGTTCTCGGCAATATTTCCACTTGGTTTCATCCCAAAATCATATTGTTTAAAATATTCCACTTTGGGCTTTATTTCAAGTCCTAGATCTAGGAATTCAATATTTTTAAAAGGTTTTAAAGTATGAACGGCACGGGTAATCAGTGCAGGGGTAGGGACCCCTTTGGGAGTTTCTGCAATATTTTCCAAACTTCGTACTTCCCCTATAGAGATAAATTCCCCATCAAGGGTAGGGGTAAGATGGATAAGTCCCAGGATCCCCGCTTGGGTAATCCCCTCTATATTTGCAGTAGCAGTGTTTGACATACAGAGTAAAAAATCGGCATTTTTCCCCCGCAAATTTTCAATAAAATCATTTTTTCCCGTTATTGTTTTTATCATAATTTTTTGATCCTTTTTAAAAGTTGATTATAGTCTCTATTGTCTAAATATCTGCTCGTTGCATAGTAAAGCAGAGCATATTTCATATAGATTTTAAACTTTTTTAATTTTATTTTAGCATCGTAAGATTTAAGTAATGTTTTAATCTCTTTATCACTTTTACACCAATCCATTGCAACAACCGCAAGATCAAAGTAAAAATCTCCGTTACAAGCTTCGCTAAAGTCTATTATACAGCTAAGTTTGTCATTTTTAAATAAGGCATTGTCTTTAAAAATATCTCCATGGATGATACCGTCGTTTTTTAACTTTATCCGTAAAGAGTTATAGATTTTTAAAAGTTCTACATGGTTACTTTTTATAATAAGTTTTTTTAGATTTTTGTGACTAAAGATATTTTTATTGGAAGAGGGTTTACCTTTTGTTTTGGTATGAAATTTTTTTAAAAATCTCCCCATTTGTGTGATATGTTTGGTATCCACTTTTTGTAAACTTTTCCCTTCACATTTTTTATAAATTAGTGTGGGTTTGTTTTGTATAAAAATTGTTTTTTGAACTAACTTTGAGACGGGAAGTTTTTTACAAAGTTCCAAAAGCTTTATCTCCTCTTTGATATTTTTCAATGAGCTGTTTTCAAAAAGTTTTAAGATATATTTATTATCAAGTATATAGACCGTATCCCTTACTCCATGTTTTGTTTTTTGGAGTTTGGAACACTTAAAATAAGGCTTTATATCTTTTTTTGATAGTTTAGTTTTAATCCCCAAGTTTATTTTCTTCCTTTATAAATAGTTGTTCGTAGAGGTTTAGATAAGATTTCAATGTTTTTATCTCCTCTTTTTTAAGTCCCTCTTCACACCAGTCTTTTAGCTCCCTAGGAAAGTTTTGTATCAATGGTTCTAGCAACTCGTCTAATTGTTCTTGCACGATTTTTTCATGCTCAAATAAAAGCTTTATATGTGCAATGATCGTGGCACTTTGTACTCCCCTTATTGTCGCAATATCTTCGATGGTTTTCCCATCTTCTACAAGCTCCAAAGTATCCTGATAAGTCTTCGTAAGCTTTTTCTTTTGGTTTGGTTTGCATTGGGAGGTTAGTTTTAAAAACTCTTCTCCGTATTTTTCCCATTTGGCTTCGCCGACCCCGTTTATCTCTAAAAATTCCTCTTTTGTAAGGGGAAGCTTATCTGAAAGCTCTATTAATGTTTTATCGCTAAATACAATATAAGGAGGTACCTGCTCCTCTTTGGCAATTTTTGTTCGTAAAGCTTTAAACTCTTCAAAGAATTGAGAATATTCTTTCGTATTTACAGACTCCTTTTCCTCTTTTTGCACTATGCCTATTTTATCTGTGTCAATATTGACTTTATGTTGCCCTTTCATTATCTCCACACCCAAAGAGGTTAGTTTTATCGCCCGATGCTCTCCAAGGGTAAGAGCCTCTATATCAAAGAGCCTGTCGGCTATGGCATCCCATTCACTTTTACTTTTCTCTTCGCCTATTCCGTATACGGAAAGCTCTTGATGGTTAAATTGGTAAATTTTTTTGTTTTTAGAACCTCTTAGTATATCGATAAGATGGTTTTGTCCAAAAGATTGATTGGCTCTCATTACCGTTGATAAAAATTTTCTGGCATCGGTGGTAATATCGAGAGTTTCAATCTCCCCTTTTGTACAATTATCACATTTATCCCTGCAAGGCTCAATATGGTTATCAAAGTATGAAGCTATACTTTGGTGTCTACAAGAGGAGTTATTGGCAAATCGGTACATTGCATTGAGTTTTTGGGTAAGTATCTGTTTATATTCAATATTTTCAATATCATCCATCATAGCCAAACGGCTTATCTCATCCGCTTTTGTATATAAAAGCAGCGTTTCACTCTCCAACCCGTCCCGTCCCGCACGACCAATCTCTTGATAGTAATTTTCTATAGTTTTTGGCATAGAAGTATGCACTACAAATCGAATATTACTTTTATCTATCCCCATCCCAAAAGCGATAGTTGCTACGACGATATTTATCTCATCGTTTAAAAACTCTTTATAGACACTATGACGAAGTTCACTATTGAGTCCTGCATGGTAAGCTTTTGCTTTAAAACCGTGATTTTCCAAGTATTTTGCAACCGATTCCGTCTCTTTTCTAGTAAAAGTATAAACGATACCTGTTTTATCTTTTTTATCTTTTAAAAACTCTAATAATTGAGCCTGACCATTACCCACTCTTTTCCTTGTCTTAATGGTAAGATTATCCCGCTTTGTTTTCCCTCTTAATACAACAGGATTATTTAAAAGCAGGGTACTTATAATATTCTCTTGCACTTTAAGCGTAGCCGTTGCCGTAAATGCTACAACAGGAATACTTGGAAAGTTTTGTTTCAACAAAGAAAGCTTTTGATAATCAGCCCTAAACTCATGCCCCCATTCACTGACACAATGGGCTTCATCTATCACAAAAAACAAGATTTTGACAGTGTTTAAAAACTCTATAAACCCATAAGCACTAAACCGCTCGGGAGCTACATATAAAAGTTTAATATCCCCATTTTTAATATCCTCAAATACCCTGGCAACCTCTTCATTACTCTGAGAAGAGTTTATCATAGAAGCTTTGATATTATTTGCCCGTAATGCCACCACTTGATCCTGCATAAGGGCAATAAGAGGAGAGATTACGACCGTTAAACCCTCCATCATCAAAGAGGGTAGTTGATAACAAAGCGACTTCCCCGCTCCTGTTGGGATAATAGTCACAAGATCACGTCCATTTAAGATAGTATCAACGGCTTCTTCTTGAAAAGCTCTAAAAGAGTCGTGACCGAAGATAGTTTTTAGTATTTCATATTTTTGATTCATATTAGGACTTTCATTTTTGCTTTTATCATACTATAGATTTCAAAACTTTTTAAATAATATTGCAAATTGCCATATTTTTATACCCAAGATACAACTTCATCAAACTCTTTTTTCTTTTCCCATTGTAAAGTTTCAAGCTCGGGAGTATCTAAAAATTGCTTTGTATAGCCTAGGCAGAGATACCCCACCATCTTGTACTCTTTTTCAATATTAAGAAGCTTACGTACTTTCTTATGAGATAAGATACTTACCCATCCCATGCCGATATTAAGACTACGAGCCATCAGCCACATATTTTGGATAGCACATACTACGCTGTATTCTCCCATCTTTTTTTGACTTGTCTGTCCAAGGACTTTTTTTGTAGGTTTTTTATAAAACACCGCTATATTTACGGGAGTTTCTTGTATCCCTTCTAGTTTTAAAGAGTTATATAGCTTTTTATCTTGAAAGTGTTTTTTACTTTTTTTATAGTGTTTTTGAAAGTTTTTATAGATTTTTTCTTTTGTCTTTTTATCTTCTATTACTACAAATTTCCAAGGCTGGGAAAATCCAACTGAGGGTGCATGAATTCCTGCATTTAAAATCTTTTCAAGCTTTTTCTTTTTAATTGTTTTAGATAAAAAGTTATTTCCCCGTACATCACGGCGATGTAGAATGATATTTTTTAAAGTTTGGTGCTGTTTTTTTGTAAATTTCATAAAAACCTATCCTTTAAAAGCTCCACATTATTTCTAATCATGGTATGTAAATAGGTTCCAAATACATTGCCTTGTACATTTGTCCAACTTCCAACTCTCCCTTTTCCATTAGGCATTTTCGCAAGTATATCCAAACCATTTAACTCATCAATAGCTTTGGTATAGTGGAAACTATGCCCTTTTACACCTTTTTCATTATAATAATATCCAAGGCGTGTAAATTTAGGAGCAAGGGTAAATTTTACATCTAAAATACCGCTCATAGATTTGTCATCTACGGCTTTTCCAAGATATAAAAGCCCTGCGCACTCTGCATATATTTTTTTGGTTTTAGCATGTTTGATAAGGGAGTTTTTAAAGTTTTTGCTATCTTTTACTCTTTTATAAGCACTATCGCTTTCTACGTAGCCCCCAGGGATATAAACTATATCTGCATCATCTGGGATAACATCGTCTTTTATAGAGCTTACGAGGCTTACTTTTGTAAAAACTTCTTTAAAAAACTCTAAGTTGTCATGGTATAAAAAAGAGAAGTTTTTATCGTATACCACACAGAGATATTTATCTTGTTGTTCCAAAATTTCAAAAGGATACTTTATATCTTCCAAAGGCTCTTGGCGTTTACAAACTTTTTCTAAAAGGGGGATATTTATATTTTCTAAAACCTTACTGCTTAAATCTTTGATTTTTGAAATATCTTCAAGATCAAGTCCAAGATGGGTATCTTTTAAAGATTCCAAATTATTTTCAATCCACCCAAGAACCGTTATATCGGGATGATCTTTTTCTATGATACCCTTTATAAGTTCATAGTGCATATTTGAAGAGATATGATTCAGCACTATCCCTTTTATAGTATTGTCGGTTTTATACTCTTTAAGACCCTTTAAAACAGCACTTATCGTTATATAGCTTCCACTCCCGTCAAGAAGCATTATGGTAGGGATATTAAGGAGTTTTGTTACATCATACGCACTACACCCTTTATCCAGCCCGTCATAAAATCCCATAACTCCCTCAATGATAGAGAGATCTTTATCGCTATAGTGATTATAGAGCCACTTTACTTGGGTTTCATCCATTATAAAACTATCAAGATTAATACTTGGGGTTCCACATACTTTTCTATGAAATTGGGGATCAATATAATCGGGTCCTATTTTAAATGGGCGTACGGAATTTTTATAGTGATAGAGCAGGGCGGTGGTAAGGATGGTTTTACCACTATTTGAAGATGGAGCACTTATACATAAATCTATCATTGTTTTTTTCTTTTCATAATTAGGTATATAAAAAACGGTGCTCCCAAAAAGGATGTAACCACACCTATAGGGATATCTGATGTTGTTCCTAAATTTCTTGCGATTATATCACAAAGAACCAAGAAAACTCCCCCGTAAAAAAAGATAGGGACGATAAGTTTTTCACTGCTTTGTTTTGTGATAATCTTAAGAATATGAGGTACGATCAATCCTATAAATCCTATGGGACCCGTGATACTTACACAAATCCCGACTACGACCGATACGCTAAAAAGTAAAATATAATTTGTCTTTTTTACATTTATCCCTTTGAGTTGTGCAAATTCGTATGAGACTAAAAGAAGTTTGATATCTTTGGTATAAAACCGCACCAACAGTAAAATAAATATAGAAGCTGCAATTACCAGATAAATACTGTCAAATCCAACCACATCCAAGCTTCCCATGGTAAACCTGACTATCTCGTAGCTCTCTTGCAAATCACTTATAAAAAAAAGTACCATCAAACTGGCACTATAAAAAAAAGACAATGCAATACCCACTAAAAGCAACGATGACGTCTCGACACTGTCAAACTTTCTAGCAATAGCAAATAGAACTACGATAGTCAGTAAAGAGCCTAAAAAAGCAAAAAAAGAGATATAAAAACTAAAACCAAGTACAATACCGATCGCGGTAAATAAAGTAGCTCCACTTGCAACTCCAAGGGTAAAAGGTGTTCCCATAGGATTTCTAAAAACAGTTTGAAAAACAAGTCCGCTTAGAGCCAGTACTGCTCCTACACAAAAAGCCAAGATAGTTCTAGGCAGTCGTATATCGAAAAATATTTGATGATCCATTTTTGTATTTTCAAAAATATTTGCCAAAGATATATCTATTTGTCCAAAAAACGGAGAGATAAATATAATTATCAAGCTACAGAGTATCAATATAGTTTTTATCATATATCCACCACTATTTTGTCATCTATTTTTTTTACACTGTTTTCAAAAAAAAGCTCAAGGTTACGGGAGCTAAAAAACTCTTCGCTTGAGCCATGAAACGCAATGGAGCCTTTTTTTATAAACAGTACATTAAAGCCTAGTTTATAAGCAAAATGAAGATTATGAGTTACGATTATTTTTGAGTGAAAAAATTTATTTGATCGTAAAAGTTCATAAACCATTTTTAACTTTTTAGGATCAAGGTTGGAAGTGATTTCATCAAAAAGTGTATATTTTGCATGATGGAGCATACCACTTGCTAAAAGGACAAGTTGGGCTTCTCCACTACTAAGATTTTTGCACGATTTATTTTGAAGATATTGTATATTTAAAAACTCTAAAACATCCTCTATAGCACTTAAAGAGTGCAGGTGACTTAAATCTAAAAATTCATATACACTTATATGCTCATCAAATACGCTAAGTTTTGAAGGGAGGTAATTTATAAGCGATGTTCTCTCTTCTCCGTAAAGGTGTACAATATTTTGATTATTTACAGTTGTATTTTCACTTGCGAGTATGCCGCTTAATACTTTACACAGTGTAGTTTTCCCACAGCCGTTGGAACCTAGTATAATTAGGTTTTCATTATCTTGAAGTTTAAAACTTATATCTTTTAGGATATAGTTACTAAAGTTGTTTATCTCTAGCATTTTCCAAAAAACCTTTTAAATCATCCAAAAAATATATCAACCTTTGGCTTGGTATCCCCGCATAATCTTTATCTAATACATATATGCTTTTTGTTTTAACTGCATTAATAGGCAAAGATAACCAAGGATTGATAAGCTGAGCTTTTGTAAGACCCTTTTTATGTGTAAAAGGGGCTAAAAGTACTACAATATCTGGGTTTGTGGCAATGATATTTTCAAGATTAAGCACAGGCTGCCCTTTTAAGGCACTTTGATATGCGTTGTGATTACCACTTTTGATAATAATATCGTCAAAATAAAGATTTTGACCCGCTACGAATATCCTTTTGTTTAAAGTAACATTATGACCTATCACAAAAAGTATCTTTTTATCTTTGATTTTCCCTTGGATTTGCTCCAGTTTTGAATCAATGGTTTGTACGAGCTTAGATGCCTCTAGCTGTTTATCTAAAAGTTTTCCAAGGGTTGTAATCGTCTTTTTTATATCTTTTATGCGTTTATTTTTAACAATAGTTGTTTTTATCCCCAGTTTATGAAGCTTTGAAGCAAGTTTTACCCCACTATCTTGCATCACAACCATATCGGGTTTTAAAGCAATTATTTTTTCCAAAGAGGGGGAGAAAAATCCTCCAACTTTTGGTTTGTTTTTCGCTTCTTTTGGAAAGTTACAATATTGGGTATTACCCACTATTTTACCTCCGCTATCAAGTGCGTAAATTATCTCGTTGATAGAGGGGCTTAAAGCGATTATCCTATCGTATGAAAACAGGTTTGTGGTCAATAATAGGATAAAAATATATCTTAATTGCATGATTTCACTTTATAACAATCTTCTACTTTGTATATCCAAGTCATTGTTGTATTACCGTGGAGTTTATAGCTTGATGCCATTTTATGGACACTTTCTCCATCAATAGTATAAAACCATCCAAAACTCCCAGGGATAGACTTTTTCCCATCAATTGAACGGATAAATTTATATTTCCCTTTTGCAACAGTAATATCGGCAACTTTATCCAAAACTTCCAGTGCCGTATCTCCATCTTTGTAAGTGGTTGCCACGACTTTATCGTCTCTGTCTTCATAGATGATAGTAACTGTAATATTATCCGCGTATGAATAGAGAATAGTTAAAAAAAGTATAGCAATATATCTCATCAAAAACTCACTTTAACACCCGCATAATACGCTCGTTCACTTGTAGCGTATCCATCAACGCTCTGATAGTATTTATCGGTAATATTATCTATTTTACCGTAAATTTTTATATCTCTTGTTAAATCATAATTTGCCACAAAGTTTGCAACGGTATATTTTCCAGTTTGTGCCCCTTGTTCATCGGCATCATCGTATCTCTTTCCTACATATTCTCCGTTTAATCCAAGATGGAGTTTATCAAATCCGTAATAATCAACTCCAAATTTTACAGTATCTTTTGCCCGTCTTGCAAGTACTTCGCCATCTTTATTTTTAGCACTTAATCGTGTGTAATTTAAACTAAATAGCGTATCGGGTAAAATCTCTTTTTTATAATCAATTTCAACACCTTTTAGTCTACTTTCTCCCTCTTCATTGATATAGTGAAATGACGGGACAAAACTATAATTGATCATATCTGTAATTCTATTTTCAAAATATGTTACTTTTAAACTTTTATATCCTAAAGAAAGGTCAAATGATTTGGTTGTTTCTGGTTTAAGTGTAGGGGTGTAGCTTAAGTTTCCTAAAGTAGGAGCATTATACGCCGTACCAAAATTTGAGGATATAAATGTATCTTGATTGAAGTTATATTTTATCCCTATTTTACCAGTTACTTTTTCATCAAATTTACTGTTGTCATCGTATCGTAACGTTTCAGATAAAATTAGATTGTCAAATTTATTAAGATTTGAGGTAAATAGGGCAGTTGTATTGTATTTTACCTCATTTTTTTTATCTTCAAAATTTTGTTTATTCGCTCCTATTAGAATCATATCTTCCAAGTTATAATTAAACTTTGATTGTACTGCAAATTCATTGACGTAACTAAGAGTATTAAAAGTACCTTGTTCTCTATCAAATCGTGACTGGGAAGCGGTTAGTTTTGTATCGGTACGCTCCGTTTTATGATAATAATTAGCCGATTTAAAAGTATGGTTGATTTTCGCTTGATTGGTTAAGTTGTCCCCTGTACTGCTGTCATAATCATACGTAGCATGAATATTTTTGTATAACGCATCAACTTTATCGTTTTCACTGAGATTTACACCACCTTGGATACTATAAGTGGTATTTTTATAACCATCCCTTTCAAGTCCAAGTTCATCGCCTCTTTTCCCATAATCGGCATCATCTTTTTTTGCTTCAAAAGCACTAAATCCATCCGTAGTTAATCTACTGCCGTTAAGTTTGATAAAATAATCATCGCTCCTATGGGATACCGTTGCTATATATTTTCTTGTTTTAAAGCTCCCCGCTTCAAATAAAATAGATCCATGTGTACCTTTTTTTGCACGTTTGGTTATGATATTAACAACTCCGCCACTTGCATCGGCACCCCAGATACCACTTTGTGCTCCTTTTACCACTTCAATCTGCTCAATATCGTCTATCATCAATTGAGCCAATGGCGCCCCGCTTAAACCTGTAGGCTCATTGTATCTAATACCATCAATTAGGATAAGTATCCTTTTGCTGTCGATTCCTCGAATAAAGAGTGAGTCAAGCTGACCAAGTCCCCCGTTACTTGTAACTGAGATACCCGAGAGGGTATTTAAAGCTTCACTTACCGTTTTAACGTGTTTCTCTTCAAGTTCTGCACCTGTGATTACTTCAACATTTGAAGTAACATCTTTGATTGATTGTTCCGATTTACTGGCACTTGAGACGGTAATCTCTCCTAGATCGTAACTCTCTTGTGCTAAAAGTGTATTTGCCGCTAAAGTAAAAGCTGCAGCGAGGTTTAATTGTATTTTATTATTTATCATTGATTGTCCTAAATTTTAATTATATTGATTGTGTGTTAGTAATTAAAATTTAAAAAAGGGGGAGAAGTTTTATACTCTTGATATTCAAAGGCTTTTAAGTGGTATTGTTGATTGGCATCTATTGTACAGAGCTTGTACAATGTAGAATACATAGCAATAATTGCTAAGCTAAAATAGCGTTTTCCATAACCTCTTAAGTGTCTCATGGAGCGAATTATAACTAAAAAAAGTTAATAATTACTCGTTATTAATTTTTTTTAGTTGTGTAGATTGTCCCGATTTTACCTCTTTATGTACATTTTCAACAGGTGCAATATGTGCATCTCTTCCGTAGATATAGCTTTGCTCATCCACTATTACTTTATAAGCTTTATTAAGCATTAAAGCTCTTTTGGCACTTGGTAAGAGAAGATAGCTAATATCTTTTTTTATCTTTTCAAGCTCATGTTTTTTAAGTTTCCCATCTTTTGCAAAAAACTTTTCCATCACTTCGCTGTTTTGTCTAAATTCATCCCCTGCATTATTTGTTTTAAGATATTGCACATATTCGGTGTCGCCATTTTTTAAAACTTTGTCCGTTACCCCTTTTAAACCTTTCCCAGTCCAGTGGTACCACCCTTTTTGAAAGTGTGAACTTCCCAGTTTTCTTTGAAATACAAAAGTAGAATCGGCGATAGCTCCGATATTATTATGACACCCCATACAAAAATAGGTCTCTTCGTAACTTTGCGGTCGAAGCTCTCCGTTAATATCCTCTATAAATCCTTGATATCTCCAACCAAGCCCATTGTAAAGACCAATCTCTGAATCCCCTATAAACTGATCAAGTCTATCGGGAAAATCATTTTTCTCTTTTAGTTTAGAAAGACCGTAGTTTTTAAGTTTATAATAGCTTTTCCAAGATACTTTTTTTCCGTACCTTAGCTCTTTCATCCTTGGAGCCATGATCTGGCTACACTAATTAGGACAAAGAATTTAAAGAATTCTGAGTTAAAATAAACTAATTAGGAGACAGGATGTCACGAAGTAAATATAATGAAGAGTTTCGATCTTCAACAGTGCAACTTATTTTAAATAACAATCGTTCCATTAAAGAGATTTCACTTGATTTGGGAATCCATGAAAAAACTTTATATAGTTGGGTTAGAACATATAAAATCAAACATAATATTCCAGTAGAAACAAGAATGAGTTATGGGAATAAACCTTCAACTAGTGAGACTATGGAAGAGGAGCTTAAAAGGCTACGATCAGAGAATAAGCTTTTAAAACAAGAAAGGGAAATATTAAAAAAGGCAGCCGCATACTTCGCCAAAGAAACTCTGTAAAGTATGCATGGATACAAGAGCATAGTAAGAGTTTCTCCATCAAACTGATGTGCAAGTTGTTTTCACTTACGCGAAGCAGTTATTATCACTGGATAAACAATGGTTGTGTTGTTGAGAAGATTGATAAACCTTTTAATGATTTACTTATAAAAATCTTTCATGAAGCTAGAGGTACTTATGGTACTAGAAGATTAAAAGTAATTTTAGAGAAACGTCATGGAATCATAGTATCACGGAGAAAAATTCAAAGATCATTAAATCAAATGAATTTAAAAGTAAAAATGAAACGAAGATATAAAATTATCACAACAACTTCTGATCATAAATTGCCAATCTCTCCAAATTATCTTGATAGAGACTTTTACAGTAATAATTCAAACAAAGTTTATGTCGGAGATATTACCTATGTTCCAACAAATGAAGGATGGCTTTATTTAGCTGTTGTTATTGATATTTATTCTAGAAAAGTTATTGGATGGTCTATGAGTCACTCTTTGCATACTCAGTTAGTCAATGATGCTCTTTTAATGGCAATTAAACGAAGAAAACCAAACAAAGGATTAATTTACCATACTGATAGGGGAAGTCAATACGCTTCTTATGAGCATAAATCTATTTTAGAAAAATATGGGATTATCCAGAGCATGAGTAAAAAAGGTGATTGTTGGGATAATGCAGTTGCTGAGAGTTTTTTTCATTCATTAAAAACAGAATTAGTTCATCATGAAACATTTTTAACTAGATCCCATGCTAATGAAAAAATCTTTGAGTATATAGAGATTTTTTATAATAGAAAAAGAATTCATTCATCAAATAATTATATGTCCCCATATGAATTTGAAGAGGAAATGTTACGTTTAGAAATGGCTATATAGAATTAATTGTTTTGTGTCCTATAAAGTGTTGACAGATCA
>JBNKLC010000004.1:0-22977 GCA_050292155.1 Arcobacteraceae bacterium
CTACAAAAGACAGTGAAATAAAAGGGAGTGGAGACAAGGTGTACTACTATCCCGATGATCAGAAGTATATTATTGTCGGAAACGGTTATTTAGAAGATGTGAAAGAGGGTAAAAAAATCTATGCAAATAAAATTTATCTTGATGAAAAAACAGGATATACCAAAATTGACGGCGAGAAAAATAAACCTGCTAAATTTCGTATAAAACTTGATGAACAAAAGAAGCAATAAAGTGGGTAATTTTAGAATAGTCGATGCCGGGTTTTTAACCTCTGCGCAGAGTTTAAAAGATTCTCCTTCTCCGGATGTGGCAGAGGTTGCATTTTTAGGGCGGAGTAATGTGGGGAAAAGTTCGTTGCTTAATTCGTTGAGTAAAAGAAAAAATTTGGCAAAATCATCTTCGACTCCGGGGAAAACACAACTTATAAACTATTTTGATATCACTTTTAAAAATGAAGATGAAGCAGATGATAAAAGATATGCAAGATTTGTCGATCTTCCGGGATTTGGATATGCAAAAGTATCTAAATCAATTAAAAAAGAGTGGCATAAAAATCTAACCGACTTTTTAGAATTAAGACCGTCACTACAAATTTTTGTCCACTTGATAGATGCCAGACACACTCAGTTAGATATTGATAAAAGTGTTGATGAGTTTTTAAATCATATTAAAAAAGGGGATCAGATCATTATCAATGCTTTTACAAAAATAGATAAATTGAATCAATCTGAACTTCAAAAATTAAAAAATAGATATCCTGAGGGGATATTTATAAGCAATCTTAAAAATAGAGGTATAGACAAACTGCAAAATGCTATTGCAACGTATTTATTTCAAGGTAATATAGATGGATAAAGTAGAATTTTTTAAACCAAAAGTAACCGATATCGCTTCAATGCAAGAGCTTGTTGCAAAAGATGTGGAAAACGGTAACATACTTGATAGAAATACCAATGAGATGGCTACCACGATTAGGTCATATACCGCTGCAAGACTAGGTTCGCAGATTATTGGATTTGTTGCGTTACATATACATACAGATACTCTTGCAGAGGTAAGAAGTCTTATTGTAAAAGATGACTTTCGTAATAAAGGTGTTGCAACAGAGCTAATTAACCTTGTAATTAAAGAGGCAAAAGATTTACAATTGGGTAGATTGTTGGTTTTGACCTATAAAAAAAGTTTTTTTGAATCTTTTGGTTTTAGTGAAATTCCAAAAGAATCTATTCCTGAGACAAAAATTTGGGCTGATTGTATAAAATGCAAACATTTTCCTATTTGTGACGAGGTTTCTTTGATATTAGATATTTAAAGTTGTTTTATTGTAAGATATGACCAATATGTGACCAAAGGATATTATCATGTTTTTCAATCATGAGTTAAAAAAACAGCTTGAAGAATATCAAACTATTATAGACGAACTGATGAATAGCAATGCTGTATTAGAAGAGAAAAATAACACGTTAGAGCAAAAGTTCCAAGATTCTTTAAAAACAAATAATTTGTTACACAATGAGATTGATACCTTAAAAAAACAGGTTGAACAATTACAATCACAAGTTCCTCAACAAGAACAACAAAATAATCTTTGTGAGGGATATGAGTATCTTTTTGGTTATCAAAATGAACACCTAAAAAAAGGTTTACTGGATATCCAATCAAATATTGCCGAATCAACAGAGTTTTCAAGGAAAAATTTGAGTGAATCCTTTAAGATCAATAAAGTGTATGATGACTCAAAAATAAAATTAAATTCGATTGTTGATGAGATTAATGCTTTAAACGACAATACACAAACAATCAATCAAGTTGTAACTGAGCTTAATACAAAAGCTTCTGATATTGCAGATGCAGTCGTAACTATAGATCAAATTTCATTTCAAACCAATATACTTTCACTCAATGCAGCAGTTGAAGCAGCTACGGCAGGGGAAGCAGGAAAAGGTTTTGCCGTCGTTGCCCAGGAAGTTAGAAATCTTGCAACAAGATCGGCTGAAGCAGCAAAAGAAATTAGTGCAGTGGTAAATTCAATCCAAGAGAGTGTAAAACTTACCAATGAACAATTTGATAAAATGAGTCATGCAATAGATGCTATTTCCAATAATACACAAAGCTATTCCAGTGAAGTTGGAGAAGCGATGGAGACTTCAAAATCTGCATTTAATGGACTAGGGTATGTTACAGATAGAGTATTTATGGCATTGGCAAAACTTGATCATGTAATATGGAAAGTCAATACTTATCTCTCCGTAGCACATAAAGAACCGGCATTTGCATTTGTAGATCACCAAAATTGCCGACTTGGTAAATGGTACAATGAAGGATTAGGGAAAAGATATTTTTCCAATACTCCAAGTTACGTTCAACTTGATCTTCCACACTCAAAAGTACACAACGGCACACACCACGTATTTGATGAGATTGAAAAAGGAGATGCTATGGATTTTGATAAACTTATAGCATCTTTTAAAGAGATGGAAGAGGCAAGTAACGATGTGTTTGAATTACTTGATAATATGCTTCAAGAACATAGTCATTGAGAATAACTCAGTGACTTTTTAGTTTTTTAAAAGCTCTACAATTTCATTTACATTTAAAAGTTTTCCGGTACTTTTAACAATACCGTCTACCACAAGTCCAGGTGTACTCATAACATTATATTCCATAATTTTAACTACATCATCAACTTTTACAACTTCATGAAATCCACCGATTTGTTTTAAAGCTTCTTTCGTATTATTCTCTAGCGCTATACATTTTGCACAACCTGTTCCTAATATTTCTATTTTCATTATCAAATTCTCCTATAAAATAAAATTAAATATATACCCTACACCAATGATGCCAAATCCAACTATTATAAAAAATAGAGCAATAAGTTTTGTATCAAGAATACGTTTGAGTATCATAGCCTCAGGTAAACTAAGAGCCGTTACGGCCATCATAAACGATAAAGCACTTCCAAGGAGCATCCCTTTAGAGGTTAGTACTTCAACCAAAGGCATTACACCTGCTGCATTGGAGTACATAGGGATTCCCATTAAAACTGCAAAAGGTACTGTATACCATGCGTCTCCACCAGCGTAAGTAGCTATAAAATCGGCAGGGATATACCCATGTATAAAGGCTCCTATTCCAACCCCAATCATCACGTAAATATAGATTTTTTTAAATATATCTTTTGTATAGTCCCATCCCTCTTTTATACGCTGTTTCATACTAAGTTCTATTTTTACATCTTCAAGTTCACCTTCCATTGGTGTAACAGGGATTAAGATATATTTTTCCACATTGTTGATTTTTCCTATAAAATATCCTCCAAAGATGGCAACAACTAAACCAAATCCAATATAAACAGCCGTGATCTTCCAACCAAAAAGTCCAAGCAGCATCGCTATTGCTATCTCATTATTAAGTGGAGCCGAGATAAGGAATGAAAATGTAATCCCCACAGGAATCCTGGCTTGCATAAATCCTAAAAAAAGAGGAATAGCACTACAACTGCAAAAAGGGGTAATGATCCCAAATAGTGCTGCAAAAATATTTCCTGTAAATTCACTTTTGTTTTGCAGGTAAACTCGTACTTTTTCAGTGTTAAAATAGGTTCTTAAAAAACTAACGGCAAAGATGATACTTACTAAAAGGATAAATATCTTTACCGTATCATAAATAAAGAAGTGCAGGGCACTAGCTAGTTTTGATCCACTATCAAGTGCTAGAGTTTGATACACTAAAATATCTACAAGCTTCTCCCACCAACTAAACATATTAAGCCTTTACTATTCCCATTCCAGTTGATTAAAATAAGTGGTAATATTTAAAGCATTTAATTGTTCATAGTGGTTAATATAATTAAATTTTTCAGTTTTTACACGATCTTTTACTTCAAAAATATCAACGCCGTCATCATAAGCTTTTTTTACATCGGCTCTAAAGATTTTAAGATATTCAAGTGTAGGTTTGTATGAATCTTTATCGTACTTTTTCCCATGCCCTCCAAGAATATATTTTATATCCATTTTGGCTAAATTTTCTAGCGCTTCTATCCATCCATCAATATTGGATGTTTTTTTATAGCTTAAAAGTCTTCCGTTAAATACGATATTTCCTACAAATATAAAGCTATCATCGGGAGAGTAGATTGCTATATCACTTCTCTCTTCACTCACTTCACTTAGTTTAATTATTTCAATTGTTTTTTTAGAGCCTTTGATTTTGTAGCCATTATCAACCAAAGTATCTGCATGGATAAGTTTAGTGCCTTTTAATACCTTGGGATCAAGAATCATTTTCATTCTTTGAAACTTATCCATATTTTCATCTATATCATTATTTATCGTTGTATGACCGACTATTTTTGCCCCAATATCTTTAAAAAATGAAGCACCTTGAATCCTGTCATCGTGATAGTTTGATAGGATTACATGACTTACTTTATGATTTGGATAATCTTTTTTCATCACTTCATAAAACTCTTTAGCAAAAATATATGTTGGACCGGCATCAAGTACCGCGAGTGTCTCTCCCATATCTATATAACACATATTTGATACAAAACCATTGTTGGATTTCATAGGTGGATGAAAATCCCCTATAACACAGTGGATATCTTTGGTGATACTTATCGGTTTTAGATTATATACGTTACTCAAAAGATTTGTAAGTATAAATAATGTCAGTAATACGATTTTCATTTTAAACTCCTAATGTAATATGAATTTGAGGTAAAAGAGTATTTTCAATATCCTCATAAGTTTTTATAAATGCATCATAATTTTTCCCCGTAGGGTCTTCAAATCCTTGATGAATTTTTGGCGCAGGTTTGGGAAACATAGGACAGGTTTCATTTGCATGATCACATACGGTTACTACCAAATCAAACTCTTCGTCAATCACTTCATCAAGCACCTTTGAATGATACTCATCCCTCCAGATACCTTTTTCAATTAACAGTTTTTTGGCAGTTGGATTTATCATCCCCGTAGCTTTTACCCCTGAACTTTTTGCTTCTACACCATCAAGTTTTGCATTGATCAAAGCTTCTGCGATAATACTTCTACAACTGTTTCCCGTACATAATACCAATACTTTTTTATCCATGGTTACATCCTCTTTGAAGTGTAGGCATATTCAAATTCAAATAGCTTATCTCTTTTAAAATAGATTGACGAAATTGATCAAGGGGCTGTCTAATAGAATAATAAGCCCAACGTCCTCGCCTATCAACTTTTAAAAACCCACCATCTTTCAATATTTTTAAATGCCGTGAGATTCGAGATTGTATCATATCAAATGAACTCTCTATGTCACAAACACATACTTCACCGTTAATATCTATAAAATGTAAGATTTTTAATCTTGTTTCATCATTGATACTGCCGATGGTTTTTAAAAATATATCCATAATGTTTCCTTGTGAAGAAAGTATACCGTAAAAATATTTATATATCAAGATATATTGATGTATAAATATTTTTACATGGCTTGTAAAGTGGAATTTAATTTAAACCGCAGGGTTAAATACAGGTAAAACTATCTCAAATACGGCACCTTTTTCTCCATTATAAGCAGTTATGGAACCGTTATGGTCTTCAATTATTTTATGGGCAATATTCAGTCCTATCCCTATACCGCCGTATTCTTTATTTCCTACAAACGGTTCAAATAGATTGTCTATGATATTTTCATCGATCCCTTTACCAGTATCTTCAAAACGGATAATAATAAAGTTCTTTTTTTCTTCGCATGAAATTTTTATAATATTTTCATCAAAAGTCCCGTGTTTGTCAAGTTCATCCAAGGCATTGTTTAAAATAACAACCCAAACTTGTTCCAACCTTTGTTGTTGTCCAAATACATAAAACTTTTCCTCGTCGTAGTTTATTTTTATATCAAACTTAAAAAGTTTATTTTGTAAATAGACGTTTGCTACATGTTTTGCACGATTATGGCACAAAATCGCCGCCATTGAAATAGTTTTAAAAATATTTACTTTCTCTTTTGTTTCTTTGCTTTGTTGGGACATTTCACGCATAGAAGATACTATCCCTTCAATCCGCTTCAATCCTTCCGTCATGGAGGCGAAATCTTGTTCTAAACTCTCTTTGATCTCTTTGTCTTGCAGTGATTCTAAAGTTATTTGCGAAAGTTCTATGTTCCCCTTGATAAACGATAGCGGTGTGTTTATCTCATGGGTAATACCCGCTGCAAGTTTTCCTATAACCGTAAATTTTGTATCGTTCATCCGTTCTTGATAATGTATTTTTTGCATCTCCAAATTTTTCATTACCTCTTGTTCTATACGCATATTAAGGTAGGTTTCTTTTTCCTCTTTTTGGGTAATGTCCATACAAAAACCGATAAGACCTTTTAATTCGTCTTCTAAAACAACTGGTGCTATATTGTATTCTAATATTGTGGTATGAGCTTTTTTATCGTGACGCAGAGTATAGTTTTGTTGTTGCAATGTTTCTATAACTTTATTATCTTGTTTCTCTATACTGTTTGCAAATCCCAACTCAAAAATATCTTTATCTTGTTTATTTAAAATATCCTCTTTTTTTAATCTAAAAAAATCTAAAAATGCGTCATTACATTCTGTATAGCAAAAGTTTTGGTCTTTTACGAATATCGGGGTTGGAGCTGCATTGATAAGTGTTTTAAAATAATATAAATTTTCTTGAAGCTGTTCATTTGTTCTTTCTAAAAGTTCTATAGAGTACATCTCGTTACTTACTTCGATAACTGTCAATAAAACTTCTTTTTTGGAATGCTTTTTCTTTGAATAAAGAGCAGCGGATATATCAAGCCATATAACAGAGCCGTTGGCATGTTGTGCAGGATATCGTGTCACAACAATATGATTTTCAAGTGCTTTTTTATAGATATCGGTACGCCAGTTTTGAAAATGTTCTTTATCTATGTGTAAAATTTCACTATTTTTTCCAACTAAATCATTTTCTTCATATCCAAATATTTCGCACAATTTAGGGTTTACGTTTGTGATAATCATTTGTTCATCGACAACTAAAAAACCGGCAGAGGCATTTTCACAATAATGTTTATTTGCATCACTAAGTTCTTGGATATTTAAGAGATATTTTTGCCCTTTTCTCTGCATAAAGACAATAAGAAAAAATATACTGAAAAAAAGCACGTTCGTAAATATATCTAATCCGATAAGATGTTTATAAATCTCTTTATGATTTACGGCAAACAAGTCTAAGTGGTAAAAAATATAGATAAAACCTAGATTTATTAAAACAACAATGGCAAAAAAAATAAAAAGCAAAAAATAAAAAGATTTTTTCTTCATTGTGATTCCTTAATCTTAATCTATATACGTTATACGCCCTATAGCTATAGCTCCGATAGTATTACCATAGAGATCTTTTTCTGGAACAAAACGTATGAGATTTGAAGATGATTTACCATTGATATCCATCCATTCCAATACCATTTCATCTTTTTGATCATGTTTAATTGCATTGTTAAGTTTTTCTTGGTATTCGTTTGCTTGATGACTGTTAATATCGGAAAATGCTTTTTTCCCTTTAAATTGATCTTGATTTATCCCAGTAATTTTAAAAAATGCGGGATTTGCATATATTCTTTTCCCTTTTTCATCATATCTAACGATAGCATCCGGATTTGATTCGACTAGATTTCTAAAAAGTTGTTCTTTTTCCATCAAAAAACGTTCTTTGTGTTTCCAATCGGTTAAATCTCTACCGATGACCAATAGATTAACCACCTCTCCATCTTCATCTTTTTCAGGGATAATATGTTGCGAACCCCAACCGATTTGCCCGTCAGGTTGTATAAAAGTTGATTCCACTTCAACTATTTTTCCGGTTGCTATAGCTATTCTCATTTTTCCTTCAAAATCTTTATTTGCCAAGATAGGGGAAAATTCAGATGGAGTTTTGCCTAAAATATCCTCTTTCTTTCTTCCAAAAAGATCCAAAGCTCTAGGGTTTAAATATGTTCTACGACAATTTAAATCATATCGTATAATGGTATCTTTTGTGTGTTCTGCCAAACTTTTAAACATCTCTTTTTGTTCATGGATTGCTTGTTCGTGTTTGAGTACTTTGTTTTGAAGATTTACAATCTCCGTAATATTGCTGCCAAAACCTAAGATACTGTGTAAGTTGCCCTCTTCATCAAATTCAGGGACAAGATTAACCGCATGAATCTCTTCCGTACCATCTTCAAATATGACTTTTTGTTGGGTATTTAAAACTTTTTTTTCAGTTCTTATTACCTCTTCAAGTGCTTTATCGATTTGTTTGTAACGACCGTTTGGGAATACCTCTTTATTGGTTTTACCCAAAATAGTTTCAGGGCTTATTCCTAAAGTTTTTTCGAGTGTTTTATTAATATAAAGCAGACGTCCTTGCGAATCCCAACGGGCTATATTAGCCGGAAAATTTTCTACTAAAGAGCGGTATTCCCATTCTTGAGTCGATAGTTTTTTAATAAGTTTTTTTTGTTCGGAAATATCTTGTACTATTGCGATACGAAAAGAAAAATTATCGTGTGTAAAAAGAGATGCAGAGATGAATACCTCTATTATATTTCCTGTTTTTGTTCTATGCGCAGTTTCAAAAACAAGATTATCAAAGTTTGAGTGTTTGCCAATCTCATCAGAAGGAATTTGAGCATCAATATCTGCAACACACATATTTAAAAGTTCTTCATTGGTGTATCCCAACATAGCAGATGCAGTGTCATTAACATATAAAATTTTATGATTGTTGGACATATCGATAATATAAACGGCCTCTTTTAGATTGTTGATTGCATCTTCTAAAATATCAAGTTTTTTTTGCGAGTTTTTAAGTTTTGTTATATCATGGCTGATTATTTGAACATATTCGATAATACCTTTGTCATTTAATTCAGGTGTAATAAGGATAATTTCGTATTTCAAATCTTCATTGGGTAATTTGATTTGTTCCTCGATCTCTGTAGTGGAACTGTTTTGAATAGCTTCCGTGACTTTATCGTTAAATAGGTTTGCTTTTTGGGTATTGATTTGTGAAAATGTTTTGCCGTATAAATGTTCTGCCTGAATATCTAAATATTGTCCAAATTCTTTATTGACATATATAAATTGCCCTTTATTATTTAAACGCGCAAGTGGGTCAAGCGTATTATTTGTGAGTGTATGTACTGATTTTTTTAAAAAGCTAAACAGAAAAAAGTCCTTTTATAGTAATTTAAAATGTTACAAAATAAACTCTTAAGCAAAACTTTATTTATTGAAATCAACAGATAAGTGTTTATTATCATACACATTTACACATAAATTGATTAGAATTCATCTTTTAGAGTATCTCCAATGGCTAAAAACTTGTCTAAATTATCAAAAAATAGTTCCACAAGTGCAGGGTCAAATTGTTTTGCTTTTTCTTCCTCAAAGTATGAAAGTATATCTTCCAATGCCCAGGCTTTTTTATAACATCTATCATGCCCCAAAGCATCGAATACATCGGCAATTGCCGTTATCCTTCCAAATATCGGTATCTCCTCTTTTTGAAGTGCATTTGGATACCCGTTTCCATCCCATCTCTCATGATGAGTATGTGCTACTATTGCCGAAGCTTTAAGGATAGGTCTATTTGAGTGTTTTAACATTTCATATCCCAGCTGTGAGTGTGTTTTCATGATCTCAAACTCTTCAGGAGATAGTTTGCCCGGTTTGTTTAAAATATCATCGGGAATTCCCACTTTCCCTATGTCGTGCATCGGAGATGCTTGTTTTAATAAATTGGCTTCATTTTCATCAAGTCCATACAAAATAGCCAGTAAATAAGAATATTCGGCTACCCTTTTTACATGCAGACCCGTCTCTTTAGATCTTGTTTCACCGATAGCTCCCATTGTCGATACAACTTCTACTTGCGTATTCTTGATCTCTTCATTTAAGTTAATAATATCGGTAATATCATTAAGTACTTGAATATATTCAATGATTTTACCCTCTAAATCAAATAGGGGATAAAAAAATGTTTGGGTAATAAATTTATTGCCGTTTTTACTTATATTTGTAAGTGTTGCATTTATAACTTTTCCATCGGCAAGTTCTTTTGATATTTGGGTACAAAGTTTCTCGTTGTCCTCTTGTTGTGCTCTTATATCTTTAGAGTTCATACCTACAAGTTCGGCTTCATTGTATCCGCTAAGTTCGATAAATTTTTCATTGGCATAGGTAATAATATTATCGGTATCTGTTTTTACGACTGCTACGGCTGTATTTATTGCATTTTCATATTGTTTTGTATAGTTCAAATTTGATTTTAGGTTTTCACTTGTACTATCAAGTTCATATTTTAAAAGCTCTTTATATTCTTCAAGTTCGGAAACATCATGACATATAGATACATATTCTTTAAAAGTACCGTCTTTATAATAAATCGGAGTAATATCCGAGAGAACATAGTAATTTGAACCGTCCAATCTCTTATTTTTAAATAACCCGTTCCATAGTTTTCCATCTTCTATAGTATCCCACATATTTTGAAAAACCTCATTTTTTGTACTCTCATCCCTTATAATATTGTGGGATTTTCCTATCAGTTCATCCCTTCTATATCCACTGATTTTTTCAAAGTTTTTATTGATATCGATAATAATACCTTCTTTATCTGTTGTAGAATAGATAGCAGATTCATCTACGATATTTTTAAATTGTTTTAAATAGTAGTTGTTATCGTCAAGTTTTTTACTTGTTTTTGCAATTAATGTAGTAAGGGCATTTAATCTGATATCCTTTTTATCCAAATGGAGTTCTTTAGTCTTTAACTTGACTAACTCGGCAGAGCTCTTTTCACTGAGTAAAACAAATGTTGTCGTGATATTTAAAAGATTATTGTTGTAGCTTGTAGTATTATGAAAAAATTCTCCGTAAGTGACAAATCCCGTTGTGGGTGCCAAAGAGTTCAATGTAGTGATCTCGTCATTGACAAACTCCCCTAACATATGACATCTCCCTGCACAAGTATACACAAACATCGATTCTTGGGTATATTTGTATTTTTCCAATAATCTGTGTGTATTTTTTTTTCTGATATGTTCTATATCCCCAAATCCAAATTTAACCTCTACTCCTTGGGGGATATTCCCTGCAAACGTTATAGAACCGATCTCTTTATTAAACGTAACCAAACCTCTGGCAACCGAAGTATTTCCATCGTTAAATATCAGTGGAAATTCGCTGCCGTATTCAAGTAAATTATTGACTAGGTCTGTCCCTAAATATTCCGTATAAACCTCCAAAGCTGTTTTATGATCAATCGTAAAAACAGTTCCACCGGAAGATTTTGTAATCTGCATAGATTCTCCTATCGTTTCCCAGTTAAAAAGATAGTCTGTTTGTACTTGTAAGGTTTTTGAATCTATAGCCGTAATTACCACATCATAATCAAAATTACCTAAAAATACATTGCATTGTTGAAACTTGTAATCATCTCCTGCATTTCCCCCTGCAATGATAATATTTGGAAACTTTTTTCCCAGTGTTTGTAATAATATTGATACATCATATGTAAAAGTATTTGCAAATATGATGAAAAGTTTGGTATCGGTTGTGATAAATTCTTTTTCCAAAAAATTCATTATTTCCAAGTCGTTTGTTTTTGAGAATCCTTGCGATTGTACAGTTGCATCATCAAAAATAGAAAAAGAGACAGTAACGGAATCATTTATTATTTTTCCCTCAAAAACAATTCCCGCAGTGGAAGTTCCTATAATTGAGCTGTTTGGTAAAAGATTATTGATGGTTTTTGGTATGTTTGTTACTTTATCTTTGTTATTACCTGAGTAAAATATTTGTATCAAAACATGATTTGTATTTGGGATTTTATTGTTGGTTATAAATTGTTCAAGATGGGGAATATCTTTGAATTTTAATTGTAAGGTTTTCATGAATTTACTTTATTTTTTTATTTTCTTGCAATTATTTTAACAATTAAAACTTAATCAAACACTGTTATTTAGTCATATTTTGGTCATTTTTATATAAATATCAATTATATTATTTTTTTACATTAAAGCTAAATTTTAAAATTTTTTAAGACTGTGACGCTTTTTATGACATTGTTGAGATACAATTAAGTAAACCAACATAAAAGGCATACTATGAAAAATACTAAAAAAGTCATTATCGACTCAGATATAGGTTGGGACGATGTCCTATCTATTTGTTACCTTATGAAAAATCCTTCCATTGAAATAGTCGGTGTAACTGTTACGGGATGTGGGGAAACCGATCTTAGATGGGGTTCTATTATAGCCAAAACTCTTATGGAGCTTGGAGATCAAAAGGATGCAAAGGTATCTATAGGTACGGATAAACCGCTAAAATTTGACCATAAATTCCCCCAATCTTTTAAAAATGATATGAATGATATCATGGGATTGCTCGGTACACTCAATCCATCCGTAAAAATGGAATTTGATAAAAGAAAAGCTTGGAAGTTTTTAGCCGATACTATAAATGAAAGTAAAGAGAAGATTACTATACTTTCTCTTGGTGGATTTACAAATATTGCTAAGATGTTAGATAAATATCCAAAAACAAATATTAAAAATATAAAACAGATATATGCTATGGCAGGTGCTGTTTTTGTAGACGGCAATATAGCCGCACTTAACAATGCACAAAAAGAGTGGAATCAAGGACCAATCTACAGCACAAACTATGTAGCAGAATGGAATATATTTGTTGATCCTGTAGCAGCAAAAAAAGTTTTTGAGTCTAAAATAATACCAATAACACTTGTTCCTCTTGATGCTTGTGATTATGTGGTATTGGATCCTAGTTATGTGGATACAATTACTGCAACAGATCCTATTGCAACTTTAGTAAAAAATATCTTTATCAAAAAAACGGGAAGTTATGACGAGGGTATCCCCGTACCTATTTTTGATCCTCTTGCTACTATGATTATGGCAGGAGATTTACCAAACTATCAATTTCATGAAAAGTATCTTGATGTCAATACCACGGATACAAAAAAGAACAATCAATGCGGTAGAACATATGTAGTTAAAAAAGCCGCTAAAAAAATCACAATAGTCCAAGGTGTTTCTCAACGGGCATTTGCAATACAGTTTGCAAAAATTATTAATGGAAAGTTAAAATAGTTTATCCAAGCACTATTGTGCTTGGATAGTTAAAATTATAGTTCGTGTTCCAGTTCAAGCTCTGCTTGTTCAATCATAGCGAACTCTTCTTCTGCCGTTTTAGCGACCAAATGATTTTTGCTATAAGCAAAATAATATATCGCACCTATCACGTAAAGTACAATTGTATAGTTAAATGCTCTAGGATCAAAAGCATAAACACCGGTTAATGCTATTAAAGACAATACAAAAGCAATCCCTGAAGTTGCCATACCTCCGGGAGTTTTATAAGGTCTATTCATATCAGGTTGTTTGAGCCTTAAAAGTATATGACTTAAAGACATCAAAGCATAAGAGATAGTTGCACCCACAACTGCCATACCAAGCATAAGATCACCTTCTCCGGTTAGTGAAGCGATAAATCCAAGTACACCAGGTACCACAAGTGCCCAAGTAGGAGTTTTTCTTTTACTTGTCAAAGATAAAAATTGCGGTAGATATCCAGCACGGGAAAGAGCAAATATCAGTCTGCTGTATCCGTAAATAATAGAGAAAAACGATGCAACAAGACCTGCAAGAGCAAGTACATTTACTAATGTAGCCAAGCCGCTGCTTCCTACGGCATTAAGTGCATCTACTAATGGAACTGCACTATCTCCCATCATTTTAGCACCACTTGCACCTGCAAGTAAAAATACCACCAATGCAGCTGAAAACAGTAGAAATATCATAGCCCCTATGATACCTTTTGGTACATCTTTTGCAGGGTCTTTAGCTTCTTCGGCAGCCAATGGAACTCCTTCAACTGCTAAGAATAACCACATAGCAAAAGGAAGTGCAGCCCAAACACCGTGCCAACCAAACGGTAAAAACTCTGTAGCTCCTGCAACATCTGCCGAGGGAGCAATATTAAATAGATTTGCCGTGTCAAAATCTCCTATTAGTGCAACAGCAGTAGCGATGATAGCAAAAACAGCCAATGCACTAATTACCATCATGGTTTTCAAAGCTTCACCCGCTCCTAAAACATGTATAGCAATAAATACCGCATAAAAAACTGCATAAACAATAGGTCCGTTGATACCAAGAAGACTTTCCGTTGCCGCACCGATAAATATAACGATTGCAGCGGGAGCCAACGCATATTCGATCAATATGGCAAATCCGGTTAAATAACCACCTGCAGGTCCCATAACCTGTCTTGCAAAACTATATCCACCACCCGCAGCAGGGATCATCGCCGACATCTCTGCCAAAGAGAGTACCAAAAACATATACATTGCACCCATAAGTACCGAAGCGACTAAAAATCCACCCCAACCTGCTTGTGCAATACCGAAATTCCATCCTGCGAAATCTCCCGAGATAACATACGAGATACCAAGTCCCGCCAGTAAAAGCCAACCTGCAGTTCCTCTTTTTAACTGCCGTTTAGCCAAATATTCATCATTTAATTTAGACATTTTATTTCCTTAATTTAGTAAAAAATTTTTTTCTTCTGTAATTTTTAAAGTCTCATCATCTTCGGTTCTATCTTTGATATTGACACCTGATAATTGCAACTTTCTTGATTCTTTTAATAAATATAAACTTTTTTTTGTAGCCTCCTCGTAAGATAATCCGTCACTTCTGACATTGGAAATACAATTTCTGTTTGAATCGTTAAGTCCCACTTTTGGATTATATGTAAGATATATACCTAAACTATCGGGTGAACTAAGCCCCGGCCGTTCTCCAATGAGCACCAAAACTGCTTTTGCATTTAAAAGCTTACCAATTTCATCGCCTATTGCTACACGACCTTGTTCCACTATGGTAAATGGAGCTAAAAGCCAATCTTCATCATCATTGACAAGTTCGCGTGTAAGCTTATGTATGAAATTGATAGCATTCTCTTTTATAGCGATTGAAGATAATCCATCAACAACTACTATTGCCAAATCGTATGCTTCCTCTTGCTTAAGCTCCAAGAGTTTTTGTTTTGATTCTTTATTTACTCTTCTTCCCAGATCGGGTCTTTGCAGATATATATGTCTATTTGAAGCTTGGGAGTGAAGTACTAAAGGTATACATCCATCACTTAAAACTCCTTTTGAATTGCTCTTACCTAAAAGTTCAAGTTCCAAAGGCATATCTGCAAATCCCTCAAATAGTCTCTCAAGATCAAGGGGCAAATGCACTGCATCTCTGGCTTTTGCATGGGATAATTGAAAATCCAAAAGCTTGTCCGTAGGGAGACTGATGCC
This sequence comes from Arcobacteraceae bacterium, assembly GCA_050292155.1. GTDB lineage: Bacteria > Campylobacterota > Campylobacteria > Campylobacterales > Arcobacteraceae > JAIOSF01. Next base: position 15,378 of record JBNKLC010000004.1, read on the forward strand.
TGTTCTTCCAAGTCCAATTCTCGCATCGGTAAAATCTTGCAAGATCGACCATGGGTTTTTTACAACATAATCTTTCATACTATTTTCCTAAATATTTTGATAGCGGTTTTTCAAAAAGTGGGGGAATTGTATCATTTAAACGATAGCCGTCCATACTTTTAAATATTTGCATCTTTTCTAACCAAGCTTTAAACTCAGGAGCAGGGTCAAGACCTAAAACTCTTCTGGCATACAGTGCATCGTGGAATGATGTGGTTTGATAGTTGAGCATAATATCATCGCTTCCAGGTATTCCCATGATGAAGTTAATCCCCGCAACTCCAAGCAATGTCAGAAGATTATCCATATCGTTTTGATCTGCTTCGGCATGGTTTGTATAGCAGATATCACAACCCATAGGGATACCCAAAAGCTTTCCGCAAAAATGATCTTCAAGACCTGCTCTTGTGATCTCTTTTCCATCATACAGGTACTCTGGACCTATAAATCCTACAACCGTATTTACAAGGAGTGGACTGAATTTTTTAGCTACTGCATATGCCCTAGCTTCACAAGTTTGCTGATCTACTCCGAAGTTTGCATCGGCTGAAAGTGCACTTCCTTGACCGGTTTCAAAATACATTACATTGTTTCCAACCGTTCCACGATTGAGTGAAAGTGCTGCATCTTGCGCCTCTTTTAGAGTTGATAAGTTAAAGCCAAAGCTTGAGTTTGTAGCTTCTGTTCCCCCAATAGACTGAAATACAAGATCAACGGGAGCACCTTTTTCTATCGCTTCAATGGTATTTGTCACGTGAGTCAAGACACAAGACTGGGTTGGTATCTCGTATTTTTGAATCACTTCATCCAAAAGTTTTAGAAGTTTTATGCTTTGCGTTACGTTGTCTGTCGCAGGATTTATACCTATAACCGCATCGCCGTTACCGTATAAAAGCCCATCTAAAGTACTTGCCGCTATCCCCATTACATCATCGGTTGGATGGTTTGGTTGTAGTCTGGTTGAGAGATGCCCTTGCAGACCTATGGTATTTCTAAAAGCCGTTACCACTTCACACTTTTTAGCCACCATGATAAGTTCTTGATTTCTCATGATTTTACTAACGGCTGCTGCCATCTCTGGAGTGATACCGTCCCCGACCGATCTTATAATTTCAGGAGTTGCTTCATCGCTTAAAAGCCAGTTTCTAAACTCGCCGACGTTTAAAGATGATATAGGTTTGAACGCCTCTTTATCGTGTTCATCTATAATAAGTCTAGTAACTTCATCTTTTTCATAAGGGATAAGGGGAGAGTCTAAAAACTCTTTTAGAGGAACTTCACAGAGTCTCATCTGTGCTATTACACGCTCTTCTTCCGACGCAGCTGCAACTTCGGCTAAAATATCGCCCGATCTTTTAGGAGTTGCTTTTGCCATCAAATCTTTTAAATCTTTAAAATGATATGTTCGATTTGCATATACAAATTTATAATCTGAATACATATTCATTCCTTTTTTTGAAAGTTTAACAGAAAAATATATTTTTTAGACTACACTTTTGTTTATTTTCTATACATATTTATGAAAAGTTTCCTTAATCTTATATATTTTTATTATTTTTTAAGGAAATCATTATTTATATATGAAGTTTTAACTTTTTACTAAAAGGGTAACTGTAGCAAAAGAGGATATTAAAATCCCTATCAAACTCCAAAAAGGTATTGATATATTTTCAAATAAAAAAATAAGCATAGCTGTAGTAGCAGGACTTAAATACACATAAGCCATAGTTTTTTTAGGGCCTAATACTATTGTTGCTTTTTGGTATAAATATACTGTAAATAGTGTAGCTGCTATTGTAAGATATGCCATATACAAAAATAGCTCATTTTTAATCTTGTGCCACTCTAGCGGTATATCAAAAAAACTAATAGCCCCACCCATCCAAATTGAACCGCCTATCAAAGTCATAAATGTAAGTGTCATAACTTCGTCATCTTCTTTATAAAGATACCTTGCACTTATAGAGTAAAGCACCATAGCAATAAGTGCAAATAAAAAGATAATATCTCCGTAATTTAAAGATAAAGTGAAAAGCAGTTTTAAATCTCCTTTAAATACTACTATACAAGTACCAGTAATACCTATAAAATATACTAGCAATTGAGAAAACGTTAATTTTTGTTTAAATACAAATATTGCAAATATAGCAGTTAAAAGTGGAACTAAGGTAAACAAAGTTCCAGTATGTAAAGCGGTAGTAAATTCCAGAGCCTTAAAAAGCCCTATAAAATATAAAGAATAAAATAAACTTATCACTAGCGTTCTTTTAAAACTATCTTTGACTTTTGAGCGATACTTTTTGTTTAAAAATATAATAGGCGCTAAAACAATAGAAGCAAATACAAATCGAAAAAGAGTAAGAGAGATAGGGTCTATAATACTAGCGAGTTTTTTTGAAACTATAAAAGAACCTGCTATTAAAAATGTAGCAAGTAGCACTAAAATATGGGCTTTAATATTTTGGGACACTTTATACTCCTTTTTTTTGGAATAGTAGTGTAGTTTTAAAAAGATTTCCTTTACATATGTTGATGACGATATATTTATATCATGCTATTATTAACAAAAAGATTGGAGAATACTATGCGATATTTAATAAAAGCAAAAATCAAAGATGGCAAAAAAGACTTACTTATAAAAAAAATTCAAGATGAAACCTTAGGGCAAGGCTCAGTTGCTTTTGGAGAGTATGTTAAAAATATGAAAGAAGCTAGAGTTTTGGATGATGGTACAATTTGTTGGATAGAGGTATGCTTTTGTGCCACTCCACTAAATGAAGAGTTGCCTTATTGGGAAGAGTATTTTGAAGATATACAAATCGAAAATGGACATGATCCAAAATACTGCAAAGATTTTAACGGTAAGCAAAAAAGAGCTTGTTTTGATTGTAAGTGTACTAAAAAACTTGAAAATGAGATGCTTAATTGGGGAGTTCCTTTTTTAGCTTCTGTCTGATTCTACTAAGCTGGGTAGGTGTAATACCTAAATGATCTGCTATATGGTGCAGAGCTATTCTATTTTCTATATTTGGATTTTGTTTTAAAAATCGTTTATAGCGTGTAGTTGCATCATCGACTATAAGTGAAATTTCATTTTTCTCTTTCACTATTACCCAGTTTTTTTCTAAATAATTTATATAAAAGTTTTTAAACTCATCATTGGTATTTATTAGATTTTTATACTTTTCAAAATCTATATAGATTAGAATAGAATTTTCCAAAGCATCTATACAAAGGTATGAGTCCTCTTTTGTTAGAAGTGAGACTTTAGAAGCTGAAAAATAGTTTTCACTAAAAAGATTTTTTGTATAAATCGTACCATTTTCATGGAGATAATAGGTTCTAAGTACACCTTTAACTATAAAATAGATATATTTTGCAGGGGAATAAATATCTTGAAGCACCTTCCCTTTTTTTATCTCTTTTACAAAACAAATCTTTTTAAATGCTTCAAAGCTATCATCACTAAAGTTTTGATATTGTTTACAGGTATCTCTTAACTGATTATAGTATTTTTCTGTATCCATTTTTATCACTTTAAACCATGTCAAATATTGTCGGTACAATAGATAGTACCAACAATACAGCCATAATAATATTAAATCGTTTTATCCCTACATCGCTTTTAATAAGTTTTTTTAAAACTACACCACCCAAAGCCCACGAATTTGCAGATATTAGTACTGTTGAAAAAAATATTATTGTAATAATAATGATTTGAATCATAGCATTTTCCACTGAAGTTACATATACCGACATGGCAGTGATTATTTTGATCCAGTTTTTTGGATTAATCCATTGAAATAGAACTATCGGCATAAAACGTAAAGGCTTTGAATCCTCATCATTTTCTTTAAATTTCGGGGTAGATCTTGCAATATGCAAAGCTAACCACAAGAGATAAAGTATCCCAGCAACTTTTAATATCGTAAAAGCAAACGGGTACATTTCAAAAAATTTACCTAACCCAAGACCGACAAAAATTGTCATCAACGGAAAGCCAATCACAACTCCTAAAATATGAGGTATTGTTCTTTTATATCCAAATGTTAAGCCTGATGATAAAAGCATAATATTATTTGGTCCCGGTGTCATTGATGTTGCAAATGAGAACATAAATATTGATGCCAATAGTGTAAATGTATATGTTTCGATTTTTTGCTCCTTTTACTTTATTTTAGTGATCTATAATTAACCATCATATTGCTTTGAAGTATCATAAACTAACTCATAGTAACTATTGTTATTATATGTAAACTCACATATCACTTCAAGTCCAAGTTTTTTTGTATGTGCATTATATGATCTTGGATTTATTTTATTTATAAATGTGACTAAGATAGGATATCGTTTCGCCATCTCTTCACGTGCAAAATCAAATATTTTCTCCAAAACTCCGCTTCCTCGTACACTTTTATCAATACAAATCGGTCCATATTGGTATGAGTTATCTATATTTAGTTTTTGTCCAAGGTATTCAAGCTCTCCAAGGTGTTCTATCATATATGCAAACATCGGCCATGTAGACCAAAACTGCCACGATGCCGCCATTACATACGCTACAACCTCGCCATCTTTTTTTGCGATAAAAAGCCCTTGCTCTTTTTCAATCAACTCTTTTAACTGCTCATAAGTAAACGGCGTAGTTACAAAACCATCTTTTTTATCTTCCTCTTTTATAGAGTCTATTTGATACTTATAGTGAAGTTTTAAAGTATCATCTATATCACTTAATTGTGCGATTTTTAGTTCAATCATTTATGAGCCTTTTAATATATTTTATATTTCCCTTCAATTCTAGTTATTGAATTACCACCAAAACATACTCTTAACTCTTTATTTTCATCTAGCTGTTTTTGAAGTTTGATAATATTAAAATTATCTATTAACCTATTTTGTTCTATTTTTATCATCTCATTTTTCCACATCTCATTTTGTATTAGATAATAACCAAATGCAGAGTTTCCAGAACCAGTTGCAGGATCTTCAATATAACCAAATGTAGGAGCAAACACTCTTGTTCTAAAATCATTGGATTTACAACTTACATCTTGTGTAAATACTTCAATAATATCAATGCCAAAATCAAAACAATACTCTTTTAGCTCTTCAAGTTCAGGTTGAATAGCAAGTATTGAGTTTAAATTCTTTATTGGCACTATCAATGTATTTAGTCCTGCATTTATCATAGATATTGGATAAGATGTATTGAATTTTGATTTTTCAATTTTTAGCTTTTGTGATAATGTATTTGTATCTATAACTATATCTTTTATTTGCGGTAATGGTGACATAATAAAAACACAATCATCTAAATCTACTCTATTTTCTACTGTTAATTTACCTTTATTTGTATATATTTTTAATCTATCTTTATTCATTAAAGAGCTATCAGTTTTAATTATATCGTATAGTATTGCAATAGTTGCATGTCCGCAAAAATCGACTTCTCTCTCAGCAGAGTAGTAACGCAGTTCAAATGCATCCTCACTTATTTGTGCAACATAACCAACTTCATTTACAAATCCTTTTAGCTCCCTAGCAATTTGTAACATCTCTTGTTCTGAAACATCTTTTAAATCTTCCAATAAAATATATCCAGCAGGATTTCCTTGAGAATTATTAGTCGCAAAAGCATCTATTTTCTTAAATTTAAACTCTTTCATAGTGATACAATTCCAAGCATATTATCTATTTTCATTCATTAAGTTAATTGTTAACAAGTCTATCTCGCTTCCACGCTCTTGTAAATGCTCTATGACCATATCAAATCTCTCTTTTGACAAATTTTGTCCCAGTTTTATTTTACCTGCCATCTCTTTTATATCAAATCTAAAAACTTCCGTGGCATTTATCATTTTATTATAAACTTCATCACTGAGATGTATATATTTCCCCTCAGGCTGTAATTTTTCCATCAAAAGCTGTAAAGCTTTTACTTTCTCATCATATTCTTGTACTATAGTTATCTCTCCATCACAAAACACAGATTTAAAAAACTGCGTTGCAGGACAAGCTGTATTATCCGTGCTGCTAAAATACGACTGTATCATAGAATACTGTTCCACCATACTTAACGCGGCATTAGAATTATTTTCTATCATCTCATGTTTTTTACCTTTTCTTGCTCCATGGAAATAGATAATATCATCACTATATACAAAATTTACAGGTACATTATAGGGTTTACTGTCACTGCAAAGTGCCAAAGTACCGTACTCTACATTTGCCAAAATATCAACTATAAGTTTTTTATCTTTTATCTCAAATTCACTTCTTCTCATACCTTGCCTTTAATTTTTATTTTTGGTACTATATCGTTAATCTGTACTTATTACAAGTGCCAAAATATTTACAAAATATAAGGACAGTTTAATTTTATCCTTGATTAAAAGGATAAACATATATATAATCATACTTGTAAAAGAGTAGCAAATAAATCAAAAAAATATATGCTCTAGATACTGGCTACAAAATAAAAGATGAAAAAAATTAAAATTTAAGATATTGCAAAATGACATATTTTTTATGAAAAAGATATTTTTTTGATAATATTTAGTTATTGATATTTGGAGATATAAAATGAATGAAGATATAAAATCAAATATTGTTATCTATAATGATGGTGAATTGGAACTTGGTGTTTCTGTTGAGAACGATACGATTTGGCTAAAAGCAGAAGATATTGCATATATATTTGAAGTTAAAAGACCTGCTGTAGTAAAACATATAAATAACATATATAAAGACAAAGAGTTAGTTAATCATTCAACTTGTTCCATTTTGGAACAAGTTGCTAAAGATGGAAAAGTAAGAAAAATAAATTTTTATAACCTTGATATGATAATTTCAGTTGGTTATCGTGTAAATTCCAAAAAAGCTACAAAATTCCGCCAATGGGCAACAACAGTTTTAAAAAATTATATTCAAAATGGATATGTTGTCAACACTCATAAAATCACAGAATACAGACTAAATCAAATAGAAAATGAGATAACAACTATAAAATCCCATATCAAGGAAAATACTCTTGAGTTGAAACAAGGTATATTTTTTGATGGGCAGATTTATGATGCCTATGTTTTTGTATCAAATCTAATTAAGAGTGCAAAAAGAAATATAATACTTATAGATAACTATATAGATGAAACTACTCTAATTTTATGCTCAAAAAATACAAAAGTACCTATAATAATCTACACAAAAACCAACTCCAAGCAACTCCAACTAGATATACAAAAATATAACAAACAATATGATAATCTATCACTTACTATTATGACAAATTTTCATGATAGGTTTTTGATAATAGATGATATAGTATATCATTTTGGAGCAAGTTTAAAGGATTTGGGGAGTAAAACTTTTGCATTTAGCAAACTCCTTGATAGTAGTAGCGATGAGATAATATCTAAAATAAAAGGCAAATAATGGAACTGGTTTATTTATGGGTTGAGGATTATAAAAATATTCATCATCAAGGGTTTAATTTTAGTGGACGTTTCAAATGTGAATATGATCCAAACACAAATGAACTTACAATCGATGAAAATAAAGAGTA
>JBNKLC010000005.1:0-12560 GCA_050292155.1 Arcobacteraceae bacterium
AACTCAAAAATGAACTTAATTGGTTAAATGGAGACCCGAATCATTGGATTCAATTAGCTATACTAAATTTGGCAAGAGGAGAAAAATATTTTGATAATGCCAAAGATATGATAGTAACTGCTAGGCAAAAAGCAAAAAATAAAGAAAATTATGAACTAGACTATATTGATACCGTTGAAGCCAGGTATAAATTAGCATTAGCTTTAAAAAGTTCTACTCCAATCCCTGAATGTTATGATTTATTTTTTGAAGCAGATGATTTATTGAAAAATATTGAGGCTTCCGATCAAAAATATAGAAGAGTGAATCAATATATAAGTATTTTTAAAAGAATAAACGGTTCTATTTCCAAAGAAAAACTAAAAGTATTTTTGGATCGTATTAAATCTCAACTGCTTAGAATAGAAGAATTGAAACATGAAAACTATAGTGGAATAGAAAGAGTTCACTTTGTTCATAATTGTGAAGCTAATCTAGAAAAAATTTTACATGAAGAAAAAATATAATATTAAAGTATGCAGAATGCAATGTATAACAAAACCTAGCACCGAACAGGTAAACTGTCGGTGAAGTCAAACGTTATACTATAAAAGTCAAGGAGTAATTAGTTTGTCATTTTCTAAAGAAGAAAAAGAAGAACTTTTAAAAGTTAAAGGTGTTGGAGAGACAGTTGTAAAAAGATTGGAACAAATAGGAATCACTTCAATGCAACTTCTTGCAAACAGTACTGTTGAAGAAATAACGGACATAGTAGCAGATGTTTTACAAACAACTTGTTGGAAAAACTCACCTCAAGCAAAAAAGGCTATTAGTGGTGCTATTGAGTGTGCAAAAAAGTATAACAAATCCTAGAAGTGAACGAGAGTATACTTGCGATAATTTAAGCTTTAAAGTCTAAAAAAGCTGAAATTTAATTCAAAAGTCTAAGTGGTCAAATACCCTCGTCCACTTAAATCAAGCGTCAGTTACCCAAAAAACACCTCATTTTTCTCCTCTTGACAAAGCGTACGATATTAAGTACAATATATAAAATTAACTTAAAGGGTTAAATATGACAAAAGTTATGTCGGTAATTCAAGTGAGGGCAGATATTTACAATGTAATGGATGAAACTGCACAAACACATGAACCAGTGCTTATTACTGGAAAAAGAAACAATGTGGTTATGCTTTCACAAGAAGATTGGAATGCAATAGAAGAAACATTATATTTAAATTCCATACCAAATATGGCTTCTTCAATTCAAGAATCAATGAATGCCAAAGATAGTGAATTTAGTGAAAATATTGAATGGTAGAGTACAAAATACTTTACAGTAAGTTAGCATCAAAAGATGCCAAAAAATTATCAAGTGCTAATTTAGATAAAAAAGCTAAAGAGCTAATTGAAATTATCAAAAAAGATCCATTTAAAAATCCACCTCCTTATGAGAAATTGGTTGGCAATTTACATGGTTCATATTCTAGAAGAATAAATATACAACATAGACTGGTTTATGAAGTAAGAGAATCAGATAATATCGTTAGAATTTCAAGAATGTGGTCACATTATGGAGAATAGCAATATAGGGTAAAATCTAATCCATACTTGTGTGAGAAAGGAAAACAATGAATGTAATAGAGGTATTGCAAAAACGAAAATCAGTGAGAGCATTTTTAGATCAGGCAGTAGAAAAAGAGAAAATAGAGACTATTTTAGAGAGTGCGAAACATGCTCCATCGGGTGTGAATATGCAGCCATGGATGGTTTGTGTTGTCGGTGGGGACAAAAAAAGGGAGATTGAGACCAAAGTTATAGATGCGTTTGAAAGTGGACAAAAGGCAAATATGGATTACCAATATTACCCGCTTCAATGGGAAGAACCGTATAAAAGCAGGAGAAAAGAGACAGGGCTTTTGATGTATAAAACTTTGGGAATTGAAAAGGGAGACAAAGAGAGGCAAATAGAACAGTGGAAAGCAAACTATAGGGCCTTTGATGCACCTGTTGTATTGTATTTTTTTATTGATTCTACCTTAGAAAAAGGCTCTTATCTGGATTATGGAATGTTCTTGCAATCCGTTATGTTAGCAGCAACAGAGTTAGGAGTTGCAAGTTGTCCACAAGCTGCTTTAGCTGAGTATCCAGATATTATAAGAGAGGAGCTTGGGGTTAGTAAAGACAAAGTATTGCTTTGTGGTATGGCAATAGGATATGAAGATACAAATGCCCCAATCAATAGTTATCGTACAGAGCGAATTTCACTGGAAGATATTGTTACGTTTTATGATTAAAATAGATAAAAGAGTACCAACGAAGACCAATGAGGAGCTACTTGCAATTTTAAACTAAAAAATGCAAGTAGAATTTTTCAAGTTTAATATTATTTAACCTTGTACCCAAGTATCCTATTATCAAAAAACGTCGGGATATAAAGCATTTTACTCTTTTGGTCATACCAAATATCGGCAGCATTGACTTTTTGGGCACTACCGTCTATGATTTTTGTACTTTTATCTTGAGTTGAAATAAATACTCTCCCTGCCCAATCAGAGGTAATATAGCTATTTTTATCAAAAGGTAAAATACCGTCAATTCCATTTACTCCAATATGAGCTTTAAAAACTTTCATTTTTTTTGTTTTAAGGTTTGCTTTAAAGATAGTTCCCTCTTTGGTACCTATTACCAAAGTGTCATTTTCAACCCAAAGTCCGTTTGGTCTTTGCCTTAGCAAGTTTTTGCTATCCATCCATTTTGTCATTTGTTTATTTGTCAGTTTATAGATTGCATTATTTGCAGCTGAAAAATCGGATACATATACGGTACCTTCTTTTGTAACTGCTACATCATTTAAAAACTTTGCTTCTTTTATGGGATAGTTTTCTATGATTTTTCCTGAATTTAAATCAACCACTCTTAGAGTAGATATATCACTTACATAGAGTTTATTGTCATATATTGCCATCCCTTTTGGAGCATCCATACCATCGTTAAAATGGAGAGTTTGTACTGTTCCGTCAAGATTTAATTTTGAGATAAAGCCATTGCCGTCTTTTGCGGTTGGTTTTCCATTTATATTTGCTACAAAAAGAGTATTTGTTTTGTTATCCAACAGTACACTCTCGGGTACTTTTAAGACTGAGTTAGATTCCCATATTTTTGTAACTTCTACTGCATTTGCTGTATATACCAACGCAGTGGCTAATAAGAGTTTTTTAATCATAATATCTCCTTTTGTATAAGTTTTATTAATAAATGATTTTATCACAAAAAATTTAAATAAACATATGGTAAGTGATAACTTGCTATACTCCCGAAATATTATATTTTAAGGATTTACAAATGATAAAACATATTGTATTTTTTAAGCTGCCTGAACAATTTACACAAAAAGATTTTCTTATTGAAAAACTACACAATCTAAAAGAAGATATCGATTTTATTCGAGCATTGGAAGTTGGAGTAAATTTTGCAGATAGCCAGAGAGCTTTTGATATCTCTTTAACTGTAGTTGTAGCAGATAAAGAAGCTCTTCAGCAATATGCTACACATGAGAAACATTTACCTGTAGTAGAATTTATAAAATCAAACGGTATAGAAACCAAAGTAGTGGACTATGAGATTGCAAAACAGGGGGAAGAGGGCGAGTTTGGCAATGCAACTATTACAAAAAAAGCAAACCAATACTTCGGAGGAGAAGTTACAAGCAGAACGGTAATCGTCGAAGAGGGTATAAGAAAGACTCTTGGTATTATGATGCCCGGAAGTTATACTTTCAATACTCTTGAAGCGGAACATATAGAGATATTAGCAGGAGATGTCGAGATTGAATTTCCCGATGATAACAATAAAGAAAGATACAAAGAGGGCGAGTATTTTGAAGTACCTGCAAACTCAAGTTTTGATATTAAAGTTAATAGTGTAACAGATTATTGCTGCACATATATAAAGTAAGTTTTATGGAAGAGAATAAAGAACAAAAAGAAAAAGAGATACCAAAGCATAGAGATAAGATTGAAGCACTGGATAACATCTCTTTAGGTATTTCTATAGTTGTTGCTATTGCCCTTGGTGTGGGAATAGGGCTGTTGCTAAAAAGTTGGACGGGATATACTTGGACGTTGTGGGTCGGTGTACTTTATGGAGTTGCCGCAGCTGTTTTAAATGTTTATAAAGCATATAAAAAAGCAAAAAAAGAGTTGGATAAATTAGCAGATGATCCAAAATATGCCTATCTTAAACAAAATGGCTATAAGGACGATGAAGATTAAAAATACTTTGAAGCTGTTTATTGCTATTGATTCTCTTTTGATCATTATATTTGCTCTGCTTGGAGAGTATATTTGGATACTCAATTCCCAAGTGGCAGTTATAAGCTCTTTGGCCGTTACTTTTGGTTCGTATTATGGATATAAAAAGAGTGTTGTAAAAAGGGTAGAAAACCATCAAAACTATGACGATGAGTATGATGAACTTGATAAAATGGATGATCAGTTTGATTTATACTCTCCGGATGTGCCTGAGGCACAAATAGAACAAGAACTTACAAAAGATGAGATTAAAGAGGAGATCAAAAAAAACAAAAATGCTATCAAGAAAAACAATTTTAAAAATTTCCGTTCAAGCTTTGGAGCGATGGGTTCTATTTATAGACTAGCGGGATATATTATTTTGATTGTTGGTTTTTTCTTTTTAAATAATAACGGCTATCTTCATATATTTTCATATATAGGGGGCTTCTTAGTTGTACCTCTTACGGCACTTATCACAAATCTTTATAATACTCGTCAAACTTAAAGCTTCTATCTTCCGGGTATTTATGGAGATTAAATTCTTTGTATATCCTTTTGCATCTTGGAAGATTTTCTTTCATCCCTATCTTTGCCAAAACACTTGCTCTTCCAAAGTTAGGAAATACTCCGTAACCGTTTGCAAACATCACGGCTAGATTACAAACAGCAGGTTTATAATGATGTTTAAAATAGGCGTTTTCAAACCATTTTACGGACTTTTTATAATCTTTATCAATTCCCCAACCATAAAGTAAAAACAATCCAACCTTATTCTGTGCTTTTGGATAGCCTCTTTGTGCAAGTTCTAAAAAAAGATTATAAGATTTTTTATAATTATGCTTTTTAAAGTCTTTTTGTCCATATATAAGAGCCATATTGTACTTTGCTTTTAAATTACCGTAATCAGAAGCTAATTGAAAGTATTTCATTGCAGAAAGTTTGTCTTTTTGATTATAATATATTTTTCCAAGTTCAAAATAACTTTCTATGTTACCCTCTAGTGCAGATTTTTTAAAAAGTTTTATCGCTTTTTGTGTATCATTTGTTTTTAAAGCATTAGAAGCATCTTCAAAATATGAAGCATTTACAAAAGAAAAAATAAATAAAATGATTATTAGTAAAATTCGTAAAATTATAAATTCCTTTTAAAAATATTATTGTCTCTATTTTACATAAAAAACTATAAAATAAAGTTATTCACATTTATAATTTAGTGATAATCATTAGATACCTTATATAAAGGGTTTTTGAATAAAAATAACCGTAAAATAATTTCACTTTTTTTTCTTTTGTTTAGATTAAATATATTTCAAAAATAGCTATAAATCCCATGGTTAAGGTATAAATAGATGTCAATAGGATAGAAATATTTTCAAAAATTATTTTGGGATTTAAAAAAAATTTAATGAAACATTTATAAAAGTTTAAGCTTAAATGTATATGTGAATAGAGTGTGAATAACTTCTTTTTTTACCAACTAATCCAAAGTGCTTTTGTTAAAGTATTCTGTGATTGTTTTTGCGTCTTTTTGATTCAACACTTGTATAATTTCTTCTTCTTTTGCTTTTTTAATTTGTTCAAAAGTCCCAAAAAAGTCTAACAATTTTTTTACCTTTGCTTCACCGATTCCATGAATATTTAAAAGTGAAATTTGTTTATCTTCCCGTCTTTTTTGTTTTTTATGAAAATTGATAGCCGTTCGATGGGCTTCATCCCTTAATTTTTGTAAAAATTGCAGTCTTTTATCACTTGGTTCAAGTTTAAATATCTTATTTTTCGTATATAAAATATCTTTTGCCTTCCCTTTTGCCCTATAGGCTTTGGCATCGACCTTTTCTTTTGCAATAGCTATTACATCTATATCTACACCCATACTTTGTAAAATATTATAAGCCAAATCAAGTAAAGCTTTTCCTCCGTCTATGAGCCATAAATCAGGCGGCGGATTTTTCTCAAAACTCTCCACGCGACGGCTCAGCATCTCTCTCATTTGGGCGTATTCGTCATTGGCTTCTAAGTTGTATAATCTATAATCATCTCTTAAAAACTTATTATCATCCCATACAACCATTGAACCTACTTTTGCTTGACCCATCATTTGGGAGTTGTCAAAACATTCTATTCTATATGGTATAGTGTATAACTCTAAAAGCTCTTTGAGTTCATTGTAAAGGGTTTCATTAGAAGAGATTGTATCTATTTTCAAGAGCTCTTTTGCGTTGTTTTTAGCCGTAGCGACAAGCTGTTTTTTAAGACCTATTTTAGGAAGCATTACGGATGTTTTTTTATCATATTTTGCAGATATAAACTCTTCGATTTCTTGAAGATTGTCAATTAAATCGCAAACAATGATAGAAGAGGGTACATCGGGCAGCTCACTGTTATAGTAATTGATTAAAGCCATTTTATAAATATCTTCATAAGAGGTAATTTCCGTGGTATGTAGATAGTTATGTATACTTGAGATAAGCTTACCGCCTCGTATAAACATTTTAACAATAACCGCCTTATCATCTTTCATAGCAACGCAAAAGAGGTCTATATCCTCATCTTTTGCCAAGTCAAGGTTGGATTTGATTTGAGATTTTTCAATCGATTGTATCCTATCACGCAGCTTCATTGCTTCTTCAAATCTAAATTGCTCCGAATAAGACTCCATTTTATTACGAAGTTTTTTTAACATCTTTTGTTTATTATTGATATAATCTATTGCTTCATCTAAGAGCCTTTTATATTCAGCCTCTGTGATTTTCCCCTCACACGGTGCTAGACATTTTTTTATCTCATAAAAGATACACGCTTTGTTTCCTTTAGCACATGACTTTTTTTGCACAAGAGGAACAGCTTCATAAATACTATCAAGTAAAGCCCTTGCACCGCTGCTAAACGGACCAAAATATTTAATACTCTTGTTTTTAAGAACTTTTCTTGTGATTTCAAGTCTGGGAAATGGGTCTTTGAAATCAATATAGATATAAGGATAGGTTTTATCGTCTCTTAAAAGGATATTGTATTTTGGTTTGAGCTGTTTTATCAGTGAATTTTCCAAGATTAAAGCATCGTTTTCGTTGTCTACGACAATATATTGTATATCTGCAACTTCGCAGATCATTTTATAGATTCTTGGACCAAGTTTATTGGAGGGTTGCAGTTCAGGGGTAAATTTAAAGTAACTTCTTACTCTATTTTTTAATACTTTAGCTTTTCCTATGTATAGAAGTTTCCCATTTGCATCAAAATATTGATAAACACCCGCCCCAGTTGGTAGATTTTGAAGTTTGCTAAGTAGTGGCAATAGAAACCTTTAAGTGTATTGTTAAATTTTATTTATTATACTAAAAACCTAATAAATAATAGGAACGCCGATGAACCCTTTAGAAGTTACAAGTTTTGAAATCACACCGATCCAAAATACACAATATGTCAATCCCGTTACGATACAATATACCCAAAACAACAACAATAAAACATGGGAAGCGGTACAAGCCTACGACAGTGTAGCAATTCTTTTATACCATAAAGAGAAAAATTCTTTTGTGTTGGTAAAACAGTTTCGACCTCCTGTGTTTATGCACCATAAAGAGCATCCTTTTACCTATGAACTTTGTGCAGGTATTGTAGATAAGGAGTGTTCTTTAGCACAGATTGCAAAAGAGGAGATAGAAGAGGAGTGCGGTTTTGATGTGGAAGTTTCTCATATAAAAAAGATTACCTCTTTTTTTACCAATGTAGGGATAAGTGGAACGAAGCAGTATCTTTATTTTGCAGAGGTCTCAGAAGAAGATAAAGTTCATAATGGCGGTGGGATTGATACTGAGGAGATAGAAGTTGTTTATTTGCCTATGCAAGAGGCAAAAGAGTTTGTCTATGATGAAAGTAAAGCAAAAACTCCAGGATTGATGTTTGCCTTTTATTGGTTTTTTGAACAAGGTTTTTTAGATGGCTAGAGTTGTGATACTCAGTGGAGCAGGGCTTAGTGCTGAGTCTGGAATAAACACCTTTAGAGACAGCGGTGGACTTTGGGATCAATATGATGTAAATGTTATATGTAACTATGATAGTTTAGACAAACATGAAGCTTTGACAATAGAATTTTACGACAAAAGAAGATTGGATATTCAAGATAAAGAACCCAACTATGCCCATAAAGTAATTAGGGAACTTAAAAAAGAGTACTCAAAAGATATAGTAGTTATTACACAAAATGTCGACGACCTTTTTGAAAAGGCAGGTTTGGAGCAAAATGAGATCATCCATCTACACGGATTTTTACCTGAATTACGTTGTAGAAATTATGAATGTGAAGAGATTTATGAAATAGGATATAATGAACAACAAAGCTTTCATAATGGAATTTGCCCTAAATGTGGCAGTAAACTCCGTCCAAATATTGTATTTTTTGGAGAACAAGCTCCTATGTATGAACATCTTAACAGAGAGTTTCAAGATTGTGAAATGTTTGTCGTGATAGGTACCAGCGGTAATGTAATAGGGGTTAATACTATGGCAAATTTTTCAGATATATCGATTTTAAATAATCTTGAACCAAGCGATGCAATTGATGATAGATTATTTACAAAAGTGATATACGATAAAGCTACAAACGGTATCGATATAATAGCTGATATGATAGAGGAGTTTTTACGCTGAATTTAAAACAACTAAGATATAATATCCTTTATGAGAATAGATAAATTTTTAAACGCCGTAAATATTACAAAAAGAAGAGCCGTTGCAGAAGATATGTTGGCTCACAAGGTTGTTTTTATTGAAGGTAACGCCGTTAAAAAGGCAAAAGAGGTCAAAGTAGGGGATATTATCGAGATTCGCTATTTAGATTATACCGATAAGTTTGAGGTGTTGCAAATCCCAACTACAAAATCTACTCCAAAAGCTGCTCAAAACGAGTATGTAAAAAAATTATAAATAAGTAAGGTAAGAGAATGTTTAACAAAGCACGATTAAAATTTGATGATATTTTTGAAAATAGAATCCCAGAAGAAGAGATAAGAAAGTATTTAGTTGAACTTTATGAAAGAGGCGAGAGTGCAGATGAGATCGCCGCTGCGGCAACAGCAATGAGAGAGCATATGATACCCATCGTTGTAGAACAGTCTTTACAAGAAGAACTTGTAGAAAACGTAGGAACAGGTGGAGATAAAAGCAATAGTTTTAATATCTCATCAACCGTTTCGTTATTGGCAAGCAGCTGTGGCTGCAAAGTTGCCAAACATGGAAATAGAAGTATTACAAGTAAAAGTGGAAGTGCCGATATGCTTGAAGCTTTAGGGCTTAATTTGGATCTTAACGTAGACCAACAGGTTCAAATGCTCAAAAAAGTAGGATTTGTATTTCTTTTTGCACAAAAACACCATCCTGCAATGAAACATATTATGCCTATTAGAAAATCTATCGATCATCGAACGATTTTCAATATTTTGGGACCTCTATCAAACCCGGCAAGTGTACATAAACAGGTTATCGGTGTATTTTCAAAAGAGTTTATCCCAAAAATAGCACAAGCTCTTACAAGATTAAATACAAAAAGAGCAATGGTGGTTAGTTCAAACGACGGTATGGATGAGATTAGTATCAGCGATGTGACACATTGTGCTTTTGTCGAGAGAGGAGGATTCAATGAATTTATCCTTGATCCTAGAGAATATGGATTTGAGCTTAGCGACAAAAGTGAAATACTTGGTGGTGATGCTATACAAAATGCGGAAATTACACGAGGTATCCTAGATGGTTCTATCAAAGGTGCAAAAAGAGATATAGTACTTTTAAATACGGCTGTTACATTACTCGTTGATGGGAAGGTAAATTCAACGGAAGAGGGAATTTCAATGGCAAAAGAGAGTATCGATAGCGGTAAAGCAATAGAAAAACTTCAAGAAATTATTAAGGTAAGCAACGAGCTATAAAATGGAAGTTGGTCTTGATGGTATAAATTTATTTATAGATAAATTAAAAGGTATTGTTAAGGGTAAAGATATTGTTGTGATTTTGCAAGGGGATCTTGCAAGTGGTAAAACAACATTGGTACAAGAATATATCAAATCGTGTGGAATTAAAGAAAATGTAACAAGTCCTACATTTGCAGTACAGTCTGTTTACCCTAATAATATGTATCACTATGATATATATAATCAAGAACTTGAAAAATTTGTTGCAACGGGTCTTTTAGAAGAGTTTGAAAAAAAGGGGATACACTTTGTAGAGTGGGGAGATGATAGGCTTATAGAGATACTTAAAGAGTATGGATTTGATTATCTTGTCATTGAAATAGAAAAAAAAGATAAAACCAGAGAATATACAATAAAGCAGGGATAATAGATTGAATCATAAAATAGAAGTTAAAAACATAACAAAAACAATAAAGAAAACAGAAATTCTTCATGATATCTCTTTAGAGATTCAAAGCGGAGAAACAGTAGGTCTTCTTGGACCAAACGGAGCCGGGAAAACTACAAGTTTTTATATTATATGCGGTCTTATACAACCTACAAGCGGTACTATTGTTTTTGACGGATCGGATATTACGCATCTTCCTTTGCATAAAAGAGCACTAAGAGGAATAGGCTATCTCCCTCAAGAGTCTTCTATCTTTAAAGATTTAACTGTTGAGGAGAATCTTATGTTAGCTGCAGAAGTAGCAATTGACGATAAAAAACAAAGATGGGAAAAAATTGAGGAGCTTTTAGAGGTTTTTAATATTGAACCGATTCGTCAAAGAAAAGGTGTGAGTTTAAGTGGTGGAGAACGAAGACGGACAGAGATTGCAAGAGCTTTGGTGTCAAGTCCAAGATTTTTGCTCCTTGATGAACCTTTTGCAGGGGTTGATCCAATTGCAGTAAAAGATATCCAATCTATTATCAAGCAACTTACAAACAGAGGAATAGGGGTTTTAATTACCGATCATAACGTAAGGGAAACATTACAAATATGTGATAGGGCTTATGTTATGAAAGCAGGTTCTGTTTTAGCCAGTGGAGATGCAAAAGAGATAAAAGAGAATCAAGTTGTAAGGGAACACTACTTAGGAAAAGATTTTCAATTTTAGTAGAAAGTTTGAACTTTCTACTTCTTATAACTATTCAGGTTTTTCCTCAAAAAATTTAAGCTCGTGAAGTTTATCCGTTAATTCTTTAACAGAGGCTACAGATTTTGCAAATCTTTCTTCTTGGAACGGTTTTAGCGTCATTTGGATAATTTTTTCTACACCGTTAGCCCCAAGCATTGCAGGAACTCCTGCTATAATATCACTATATCCATATTCTCCCTCTAGCCAAACTGCACAAGAGTGGATCTGTTTTGTATCTCTTAAGATCGCATCAACCATAACGGTTGTAGATTTTGCAGGCGCATAATATGCACTTCCGCTTCCTAAAAGATTTACGATTTCTGCTCCGCCATTTTTGGTTTTTTCAACGATATCTGTTATCTCTGCATTTGTTAAAAGATCTTCAATAGGAACACCCGCAACCGTTGTAAACTTTGGAAGCGGTACCATTGTATCGCCGTGTCCACCCATTACCGTTGCTCTAATTTGTCCTGCACCGTATTGGAGTTTTTCATAGATAAAGTGTGCCATTCTCGCACTATCTAAAATACCTGCCATTCCTAAAATTCTCTCTTTTGGAAAACCTGTCTCTTTTAACATCACGTAAGTCATCGCATCCAAGGGATTACTTACCACGATTACAATTGCATTTGGAGCATGTTCTTTAATTTCGTGTGCGTAGCTTTTTACAATATCTCCGTTTTTTATAAGTAGGTCGTCTCTGCTCATCCCAGGAGTTCTAGGTGCTCCTGCCGTTACGACAACGATTTCGCTATCTGCCAAATCTTCCGGACCTTCAGCTGCTTTTACAACAGTATGTTGTCTTGCAGCATTGGCAGCTTGAGACATATCCAGAGCTTTTCCTTTGGCAATAGCTATATTTCGACCTCGCAAGACCACTTCATGACACGCACCGTTCATAGCCAATATAAATGCTACAGTCGATCCAAAATTTCCAGTACCTATTACAGTTACTTTTTTTGCCATATAATCTCCTTATATTATAGTTTATTAATTAATTTTAAAAATTGTAGTTTCTTATTTTATCAAAAAGAATAAAGGTTAAAACTAAAATAAAAACTTTTCGTATTTTTATTTTAATAGTAACTTTAAAAAGTAACATATGAGTTACGTTTAAAAGAGGCAAAGTACCTCTTTTAAAGTTATTGATTAAAGATAATTAGATGTTATCAATAATTGCGTTTAATGTAGCTGAAGGTCTCATT
>JBNKLC010000006.1:0-9099 GCA_050292155.1 Arcobacteraceae bacterium
TACAAAGCCTTAGCATTTTGCTAAGGCTTTTTTTATTGCTCTTTTTTTTCAGTATCTTTATTTAATTCTTTCTTTTTTTTCTCTTTTAACTCTTTTACTTTTTTCTCTTTTTCAATTGCATCTTGTAAATCTTCGGGAGAATCAAACAACAATCCATCCATCATCTTCTTACTATCGTCAAACTGCCCTTGTCTTGCACCCCAGATAAATATCCCCAAAAGTGTAAAACTTACGATAATCCCTACAATAAGCTCAATCCATAAAATTCCGTTATTCATTTTTTGTCCTACTTTATTTTTTGTTTAATTCGTACACTGTTACCCACCACAAGCAGCGAACTTAAACTCATTGATAATGCTGCAACTAAAGGGATTACGTACCCTGCAACGGCAATCGGGATTGTAATAACGTTATATATAAGCGATATTGCTAAATTTTGTTTTATAAATCCATAAGTTCTTTTTGCAATATAAAAGCTTTTGTATATCCCTTCAATATTGTCGTTGAGTACAACTATATCACTGACACTTAGAGATATGTCCGCCCCATTGCCCATAGCAATCGATACATTTGCTCTACTTAAAGCCAAAGAATCGTTTACCCCATCACCTGCCATTACCACTATTTTACCCTCATCCCGTAAGGATTTTACAAAATCTGCTTTTGCTATCGGTGTCATACTATGATGAAAATGGCTCATATGAAGCTCATTTGCCACTTTACTTACAACCTTTTCATTATCTCCGCTGCATAAAACCACTTCAATATTTTGTGATTTTAAATATTCGATAGTTTTTTGGGCACCCTCTTTTAGTGTATCTTCAAGCTCAAAACTCGCAACCTTTTTCTTATCGACCAAAAATTCAAAAGTGGTATATTCGCTTTGGTTTTCACTTTTACCGCCAAAAATTGTTTTGCCGGAAAACAATGCTTTAACTCCACGAGCAGGGATCTGTTCAATATTTTCAAGTTCAAGATGTTTTAAATTTTCATACTTATTACTTAAATAATTTTTAATAGCAATACTTACAGGATGTGTTGAGCTATCCACCAAGCTATAGAGCAAGTTCAACTCTTGATCGCTTAACTCTTCACACTTGGCACTTAACACTGATAACTTCCCCAAAGTTATCGTCCCTGTTTTATCAAAAACCATTACATCGGCTTTGGCAAGTGTTTCAATATATTTTGCCTCTTTAAATAAAAGTCCCTCACGCGACAACCAACTAATCCCAACCAAACTAGCAATAGGCGTCGCTAAAGCCAAAGCACACGGACAAGCGATTACAATAACGGATATCGAAATAATAAGCGAATTTTCAAAAGCACTTATATCTTCGAGTTTACCTCCAAAGACAAACCAGCCTAAAAATGTTACAAGTGCTATAGTTAAAATTGAAATGGAAAAATATTTTGAAAGCTCATTAGTGGTTTGCTCTATCTTTGGCTTTGAATTTAACGAATCTTCCAAAAGTTCTACAATATGGTTAAGTGTCGAGTTTGCATAATTTTTTAAAGCTTTATAACGTATCACTTTATCAATATTAAGAGTTCCGCTGTATATTTTGCTATCGATTTTTTTCTCTACAGGTAAAGATTCTCCACTGATACTACTCTCGTCAAAGCTGCTGCTTCCACTTATAACCACACCGTCCACACTTGCTTTTTCCCCGTTTTTAACTTCAATGATATCGCCAACTTCAATTTTATCAAGAGATACTATCTCTTTAACACCTTCAACTACTCTTGTCGCTTCAAGTGGTATCGATGAGCGTATTTTATCCATAGTATCAACGGCATCTTTTTTCCCTATCACTTCAAGATATTTACCCACAAGTACAAAAGTGATAATCATCGCAACACTATCAAAGTAACTATGCCCTGCCCCGCCGAAAAGTACATACAATGAATAGATATAAGTAAGAGTTGCTCCTACACTTACAAGGAGATCCATATTAACAATTTTATTTTTTAGACCATAATATGCCCCTCTAAAAAATACCCATCCACTGTAAAATAAAACAGGTGTTGCAAAAATAAATTCTGCCATATGGACAATACGAAGCATTTCACTATCCATACCTGTAAAAAAGCCCGTATACTTTGCAACATCTATCATCATAATATTCATCGAAGCAAATATTGCTATAGACATTCTTAAAAAATATTCTTTATTTTTTTTCGTAGCTTTTATCTCACTTTGGGTTCGTTCATAAGGATATGCGTTATACCCTATACTTCTAATTTTATCTATAATCTGAGATAACTTGATAGTATCTTCATCCCATACAATTTTTGCTTTATTATTTGTAAAGTTTATACTTGCTTCAACTATCCCCTCAGTTTGACCTAGTACCTTTTCATTGAGCCAAATACACGCGGCACAATGTATCCCTTCAATTATCAGATCAACTCTGCTAAATCCCTCGTCGGTAGTTTTGATATAACGGGATTTAAAACTCTCCATATCAAAACTACTGCTGTCATTGTCACTTGCAATTGGAGGAGCAAGTTTGGAATTACCCACTTTATCGTAAAAACTTTCAAGTCCGTCATCCTTTAAAAGATGATAAACCCCTTGGCAGCCGTTACAGCAGAAATTTAACTCGGGATTTTCTTTCTCTTTTATCATTACCCCTTCATCAAACTCTAAGTGGCAATGACTACATTTGACTAACTTAGACACTCAAAAATACCCTTTTGTCTGTTTTTGGTTATATCGCGATGTTTTTTTACCAAACCGTGCATTGCAATAAATATCTCGTTTTTTTCACAATTTAAAAGATATCCCAACCCAAGAGCAAAATTGGCGGTAGCTTCAACGGAATCTATAGAGTATGGTACCATCGCTCCTGTAAATACAATAGTTTTTTGTGTTTTGCTTTCTAAAAACCGTGCTGTTTCTTCCATCGTATCGGTTCCGTGAACAATTAAAATTTTTTCATTTGGTATTGAGTTGATAAGTGTAAGTAACTCTTCTCTATCTTGCGATGTTATCTCCAAGCTGTCTTTATATATAATACCTTTGAGATCTACATTTGAGACCTTAATTCTCTCAAGTATATCGGATATAAAGTTATTTTTTGAAGAAACTTTTAAAGCACCTTCAATCTGATCGTAGTATTTGTTAAATGTTCCACCCGTGTTTATTATAGCGATATTAATTATATTTTCCTTATTTTTTTATATCATAATTCATTATTTATCATTTTTTTAGTATTATATTACAATTATAATTAAATAAAGAGATTTGGATATATGGAAAGCAATATTTCAAGATTAAAAGATATAACTGTTTTATACTGTGAAGATGAAGAATATCTAAGAGATGTAACAAAAGGTATTTTAGCCTCATTTACAAAAGAACAACTTATCGCGGAAGACGGTAAAGTTGGACTTGAACTTTTCAAACAAAATCAAAATACTATCGATCTTATCATAACCGATGTAAATATGCCAAATATGAACGGGCTGGAGATGGCAAAAGAGATTAAAGCTATCAATCCAAATATACCTATTATCGTTGCTACTGCATTTTCAAACTCGGAATATCTTCTTGAAGCGATTGAGCTTGGAGTTGATAAGTATGTCTTAAAACCTATCAATATCAAAAAACTTCTCGATACGATGAATCAATCTTTACTCTATCATGAACTAAGAGATTTATATACCGATCAACTTACCCATATGCCAAATAGAAATGCACTTATCAGGGATATCAAAGATATGGCATCGATTACTACAATTGCCCTTACCGATATCGATAAGTTTTCGGTTCTCAACGATCTTTACGGGGAAGATAACGGCGATGCACTTTTAATACAATTTAGTGAACGGCTCAAAGAACATTTTGATGATGATAATTTCAAATTTTATAGAGTGGGTGCCGATAGGTTTGTTATATTGAGTGCCCAAGATGATTTGGGTATCGACAAATTTAAAAGTATTTGTGAGCTTTTTATTATGGAAATTGATGAAACTGGTATCGATATCAATGCAGGAAATATCGATATTAATATCACAATCGGTGTAGCACAATCCAGCGACAAGCACACTTTTGAATATGCACAACGTGCCGTACAAAAAGCAAGAAAAAAATATCTCAATATCTTGGAGTTTGATGCCTCGTTATTTGAAAAAAAACAAGATTTCGTTACCAACATCAACTGGATCAAAAAAATCAAAAACGGCTACAACGACAACTCTTTTGAACCTTATTTTCAACCTATTGTAGATGCAGATACGCAAAAGATATACAAATATGAAGCCCTTATTAGATATATAGAAGAAGATGGGAAAGTGATTGCTCCTTTTGTATTTTTACCGATTGCAAAAAAAGCAAAACTCTATCATGTGATTATTAAAGTCGTGTTGGAAAAAGTTTTAGACCTTATTAAACAAAAGAAAAAAAGAGTTGCTATCAATATATCTTTTGATGATATTATCAACAAAGAAACATACTTTTTTATCTTTGATACATTACAAAACAATCCCGAAGAAGCAAAGCTGATTGAATTTGAGATTTTAGAATCTGAAGAAATTGAGGATTATGAGATTGTAAAAAATTTTATTATAGAGGTTAAAAAACTGGGCTGTAAAGTTGGTATCGATGATTTTGGTGCAGGATATTCAAATTTTAATATCCTCGAATCCTTACAACTTGATTTTGTTAAAATTGACGGTTCGCTTATCAAAGAGATTGATACACTTCCAAAACAAGCACTTATCGTAGAAGCGATATCAAATTTCTGTACCAAATTGGGGATAAAAACCGTAGCAGAGTTTGTAACATCCGAAGAGATTTACTATAAAACAAAAGAACTAGGGATAAACTATATGCAGGGCTACTATTTTGGGAAACCGCAGTCAAGGGACATTATAGAATAGTAAACTATCTTAGATCCACTTTTTGATAATTTCCTCTTTATTAAAAAGTTTTGACTTTATAAGGGCACTTTTTGCTATCGATATAAGTTTCGTTGATGCTTCTTGTAACTCATCATTGACTAAAAAGTAATCGTACTTATCAATATAATGTATCTCTTTTTTTGCATTTTTTATCCTCTTTTCAATCACTTCAATAGAATCCGTACCTCTACTTGTCAATCTTGTTTTTAAAACTTCTAAAGAAGGGGTCGTGATAAAAACTGTTGTTGTCAAGTCTTTGAACTGTTGATGCGCCATTACCTGTTCAAATCCTTGTACATCAATATCAAAAATGACTAGCTTTGATTCAGATAATGCTTTTAAAATAGGTTTTATCGATGTTCCGTAGTAGTTTCCGTGAACGTTAGCATATTCTAAAAAGTTACCCTCTTTTATATCTTTTTCAAACTCTTCTTTAGTTACGAAAAGATAATCTATCCCGTCAGTTTCTCCGACTCTAGGGGATCGTGTAGTAGTTGAAATTGAAAAGTAGTAATTGTCTATAACTTTATAAAGTTCTTTAAGAAGTGAGCTTTTCCCGCAACCGCTTGGGCCTGAGAGCAATAAAATAGCACCTCGATTGAACATATTATCTGCCATTATCAAGCTTTAAAGTTAAACTAACTTCACTCCCTTCACTAATAGTATCGATTGTATTTTGATCAAGAAGCTTTAATAGGGGTTTTAACTGTTCAAGTTCATAATTATTGATAAGTATTTTAAGAGGTCCGTTGCCGCTACTTATCCCACTGGCAACATTATCGACCATATTTACTTCATCAATTGCCTGATCGATAATAGAAGAGAGATCTATCCACTCATCCTCTTTTTGTTCCTTGTTGAGACTCGGCATATCTTGGATTTTACTCTCTTCTTCGGTTGTTTCATTGATAATATCTTCAATCATTGAGAGTTCATTGTTATCTAAAACTCCACCGTTATTCAATGAACTCATAGAAACAATACTATCATCCGTCTCCTCATTCATATCAAACGCAATATCGTCCGCTAAACTTTCCAAATAATCAACTGCATTTTCACTTTCGTCGATTGGAGGTGTTTGAGGTGTTTTTGGATTCAAAGTATCAATGGCAAATTCATCCTCCGCGTACGGTGTCTCATTTTGATAATCATCTAAAAGATGTTCATTTTCATCGGGAACTTCCACGTTGGATACATACACCTTTGACTTTGCTCTTTTATCCAATAACTCTAACTGTTCATCCAAAATTTTATAGAGTTGGGAAGGGATAAAAGGCATAGGGATTAAAAAGTCATTGGCAATATCAAATGAAAGCTCCTCTTTAGATACCGCCCCTATGGTTTTACAATAGCTTTTTAAAATATTAAATCTATCTCCGATAAAGTCTTTATCGATAACCATAATATCAACTTTGTGGTCTACCTGTGCTTCATGAAGAACTTCTAGGGAGATATGGAGCTGTTTACAAACCAGCGTAAATATTTGGATTACCACCGGCTTTTTTGATATCAAAATCAAGCTTTTCATTTTAACTGCTCCAATGTATATTGATCTAACTTAAATACTTTATCACACCGCATCGCTATATCATGCTCATGGGTCACGATAATAAGTCCCGCGTCATTATCTTTTACGTAATCAAACAAAACATGTATAAGCTCGTCCGCCGTTTGCTTATCGAGATTCCCCGTAGGCTCATCGGCAAAAATCACTTTTGGCTTTTTGGTAAGTACCCTTGCTGCAGATAACCTTTGCTGTTGTCCACCGCTAAGCTCACCGATACCTTGTTTCATCACATGATCTATTTTTAAAGATTGGAGCAAAGTTTCATCAACACTCTCCCCACTTAAAAACTCTGCAATCTGTAAATTCTCAATCGCACTAAAACCTCTAAAAAGATAATGCGCTTGAAAAATGATTCCAAAATCTTTCCGTCTAATCTTTAAAAGTTCATTTTTAGATAACTCAAAAATATTGCTGTTATTGTAATATACTTCTCCTTTATTTGGTCTCAAAAGGGAAGAAAATATATTTAATAACGTAGATTTTCCACTACCGCTTACCCCGATAATTGCGATGGTTTCTTTATTGTGTAATGCTAAATCTATATCTGAAAAAAGTGGATAGTCAAAGTCGTGGGAAACACCCTTTACCTCAAGCAAAGGGTGTTTAGAAAAGTTTGTGTTATTATCTTGTTCTATCATTTAATAACACTTTATAATATATTCGTTTGTTAGTTACCCATTTGAGCAGCAACTTCTGCAGCAAAATCTTCTTCTTTTTTCTCGATACCTTCACCAAGTTCAAATCTTACATACTCAACAATCTCGATTGACTCGTCACAAGCTTTTACAGCCTCTTCAACAGTCATGCTATCGTCCATTACGTAAGTTTGAGAAAGAAGTGCATGAGTTTTGTCTAGTTGGCAGTTATCTTCAATCCATCTAGCAATTTTACCCGGCATAATTCTCTCATCTACAACTTTTTCAGGTTTCCCCTCAGCGATAAGTTCAGCTCTCATCTCCGCTTTTGCAGTTTCGATAGCTTCATCTGTTAATTGTTGTTTTGAAACATATTGCGGGATATTTTTAAGAGGTTTTCCAAGTCTTACCAACTCTTCGTTTTCTTTTTCAATATCTGCAATAATTGCTTTATTTTCAGACTCGATAAAATCTTTATCTAAATCATTGTAAGAGATTACCGTCGGTTTCATAGAAGCTGCGTGCATAGCAACTTTTTTTAACATATCCGCTGTTTTCTCTTTTGCCGCGTCTGAACAAGTAGCACCTAAAATAACACCAACTTTACCTAAGTGAACATATCCGTTTACTACACCGTTATCTGTTGAAATTGTAGCCATTTTTCTAGCAACCAAGTTCTCACCGATCGTAGCAATCTTAGAATTTAAGTACTCTTCAAAGTTTGTTCCGTTGATTGTAGTTGAGTGTAACTCTTCTTGTGAAGAACAACCCTCAGCTTGAACGTGAGCAGTGATCTCTTTTGTAAGAGCTATAAACTGCTCGTTTTTTGCAACAAAGTCAGTTTGTGAATTAACCTCTGTCATAGTTGCTTTTGTCATATCGTCATTTACTAAAATAGTGATAAGACCCTCAGCAGCTACATTTCCAGATTTTTTAGCAGCTTTTGCAAGACCCGATTCTCTTAAAAATTGCATCGCTTTTTCAATATCGCCCTCACACTCGTTTAATGCTTTTTTACAATCAAGCATCCCTGCACCGGATTTTTCTCTTAATTCTTTAATTAGTTTTGGAGTTGCACCTGCCATTTTATTATGCCTCTTCAGTAGTTTCTTCTGTTGTTGCTTCAGCCTCTGCTTCAACTTCAGTTGTCGCTTCTGCCTCTGCTGCCGCTTCTTCCGTAACCTCTGCAATCTCTTCTTCTGTTATAGGAGCTTCTTCTCCATTTTCCTCAGCAAGTGCTGCTCTACCCTCATTCATAGCTGCTGCAAATTCTGAACAAAATAGTTGAATAGATCTAATCGCATCGTCATTTCCAGGGATTGGATAATCAACTAAATCAGGATCACAGTTTGTATCTAACGGAGCAAATACTTTAATACCAAGTCTTCTAGCCTCTAAAATAGCGATTTTTTCTTTAACCGCATCAAGAACAAACATCATATCAGGAAGTTGTTTCATATCTTTGATACCGCCAAGGTATGCCTCAAGCTTCGCTTCTGTTCGAGTAAGCATTAAAGCTTCTTTTTTAGTAAGAAGATCAAGCTGCCCCTCTTCTCTCATTTTTTTGATAATTTCAAGTTTTCTAATTGATTTTTTCATTGTAGGGTAGTTAGTAAGCATACCACCAAGCCATCTGTGATTTACATAAGGCATACCACAAGACTCTGCCGCTTTTTTAACCGCTTCACTCGCTTGTTTTTTCGTACCAACAAAAATCATAGTTTTACCCGCTGCCGCTTCGTCTCTAACTACATTATACGTATATCTGAAATATCTTAACGTCTTTTGTAAGTCGATAATATAGATATTTTTTCTTACACCGAAAATGAATTTTTTCATTTTTGGGTTCCATCTTCTTGTTTGGTGTCCAAAGTGTACACCACATTCTAATAGGTCTTTCATTGTAACCATAATTGTTCCTTCTTCTTGAGCCTTTTAGCTCGGATTATTTTTGGGGTTTCTTCCTCTACAGCCATCTATAAGTTGTGA
>JBNKLC010000007.1:0-2502 GCA_050292155.1 Arcobacteraceae bacterium
ATGTACCGACTGCTATTTTATCTCGTCAAACAGCAGGAATTAGAGGCAAATCGCTTATTATTAATCTTCCAGGAAAACCAAAATCGATTCGTGAGTGTTTAGATGCGGTTTTTCCAGCTGTTCCTTATTGTATTGATCTAATTGAAGGTCCCTATATTGAAACAAATGAAGATGTGATCAAAGCATTCAGACCAAAGGCAAAATAAATATGATCCTTGCAAAATCAAAATATGCACAAGAAGCTTTGCATGTAGTTACTGAATTGCAAACTTATTTTGCTGCTCAACTAAGTGATGTAAGTAAAGAATATGGAAAAAATAAACCTTTTGAAAAAGTAGAATGGCTTCGTGATAATGGAATACACGGGGGTGGAAGCCGTTATGAATCGCGTGATGAAACTATTTTTAATCGCGGTTCCGTAAATGTTTCTCAAGTACATTACGATGATGATGAAACAAAAAAATTAAGTTCTGCAACTGCTATATCTACAATTATTCATCCCCAAAATCCTAGAGTACCTTCGATGCATATGCACATCTCTTTAACAGAGATGCGTGATGGTAAGATGTACTGGAGAATGATGGCGGACCTTAATCCTTCGATCGTTAATGAAGATGATAAACAAGCTTTTGAAGAGATGTTATATAAAGCAAGTGGACCATTTTATAATGAGGGGAGTGCGCAAGGGGATCGTTACTTTTATATCCCTTTATTAGATAGAACTCGGGGAGTAAGTCATTTTTACTTGGAGAACTTTACGAGTGGCGATTTTGTAATAGACCGAACATTCTCCCTTAGTTTTGGCAAGGCAGTTATAGATCAATATATTGCAATAATCTCATCTGCGATCCAAAACAATCCGAAAATTAATGAAGCAGATAAAAAAGAACAATTAGCTTACCATACAATATACCTTTTTCAGGTTTTAACACTCGATCGCGGTACTACATCGGGACTTTTGGTACACGACCAAAATGATGTAGGGATCATGGGATCAATTCCGGCAAATATTGATGTAGAACTTCTAAAAAGTTGGATCGATCTTATGCCTAAACCACAAGATAATCTTCTTGAAAAAATCATTGACGCACTTGGTGGTAAGGGTGTTGTAGAAGTAGATGAATCGGTTAAAAAAAGACTAGCTAAGAGTGTAAGAGAGCACTATAGAGCGCACCCTAAAGCACTTGATATGCAGGCTTTTGGAAATATAACTCCAGCAACTGTTGCAAATCACGGCTCAAACTAGCGTAAAAACTTTGCAACTCTAGGATTGCGTTTGATCGCCTCTTGTTTCGCTTCTTCTGTTGCATTGATAATATTTTTTACAACAAACGGATTTACCTTTACCGCTTCTAGCTGTACTTTGTCTGAAGGGTAAGGGATAAATTGGATAATTTGAGGATTATGTTTTACAGCCGCTATTTGTGCTTCTTCATCAAATGTGTTTATGAGTTTCGTTAATGCTATATTAAAACTGCCGTCTTTCATAATTTTATCAACTGCAAGAACTTGGATCTCTTTAGTTGGATTTTTGATCTCCTCAATAGCTCTAGGGGAGCTCTCTAGTGCTGCTTTTTGTACGTTGTAAGAAGGAGATTCAATAAATTGCACTTTCCACCAGTACTCTGTAACTGCTTTAATCTGTTCATCCTCACTCAGTGCGGAGTAGTATTTTGTTTTTTGTTTGATCTGTTCTGAATAAGAAAGATTTTTTTGCTGAGTACATCCGGTGCTAAGCAATGTTAGAAGCAACGCAATAGCCAAAGAATTTATTAAAGGTGCCATAGATAGCTCTCCTCTTCCTGCCAACCATCAATCTCATCTATAATTTGACCACTAGAAGGGTCAATAATATAGGTAACCGGTTCAAATGGTCTTGATAATTTTTTTGGATAGTTTTTATTTGTATCTTTATTTATAATGAGCTTGATATATTTTTTGTTGATATATTCCCGTATCTCTTTTTTTGTAAGTATTGTATCTACTAGACGATGACAATAAGGACAGCCATCACTGACTAAAACTATAAGCAGATCTTTATGCTCTTTTTTAGCTATATTTATAGCTTTATTGTAATCTGTTTCATAGCCCATATATTTTGCAAAGAGGTTATAGTCATCCCAATAATTGGCATATAAAGAGATCGTTAACAATGGTAATAATAATAGTTTCTTATATAAGTTCATAGTAGAATTGTATCCTATTTATCCGTTTAATCCAAAAACATTAGAAAGTGTATTGATGTAGTTAAAATAACCTACAATTGCAACTGCTTCAAGGATCTCGTTTTTGTTCCAGCCCATTTGTATCAATTGATCGATCTCCTCTTGTGTAGTTTTGTAGTTCTCTTTTTTTGATGCTTTAACACAAAAATGAAGCAGGTCTTTCTCTTTTTGTTCTACATCCATACTATCAATCCCTTCAAGGATAGCTTCGATCTTCTTTTCGCTCAAACCTAACATCTTTGCTATGTTTTTATGTACACCTACACACATTTTACAG
>JBNKLC010000008.1:0-18837 GCA_050292155.1 Arcobacteraceae bacterium
TTCTAACAAGAATAAGTAGACTTAAACTCAAAAGCAGTAGGTCTAGCTTCGTCAGGCCATACTTGAGTTTCAAATTTATATCCTTGGTATGTATCAATGAAATCTTGCGTAAATACCGGTTTTAAGAAGTCATTATCTCTAATAAGTGCTTCTAATGATCCTCTTAATGTATGTGGAAGTTGTGGGATACCTCTTTCTCTAATCTCATCAAGAGACAATTCAAACAGGTCTTCATCCATTGGTCCTACAGGGATATCTTTATTTTTAATTCCATCTAGTCCTGCCATCATCATTGCTGCGAATGCCAGGTATGGGCAAGAAGTACTATCTGGGAATCTCATTTCAATTCTTGTTGCTTTTTCTCCTGCTCCGTATGGGATTCTACAAGATGCCGATCTATTTTGAGAGGAGTATGTAAGGATACTTGGTGCTTCAAATCCCGGGATTAATCTTTTATAAGAATTTGTTGATGCGTTTGTGAATGCTGCTACTGCTCTTGCGTGTTTAAAGATTCCTCCTACATAATGCAATGCTGTTTCACTTAGGTTTCCATATTCTCCTTCTTTATAGAAAAGGTTTTTCCCTTCTTTCCAAAGTGATTGGTGTGTATGCATTCCGTTTCCGTTATCTCCGTAGAGTGGTTTTGGCATAAATGTTGCTGTTTTTCCGTTCAGGTGTGCTACCATTTTCACTACGTATTTATATTTTTGTACGTTATCTGCTGCTCCTATAATATCTGAGAATACTACTCCGATTTCACCTTGTGCTTGTGCTACTTCATGGTGTCCTAGTGTTACTTCTAGTCCTACTTCTTCTAGTACTTGCATCATCTCTGCACGTAGGTCTACCATTGAGTCTGTTGGTTGTACGGGAAAGTATCCACCTTTTGTTCTTGGTCGGTGTCCCATATTTCCACCTTCCATATCGTATGCATCTGCCCATTCTCCTTCAGACGAGTCTACCATATATCCTGCTTCATTTAGATTATCTGTAAATTTTACGTCATCGAAGATAAAGAATTCATTTTCAGGTCCGAAGTATGCTGCATCTGCTATCCCTAGTTCATCTGCGTGTGCCAATGCTTTTTTAGCGATTGATCTTGGGCATTTCTCATACATTTGTCCTTTATAGATATCATATACATCACAGAACAAAATCACTGTCGGATCTGCTGTAAACGGATCTAAAAATGCTGTTGGTACATCTGGTTTAAGTAACATATCTGATTGATTAATTGGTTGCCATGCTTCGATTGAACTTCCGTCAAACGGCATTCCATTAGTCAGGTTATCTTCGTTTACTGCGCTCATTCTATATGTTAGATGGTGCCATGCCCCTTTGATATCTGTAAATCTTAGATCTACGAACTCCACTTCATTCTCTTCACAGAATTTAAAAAATTCTGTTGTGTTTTTTACAAATTTTCCCATAGGTATCCTTTTTGAAATTTTTAATAGCTGTATTATTACATTTTTTGAAACTTTTTGCATAGTATATTTTGTATAATTTTTATACAAATTTTTGATTCATAAAGCTATTGTATTATTTTATAATATCTGTATGGGTTTTGCATACTCTCAACCAAGAATTTTCCTAGTGCAAAACCCTTATTTTTATCTCGTTTTTATACTTTACAAGAAAAACAATTTACTTGGTCTTTACACTCTTTACAAGCAGGTGCAATTTCACCAATCGAATCGTATATAAATTTTTTCCAAAGTTTCTCTTTTGGTTTTTTTAGAGCTAAAGAGGGAAAATGTTTTTTCATAAACATCCCCATTTCAAATCTATTTTTAAAGCCTAAATCTTGATAAAGATGATTCATCATCAAAGAAACTCTTGCCACATGGGGAGCCATCTCCTCTTTTGCATAATAATCTTGCGCATGACTTTGCAATAACTTTGTTACTTTTTCTTCTAACTTTTTTAGTTTCATAATGTCATCTCCACCACTTTACCATTGACTATTTCACCAAATTCAAAACCAAAATCAAAACATTCTACAAGTTCCATTTTTGTAGGGATTAGTTTTACTTTTTGAGGATTCAAAGGAACTCGAAACTTTAGGTTTTTCAATCTGTCATTCATCATATCAATCGCCTCACCGCTCCATCCGTAACTTCCAAAACATCCACCGAATTTTCCTTTTTTTTCCAACAGCATCATACAGCTAAGTAGATCCCATACAGGTTTTGGAGCATCTCCGTTGATAGTAGGAGCACCTATAAGTATCCCTGTGCTCTCTTCTAAAATACTCAGCATATTTTGCTCATCTAAAGAGGTAAGGTCATAAATATTTGCAATAAGGTTTTCATTGGACTCTATTCCGTCATAAATAGCTTCTGCCATATCTTTTGTATTTTTATAACTTGTTACATAAAAAATAGAAATTATTTTTTTACCGTGTAGTCTATCGGTTTTTGTACTCCACTGTTTATATTTTTGGATATAATACTCAGGCTTTTCTCTTATAATCGGTCCATGAAGATTACAGATAATATCAATATCCTCTTTTTCGTAAAGCTTCAAAGCATTTAATACATCACTTTTAAAAGGTCTCATAATATGATCGTAATAATATTTAAAAGCATATTCAAAATCCCCTACAAGATCATCAAAAAGCCTGGCATCAAAATAGTGGCTTCCAAATACATCCCCGCTGAAAAGAATTTTATCTTCACTTAAATAACTACTCATGGTTTCGGGCCAATGAAGATTGGGAGTACTTAAAAACCTAATAGTTTTTCCTCCCAAAACAAGTTCTTTATTTGTCCAAACTGTTTCAAAATTCATACTGTCGTTTCTAGTAATTGCTTTGAGCATCGGCTGAGCCATTGGGGAAATAAATATTTTAGCATCTGGAACCTTTTTTGTAAGTTCGGGTAAAGCTCCGCTATGATCGGGTTCAAGGTGGTGCATTATGATATATTTTATATCTTCATAATTACAAAGCGATTCTATTTTGGCAAAAAACTTCTCTTGAAATTCCTCTTTAACGGTATCAAAAATCACAACACCCTCCGGTGTTTTTAAAAGATAAGCATTATATGTAGTACCGTTTGCCGTTTTCATTATAATATCAAAGGTACGAATATCGGGATCGCTTACCCCTATATAATAAAGGTCTTTTTTTATTTGTATCGCTTCTGTCATAATATTATTTTATGCATATATTGTTCCGTATATGTAATAAAATTATTATGAGCTTATAAGATTTATTCAGAGATGAGAGGCAGCTTAATTGTAAATTTTAAGCCTTTATAATCCTCTTTTTGATACTTAAATTTAAAGTTTTCAACATGAACACTTCCTTGTAAAGAATACAAGATAATATTTTCCATGATATAAAGTCCCAATCCTTTACCTTGTGATTTATGTTTTGTAGTAAAATACGGTTCAAATATTCTATTTAAAAGACTCTTTTTTACTCCACCTGCTGTATCGTAAAATTCCAAAACCAAACTATTATTGTCTTGATATCCACGCAAAAATACGATTTTTTTGCCGCTGTATTCTAAAAATGCTTCTTGTGAATTTTGTACTAAAGAGTGTATCGCCCTTAGAAAATGTGTTTTATTACTCTGGATTTGCAACTCTTCTTCTATATCCATTACGATATCGATATCATTGTGTCCACAAAAAAACACAGGTAAATTATTGTGCAATAATTCTTTAATATCAAGAGTGGTTATTTCAGTATCTTCTGCAAAAAAATCTCCAAATATCTCTATAATAGAAGATAAATATTGGACCGTATCTGTGATCCTTTCGCAGTTTTCTACAATAATCTCATCCGATATAGAACCAAGTTCTTTTTGAATCACAATCCCACTTGCCATTGTAGATATAGCAGAAAGCGGCTGTCTCCACTGGTGTGCTATATTATGGATCAATTCGGCGATTGCTACTTTTTTTTGATAATGAAGTTCTTTATTTTGAAGATCTTTTAAATGAAATTGTGTCCTTACTCTAGCCAAAAGTTCTTTAGGCTTAAAAGGTTTTGTTACATAGTCTACACCACCGATATCATATGCCTTTTCAATCGACTCCTCATCCGTCATAGCTGTTATAAATATTACAGGAATATTCTTTGTTTTTTTATTCTCTTTTAATCTTTTACATACCTCAAATCCATCCATCTCAGGCATCATAATATCAAGTAATATTAAATCGACACTTTCCTCTTTAAGTATCCCTAAAGCATCTTTTCCATTCGTAGTATCGATCACATCATAGTCGCTTAAAAGTTCTACTAAAATATCTAAATTGACTATCGTATCATCGACAATTAATATAGTTTTATTCAGCATCCAACACCTCAATAACATCATTAAATTTTCTATGTATTATCATATTTTTCAGTCTTTTAACAAGTTTATTGTCTTGTTCTTGGAGTTGGTATTGCTCAAATTTATCAAAAATAGGAGCACACTCTTGTGATCTTCGTTTTTTAGCTGCAGTTTTTAACTCTTCAAGCAATTCTTTTTTGGTACTTTCATCTATAAACTTTTGCTCTTTATTTTCCTCGTTGCCGTTTTTTATATAAAATGGTTCCAAATCATCCAAAACATTTTTCAACTCCTCGTGAAGATTTTCCAAAAGAGTTCTATCAAAATTTTCATTCATATGTGTACTAAGTTCATTGAGTTTTATAGCGCCTATATTTCCACTTAACCCTTTGAGTGTATGGATTGTTCTATGTAATACCTCATCATCCAAACCTTCCAAATCAAAATCCTTATACTCCTTATAAAATCTCACAAGTATTTTTTTATAAAGCTCTTGATTATAATTAAAATGACCTAATCCTACTTGATAATCTATAAAATTAAAATCATCAAATACAATATTATTTTGTACATCTACATTAGTGGAGACTTCTTGTATCGGATTTAAGGCATATTTTTGCATAACTTCATAAAATTCATTCACACTGATCGGTTTACTTAAATGGTAATCCATACCCACTTCTTTGCTTTTTAAAAGATCATTTCGTGTGGCATTTGCACTGAGCGCTATAATAGGTATGGTTGGACCTGATTGTTTAATCATTTTTGAAGCCTCGTATCCATCCATAACAGGCATCTGGATATCCATTAAGATTAACTTATATTTTGTTGGGTTTTTCTCATAAAGTTCTAATGCCTCTTTACCGTTATTTGCTATATCGATCGTCACACCGTAATTTTCCAAAAGTCCACATACTATATCTTGATTCACAAGATTATCCTCTGCTAAAAGAATATGTACCCCTTTAAGTTTTTCTATCTCCTTTTTAGTTATATTTATTTGTTTTTCAATTGGATCTAAATTTTGAATATCCTTTAAAAATATATTACTCAATACATCATTAAGTACAGATGGATTTATCGGTTTTTGTAAAAAGATATCAATCCCCGCTTGTTTAGCACTTTTTACGAGACTTTCTTTTTTAAATGCACTTATCATAATAATAGTGGTATATTTATCGCCGTAAGCTTCATGTATACATTTGGTGGTCTCTATACCGTCTAATTCAGGCATATTCCAATCCATCAATATAAGATCGTAATAGTTGTTTTTCAAATGTTCAACAGCCTCTACTCCGCTGTTAAGAGTATGGCTTTTGATACCAAACATACTCAAAATCTCTTCTAATATCATACGCCATGTAGCATTGTCATCCACGATTAAAACAGATTTATCTTGAAACATATTGTATTTTTTTGTATTGGCAACTATTTGCCGCAGCTCTATCTCAAAAATAAATTCACTTCCTTCTCCATAAATACTTTGTACCCAAATATCTCCATTCATCAAATCCACAAGCTGTTTTGAAATAGTCAGTCCAAGTCCGGTTCCACCGTATTGTCTTGTAGTACTTCCATCAGCCTGGGAAAAACTTCTAAAAAGTTTTTCTTGCTGTTCTTTAGTTAAACCTATTCCAGTATCACGAACCTTAAACTGTACCTTACCTTGTCCCACTTGGGAAATATAAAGTCCTACCTCGCCTGTATGTGTAAATTTTACTGCGTTACTTAAAAGATTTGTCAATATTTGAGATATACGTAAACTATCCCCAAAATATTTTTTTCCTACTTTTTTATCATACCTGACAATAAGCTCCAAATCTTTTTCATATGCTTTGAGTTCAATAAGATTAATAACATTATCTACCATTTCATGAAGATCAAACTCCACTTTCTCAATATTTAGTTTTCCTGCTTCAATTTTTGAAAAATCCAAAATATCATTTATAATACCAAGTAATGATTTGGCACTGCTATCTATATTTTGCACATATTTTTTTTGTTTTTCATCAAGATTTGTTTGAAGTGCCAAATGAGACATCCCTATAATACCATTCATCGGAGTTCTTATCTCATGGGACATATTTGCCAAAAACTCCGATTTTGCTTTTGTAGCACCTTCAGCTTTTTGTTTTGCTATCTCCAAAGCTTTGGTTCTTTCCAATACTTTATTTTCAAGATTACTTTTATTGCTTTTTACCTCATTTATCATATTGTCAAAATTTACAAGTAAAGTATCAATCTCTTTTATATCTGTTTTATTTTGTTTTTTATACACATCGATATTTTTTGTATTATCTGAAAGTTCTTCGATAGGTTTGGATAAAAATTTAGATAAGCTTATAGACTTTTTATATATTATATACACCAATAGTGCCAATAAAAATATTACAAATATCAATACATACAGTGCAATTTTTTTTGAAAACTGCTGTATACTTAAACTATCTTTCATAATAGTATCTTTATTTATAAGGAAAAATATTTTCCAATTAATACCTTTAATATCCCTATTTTCAACTAAAAAGTTTTTCCCTTTATATGAAAACTCCCCACTGGAAACACCCCGTTTAAAATAGGGTTCAAATTGTTTTGATATTTGTTTGTTTTGATGGGTTAAAAGGTTATGCTCTCTTGGTTTTAATATTTCATGGATTACAAGCTCGTTTCTTTCATTTTTTTTCAATTTTACAAGATCCAAAAACAGATTTAATTTATCTGTAATAGCTATAATCATACCTTTATCATCCGCTAAAAAAACTTCTCCCCCAAAAGGAATATACTGGGAAAGAACTTCATCCGCCAACTTTCTAATAGGAACATCTATCCCCACAACTCCTCTAAATTGATTTTGATTGTCATAGATAGGTTTAATATAAGATGTCATCCACCCCTGCTTAGCAGGATCAAGATAAATGGAACTCCATAATGCTTTTTTTTCAGGATTGTGCTTAGAATCGGCTTCATAATAAAAAGTCCAATCAAAAAAATTGGACACATCGGACATATAATTATGCAAACCGATGTGGGGATAGTATCTTATCATTGCATTACTATCGATTATCCATGATGCCACGACAGCTTTATTTGCATCTACCGCAGCTTTGAGTTGTATATCAAACCATTGGGTTTCATTTAAATAACGCACTATCTCTTTTTCCGAAAGTTTTGTAAACACAAAAGAGATGGCATCTGCACCTCCTTTATTTTGTGTTTGATAGTACAAACCGAACTTATCTTGTCTGTAGGTAATCGTTGGGTCAAGTATTGAATATTTATCCCTATGATTATAAAAATGCTCCATCTGAGTAAACACGGCAGCATGACTATCCGCCATACCTTTCATTTTATTTGTAACTATGGCAGATTCTCTATTGACCGAGTATTTCAATGAGCTTCTAGCATTTTTAATTAAATTTTTCTCATTTTCCAAAGAGATAAAATTGATCATTACATAATATACCATAAGCAAAAATACCGATATAGTAAGGATCGGTATTAAAGTGGCGTATACAATATTTTTATTTAATAACTGTAAAAGCGTTTTTTTTGTTTTTCGGATAGACATTTTACCCCTTAAAATAACCTGCTTTTTTTAAATCATTAACATATTGATCAATCAGTTTTTTTGTCGTATGCCTCATAATATAGATGTGGGCATACTCCCTTTTTTCACCGTTTACATATAACTCTTCAGTAGACAAAGAATATTTAAATATCAAATCATCATTTGGTTTTTTCATCCTTATCGTTAGGGAAAACGGCGAACGTTGTATCCAAAGTTTACCCTCTTTATCCAAAGAATTCAATTTATCAAAGGCATATTGTGTAAGTTTCTCCGCCCTTACTATATCTTTTACATGATCGTTAAAAGATTTATCCGATAAATATTCCCAAAAAATAAGTGGTGAAAAAGCATTTCTCGAACCTGCAAATGTAGTATCCGGAGAGCCGATATACATAGGATCATCTACAGGTTTTAGCTGATATTGTACCCTTGACATATATATACCGCTAGGCCAAGGAGAACCTATCCATTTATGTCCGCTCATCGCTATAGAGTGTATCTCCTTTATCCGAAAATCAAATACGGGAAACTTGTAGTTTTTGCTTGGTTTTTGTATAAGTTTTTGTTTAAGTGCCGCTTCAACATAAGGCATATACGCTGCTCCTAAAGCCCCATCCACATGAAACCAAAAACCATTTCTAATATCTTTTTTACCGTCTTCATACTCTATCTCTCTTTTGTATAAACCGTATTTTTTAAGTATCGGTACCAGCTCTTTTACTGCACCTTTTACATTGTCATACGCCCCTTTAAAAGTACTTCCATAGTTAAAACTGACTAAAATCGGATATCCTTTTTGGGCAAAAAATTCTACGAGTTTTACTAGTGCAGGTATATAGATAGAACCATCTTGACTCGATGGAACCTCTTTTGGCCAACCGTTTTTATCCAGATACTCTTTTGAAAATCCTTTTGGATAGTCACTTTTACCAAGTGGACACTTATATCCTTTTTTTGCCGCTTCGCTGTTAAACGTATCTATTTTTAATACCTCCATAGCTTTTACAATAGAATAGTGTGCATCTTGTGAATAAAAAGCGATCGGCTTAAACTTATACTTACTCTTATCTTTAGATTTACCGTAGCTAGATATAAAATTGTTAGTTATCATACACTCCATATCTTTTAAATCTTTACTTAAAGCTTTAGCCCTTTTTTCTTCTTTATCATCGATAAGTAGATATTTTCCCTCTAAATAATCTCTTCCGCTCATCAATGCAAAAATATTTCCCTCTGTACATCCCATAGAAACAATATAACCCCAAAACTCATCTTTTTTTAAGGGCTTGGTTCTATCTTTGTTGTTCCAAAGTTTTGCAAAATATCGTAAAACTTCAACCTCAACAGGCTTTGTATTGAGTGTAAGATTTCCACCTACAAAAGGATCTCCCACATTATTCATAGCAATATCGAGATATTTTGAATAATGTTTTTTGTTTTTTAAGTACTCGGTTACTTGATACCCTAAAAAAGTTTTCTCTTGAGTAAACTCATAATCCGACAATTTAGATAGAGCCTTTTGCTTTTTCTTGATAGGCATCCTTTTGTCATCTATTGTGAACCATTTGCTTTGTAACTCTTTGTTTTCATTTAAACTACTTAAATTTACATCCATCTTTAGTCCTTTCTTTGAGAATTGTCGTGCGGCTATTAAGGGCACTTCTAAAGATTATATTAATATTTTGTCAAGTTTCGTGTCACAGTTTGAAGAAATTAGATTTTTTTTATGAAATAAAGGTAAAGTTACCCTGTAAAAAATTTAGAAAAGTACTTTAGCTAAAAGGATTTAACCGTTTTTCAACAAAATCCTCTTTAACCAAAGAGGAGTGTTACTTTTTGTCATTTTTTGCAAAGATTGTATTACCTCTTCTATTTTTTCCTCTTCACTGGAAGCTCTCATGGGATAGATTCCCGCAGATTGAACCATATTGGCAGCCTTTGGTCCTATTTGGGATACATATACGATATCGCATCCCTCTACACATTCTATTTTATATATAAGTTTCTCCACCTCTTCATCTTTTTTCAAAGATGAATCCACCTCGTCTACAAGTGCAAAGTTATCTTCATTCACTTCATATATATAAAACTTTTCACACCATCCAAAATGTTGATTTACATGGATATTATCTTTTGAAGCAAATGCAATTTTCATAAAAAAACCCTTTTTATTTCTTATAATACATATTTTATTCCATATAAATTTTAGATAAAATGAATGAATATTCATTTTATTAAAGTTAAATATTATATAATTTTATTAAGAAATATTTAAAACTAATACTCAACTTTAAAAAGGATCTATTATGCATATCAAACTAAAATTTGCTCTACCTATTTTAGTAGCAGTTATTGTTGCACTTTTGCCGACACCTGATGGACTTGCAACAAATGCACACTACTTTTTTGCAGTGTTTTTAGGTGTCATTGTCGGTTTAATTTTAGAACCGATTCCGGCGGCATTAATCGGTTTAACAGGTGTTGCCTTTGCCGCAACGTTTGGATTGGTAGCCGAAGGTGCAAAAGCAAGTCGTACTTGGGCTTTAAGTGGTTTTTCCAATGGTGTTATTTGGCTTATATTTGCTGCATTTATGTTTGCACTCGGGTATAAAAAATCGGGACTTGGAAAAAGGATAGCACTCTTGCTTGTCAAATTTTTGGGAAAAACAACTTTAGGACTTGGATATGCCGTAGCATTTGCAGATGGAATACTAGCACCGTTTATGCCTTCAAATACGGCAAGAAGTGCGGGGACAATTTTCCCTATAGCTATCCATATTCCTCAAATGTTTAACTCAACTCCCGATCAAAATCCAAGAAAAATTGGTTCTTATGTATCTTGGGTAGCTATTGCTACAACTTGTGTTACAAGTTCAATGTTTCTCACAGCTCTTGCTCCAAATTTACTGGCAGTTTCATTAGTTGAAAAAAGTACCGGCATTATGATTGAATGGGGACAATGGTTTACAACACTGGCAATTATTATGGTTCCACTGTTTTTACTTGTTCCTTATTTAACATATATCGTATATCCACCTGAACGCAAAACATCTCCCGAAGCTCCAAAATGGGCAGCAGAAGAGCTTAAAAAAATGGGACCGATTAGTAAAAAAGAACTTACTATGCTGGGATTAGGGCTTTTAGCACTCATGATGTGGATATTTGGTAAACAAATCGGTGTAAATAGTACAACAGCTGCTCTATCGGTACTATGTTTACTTGTACTTACAAATGTAATCAGCTGGGAAGATGTTATTACAAATAAAGGTGCAATCAATGTATTTATTTGGTTTGCTACTTTGGTTGCCATGGCAAGTGGATTGAAAAAAGTTGGATTTTTAAAATGGGCAGCAGAACTTATCTCCGGTGGACTAGTAGGGATGGATCCAGTTACTATAGTGATATTACTGGTTATACTTTTCTTTGTATTTCACTACTTCTTTGCCAGTGTTACGGCACATACCGTTGCTTTACTTCCATTGTTTTTAGGTGTCGCGGTCAATTTAGTACCTACAACTATGATAGAGCCTTTAGCCATGCTATTGGTAGGTTCATTGGGATTAATGGGTATTCTAACACCTTATGCAACAGGACCTTCTCCAATCTGGTACGGTGCAGGTTATATATCACAAGCTACATGGTGGAAATTGGGCGGTATATTTGGATTTGTTTATCTATCTGCTTTAATTCTTTTAGGGATAATTATTTTATAAAACTACAAAAGAGATATAAAAGATTTTTTCTTATATCTCTTTAGATTATAAATATCTGAATATTATCGTCAATCACTTGGTTTAATGTTCCGCGAATAAGATCGTACGTACTCGTAGCACCCAAAGAACATCCTGCACATGCACCTTGATATGCAAGTCTTATCTCAATATCGGGCTCATTTAGAAAATCTAATATCATAATATCCCCACCGTCTTTTACCAAAATCGGTCTAATATATCTATCAATTGCATCTTCAAGTAATTCCATCTGCTCCTCATAGGGTTTTGCCCGAAATTCTTTATTGATTTCACACTCTTTGTTTGCGGGTCTATCCACTCCACCCATTTGTGCCATTGCCATCGGATGTCCTGTTTTTGCCGCACTTAACATACACTCAAAACCCTCTCGTACCAGTGACTCATCGGTTCTATCTTTTAATAATAAAAGTCCCAATCTAAAATTTGCACCTTGATGGTTTTTCTTTACTGCTTGTCTAAAATGAAAAATTGCCTTTTCATTATCTTCCGGGATTCCAATAGCACCTTGATACATCAATGCAAGATTATAATTTGCAGAATCATTTCCGTAGCTCGAACCTTTTTCAAACCACTCTTTGGCTTGAATAAAATCTTTTTCTACACCCTCCCCTTTTAAGTACATCAATCCTAAATTTGCCATCGCTTGGTCGTTTTTCAGTTCTGCTTCTTTATTCCATATACTTAATGCCGTATCGTAATCTTTTGTTCTATATGCTTTTAATGCTTCTCTATGACTCATAAATCTTATCCCCTCTCCCGGATTTGGCAGTTCATTGCCAAGTTCTAATTGTTTTGTAATATGTTGTTTTAAATACTCTTTTGCAATCTCTATAGATTCTTCGTAATCTTCACTTGCACCTTTTATATCAAAATCGGTATATACCGCTAAAAAAGCATCCCCTACTTCATGTTCTCCCGGGTATACCTCTATAGGGTAATCCAAGTTCATATAGTATTCTAAATTTTTTGCCATTAACAGCACTCCAACTCTACTTGATCCAATACTTCAGTCCCTTTTTCAAAATCAAACTCATCAAAAAGATCATGGATATAAAAAACATTTGCACATACAAGGTAAAGAGTATCTTTTTCTTCCCCTTTACTCCATACTTCACGATAATTTGTTGGAATCTTGTCCATAAACTTTACCCATAATTGATTTTTGGATTCAGGTTTTAGTTTGAAAAGTTCATTCATAGCATCTAAAACCAATGCCGCATTTTCATAACAGTTTATATTGTTAAAAGTGATATATCTGTCTTTTAGGTGTTCCATTTATTAATTATCACATCCACACTGACAAGTTTCCCCTTCTCCAGGATCAAGGAGTTCTTGAAAATTGCTATTATCCACTTTTTGTACATTGTTATCAGAAAAATTTAAAAAAACTTCGTCAATCGTAAGACTTTGA
The DNA here is from genome assembly GCA_050292155.1 of Arcobacteraceae bacterium. Classification (GTDB taxonomy): domain Bacteria; phylum Campylobacterota; class Campylobacteria; order Campylobacterales; family Arcobacteraceae; genus JAIOSF01. Next base: position 13,021 of record JBNKLC010000008.1, read on the forward strand.
TGCTCTCCCGTATATACATCCATATCATTTTCAACAAAAGATTTATATACTCCTTCTCCCATATGGTAAAAAATGGTTGCACTCACACCATATTCTTTTAAAAATCCTGCACTCTTGGGACCTTTCCCCATAACCTCATTTTCAACCACTTTAAAATAGCCGTCATCCATATTGAGTAATGCAAAAAAAGGTGCTCTTCCATACAATTTTGATAATGTAGTTGCATCTTTTGTATCTAAAGGTATTGCCAACATTTTGTATCCTTAATATTTAAATTATATTATAAAACATGCAAAAAGCATTCCTTTGGTTTGGAACATATTTTGCATAGATATTATTAATAAAACTGTATGGAAAACTTATGATGGTAAATAAAAAACAGATCAAAGAACTTTTAAACGAATCGGCGTGTTCACACAATAAAACAAAAAAATCAAGCTGTGATAAACCAAAACCGGGGGCTACCAGTGGTGGATGTGCATTTGAAGGTGCTCAAATCGCCCTCTTCCCTTATGCAGATGCAGTACATCTAGTTCATGCTCCTGCTACTTGTCAAGGGGCATCTTGGGAAACAAGAGCAACACCTACAAGCTACAAAGGGGAAAACAATACTCCACTTGGATACTATACAGATGTTACGACCAATGACATCATATTTGGTGGAAATCAAAAACTTGAAGACTCTATCGAATATATCGTAAAACATAAAAATCCAAAAGCTATCTTTGTCTATGAGACCTGTGTAACAGCCATGATAGGGGATGATATGGATAATATCTGTAAACGTCTGCAAGAAAAGCACGGTATCCCTATGGTAGTAGTTCATGCCCCAGGGTTTGTAGGAAGTAAAAACCTTGGAAGTAGATTAGCAGGGGAAGCTGTACTTGATCAACTAATAGGGACAAAAGAGCCTGAGGAAATCCATCCTTATGGGATCAACTTAATTGGAGAATACAATGTAACGGGAGATATGTGGCAATATACTCCAATCTTGGAAAAAATCGGTATAAAAGTTGTCTCAACACTAGCAGGGGATGGAAGAATAGAAAATATCCAAACAGCCCATCGTGCAAAACTTAACGTAATAGTATGTGCAAAATCTTTGGTAACATTGGTACGAAAAATGGAAGAGAGATACGGTATACCTCATATCTCTATCTCATTTTACGGAAAAAGAGATACCACCAATGCCATTATGTCTATAGTAAATGCTTTTGGAGATGAAGCTTTAATCAAAAAAGCAAAAGAGGTAATCGCAGAAGAGGAAGCTGCCCTTGAAAAAAGGTTAGAGCCGTATAGAAAAATATTAGCAGGGAAAAAAGCTATTTTAAATACAGGTGGAAATAAGTCTTGGTCAATAGCAAGTGCCTTGCAGGATATAGGGATAGAGGTGGTTGCTACAAGTGTAAGAAAAGCTACACTGGAAGATATAGAGATAGCTAAAAAATATGTACCTATTTTGATGAAAGTACCTGCAAATGAACAAGCAAAGCTTATTGATGAACACGGTGTTGATATTTTACTTGCAGGTGGTAGAAGTTTATATACTGCTATCAAGAAAAAAGTTGCCTTTGTGGATGTAAATCAAGAGAAAAAAGTAAGCTACGGAGCCTACGGAGGGCTTGAAAACTTGGCAAAAGATGTATGTGCAGCAGTTCAAAATCCTGTATTTAAAGTGGTAGGAGAGAGTGCTCCTTGGGAGTAAAATAGTTAAAAATGAATAATTATTCAATTTTTTAACTATTTGCTTCGATTTTGCTACATAATTGTAATAAACTTTTATCTATGGAACAAATTTTGCATTAATACTTTTAATAAGCAAAATTGATAAAAGGAGAAGAAAATGCCATTGAATTACTACTCAACATCGACACAAAACACAACAGCAAATCAAAATTATACTGCATCGTATAGTACAGGTTCTGCTTTGTATTTTTATTCATTGCCATCATTTTCTATCATATAAAAATAAAAGAGGCGATTTGCTTCTTTTATAATCTATTGATTACTACTGTAAAATAATCCCCACTATTCTAAACGGGGATGTTTTATTCTCTTTTGCAACTTCATCTATAGAGATTGCATTTTCATAAATAATCGTTACAAAACTACTCTTACGCTACCATGGCTTTTTTTGATTTATTTATTTTAAAAATAATTCAATTATAATTATCTAATAAAAAAAGAATTGAAAAGTTTTTTAAAATAATAAATAAGCCTGAAATTTGATAAAATATTTAGACTTACAATCTTTATTTAGCCGTTAAATTACGGTTATTTATTTCTTGTTTCAAATTGTAACCAGTTTTATAATATTATATTCTCTTATACAAAAGTGACCAATATGTGACCATAGCTATTATATACTCTTATTTTATAACGTATTGATTACAATAAAATAACTATTGTTATACTGTAAACAATAAGTTCACTTGGGGAGAAAGAATATGAAAAATTTATCAATTAAAATCAAATTGACAGTCGTTACGGTTATATCTGCACTGGGATTTGTGATAGTGGCTGTTTTAGTCAATAACTCTATTGGCGATATGAAGAGATTAGGTGAAAGCGGTATGTATGTCGAAAAACTCAACATACAAATGCTGGAACTTAGAAAGCATGAAAAAGATTTTATGATGAGAAACGATCTAAAATACAAAGAGAAGTTTCTTAAAACAGTCAAAAAGCTTGAAAGCATATCTAAAGTACTTACCGTAAATTTACAAGATGCAGGTATAGACGGTAGCGATATAGGAAAATTTTTAGCTTTGATTAAAGAGTATTCCAATGTATTTATTGCAATAGTCGACAAACAAAAAAATATTGGACTCAATCCAAAAGACGGTTTATACGGAAAATTAAGAGATTCAGTTCATAAAGTGCAGGATTTTGCCAAAAAATCAAATGACAAGGGATTGCTTTCAGATGTATATGATTTAAGAAAGCAAGAAAAAGATTTTATGCTGAGAAAAAATTTGAAATATGTGGATAAATTTTCTAAAAAAATCGATAAATTGATAGGTAATGTCAGCGATACTAAAAATCTTGCAAATTTAAAAAGCTACAAACACGATTTTCTTGAACTTGTTAAAAATGAAGAGCAAAAAGGTTTGTCGAGTAAAACAGGACTAATAGGACAAATGCGTGACACGGTACATAAAACAAATGATGTACACAAAAAACTTATCAGCAAACTCACACAAGGGATTGAAGAGAAAACAAGTTCTTTAAAAATGACTACACTAAGTTTGATAGGTGTATTTATGGTAGTGATAGTATTTTTATCTATAGTTATTGCAAAAGGAATTATCAATAGTATCAATATATTCCAAGAAGGATTGTTGAATTTCTTTAAATATTTAAACAGAGAAGCACAAGATGTAAGTTCCATCAATATAGATTCAAATGATGAAATAGGAACAATGGTAAAAGTAGTAAACCAAAATATTCATCAAACAAAAGCAAATATCGACGAAGATAGAAAAGTTATAGATGATACGATAAGTGTACTAAGCGAGTTTGAACAAGGGGATCTTTGTCAAAGAGTACAAGCAACCACTTCAAATCCTGCATTGCAGGAACTTACGTCATTACTGAATAAAATGGGTTCCAATGTTGAAAATAACATTGATAATGTACTAAGTATACTTGAACAATATTCTAACTATAACTATCTAAACAAAGTAGATACCAATAATTTAAAAGAGCACTTGCTTAAACTGGCAAGCGGTGTAAACTCCCTTGGAGATGCGATAACCGGGATGTTGGTAGAAAATAAACAAAATGGTTTAACTCTTGATAAAAGTTCCGATATTCTTCTTTTAAACGTAGATAAGATGAATAATTCTGCAAACGAAGCAGCGGCATCTTTAGAAGAGACTGCTGCAGCGTTAGAAGAGATGACTGGTACCATATCAAGCAACACGGAAAATGTAGTAAAAATGGCAGGTTTTGCTTCACAAGTTACAAACTCGGCAAATGAAGGGGAAAAACTGGCACAAGATACAACGGTTTCTATGGATGAGATTAATGAGCAGGTAAATGCTATCAATGAAGCAATCAGCGTAATCGATCAAATTGCATTCCAAACAAACATACTTTCACTTAACGCAGCAGTGGAAGCTGCAACGGCAGGGGAAGCCGGAAAAGGGTTTGCAGTTGTTGCACAGGAGGTTAGAAACTTAGCAAGTAGAAGTGCAGAAGCAGCAGGAGAAATTAAAGCACTGGTTGAAAATGCAACCGATAAAGCAAATCATGGAAAATCAATTGCAGACAAAATGATAAACGGATACCATGGACTCAATGACAATATCTCTAAAACTATTGAACTTATAAAAGATATTGAATCTGCATCCAAAGAACAGCAAAGCGGGATAGAACAAATCAATAATGCTATCGCTGAACTCGATCAACAAACACAACAAAATGCAGCAGTAGCAACCCAAACACATGGTGTAGCAGTACAAACTGATCAAATGGCAAAACTTGTAGTTTCAAATGCAGATGAAAAAGAATTTATCGGTAAAGATAATGTACAAGCCAAACAGATGGCTAACTCATCGACAAGTTCCGTACAAGAAGAATCCAAAAAAGAGATACAATCAAAAGAGGTAAAAAAAGTGAAACCTCAAACATCAGATGAGAGCGACTGGGAAAATTTTTAAACATAAAAAGATGATTTTCATCTTTTTATGACTTATTGTTCTAAAATCATCCCTACAATTCTAAACGGGGACGTTTTGTTCTCTTTTGCAACCTCACTAATTGAAATTGCATCTTCATAAACTATCCCCTCTTTTTCAAATCTTGTTTGAACACTATTTATATCGCTTCCCAGTAGATAAACTGCGTCTTCAAGGGGAGCTTGAAGCATAGCTTGTATCAGAACTTTTTTGGGATTTGGTTTATCTGCATTCTCAAACTTCACTAAACTTACACTTACTAACAGTACCGAAAAAGAAACTACTATAAAAGTCTTTTTTGAAAAATATCCTTTCATCTGCTTCCAATTGGCAACGATATGCAACAGTGCTGCTACTACAAACACAAGTCCCAGTATCTCATGAAGCTCTTTCACACTTGATTCGTACAGATGAAAATAAAGAAGCACCCCGGATAGACCAACAATTAAAAATACCACACTTGTTAAAGAGGTGGCAATATTTTTAAAACTTTTTTTTGACATAATTTTTCCTTGGAGTTATTGTTATGAAATGATATCGTAGGAATATTAATGGAGTTTTAATATTCCTGATTCCGCTTTCATTTTTTTTAGAAAAAAACGAAACAAAACAAACATATGAAAGTACAAACTATTCTACGAATTTTTTGTATCATTCAAATCAATTATGCTTGTTGCCATAATAGCTTCTAAACTATAACGTCTATAAAACTTAATAAAGCCCAAATAAAATAAGTATGCTAAAATACAAAATAATACTATTGGAATTAAACTCACTTGAATCTTATCAATATTTAGCGAAAATATCTGTACCCAAAATAATATTATAAAAATAAATGATACATTTCTTGTAAAACCATAAAGTGCTACATAGTTTTGTAATTTACTGGCATGTCTTTCCGAATTTTCATAAACATAATGATACAAAAGTCTCAAATAATCACCATCTAACCCCTTATCTAACGTTAAATGTTTTACATCTACTCCTATTTTTTCTTTTAATATTTTAACACATTTTTTAAATACTTCATCTCTTAAAGGTGATGGAAGAGATTTTGCCTGATTAAATATTTTTATTTGAAAAACTTTTGAAATTAAAAACCATAATATAGATATAGGAAATATTAACAATGCTA
>JBNKLC010000009.1:0-17357 GCA_050292155.1 Arcobacteraceae bacterium
TAGAGATTTTTTATAATAGAAAAAGAATTCATTCATCAAATAATTATATGTCCCCATATGAATTTGAAGAGGAAATGTTACGTTTAGAAATGGCTATATAGAATTAATTGTTTTGTGTCCTATAAAGTGTTGACAGATCAGCTGCATAATATATTAATATTCTATTACCAAAAAAGTCGTCATATTTTAAAAACAACTTTTTATACTCCAAGAATTCATATAAATCTACTTGATTTTCCTGATAAACTATTTTTTTATAAACCCCTAGTTTTTCTTTAAGATTGTTTATGTTCATCATTAAATAATAAATTTCCGATATATCTTTTCTATTCTTATCCGAAATTTTATCAAGTTCATTCGCTTTTAAATTTATCATAGCAACAGTCGAAGCAAACAATGCTGAAATAGATATAATATACGGTGCAATTATATCTGTAAATTGCAAATCTGTTTTTTCTACTATAATTGGAGTAATAATTAAAAATAATATCAATATACAAACTAAAATACAAAGTACCACTTTCATATTCTTATTTGTAAAATTTTTGTCAACAAATTTATTACAAGTTATTATTAAACCCTTCATTAAAAACTCCATGTAATTTTTTATATTTTATCTAAAACAAATGAAAACAAAGGCTACAATATGTTCTTAGAAACTGGTATATTGACGGACTTTAAAGATGGTTGCCTTTGAAAAGCAATATTTTTTATAGTTTTTAATGAAAACAGACGAGGACTGTTTGAGCGTTAAAAAGTTTGACTAGATGTCAAACTTTAGCGAGTTTCGCAGTCGCATTAAAAATTATAAAAAATCTTGGAACCCGCAGGGCTTTTCAATCTTGGCAACCGATTTTTTTGTTTCGTTTTTTTCTAAAAAAAATGAAAGTAATGTTTCAAACTAAGTAATGCTAACAGAAATAAAAAAAGCCCCATTAATTCAAAAGGTTTTTACTACAAAGTTTATTCTTATCTTATGAATTTAACTCTTCTAAAGTCTCATCAAGACTTTTCATATCAGAAACATTCAAAGTAGGCGTCCCCTTATCAATTTTCCTATTCAATCCCTTTAAAACAGCCCCATTCCCAAACTCGATAAAACAATCCACATCCCCTGAAGTTGCTACGATAGATTGTTTGTATTTCACTGGAGATACAAGCTGTTTTCCAAGAAGATCAATTGCTTCATCTTTAGAGCTGTAAGCTTCTGCTGTTACATTTGAGATGATTTTTGTATCAAACCTATCTGTTATAAAATCACTTAAATAAGGCTCAAGCTTTGTCACGGCACTATTTAAAAGTTCACAGTGACTTGCAACACTCATATCAAGTACAATTGCTCTTTTTGCCCCAGCTTCTTTAAAGCTCTCTGCAGTTGCTTCAAGATCGGCTTTGATACCTGCTACTACTATCTGTCCGTCTTGGTTATAGTTTGCTGCCCAGATCTTTTTCCCTTCGCTTCTAAATTTGTCACAAAGAGATTCTACACTTGCATCATCAAGACCAACAAGAGCCATCATACCTGCCCCTGCTCCCTCACAAGCTTCACTCATAAATAGTCCTCGCTTGTGTACAAGTTCAACCGCATCAAGATAATCAATCGCACCACTTGCAACAAGCGCAGAAAATTCCCCTAACGAATGTCCAAGTACAAATTGAGGTGCAATATCACATTTTGATTTAAATACTTCAAGTGCAATACAACTTACAAGTAAAATTGCAGGTTGTGTGTATTGTGTTTGTCCCAGTAAGTCATTTTCCTCAAATAAAAGATTTTCAAAATCTACTCCTATTCGCTCACTTGCACAACTTACCATCTCTTTTGCAATATCACTATTATCAAAAAAATCTTTCCCCATACCAACAGATTGGCTTCCCTGACCCGGGAATATAAAAGCTACTTTTTTCATGTATAAAATCTCCTTAGAAATTAAAAACTCCTATTTCAAAGAAATAGGAGCTTTTTTATTAATTATTTTTGATCGCTGAATTAGCTGTTTTTACAACCTTCTCCATCGTGTCCACCGCAACACTCATGCTCTTCGCCGTGTTTTTCCCCACCGCAACACTCTCCTTCATCGTGTGAATGATCATGTGTTCCGCAAGAAGTTCCTCCACAACATCCACCTGCAGCTGCCATACCGCCTACGATTCCTGTTTGAATCTCTTCATCCGTTGCTGCTCTTACATCCATAATAGCAACGCTGAACATCAATGTTTTTCCAGCTAATGGGTGGTTATAATCGATTGTAACTTCATCATCACTAAAACCTTTTACTGTAACTTGTACGGTTTGCCCGTTTTCACCGCTGCCGTAAAGCGTCATCCCTTCAACAAGGTCAATCCCCGCAAATTGCTCTTTTGGTAATGCTTGTAACGCTTCTTCATTATACTCGCCGTAAGCTTCTGCAGCTTGTACCATTACATCTGCTTTTTCTCCACTTGCTAGATTTTCAATCTCTTTTTCAAGTCCCGGTATAATTTGACCCATACCACTTATAAATTCTAGTGGATTTCCACCTACATTTGTATCTAACTGCTCTTTTGAGTCTGCATCTGTTAGTGTATACTCTATTGCTATAACTTTATTTGACATAATTTTCCTTTTTTGATTTAAATAGTTTTATTTAATTTTTTTAGAAGCTTCTTTTGCTTCATTTGAATTTGGATACACATCCACTATCGTACTATAAAAGCTTTGTGCATTTTCATTGTCTCCTAACTGTTCAAATGATATTGCACTGTGTAAAAGCAACTTTGGTAGCCATGATGCTTTATCGTAGAGCATCATACTTGTCTTAAAATAGTGCAACGCATCTTTATAGTGTTTTCTATAATACTTAATTTCACCCATATAGTAATTATTTTCAGCCGGTCTGTAATTTTGTGAGATAAGATACTCAATCACAGGTATCGCTTTTGTAAAATAATCTTTTTTAAACCAAACTCTGACATCTTCCATAAGTTTAGCTTTAGACTTATTCGGTACCCCTTTGGGTTTTGCATTTTTTGCTTTTTTTGCCTCTTTTTTATCAATCATATCAAAAAGCTTTTGAAAATCTTTTCTTGAAACATAATCTTTATTGATTGTATTAAGAGTTACTACAAGTTTATCAAGAGATTCTTTAATCGTTTGTATATTTTGAGTATTTTGGGCAATCTGTAATTTAAGATTCTCGATATCTTGAGTATGTGTATCTATCTTTTCAGATTGTAAGGTTATTTGATTTGTCTGCTCCAAAAATTGTTTAGAAAGCGCATTGAGTTTTTGACTTTCTCCGTCTACAATAGACTCCAACCCATCTACTGTTTCATAAACATCTTTTAATTTGGTATCTACTTTGTAGATCTTTTTTTCAGTATTTTTAATAGTTTTTTTATTATCAACTATAACTTTTTCTGTATCCGTCAGCCCATAAGGTTCGGGTGCACTAAGATCACCCGCACCGAACATAGACTGCTCTGCATAAGCAGATACTCCTATAATAAACAGTAAGTTAAAAAATATTTTCAACAATTTTTCTTTTAGAAATTATATTAATTACGGAATTACGGTAAAAGTCTGTAATCAACTCTTCTATTCATTTTCCAACAAGTTGCATTTTTTTGCGTACAAATTGGATTACTCTCACCAAAACTAACCATTATAATGTTATCAGGATTCATACCGTCTGCTACCAATGCATCTTTTGTAGTTTTCGCTCTTTTTAAACCTAAGGCATAGTTATACTCATCAGTTCCCCATTCATCACAATTACCTTCGAGTTTTACTTTAAGACCTTCGTATACTTGTTGAGTTTTGTTGATTTTGTTATAGTTTGTAGTTGCTATATCTCTCATATCATCGGTTAAATTATATTTATCAAATGCAAAATGAACAGACTCCAATACAACTACGTTTCCGTCAATTTCACTTTGTACATTGTGCACACCTTCATGTGTAAGTGTTTTTAAATCACCGTTTAATGTACCGTCTACCGCTTTTTCATCTCCTGCAATACCATTAGTCTTTGAGTCTACCGATTGACTATTACTACCATATTCTGCATCTTTTGAAGCACATCCTGCAAGTAATGCAACAGCACAAACACTGAGAAGAATTTTTTTAACGTTACTATTTACCATAAAACATTCCTTTTGTTATAATTTTGATATTATTCTACACTATTGATACTTAAATGAATCTAACCTACCAGTCTATAGACTGTAATTTTCCACTTTTTAACAAAAAAGGGAAATTTTTATTAAAATTTATTCTATGTACCATGAGGTAACTTTTTCTCCCCTCATTTTTAATAAATAGTATCGACTCGCCGTCTGCTGAGAATTTTGGAAATTGATTTCTTCCCGTGGCTGTCAATCTTCTTACATAATCGCTATGGGTAGATATGAGATAAAGATTAAATACGTTTGAGCCAAATTCGTTATCGGTCTCCCTACTTGCATAAACAATATAATCGCCGTACGTAGAACATTGGGAATTATTTTTTCCATGATATACAAGTCGTTCAACCCCTTTTCTCCCTATTTTTTTTGCAAATATATTTGGATATCTGAGTCTATCGGATATAAAAACAACTTTTGATTCATCTTCTACAAAATTGGCTCCCACATCAATACCATTATAGCTAGTAACTCTTGTTTTCAAATTGTTAATAACGTCATAAAGATAAATATCCGGTTGCGAATTTGGTGCCATTGTTAAGAGTAGTTTAGTACCATCCTTACTTACATCGGAACATACCATCATCCCATCACTGGAGATTAATCTTCTCGCTTCTCCCGTATAAAGATTTTTTAACATCAACGTTGGTTTTTGATATCTGTATGTAGTATAGTAAAATGCCTCTTTTTTATCATTAGCCCATTTTGGGAAAATATTCAATCCCCCTTTTACAACTGTTTTTTGATATGTAAGAGTATAATCTGAAATAACTATCTCACTTGTTTTAGAATCTATATATCTTGAAAATATCACAAACTCATTCATCCAATCAATAGTAGGTGCATTGAGGTGTTTATTAATATCAATTGCCGTTTGATGTGCTAAAAAAGGATACCTTAGAGCAGCAGATACTGTATAAGGTTTTGCCAAAACAAGCTGTTGTGAATTTACATCGTATAATTTTATATTTAAAACCAATCCTCCGTTTCCGTCATTGCGAACCTGCAATACCAAACAAAGATCGATATTTTTCTTCTTTAAATCATCATATTCGGGTGTTTGTTCAAAATGGTATTGAACACCTGCTTCAAGGTTGTCAAAATGGCTGCTGACCTCAAGATCTTTTTTGACCAGATATAAAATATTTTTTTCATATCCATTCACAACAGGTGTTGTATCCAAAGAGATTATCGTAGCAATATTTGGTAAATTTGATTTATTTTTAACAATTTCCATCGTTGCATCTACTGCAAATAGAAAATTTATACACACAAGCCATGTTACTATTAATTTTTTCATTCTACTTATTCCTCGGATTTAAAAACGACTTCTATCTCTTTCGTTGTTTTTGAAGGATGGACAGGATATCGCTTTAAACTTTCATTTTGTAAAAATTCCGCTAACTGATTATCAAATCCAGAATTTCCCGAGTATTGTATAAACTTAAAACTAAATATTCCATTATTTGTAATTATTACTGAAACTTTTGCAGATAAATCTGCCGAAAATATCGTAGGATTCCATCTGCTTGAGAGCATCTGATTTACTTTTGAATAATATGGATCATCATTTTGAGATTCGCTCATAACCACTTTTTGGGAATTGACACTTTTTTTATTTGCCAATTCCGGGGATACCAAACTTTTTACTTTTCTCTCTTTTTCAAATTTTGATTTAAAACGGCTGGATATTGTACTTTTTTTTACATTTGTTACTTGTTTTTTGGTTACTTTTGTAGCACTTGTTTTCACGTCCGCAAAAAGTGATTTGAGATCACTTCGCTGTTTGAGACTAGTGGATGTGGTCTTTTTTACAACTTTTTTTGCAATCTCTTTATTTTTTACACCGCTTTTTATATCGATTTTTTTATATTTATCATCTTGGGTATCAATAATCACGTCCAGTTGCAATACTGTATGCTTTTTAAAAGAGTCTATCTTTTTTATATTATGTCCCTTTAGATATATTATAAGCAAGAGTGCTAATAATACATATAAAGAGAATGCTATAAATCCCGAAGTATAAAAATATTTTTTATCAACCATCTGTAATCAATGCAACTTTCAAAAAACCTGCTTCTTTAACCGTTTTTAAAATATATATCACATCATCATATCGTAAAGTTCTATCTGCTTTTATATGTACCGGTGTATCTCGGTTTTTATTTTTTGAATAAAGGACAAAATTATCGGCAAAGTTTTCAAATTTGTATTTGTTTTGCTTGTTTATGACTATTGCTTTGTCTTTGCTTACAAGTATATCGATTTTATTGTGTTGCTGCACCCTTTGGCTTTTACTTCCTTTAGGAAGATTGATATTTTCTTCATATTCAAGTACCGGAGCAGTAACCATTAAAATTGCCAACAATACAAGCATCACATCCACCAAAGGTGTGATGTTTAGTTCAGGTTTTTTTTCATAATCGTACACATTTATCTCCTAGAGAGAATAATATCAATCTGGGATTTTAAATAGGTATCTAATTCATAAACCTTTCTTGTTAAAATTTGATGAAACGTATATGCAAATATTGCCACAAAAATACCTGCAGCGGTTGCTACCAATGCTTCACTAATAGCAGGTGCAATCGTTGCAAAACTCACTTTAGAAGCAGTTGAAAATCTGGCAAATGATTCCAATATCCCTACAACCGTACCAAAAAGTCCTATAAACGGAGCCGTTGAAGCGATAATAGAAAGCCAAGACAAACCGCTACTTGATTCTCTAATATAAGTAGTTTCGCATACTTTTAATGTTTGCTTTGATGCTATTGAGCCTTTTATACATTGTCCAATTCGTGACAATGGATTAAGTGAAGCATCACGAGAAAGTAAAGTATTTACATTATTTTGCTCTGTTGTAACATCTGAAGAGAGTTTAAAGTATTTATAGATAAAAATCCAAAATACAATGATAAAATAAGTTGAGAGTACAACCAATACCCCTATAGATATTGCTGTACTTCCTTGTAGATAGTTTAAAATAGAATCAATCATCTAAATATTAAGCAAATGAATTGATTTTTGACTCAACTGCTGCCATAGAGATATTTGAATCTTGAACCGAATTAACAAGTTCTTTTGCAGCTTCAATATTAGCAGCAATAGTTGAGCCTTTTTCACCTGTAAGAGCAACTGCTCCGTCAACTAAAATATCAACGGCAGCTTCACTCACTTTTACATGTCCCCAGTTAATTGCTATAGCTTCTTTTATAGCATCTTTTCTTGTAATCTCGATAACACCTACAGTTAGTGAAGAAACTAAAGAAGAGTGTGAAGGTAAAACCCCAAACTCTCCCTCTTTTCCGGGAAGAGTTACAGATTTTACATCACCGTTATAAATCTCTCCGTTTGGTGTTACGATTGATAATCTTAATGAATTCATCTTTTACCTTTTATGATTACTTGTTCATACCTTCAGCTTTAGCAATCGCTTCATCGATACCACCAACCATATAGAATGAATTTTCAGGCATATGGTCATAATCACCGTTTAAAATTCCTTTGAATCCTTTAATAGTATCGGCTAACTCTACATATTTACCAGGAGATCCTGTAAATACTTCTGCTACGAAGAACGGTTGAGATAAGAATTTTTCAACTTTTCTTGCTCTTTCCACCACAAGTTTATCAGCTTCAGATAACTCATCCATACCAAGAATTGCAATAATATCTTGAAGATCTTTATATTTTTGTAATAAAGATTGAACACCTCTAGCTACCTCGTAATGTTCATTACCAAGTACATCCGCACTTAAGATTCTTGAAGTTGAATCTAGTGGATCAACTGCAGGGTAGATACCTTTTTCTGCAATCTTTCTGTTAAGAACCGTAGTTGCATCTAAGTGAGCAAAAACTGAAGCAGGAGCCGGGTCAGTTAAGTCATCTGCAGGTACGTAAACTGCTTGAACTGAAGTGATCGATCCTTTTTTAGTTGTTGTAATTCTCTCTTGAAGTGCACCCATCTCACGTGCTAGTGTCGGTTGGTAACCAACTGCTGATGGAATTCTTCCTAAAAGTGCCGACATTTCAGAACCTGATTGAGCAAATCTAAAGATATTATCGATAAACATAAGAACGTCAAGTCCTTTTTCATCTCTAAAATACTCAGCCATTGTAAGACCTGTAAGTGCGATTCTATTTCTTGCTCCCGGAGGCTCATTCATTTGACCGTAGCACAGAGCAACTTTGTCAAGAACGTTCGATTCTTTCATCTCGTAGTAAAGGTCATTCCCTTCTCTTGTTCTCTCACCAACCCCTGCAAATACAGAGTAACCGTCGTGTTTAAATGCAACGTTATGGATAAGCTCCATAATAATTACCGTTTTACCGACTCCGGCACCACCGAATAGTCCAACTTTACCACCCTTTGCATAAGGAGCAAGTAAGTCTACAACTTTGATACCTGTTTCAAACATTTCTGTTGAAGTAGACTGCTCTTCAAAAGCAGGAGCTTCTCTGTGAATCGACATTTTTGGAGCATCAGGATTAACCGCTTCACCCTCATCAACAGGCTCACCGATAACATTAAAGATTCTACCAAGTACATCTTCTCCAACAGGAACCATAATCGGTGCTCCCGTTGCATTTACTTTTTGACCTCTTACAAGACCCTCAGTCATATCCATAGCAATAGTTCTAACTCTACTATCACCGATATGTGCTGCTACTTCAAGTACCAATCTCGGCTCAACACCAGGTACTTCAATAGCGTCATTAATCGCAGGTAAGTATCCGTCGAATTCAACGTCTACAACTGGACCCATAACTTGAACAATTTTACCTTCCATTTATATTCTTCCTTTCTTATTACTTTTCTTATTTCATAGATTCAACACCAGAGATAATCTCAATTAACTCTGTTGTAATCGCAGCTTGTCTAGCTTTATTAAATTGTACTGTTAAATCATTTACCCTCTCTTTTGCATTGTTGGTTGCATTGTCCATAGCCTGCATTCTTGCACTATGCTCTGCAGCCAATGAATCAATCAAAGAGTAATACATATTAAAATCAACATATTTACCGGTCAGTTCATTTAAGATCTCTTCATCATCATCCGGTTCGATGCTAAGCATAGAAGTAGTATTCTCTTGCTCAACAGAAACAGAATCAAATGAAATAGGTAATAGATCTTTAGTTCGCAACTCTTGAGTCAGCATATTTAAAAATCCATTATAAACAGTGATAACTTTATCAGTTACACCGTTATTAAAATCTTCATAAGCACTTGCTATAAAATCTGATGCTTTTTCATATGTAGGAGATGATGTTAATCCCACTATACTATCTTGTAAATCTTTTCCTTGAAAGTTAAAGTAATCGATACCTTTTCTCCCTGCAGCTCTTAATCTTACAGTTGCACCGTTATTGGTATATTCATCGATTAAAGCTCTTACTTTTTTGATAGTAGTCATATTAAAACCACCGCAAAGACCTTTATCAGCCGTAACAAATACAATATCTACAACTTTTGGGTTGTCGTTTTGTACAAATGCTCTACTTAAATTATCGCTATCTTGTACTTTTGCAACTCTTGCAGCAATTTCTGATAATATGTCGTTGATTTTTACAGCATAACTTTTTGCTTGTTCCGACAATTGTTGAGTACGTCTTAATTTCGCAGAAGAAACAAGCTTCATAGCTTTTGTTGTCTTTTGCGTATTTTTAACACTCTTGATTTGTCTTGATATCTCTTTTAAGTTAGCCATACTTTTATCCCTTAATCTGCTTTAAAAATTGTTTTGAACTCATTTATAGCAGTTTCAAGAACCTCTTTAATATCATCGTCAATTTTTTTCTTAGCATTTAGATCAGTAATAATATTTGAGTATTTAGACTCAACAAATTCATGGAATTCATTTTCAAATCTTACAACATCTTTTACATCAATATCATCGATAAAACCATTTACACCTGCATAAAGAACTGTTTGTTGTTTTTCAATAACAAGCGGTTTGTTTACACCTTGTTTTAGAAGCTCAACCATTCTTTGACCTCTCTCTAACTGCGCTCTAGTAGCAGGATCAAGATCTGATGCAAATTGTGCGAATGACTCTAACTCTCTATATTGAGCAAGGTCAAGTTTAAGAGTACCTGCAACTTGCTTAGTAGCTTTAACTTGTGCAGCTCCCCCAACCCTTGATACTGAAAGACCAACATTAATTGCAGGTCTGATACCAGAGTTGAATAGGTCAGTTTCTAGGAAAATTTGACCATCTGTAATAGAGATAACGTTTGTAGGAATATATGCCGCAACGTCTCCTGCTTGTGTTTCAATGATAGGTAACGCAGTTAAAGATCCTGCCCCTAAATCATCATTTACTTTCGCAGCTCTCTCAAGTAATCTTGAATGTAGATAAAAAACATCCCCTGGATATGCTTCACGACCCGGTGGTCTTCTTAATAGAAGTGACATCTCTCTATAAGCAACCGCGTGTTTAGACAAATCATCATAGATAATTAAACAGTGTTGTCCGTTATCTCTATAATACTCACCTAAAGTTACACCTGTATACGGTGCTAAGAATTGAAGTGCAGAAGACTCAGATGCGTTCGCTGTTACAACTGTAGTGTACTCCATCGCTCCTGCAGCTTCTAAAGCACCCACAACATTTGCAATAGAAGATGCTTTTTGACCAACTGCAACATAGATACATTTTACATCTTGCCCTTTTTGGTTGATAATTGCATCGATTGCAACAGTTGTTTTCCCTGTTTGTCTATCTCCGATAATAAGCTCTCTTTGCCCTCTTCCGATTGGAACAAGTGCATCAATTGCTTTGATACCAGTTTCTAATGGCTCATGTACTGATTTTCTAGCCATAATTCCAGGTGCTTTTTCCTCTACGAACCTTTTCTCCGTAGCTTCAATCTCACCTTTTCCATCAACAGGCTCTCCAAGAGCATTTACAACACGTCCAAGTGAACCAGGTCCAACAGGTACTTCAAGAAGTTCTCCAAGTCTCTTACAGCTTGAACCTTCTCTTAAACCTTCACTTGAACCTAATACAACTATACCAACCGAAGACTCTTCTAAGTTAGAAGCGATACCTTTAGCTCCTGTTTCAAACTCAACAATCTCTCCAGCCATTACATTTTTAAGTCCGTAAACTTTTGCAATACCGTCAGCGAAAGATATAATCTTTCCTGTTTCATTAACATCTACATTTAATTCAAAGTTATCAATTCTTTCTTTAATTATAGAACTGATCTCATCTGCTTGAATCTTTGTACTCATCCAATTTCTCCTTTAAATTTCTAAACTGCTTTTAATATATGATCAATCATTTGTGATTTTAGTCTCTCTTTAGAGAAAGCTATCTCACACCCAAGTCCATCAATATCTACTTTAATACCGTCATACGCACAAACATTTTGAGCAAGTTCTAAATTTACATCAAATTTAGCCGAAAACTGTGCAGTTAATTTATCCATATCTGCAGAACTCAGCTCTTTATTTGTATAAACAATCCCAGTATAAGAGTTATTTAAAACCGCTAACTCACTTTCCAATCCATCTACAATATCAGGGATAATATCTAATCTCTTTTTTTCCCCTAAAAGCTTGATAAGATTTGTAAGTTCATTACTCGAATTATTTGTAAACGACAATACTAAATCTACTTTTTGATCCGATTTAATATCCGAAGATGATAAAATTGAAATAAATTTTTCATCTTTAAATGCACCTGCAATTACTTTTAGCTCTTCAAAAATTGCATTTATCGTGGCACTGTCTCTTTCGGTCATTATTGCTTTAACATATCTTTTTGCTACTAACTCAACCATTAAGCAACCTTTTTCAATACAATACTTGTAAGTTCATCTTGTGAAAGCTCAATATTTTCACTTTTCAGTAACTCTTCAAGTACATTTTGTACAACTTCTTTTTTGATTTTTTTAGTTTCAAGTTCAGTTTTCTCATCAAAGCTTCTACTCATATAAGCAATCTCTTGCTCAACAGTTGCTTCAATTTTTGCCTTAATAGACTCTACATCGCTACTCGCAGAACTTACAAGCTCTTCAGCAACTTTTTTAGCATTTTCCACTTCAAGTTTCGCATCACTTACTTTTTTCTCAGACTCTTTTACCATCTCTTGAACTTTATCAAGTTCACTTTGAATAGATGCTGTTCTATCTTTGAAAAATGTTTTAAGTTTGTCTGCTAATAAGTAATAAAGGATAGCTGCGAAGATTAAAAAGTTTACTGTTCGTTCTACAATATCTGTTTCTACGTTTGCATCGTTTGCAAATAAACTAAGCGGCATAGAAATAAAAAGTAATATCAATAATTTTTTCTTCATTCCACCACCTTATATTGAGCTTAATTTTGCTTTTAAGCCTTCTTTAAAAGTAGGCATATTGGCAATTAAAGATTTTTCTAAAGTATCTTTCTCAATAGCAAGTGCATTTAAGAAATCATTATATTTATCATCCATCTTCGATTTAGCTTCGGCAAGTTTTACCTCAGCAACTCCGGTAGCTTCAAGTCTAGCCTTTTCACGAATAGAGTTTGCCTCTTTTTTCGCTTGGGAAATGATAGAATTTGCTTCATCAAGCATATCATTTACCTCTGTAGCATTACTTTTGGCATTTTCCAAATCAGTTTTGATCTGATTATCTCTATCATCCATATGCTTTATCAAAGGCTTGTAAAGACAACTATTAAGTCTAGCAAGTACCAGTAGAAATACTAACGCTGAACCAACTAATAATATTGGACTTATGTCTAACATTCGATTCTCCATACAATTTTTACAGTCTAGTTACACTAAAACTTCGGCAAATTTTATCTAAAGAAACCTATGTTTTTTATTAAACGGATTTATAATTGTTATTTACTTTGAAAATAGTTGAGTATATTTTGGACATCTTCTTGGGAATTGATTTTGATTTTAAAATAATCCTTATCGAGTTCTAAATAAAGATTGTTTGTTTGGAGATGCTCTTTGAGTTCCTCCAAAGGTTTATAATCAATTTGTAATTTTTCTTCTTTTGGTTTATCTTGTTTTTCTTCTGTTTTTGGAGTCTTAATTCTTTTCACTAAAGTTTCTGTATCTCTTACACTTAGTTTTTGTCCAATAATAGAATCTACAACTTTTTTTTGCTCATCTTCACCCAAACCTACAATCACTTTTGCATGACCTACGGAAATCTTATCGCCTCCGAGCATCTTTTGTGCATAGTTGCTTAAAGTTAAAAGTCGCAGTGTATTGGAAATACTACTTCTACTTTTTGCAACCATTTTTGCCAACTCTTCATGGGTAATATCATAATCATTTATCAGCCCCGCATACGAATAAGCAACTTCTATAATATTAAGATCGTCTCTTTGAATATTTTCAATTAAAGCAAGTTCTCTAAGCTTTGAATCATCTACATTTAAAATAGTTGCTTTAATCAGCGTAATCCCCGCAAGTTTTGTAGCACGAAGTCTCCGTTCTCCTGCTATTAAAAGATATTTATCCTCATCTTTTGTGACTACAATAGGCTGCATCAAACCGTGACGGGCAATAGATTCGCTTAACTCTTTTAATTTTTCTTCATCAAATATTTTTCTCGGCTGGTAAGGATTTAGTTTGATATCATCGACATTGATCTCTCTTACCTCTTTTGAAGACTCTCCTTTATTATTATCATAAGCCGTTTCAACCTCACCTAATAATTCGCCAAGACCTCTACCTAATGCCATAAAAAATCCTTATTTTAATATTGCTTTTGCCAAATTGTTATATGCTTTTGTTCCAGCAGATTTTGGATCATAAAGCATAATCGGTTTTCCAAAACTTGGAGATTCTGCCAGTTTAATGTTTCTAGGAACTACAACATACGACGAATCATTGAGTTTAAAAAGTTTGCTTTCAAAATGTTTTGCCAAATCTGCAAAAACCTGTTTTGAAAGATTGTTTTGTGCACTGTACATTGTGGGTAAAAACCCTTTGATATCCAAGCTTCTATTGATCGTTTGTCTTATAAGTTTAATCGTATTTAAAAGTTGTGCAAGTCCTTCAAGTGCAAAAAACTCACACTGAATAGGTATCAAAACCGACGTTGCCGAACTCAATGTATTAATTGTCAAAGGTCCAAGTGCAGGAGGGGAATCTATAATAATATAATCGTAATCATTTTTAATCGGATCAATTTTTCGTTTTAAGACAAGTTCTCTATCTTTTGTATTTTTATAAAACTCTTTTTCGATCCCTACAAGACCTATATTTGAAGGTGCCACAAAAAGATTTTCTATATCTTTTACATCCAATATAATTTCGTTCAGTTCTTTAGTGCCTAGCATCACATGGTATAAATTATATTCATAGGAATCTCTATGAAACCCTAAACTTGTCGTTGCATTTGATTGTGGATCGGCATCGATTAATAAAACTTTTTTTCCAAGTAGTGCCAATGCCGCACTTAAATTGACCGCCGTAGTTGTTTTACCCACACCGCCTTTTTGATTTGCAATAGTTATAACTTCTGTCATCTTAAACTAAATACCTTTTCATTATTGATACTAATTGATCCATCTTCATTTAAAGCAGCATTTTGTAATGATACTTTTTGGTCTCGTATAGTTGTTTGAAATTTTCTACTAAGCTCAAATTCTAGCAGATATTTACTAAAAATATCCTTCCAAAGCTTTTTTTCCCATACAATTAAAAAATACTCCTCCAAAACTTTTTTTGGATCAATTGAAATATCCAAATAACCATATTCCATATCCACATATTGTAAATTCAAACCTATCCCGCAATAAACCAAATCTCCTTGTAGATTTGTGATAGTTCCCCCTATTTTTTTATCTTCTATATAAAAATCATTGGGCCACTTTAACCATACTTTTGAACCTAAATTTTTTAAAAACTCTTTTAATAAAAAACTAAAATATATAGAAAAACTTTGAACCGGCAAATCTTTTGGAAGCTCTTTTTTATCTAAAACAAAAGAGAAAAAAAGATTTCCTTTAACTCCACTCCAAGAGTTTCCCCTACTTCCTATTCCCAACGTTTGCTCTTGTGTAGCTATACATAGATTATGTGAGAAACCATGTTCTTTAATATAATTTTTGAGATAAGTTTGTGTGGAGTCAATACTTTGTAAATATCTAATTTCCATAAATTAGGTTTTATCTCTATTTTGCAGGAAGCCCAATAGTAAATAAAGCTCCTTTATATTTTTTGTTGTTGTAAATGTATTCACTATTAGCAGCGCTTATTTTTCCGTTAAAACTTTTTTCAATAATTAGTTTTGTCATATGCAACCCTATACCGGTACCATCTAAATCGCTTTTGGTAGTAAAATCTTTTTCAAAAATACGTTCTAGTAGATCTTCATCGATACCACCTGCATTGTCTTTTATATCGAGAAAAATAAAATCATCAACTTTTTGCAGTGTAATAAATATATATCTATCTTTTTTGGGCATATTCATCACAAGAGCATCTTTGGCGTTTTGTATAATATTTAAAACAACTTGCTTTAATTCATTTTTCAAACCTTCAACTCCAAGGGTTTCATCCAAATCAAATATTACTTTAATATTATTGTATAACAATGTAGATTCTATGATAACCATACATTGTTGAATATTTGTTGATACATTAAACAGTTCCAATGATTTGTCATTTTTATAAAAATTTCTAAAATCATTAATCGTATCTGAGAGATATTTTGTGGTATCTACAATTTTATTTAAAGAAGGGATTAATTTCTTTTTATCGGCTTCACGATATTCCAAATCAAAACTCAATGCACTTGCAATAGTAGAGATACTACTTAAAGGTTGTCGCCACTGGTGTGCAATATTTCCTACCATTTCCCCCATTGAAGCTAATTTTGCTTGATTATAAATGATTGTTGATTTTTTCTCATTTTCGCTCACTTCATATTCTACTCTTTGCTCTAAACTTTTATTTGCAACTTTCAATTTTTCATTTAATTCTTGCAGTTTTAAAAAATCACTCTTTGCTTGAAAAATAGTTAAAGCGATAAGTGAAAGTGCTATAGAAAATGTATTTTTATCTTGTTCGTTAAAAGCAACTTTTTGAGTACCGTCTAGTTTATTGATCAATTGCAAAACACCCAATTTTTGGTGTTCCATAGGATCTATAATCGGTGCTGTCATGATAGAATATGTTTTGTAGTTATATTTTGTATCATACTCTTTGACACCTGCAAATTCATAATCATCCGTATTGTAAACATCATTGACTATGATTATTTTTTCACTTTTATAAGCATGAACGGCTAAATATTTATCGCCTTTTTGAATATCCAATTTTACATTTTTTAAATCTTTATACTGCAGGTAAATTTGCTCATACTCCATCGAATCATTTTGAAAAACGTTAAACTTCAAAACGTCGTCGTCTACCGTATAAATAGTCCCCGCTTCTACATTAAGTGTTTCTCTTACCTGCTTTAATATCTTATGCAATAAAACATCGATATCATCCATCGTAAACAATTTCAAATCACATATTTCGTAGTTCTTGTTTTTTTTCTTCATAGTTATTACTTTTATAAAATAATATAATAATTTAAATTAAAACATCTCCTACTACTATCCTTGCACCTCTAATATAATCGGTTGCATTCATCTGTTTTTTTGATGGTGGTTGAAGTGTAAATATTTTGATACTCCCTTGTTTGCATCCCGTTATTATAAACTCCTTTGCAATTTCTAAAATTGCTCCTTTTTTATTTTTTGAATCACTCTCATATAATTCACACTCTTTTATTTTAAGTCCCGATTCCAAATAGATATCCGGCCATGATTTATAAGCTCTATATCTATTATAAAACTTTTTTGCGTCGCTAAAATCAACTAAACCATCTGATTTTTTCACTTTACCGCAATGGGATACTAAAGTAAGATTTTGTTTTTTAGGACTTATCTTTCCAAAATTTTCTAAAGTTTCAATCGTTAAATCCGCCGCGATACCTGAGAGAGCATCAAAAAGTTCACTTACAACCATCTCTTTTGGTATTTTGAAATATTTTAATCCCAAAATATCTCCGCTGTCTAACCCTACATCCATAAGCATAGAAGTTACTCCAGTGTACTCATCATCATTTAATAAAGCTTGTTGGATAGGACTTGCTCCTCTATAACGTGGAAGTAATGAAGCATGAAGATTAATACAAGGTGCAATATCAAGTACACTCTTTGGTAATATCTGCCCGTAAGCAGCTA
>JBNKLC010000010.1:0-3232 GCA_050292155.1 Arcobacteraceae bacterium
ATGTCAAACGAACTCTAAAAATCGTCAACTAAATTCATAAAAAAGTTACCTTCTGAAACTTAAACCGCCTCTACTTTTTGAACAGATTTTATTGAAGAACTAGCCCCAATCTTATAAATATCTGAATTTAAAATACCTTGATCTTTTTTCTCTTTTAGTCTATAACTGTCTCCTTGTATATTAATTATATGTGAATGGTGTAATATCCTATCTAAAATTGCAGTAGTGACTATCTTATCCCCTGCAAATACCTGTGTCCATTTGCTAAATACTAAATTGGAAGTAAGTATGGTTGAGCCTTTTTCATATCGTTTGGAGATAATCTGAAAGAAGTGATTGGATTCCTCTTTGTTCATATTAAAATATCCTATCTCATCAATTACAAGAACTGATGGATTTGTGATAGATTTTAGAAAGATATCGTATTTCCTCTCTTTTTTTGCCTTATTGGCATTTGCTAACAGTTCGGATATGGTAGTAAACTTTGCTTTATATCTATTTTGTACAGCTTTATAGGCTAATGCTATTGCCAAGTGTGTTTTACCCACACCACACTGTCCTAGAAGCACTATATTTTCATGTTTTTTAATAAAGCTTAGAGATGCAAGTTCCTCTATCTGTTTTCTATTTACACCAACTGAGAATGTATAATCAAACTGTTCAAGTGTTTTAATTGCAGGAAACCCTGCAAATTTTGTCAATACTTTTTTTGATCTATCCATCCTAGAATCACTTTCAAGTTTTAACAGTTCATGTAAGAACTGTACATATTGCCAATTTTCTTTTGCAGCTGTTGTAGCTATATTATGATACTCCATTGATATGGTTGATAGTTTGAGTTCTTTACATAATTCTATGATATTATCGTTTAACTCCATAACCCACCTCCTACACTTACCGTAAGTGACGGAATCATATATAATGCAACAGGTATTAACTCATCATAACTTTGCATATCTCTATTTGGTATATAAATAGAATCGATAGCAACTGTTTTCTTGAAGTGTGATTTATTTTTAGCTACACTTTGTATTACAATCTTAGGATGAATGCCACCGTAAGGTTTAGGCACACAAAGCAAGTGGGGTTGCTCGTGTGCCAATAGTTCATTTGGTATTTGTAAAGTTGTTTTATGTACTCTTTGATTTGCTTTTTCTTCAAGCCATTTTAAAACTTCTGCATTTGCATTTTCGATATTAAGCTGATAATTTTTCATTGAAAGTTTTACTTTTAATCCATTATGAAAGTTATAGCGTAGATAGTGATTAAATCTCTCAACTTTCCCTTTGGTTTTTGCACGATAAGGTTTACATACTTTTATAGTAAATCCACAGTGTTTGGAAAAATCTTCAAAGAGTGGATTAAATTGATGTTTCCCTCTGCCATAAGCGTTTCTTTTTATGATAACTGTCTTCATATTATCGTATAAACACTCACTCGGTACTCCGCCGAAATACTCGAATGCACGCGACACAATAAAACATACATTTAGTATGTTTTATTCTATCTTCTATGGCATCCTAAAAGTGTCTCAACTTTCTCATTATCTACATACTCCACATAAGATGCTCTACTATATCCCATTGTAGCTACAAATGCTGAGAGATTATCTTTTGGAAACTCTACCCAATCAACTTGCATCTGTTGACCGGCTTTTGTTTCAAATCTAATTAAAGGTTCATTATCTTTGGTTTTTTTTCTTAGTTCATACCTTTGAATTACCTCTTGAAGCCAACGTAGGCTTCCATCATAACCTAGTTTCACAATCTCTTCATAGATAACGGTTGTAGGTATCTCTACACTTTCATTGTAAGCAGTTTCTAGCATTGTTGCTATATAGGGTAAATATGGATCTACACTATTGATTGTAGGTTTTCTATCTATTTTTGGAACATACCCGTTTGGCATATTTGCATATTTTCTAACAGTATCTCTGCAAATACCGAGCTTTCTTGCTACTGCACTTTTACTGAAGCCTTTTTCTAATAGCTTTTTTATCATTTTTATATCGCCTTTTCTTAACACTTCACTCCTTTTTCTAAAATTGAAATTGGAGTGTAACTAAATTAGTTTTAGTTTTTAAGGTTTAAGATTAAAATGCAACTTCTAATTTACATTTCTAACTGACGATTTTAGCAGTTCGTTTGACAGTGTTGACAGATCACCCGAACCATCTCCCCACTAAAAAGTAAGTAATTTTTGAAAAAATCTTACCCGTTTTTTAAACTTTCAAAAGATTTCCCTTATCAAATATCTAAATTTCTCCTAAGAAAAATGGGGACAGATACAATTAAATTCTATTCTACTTTTATAAATAACCACTCTTTATTTAATGGTAAAAACCCCATATCTTTATAATGATTTATAAGTTTTTGAGACCCTGCATCAGGATATAATGCTAAATATTTTATCCCTATCGTTTGTTGAACAATTTCTGCTCTACTCATCGCAAACGTAATTAAATAATTTGATACTGTGTCATTGATTTCTTTAATAATTGTTTTTCTATATTTAAAATCAACAAATAAAAAATCAATTTGAACAACTGGAGTGTCATCAATGCTTGAAGCAGATAATGTGATAGCACCTAAAAATATTTCTTTTTGTTGAAGTATATAAAGAACAGTTTTATTTTTTTGCACAAGTTTGAGAGTCTCTTCAAGTAAAGTTCTTTCTCTTGTTGCTCTATTTAAATTTGGATGATAAGAAAAAGATTGTAAAAGTTTAACTCTGTAAAAGTTTATATTTTTGCTGTCACATTGGATGATTTTTATGGTATTATCCATATACTATATTAAAGTTAGTCGTTTTAGCTTTTTGAATCAGTTCTTTGTTTATAGGAGCATTTTCTAATATGCTTTTTTCTTTATCTGTTAGTTTTTGAGGAGGTGTAATAATTTGCACTTTACCGTCTTTGTCAATATGTAATGCCATATATAAATAAATTCCTTTCACTAGATTTTATCAATTGTACCATAATTTATAGAAAAAAACAAATTCCTAGTTTTTATGAGAAAACAAATAGTATCCTGATACAGGTAGGTTTTTAAGTGCGGATCCATATATCCAATTTCCAGATAATACACAATCCTATTGTAGATATAGCTATGTATTAAATAATCCATTGAAGTATACAGATCCAAGTGGATTCTTTTCTTTAAAGAAAGCATTTAAAGGAGTAACAAAATTTTTCAAAAAAGAGGGTAAAAAAGCTATCTTTGGAATAGTTACA
>JBNKLC010000011.1:0-44958 GCA_050292155.1 Arcobacteraceae bacterium
CGATTGTTATTTAAAATAAGTTGCACTGTTGAAGATCGAAACTCTTCATTATATTTACTTCGTGACATCCTGTCTCCTAATTAGTTTATTTTAACTCAGAATTCTTTAAATTCTTTGTCCTAATTAGTGTAGCCAGATCAATCATAGTAAAACAAAGGAAACAATCTACAATAATGCAACTCGGCTATCTCTTAAAAAAGACCCGTGGCTTTCCGTCCTTACCTCACGATAAGTTTGGCTTTAATAATTTAAACTCTCCAATTATTACACACAAGAACTTATATCAAACTTAAAATTTAAATAAATATAATTTTAGTAGATATGATATTTAAAGTATAAATAAAATTAAATAATTTTTTATGTTCATAAAAAAAGCCCTTACAACAGTAAGGGCTTCAAGGTATAAGGATACAAAAATCTTAAAAAGACTTTCAAGAAAATCCTAAAAGGATTTTGCCATAACTCTATTAAGTCTTTTTGTAAAACTTACAGGATCTTTTATCTCTAATCCTTCACTCATTTTTGCTTGATCTAAAAGTAACCAAGCTACATCGTCGATCATAGATTCATCTGCACATCCATTAAGCTTTTGAACAATCTCATGATCTGGATTGATCTCTAAAATAGGTGCACTTTCCGGCATCTCTTGTCCCATAGAACGCATCATAGCAGCCATTCCTGCCATAGGGTCATTTGCATCTTTTACCACGCATGATGGAGAATCGCTAAGTCTATTGGTAGTTTTTACCTCTTTTACCGATTCTCCTAGTTTCTCTTTGATTTTTTCAACGATAGATTTAAATTTTTCCTCTACCTCTTTTTTCTCCTCTTCGCTCTGCTCTGTTTTTGGAGCTTCGCAAGAAGTAATATCTTTCAGTTCCCACTCTTGGTAAGCCCCAATAGATGGAGTTATAATCTCATCAATCTCTTTATCGTCCATAATAAGAACTTCAATATTGTTTTTCTTATACGCTTCAAGAAGTGGAGAGTTTCTAAGAACTTTTTCATCTTCCCCTACGATATAGTAAATAGCTTTTTGTTCACTATCACTTCTCTCTTTATATGCGGCAAATGAAGTCATTTTAGACTCGTCATTTGTAGATTTATACCGTACAAGGTCTAAAATAGCCTCTTTATTTGTAAAATCTTGGTATATACCCTCTTTTAAAGGTCTATTATATTCATTGATAAATTTTTCGTACTTTTCTTCATCTTTAGAAAGCTTTTTAATCTCACTTAGAATCTTTTTAACCGAACCTTGTTTGATATTTGCCATAATTCTATTTTCTTGTAAGATTTCTCTACTTACGTTAAGCGGTAAATCCTCACTATCGATAATACCTCTAACAAATCGAAGATAAGTAGGTAAAAGTTCTTTTTCATCATCAGTGATAAATACCCTTTTCACATAAAGCTTAACTCCCGGTTGATAATCTACTCTATACATATCCATAGGAGCCTTTGCAGGGATATAAAAGAGTGTCGTATATTCGTTTACACCCTCTGCTTTTGTATGCACATGCAACATAGGCTCTTCAGAGTCATGGGAAATAGTTTGATAAAACTCTACATATTCCTCTTTTTTGATTTTCCCTTTTGGTAACGTCCAAAGTGCAGTCGCTTCATTTACCTGCTCTCGTTTCTTTTCAATAGTTTTAGCAGGTTCTTTTCCTGCTTTTTGATCCTCTTCGCTAAGCTCTTCCGTTACCTCTTCAGAGTAATTTAAAAAGATTGGATATGCAATATGGTTAGAGTATTTTTTTACAATATTTTCAACTCGCCATTTCCCTGTATAATCACTTACTTCATCCTCTTTAAGCTTTATATAGATAACCGTACCGCTCTCATCTTTCACGCAAGGTGCCAGATCAAATTCACCTGATCCATCACTTGACCATTTGTATGCTTGATCTTCCCCTGCCCTCTTCGAGATTACATCTACTTTATCCGCTACCATAAATACAGAGTAAAACCCTACTCCAAACTGTCCGATAAGGTTTGAATCTTTTTTTGCATCTCCCGTCATCGCTTCTACAAACGATTTTGTACCCGATTTTGCAATTGTACCGATTGAAGCGATTAAATCCTCTTCATTCATCCCTATACCGTTATCGGCAATCGTGATAGATTTATCTTCCTCATCAAGTTTAATGTTGATTTGTCCCGACCAGTCTGCGTACTTTTCTTTTAGATTTTCATCCGTTAATTTTAGATAGTTTAGTTTATCGATTGCATCACTTGCATTTGATACCAGTTCTCTTATAAAAATCTCTTTATTTGAGTATAAAGAGTGTGTCATTAGGTGTAATAGTTGTCCAACTTCTGTTTGAAATTGATGTTTTGCCATAAAGTTTCTCCTATATTTATAAAATTATATTATTGTAAGAGTGCAATGGTAACATAAGTTTATAAAAGAAAGCTAAAGTTTGAGAAATAATTAGCACTTTATGATTTAAAGTGCTAAAATCTAATTTGCTTTTTTCAATAAAGAAGAGGTTTTTTTCTTTTTTGTACCTTTTAAAAGTTTCACGTCAAATCCACAAGTCGTACTATTACACGGCGGAACCGTTCCCATATCTTTTCCATTTTCCATCAAGAACTCTTTTAGATCAATGAGCCTTTTTTTGAAATAGTTGGAATTGAGTTTTTTCATCCCTTTTTCATTGTCTTTATGTGCTTTATAAAGGTTTTTTGCATTGTTTTCAAACAAAGCCTTCCACTCATCGTAAGTTCTTACTTTTGCCACATAATATGCACTTCCATGACATTTTTTACAGGTTTTTTTATAATTAGCAATGGCAGCGTCCTCATTGGCAAAGAGAATACTATATCCGATTATTAAATAGACAACACCGATAACTACTTTCATTTTCATCCTTTATAAGTTTAAGTTATATGCTATCGTAAGATATTTTTCATATTATTTAAGTAAAATACAAA
Organism: Arcobacteraceae bacterium; assembly: GCA_050292155.1. Lineage (GTDB taxonomy): Bacteria > Campylobacterota > Campylobacteria > Campylobacterales > Arcobacteraceae > JAIOSF01. The sequence continues at coordinate 2,941 of JBNKLC010000011.1, forward strand.
ACTTAATTAATACAATTTAGGAATATTGATGAATGAATTAGAGATTATCAAACAAAGTATCAAAGATTATCTAACAAAAGAACTTTTAGTATTGATACTATTTCCTCTTCTTGGAAGTATGATTGTTTTGTATCTTGCTTTTTTTTCGGCAGCGAGTGTAGGAATCGATGCGATTGAAAATGCACAACTTCAAATACAACAACAAGAAACCCGTATCCAAAACGGAGAAATAATAAAAGAGGAAACTACCCAAACCTATACGGGAAATTCTATTTTGGATTTTTTATTAAAATATACGGTAACTTCATGGATCGTAAGCTTTTTGGTTTATACGGTTGGAGTTTTGGCAATCGGTTATCTCAGTATTTTTATTTCACTTATTATTATCGGTTTTTTAACCCCTAGAATTCTTTCAATTATCGGTAAAAGGCATTATCAAAATATACCGATAGATACCAATTTTCATATTTTTGACGCTATTGTAAAGATTATAAAAACTACAATCGTAATGTTGCTTTTGATTGTGGCAATGATTCCCTTTTATTTCTTTCCTCTTTTAAATATTGTGGCGATCAATCTTCCGTTTTATTATTTTTTTCATAAGATGCTCCATTTTGATATAGCTTCTACAATCACTACCAAAGAGCAGTTTGGACAAATCTATTACCCAAATAAAACCTCTATGAGAGCAAGAACATTAGCTTTGTATATTGTCTCTCTTTTTCCTTTTGTAGCCTTTTTTATCTCTATCTTTTATATTGTTTATCTAGGGCATATTTACTTTTTAGAACTGCAGAAATTACAAAATAAAAACAATTAGTATTGGTAAAATATTAGTAAAAAAAAGACCTTTTGAGGAAAAATTATTATTATATTTAAGAGTTAATTATATATAATAGTATTCTTAAATCTAAGTTTGGAATAAGGTTATATGTTAAAAAAAATTCTTAAAAAAAAGTTTACAAATGAAAATTTTTTACTTGAGCTGACTCAAGAGCATCAAAATTACAAATGGCTGGAAGAAGCCATTGATACAAAAAAAATAGATATAAATTATCAAGATAAATATCAAAATACTTTTTTAATGATAACTCTTACCAAGAATAAATTTAAGCCTTTTTTATGGCTCCTAGAACACGGTGCAGATCCTACTATTAAAAACAACGAACTTAAAACTGCAATCGATATTGCACTTATAAAAGATAAAAAAGAGATTATAAAAGCACTGCTTAATCATCCTAAAATAGATATTAACCAAAAAGACGACTACGGAAGAAGCTTACTTCAAAATGTAATTGTATCGGGTAATTTTCCATTAGCTAGAACACTTATCGAAAACGGTGCAGATATCAATAATATAGATAATAGAAAAAGGCATGTACTTTATGATGCCTTATCATACGGGGATGAAGAATTTTTAAACTATCTTTTGGCAAAAAAAGGACTAGAACTCAATGATCTGGATGAAGAGGGTAATAGCTTGATGCAACATCCTCAAGTTGAGCAAGACGACGTACTTGCCCAAGATGTTTTAATTGCAGGATGTAATCCCACACTGCTTAATGCAAAAGGTGAATCATTTCTTTATAAAACTGTTCTTAGAGGTAAAGAAGCAGAAAATATTGTTGATACTGCTTTGAAATGTTGTGCCGATGTAAATAATAGAACACTTAACGGTAATACTATTATGATGGAGTTGATTGTAAGGGCTTCTGAACTGAGCGAAAAAGAGGATCAACCTCTGCGTCAAAGTATTTTACGAAACGTAGAAAAAATGTTGGAGCATAACGGAAATATTAACGCACTCGATACCAATAAAGAGAGTGGTTTATTTAATGCCGTTAGAATTAGAGATATTGAACTTGTAAAATTTTTATTAGAACATGGAATTAATCCAAATATTCAAAATACTCACGGGGACACCGTGTTAGATATGATTATATATGATGCTATGGAATCTATAGACATTGTAAAACTTCTTTTAATAGCAGGGATTGATCCTAAAATCACAAATATGGACGGTATTTGCGTTTATGAAACTCTTATCAATATTATTTTACACAATAAAGGAAATCTCTTAATAGAAGATGAACAAAAAGTAGAACTCATCGATCCTGATGGTCTTTATATAAATCTTATGAGAGTATTGTTGGACAATGAAAAACCTATAGGAGATTCGGAATATATTTTGGATATGGTTGATTCTGCGGGAGATCCTTTATTCTTTAAACCGTTGATGAACGATAATTTTGCACTTTTCAGCCTCTTTACCAAATACGATATTGATCTCCATATGCTTAATAACCATCAACACAATATCTTTTTTTCCTATGTTATTAAAGTGTTTGAAAAAAATGACGGTTCCCCAACAGCGTGTAAAAACTTTAGAGACAATATCAGTAGTTTAATCAGTAGAAAAGTCGATAAAGACTTTAAAGACTCCCTAGGATGGACAATCCTGCATAAAGTAACCTCAATGGAATGTAATTCCCAACTCTTCCAAACATTGGTCAATACCGTGCGATTTGATTATACTGTTACCGATAATTTAGGAAGAAGTGTAGTACATAACTGTGTTTGGCACAATAAACCCGATATTATTAAAATTGTCAATAAAATATCCCACGAAACTATCAATGCACAAGATATTTATAATATTCCCCCTATCTATTATGCAGCACTGCTTGGGAGTAAAAAGCTTGTTTCACTCTTTTTTGACCTTGGAGCAAATATTACAAGTTCTAAAACAATCGAGAGTAAAGCTATTAAAAAATTTAAGCCGATGTTGAAAAATTTTGAGAAACTCACAAGAGATGAAGAAAACAAATCATTACTCAATAAATTCAACACCCTGATAGATATCATAAACGATAAATTTTACGCAGCGTAAAATTTATCTGCTTTATCTTTTTTCCATTTTTCTAAAAAAGTAAATTATTGCTATCACAACCGCTGCAATAAGAATAAATGCGTAAGATTTCAACTCTTCTATATAAGTATAAACAAGTTCCCCTAAAGTATATGCAGCCATCCCGATAATACAACTCCAAAGAACTGTAGCCAACACATTAAAAAACAAAAACTTTTTATAATCATACTTAGTCAATCCCATTGCCAGAGGTATGAGTGTTTTGATTCCGTAAATATATTTTTGAATGAAAATAACCCATGTACCGTACTTTTTCATCAAAAGATGGGAAAGTGCAATTTTCCGCCTGTGTTTTTGCATCATCTGTTTTGCTTGATGTTTATTATTCCTTGCCAATGTAAATAAAAACTGATCTCCCAAAAAATTTGAAACACCTGCTACTAAAATGGATATTATAATATTTAATTCACCGCTATATGAAAGGATTCCTGCTATTACCAGTCCAACAAATCCTCCCCCAAAAGAGTATAAAAACAATGCAATATAGCCCCAATCTTTTATAAGTTCTTCCATACCAATCTCATTTCTTAAAGTTAAATTTGTGTGCGATTTTAACTAAAAACATTTTAAGTTATACAAAAATAAATTAAGATATAATCACAAAAAATAATTTCAAGGAATAAATCTATGGTATTTACAAAAGAAGAATTTCAAGCAAAAATTGAAGATATTCAATCGCAGTCTTGGTATAAAAATCCTATAGGGTTCGGTATTGCAAGATTAGATAAGGGGCAACTAAACCCTGAAAAAATACTTCAAGCTACTTATCCTGTCGTAAACTGGAAAGAAAACTACGGTAGTGCCGCTATTTTTATGGATGCATTAAAAAACTCAGGTGTGCAGATAGATACATCTAAAAGTGAACTTGTATGCGATATTACCGATGATTTTGTATTTAACTGTATTGAATCATTTAGACCCTATATCCCAGAAGCAAAAGGGGAAGATCACAAAAATGTACAACTTATCTCTACACTTTCGGCGCTTCCAAGAGAGCTGGGTCTTGGTGCGGATGATTTTAAAGTTGTATTTATCTTTGAAGATGAGGCACCAAAGAGCGTTGAATCTGTTTACCTTAAACTTTATGCCCTAAGTACTGGAAAAGCGGAGCTTAGACAAGTAAATCTTAACGGTGCTTTTGGATTATTGCATAATGTCGCATGGTCTGGAAACGACCCTATTGAACTTGATTGGTTAAGAGCAAATGAATTGACGTTAAAAACAACGGGTAAATACCCGCAAATTGATATGGTAGATAAATTTCCAAGATTTTTAAGCCATATAATCCCTGCCGATAACACAAGAATCCTTGATACCTCAAAAGTACGATTTGGTGCACAATTAGCCGCAGGAACTACCGTAATGCCCGGAGCAAGTTATATCAATTTTAATGCAGGTACATTAGGTCCTGTTATGGTTGAAGGGAGAATCTCTTCATCTGCAATTGTAGGAAGCGGAAGTGATGTTGGTGGAGGAGCTTCAATCCTTGGAGTACTCAGCGGAACCGACGGTAACCCTATTTCAATCGGGGAAAATACACTTCTAGGAGCTAATTCGACTACAGGTATTCCTTTAGGTAACGGTTGTATCGTCGATGGAGGATTAGCTATTTTTGCAGGTACAAAAATCTCTATCAGTGATGAGCAGATTGATAAAATCAAAGAAGTTAATCCAAATGCCCAATTAACCAATATTATAAAAGCAGCAGATTTAGCGGGACTTAACGGTATCCATTTTAGACAAAACTCTCAAACAGGTACTTATATCGCTATGAGAAGTACTAGAGAAGTTAAACTAAATGAAGAGCTTCACTAAGACACTTGTCTTATATCAACCAAATAACGGGTATTGTTACAATAGCGATACCCATTTTTTATATAATTTTATCACACAAATTTTACATAAATACAAAAATATCCAAGGGGATATTTTAGATATAGGAAGCGGCAGCGGTATTTTGGGTCTTTTATTGGCAAGAGATTATCCAAAACTTCATCTACATCAATGTGAAATTCAAGAGGTATTTCAACAATTATCCAAAAAAAACTCGCAAACAAACGGGATCACAAGCACCCTTTTTAAAGATGATTTTTTAGAACATGATTTTACCAAAAGTTTTGATTATATAGTTTCAAATCCACCTTTTTATCATAGTGACGTGATAAAAAGTGAAAATGAAAATATCAAAATAGCACGATATAACGATAGTATGCCCTTAGAAAAATTTATTGGAAAAGCTTCATCGATACTCAAACCAAAAGGACATCTGTTTTTTTGCTATGATGCAAAACAATTAACACAAATCACCATCCTGCTTCAAAAATATAAACTCAATGTTGAGGCTTTACAGTTTCTCCATCCAAAAAGTAAAAAAGAAGCAACTTTGGTAATGGTAGGTGCTAGAAAATCTTCTAAATCTTTTTTACAAATATTAGCTCCTCTTATAATGTTTAATAGTGACGGAAGCTTTAGTGAAGAGGTTAATCATATTTATAAAAGATGCGCAACACATAGTATCAAATGTGATATTTTGTAAGAAAAAAAAAGGTACAATATCCACTCATGATAGAACAAGAGGGTTATCCATATAAATTTGACGAAAATCGTTGTGCAACATGTGAAGGAAACTGTTGTATAGGCGAATCGGGCTATATTTGGATCACAAAAGACGAATGTATAAAACTTGCTGAACATTTAGAGATAGATCTTGAAGAATTAGGTCAAAAATATCTTTTAAAAGTTGGTTATAAATACTCTATACGGGAAAAGCAGTTATCTCCTGAAAACTACGCTTGTATTTTTTTTGATTTGGAAAAAAAACAATGCAGTGTTTATGAAGCAAGACCTAAACAGTGTAGAACATTCCCGTTTTGGGAATATTTTTTAAACAATATAGAAGAGGTAAAAAAAGAATGTCCGGCAATTTTAGAATAATTATCATCACTATAGTTTTACTTATCTCTTCGATAGGATGTGCAAAACAAAACCAAGGGATCAACACCCCTAATCCAAAAGAAGATCTTTTGATTATGTTGGCACTTGATAGTGAGAAATTTAACAATTTTCAAAATACTTTTCAATACTATCAAGAACTTTATAATCTGACAAATAAAAAAATTTATCTCTTTAAAGCTATTAGTTACGGACTTAAAACAAATAGTTTTGAACAAATCCAAACTCTTATACAACAAGGGATAAAACAATTTCCAGAAGATAAAACAGTTTTTCAAAGACAATATATACTAACCCTCACACTGCAAGAGAAATATAAAGAAGCGCTTGTAATAGCAAAAAAACTTTTAAAAGAGGACCCAAGTGCTATCTCGTATGAATTAGTTGCACATATCTATTATAGTATGAAAGAATATAAACAAGCGCTTTCATATTATGAAAGCGCTTATTCAAAAAATAAAAATGAAGATACTCTTATCAAGCTTACCAATATTTTATATAACTATCTTAAGAAAAAAGATACCGCTTTGGCATATCTTGAAACATATATACAAACCAATAAATGCAGCTCTAAAATTTGTGATAAACTGTTATTAATCTACCAAGAACAAGGCAATGTGGACGGTATGCTTTCGATTTTAACTAGAGTATACAATAGATACAAACATCTTCCACAGTACAAAAATAACACCCTTGCGATACAAAAACTGATTATCTCTTTATTGGAAAAAAAAGACATTAAAAAAGCTATTAAGTTTTTAGAAGAAACAAAAATCGATCCAACAAAACTAATCAACCTCTACTATCAAGATAAACAATTAAAAAAAGCGTTAAAACTTACCAAAAAACTTTATAATGAGACAAAAAATCCCGAGCTTCTAGGTAAAATCGCCATGTATCGGTTTGAATCGGCAAAAGATAAACTTGCAGTTATGGACCATGTAATTGCAAATTTTGAATTAGCCCTTAGCAGCGGGATTAATAATGCTGCATTTCAAAACTATTATGGATATCTTTTGATTGACTATAATATTGATATTGAAAAAGGGATTGCACTTGTAAAACAAGCTTTAAAAACTGCTCCAAACAACATAGCTTATTTAGATTCTCTCGCATGGGGATATTATAAATTAAAAGATTGTGAAAATGCATATAAAGTGATGTTAAAAGTTGTTTCCCAAACTTCTACAAATGATCCTGAACTAAAACTTCATTGGGATAATATAAAAGAGTGCAAAGAGAAACACGATAAAATAAAGGATAAAAAAAGCAAATGATATTAGATGATATTATCAAAAAAACAAAAGAAGACCTCGAAATAAGGAAAAAGAAATTTTCAGAAGATTGGCTGGGACGGAGTTTGGCGTACAACCCCTACTCTCCAAGAGATGTAAAACCTTATCTTACCGCTACAAAAGAGGAACCTATCAGAATCATTGCCGAAGTAAAAAAAGCAAGTCCAAGCAAAGGGATAATAAGAGAAGATTTTGATCCGCTTGTGATTGCCCAAACATATGCAAAAAACGGTGCAAATGCCATCTCTGTTTTAACAGAACCTCACTTTTTTCAAGGAGATTTGGAATATTTAACCGGAATTAGAAGATATGTCGATACTCCTCTCCTTCGTAAAGATTTTATTATTGATAAATACCAAATCTTGGAAGCTTTGGTATATGGAGCAGATTTTATCTTGCTTATTGCAAAAGCATTGTCCAAAAATGAACTTCAAGAGCTTTATGATTATGCTTTGCATCTTGGACTGGAAGTACTTGTAGAGATCCACGATAAAGAGGATCTCAAAAAGGCTATGGCATGTGGAGCAAATATCATCGGTATCAATCATAGAAATCTTGAAACATTTGAGATGGATATGAATCTTTGTCATGAGCTTATTCCTCTTATACCAAACGGTAAAATTATAGTAGCCGAAAGCGGTGTAAGTGATCAAGCGATTATTAAAGAACTAAGTGAAGCGGGAGCAGACGCATTTTTGATCGGTGAACACTTTATGAGACAAGACGATATAGGAAGTGAGCTTCAAAAGCTCAAAAATTCTCCAACGGAGCTTTTTACCAAACACTAAATGGACACTTATAAACAAAAAATCATAGAGCAGTTTTCAAAAGAGATTAATCTTCTTGATTTTCATGATGATATCGGAATTTTAGAGATTAGATACAATACAATAGTAGAGAATATTTTTGAAAATATCAAAAAGGAAAAAAATAAAAAACAAGTTCCTTTACATAAAACTTCCAATAATAACAACATAGGTGCCGATGATTTTGATGATTTTAATCTTTGTTCAGGAAAACCTTCGGAAACTTTACTCAACGACTCCCATAAACCTTTATCTTCACAAACAAATTCATTACCAAAAAATGAACCGACAACTATTCCAAATAATTTTAAGCTCTCTTTTGAGATGCGTCAATATGCCAAGTCAAAATATATACAAAACGTAGAAGAAGTATTTGAGAATTTTCAACTTTACTATCAAAGTAAAGGCACTGTTAATAGTGACTGGGAAGCTACTTGGAAAAAATGGGTTCTGAATCAAAACAGATATACCAATCATTTAATTAAAACAACTATTGATGAAGATCTCGAACTTAAAAATAATTTTTTAAAAATAGCGCAAAAATATCTTGATAAAGAATCACTTGAACTGGAATTTACAAAATTTAAAAACCACTATCTATCAAACGGCGATCTAAAAGTATCTTGGGAGAGAGTTTGGGAAAATTGGTGTATCAATTCAAAACAATTTAAACCAAAAGAGCAAAACAGCCAAATACAAGAAAAAGCAGCTTACAAATGGAACTTTAGAAAAGCAAAAGATGTAAGTGACAGGATTAAAGACTGGCTTGAGTTTGAAAAAGGGATAAATTGGCTTGATGACTATTATTGGAAAGGTAAATCGATCCCTGGAATCGGTTGGCAAAAAGTTATGCATCCCGATTTTAACAAAGAGGAGATTTTGCTTTATAAAATAGACAGCAACGATGGACAATTTATGTTAAATCATAAAAGTGACGAGATAATCGAGATTGAGGTACTGCAAAATGACTGAAAAACAAAGAAGTTTTATCAAACTACTCACAGATAATATGATGGATTATGATGAAAGTTTCCATAAATCATTTATCCAACAAAGGGTAAAACAAATCCCACAAGAAAAGCTCAAAGACCTTTTAGAAGCCATCAATATAAATAAAGACAAAATTGACAGCTTTAGAAATAAAACATACAAACAATTTGTTTATTATGCCGATAAGATGATCGATACACAGATAAAAGAAAATTTGCAACTTCCCAATAAACATTCTAAAGTAGAAGAACTATACCAAAAAAGAGAGATGCTTATCCAATTAATACTTGATAATACATCCGGTATTAGCGAAAGAAACAAACTTATTGAAAATATTCAAAATAAAAAAACTATCTTTGAAACCGAAGGAAAAAATATTTTGGATGAAGTAGATTATTACATTATAGAGCAATTTGGTTTCTATAACTTTTTTGATCCAAATAAAAACTATATGATAAAAGAGGAAATTGAGAAACATCTTCAAACTTATACTTTAAAAATTGCTTCAAACGACACTCAAAAGCTCCTTAAATAAAGTCAGAATTAAACATTTATAAGATATAATCCTTTTTTCATTTGCCGCTGTGGTGAAATTGGTAAACACGCCGGATTCAAAATCCGGTGACTTCACGGTCTTATCGGTTCAAGTCCGATCAGCGGTACCATCTACTTTTACTTTCCAAAATATCTTTTTGTAATCATAGTGTAATAATATTTACTTATTATATTTAATAAATAATAATTATATTTATTACTTTATAAATTATTAAGTATAAGGATAATATACTTCGTTTTCAAAATAATTTATAAAAAAATTATTTTATTTAATTCAAGTTTATCTGAGGTATCATATGTCGTTGAGTTGTAAAAGTGTTGCTTGGTCTGATTCGTATTTAATAGGTGATCAAATTATTGATAAAGAGCATAAAAAACTATTTATATTAGCTGAAGAACTTTTTAACTCTAAAGAGGAGGAAGCAGTTTTATCAACATTAAAAGAGTTGATAAAATATACAAAATTTCATTTTACCCATGAAGAGCAGTTTATGCAAACTATCAACTTTAAATACCTTAAAGAACATAAGCAGATTCATAAAGATATCGTTACAAAACTTCAAGAACACATTGAATTAAAAAATAGTATGAAGCCACACCTTTTTGCACAAAAATTGGCACTATTTGTAAAAGATAATATTATAGAACATATTTTGATAGAAGATAAAAAATTTCAACATTTTAAACTAGAAACACCGGAACTTAAAAATATTTTCCAATGGAAAGATAAATATAAGATTGATCATAAACAGATTGATTCAGATAATCAAAAGATCTTTAATCTTGTCCATAAAGCATTAGATATGCCAAAAGAAAATAAAAAAGAGAATATCAAAGAGATAGTATTTGAACTGTATAGCTATATGCAAGAACATTTTAAAAATGAAGAAGCCTATTTACAATATATAAATTTTCCGGATTTTGAGAACCATAAAAAACAACACGAAAATATCATTGATGAAGCAAATACATTTATTAAATCTATACCAAAACTATCAATAGAACAATTTGAACGAAACCTTATCGAATATATAGATATTTGGGTAATCAACCATATTATTACCGAGGATCATAAAATAGCTTGTTTTACAAATGCACAGAAGAAGTAATCTGATTCTATCGAAAATTCAATTTTGAAAAAGTGTGGCTCCGGCACCTGGGATCGAACCAGGGACCAAATGATTAACAGTCATCTACTCTACCGCTGAGCTATGCCGGAATGTTTGAGGTGGAAATTATAATAATTTCTTGATTAATATCTACTTAACCTTCATCGGAAAACTTATCGTAAAGCTCCTCTACATACTCTTTTGTCGTCTCTTTTATCTTCTCTTTTTTAGAGATTAGCTCCTCTTTAATCGATTGGAGTTCTTCAAGCTCAAAATACTCTAAATAATTGGGATTTATATCTATCGTCTCTCCATCCACGGCAATCAATTTTTTGATCTCTTCTATAAGTTCACTTTTTTCTATCATTTGACAAACTTCTCCACAATCTGTTCTATATACAGCTCCATTTTTGGATTGCCAAAATCATCTGCTTTGGATTTACAACATTCACAAGCCGTCCCTGCATCTGTTATCTCCCCTACTGATTCAATCGAATCGGCATCTTTTTCTTTAATCGCGTGTATAATCTCTCCCAAGCTCACTTTTTTACATTTACAAACTTCATAACTATAATGAAAATCTGCCATCAATTAGCCTCTATCTTTTTTTATAAGTTCATAGGATTCGTTGATCTCTTGAAGCTTTTTTGTCGCTTCATCGATAATAGATTGACTAGCACCCTGCCCCGTTACTATATCGGGATGATTTTCTTTTACGAGTTGTCTGTATCTTTTTTTAATGGTTGCCGTATCGTCATTTTTATTGACCCCAAGTACCTCGTATGCTTTGTCCAACGACAATTGTTTTGAGCTTTCTTTTGATGCATAGTATTGCTCAAACTGTGCAATCATTGTCTCAAAATCACTCTTTTTGATCCCTAAAGCATTTGCGATATCTTCGGTTATCATAAATTCTGTTTTTGAAAACTCACCGTCTATAAATGCAAGATTTAAAAGATATTCTAAAACTTTTAGTCTTTTTGTATAATCATTTTTTGTAAGCTTTAGATATTTTTGTGCCACCTCTATAGTATTGTCAAAACTCTCTTTTTCGTGAGAATATATTTTTTTGAGTTGTTCTCTAATTTCACTTGAGTTTTCAAAGTGATTTGCAATATCGGTAAAAGTATGACTTAAAAGTTCTGCTTCCAGTTCACTTACTTTGCCGTCTGCTTTAGCAACTTTTGCCATCATAGCAACCAAAAGTCCCGCTTCGTGATCTTCAAGTTTCCCTTTTAAAGATTGTTTTCCGTCTACTTTAATATACTGAAAATCACTACTTTTATATCCTCTGTTTAAAAGAAAAAAAACTATACCGACTATCGCTAAAATTAATAATTTAATCATTTTATATCCTACTTTAAAATTATGTGGAATTTTAACAAAATTTGGGTAAAATCTCAGACTATTAAATTTGGACAAAAGTTATTATAAAGGCTGTATATGTTTGGTATGGGATTTATGGAAATATTTTTAGTATTGATTGTTGCAATCATTGCGCTGGGACCTGAAAAACTACCCGGTGCTATTGTAGATACCGTAAAATTTTTCAAAAAGATAAAAGGTGAAATAACCGATGCAAAATCTACTCTAGATAAAGAACTTGACCTATCAGGTATGAAAGAAGATGCAGAAAAACTAAAAGAGAGCATCTCAAATATACAAGAAACTGCCAACATAGATATAGATGAAATTACACAAATAGCATCTGAACCTACAAAAACAGTACAAGATGAGATTTATAAAGCACAACAAGCAACAAAAAAACCCTCAAAAAAAGAAAGAATCTCTATGGATAAAGGTGAAAAAGCATAATGTTAGAAGACTTAAAACCACATATTGCCGATCTTAGAAAAAGACTTGTAGTATCCAGTATCACATTTTTTATAGCATTTTTTGCTTGTTTTGCAGTCTATGAGCCTATTTTAGAGTGGATGATGATCCCTGTTGAAGCAGTGCTTCCTGAAGGTTCTAAAATGGTTGCCATTGAGGTGCAGGAGACATTTTTTACTGCTATTAAAGTTGCTTTTTTTAGTGGTTTTCTGGTTTCACTTCCCGTTATCCTTTGGCAAATGTGGCTATTTTTGGCTCCGGGACTTTATGACAATGAAAAAAAACTAGTTATCCCTTTTGTTTTAGGTGCTACCATTATGTTCTTAAGCGGTGCAACATTTGCATACTATATCGTTGTACCGTTTGGGTTTGAGTTTTTAGTTAATTTTGGTAATGCCGTAGTATCAGTAATGCCTAGTATCGGGAAATATGTAAGCTTTTTTACAAAGATTTTATTTGGATTTGGAATCGCATTTGAGCTACCAATATTTACTTTCTTCTTAGCTCTCATTGGGCTTGTAACAGATAGAACTCTTAAAGACTTTTTTAAATATGCAGTTGTACTTATTTTTATAGTTTCTGCTCTATTAACACCGCCGGATGTTATCACTCAGTTTTTAATGGCCGGTCCACTTATTTTACTTTACGGAGTTTCAATCTATATTGCAAAAATTATTAATCCCGACCAAAGTGAAGATGAGGAAGAAGAGATTGAAGATTTAGACGAATCGGAGCAGGAGGAAGCATCAAAATAAGATGCTAGACCCTCTTCAAACTTCAAGTTACGACTATAAGCTTCCAAATGAGCTTATAGCTACTTATCCCGTTACTCCCGCAGATAGTGCAAAGCTTTTAGTATATGATAGAAAAACTGATTCTATCACCCATACAACATTTAAACATCTTTTAGACTTTATTCCAAATGACACTCAAATATTTTTTAACGATACAAAAGTTATCAAAGCAAGAATATTCGGCACAAAATCCACAGGTGGAAAAGTGGAGCTTCTTTTTAACAAACCCCTTGATGATAATAGATTTTTAGTATATATCAGAGGAAAAGTAAAAATTGATACCCTATTAAACTTCGAGAATAATTTAAAAGTAAAGGTACTGCAACTCCAAGATGACGGAAGTAGAATCGTAAAATTTTACCAAGATACAAAAGAGCTTGACTTTTTAGAACTTGTAGAGATTTTAAATACTATCGGACATCTTCCTTTGCCCCCTTATCTTAAAAGGGAAGATGAAGACTCCGATAATACCAACTACCAAACACTTTTTGCCGTAAACTACGGCGCCGTCGCAGCTCCCACTGCATCACTTCATTTTACCCCTGAACTTTTAGAAAAACTAAAAAACAACTTTCATACCAACTATCTTACCTTGCACGTTGGAGCGGGTACGTTTAAACCTGTAGAGAGTGAAAAGATTACCGATCATCCTATGCACAGTGAATTTTTTGAGATACCAAAAAGTTCAAAAGATATTTTAGACAGCGATAAAGAGATATTGGCAGTAGGTACAACGGTCACAAGAACAATTGAATATTATAACGATACAAAAAAACTCTCAGGAGAAGCAAACCTCTTTTTACACCCCGATAATCCGCCTCTTAGGGTAAACTATCTCCTTACAAACTTTCATCTGCCAAAATCTACACTTATTATGCTTGTAGCCTCTTTTGTAGGATTGGAAAAAACTTTGGAAATTTACAACGAAGCGATAAAAGAAAAATATAGATTTTTCTCTTATGGGGATGGGATGTTGATTGTTTAGTTAATATTTTCCTAAAATAATCCTAGATGAAGGAGACAAGCTCAATAAAGTTTATCTTCTATATTTTCTTTGATTTATTATACGAAAAAACTCTAAAACATCACTCCTCTTTTTCCGGTTCAAATTTTTGTAACATTTCAATCATTTTTTCATTGGTAAGTATCTCTTGAAATTCATCTTCGTTTCGTATCTCGAATATATACTGTTCATTGAGTTCAAGTGCTTTTTCAAGATCTTCAACGGCATTGTCTATAAATCCGAGTACACTATACACTTTTGCTCTTTGGTAGAGTGCAGAAGAAAATCCCTCTTCTATCTCTAAAGCTTTATTGGTCAAGTTTAAAGCCCAGTTTGCTTCGCCAAGGTCAAGTACTGCATCTGCTTTGTATACAAAAGCTTCGATATCATCTGGTCTTATACGCAATATTTCATCATAAAGTTCGATTTTACCGTTGAGTGTTGTTTCTTGGGAAGCTCTCATCCAAAGTGAATGGATGGTGTTTGTCTCTTCGATATCTTTTTGGTTTTGTAGTACTTGTCGTGATCTTTGTGCCAGATCTTTTTCTATCGTGTGCATTCTTGATTCATATTCATTGATAACGGTAGATACTTTATTTTCGATTATACTTTCAATTTTAGTATTCATATCACGGATAGAAGTCCATCCTAAAATCACGAGTAGAGACGTGGCTGCAGCCAAGATATAAAACATATTATTGATAGTTGAAGTGGCATAACCGATTGCGTTGTTGGATATCTCCACCTCTTTTTTTGCCAATGTTTCATGAAGGTCTACTTTTAGATCCCTATTTTCGTCACGCAGCTGTTTTAATTCATTTAAAATATAATTTTCCACAAAAGGGTTATATAAGGGTTTGTCTACCTTATCCAGTCTATTTTGGATTTTTTGTTCATCTACTTGTGCAAACAATGATACAAAAGAGAATAAAACTATCAATAAATACTTTTTCATGATACACCTCTATTTACCAAGGTGTTAGAGATTTTTTATTCAATTAACACCTAAAATTTAATAAGATTTTCATTGTATCTTTTTTTAAATTCATTTGGACTTATACTATCTGTTATAAAATATTTATCTAACCATTTTGATTTAAAAGATTATTATAAAGAGTTTTAAGGGCAACATCTGCTATATTTTGGGATACTCCTATATGAAAAGAGACTTTAGAGGGACTCATATCAAATAGATCAAAAGAGATATTATTCTCTTTTAAAGTATTGATAGCCTCAACCATTGCAAAAGTATTTTCTTTTAAACCAATTCCAACGATAGTAATAATCGCCAAATTATAAGAGATATAGACATTATTTGTTTTTAACCGTTTTTCAATCTGCCTTCTTAAGTTATTTACGTTCCCTTTTAGATCTTCTTGTTCAACCAAAATTGCTATATCGTCTTTATCTGTAGGATAGTGATAGGTACTTATTCCAAACTCGCCAAATATTTTTAAGAGTTCTGCCGTAAAGCCGATCTCTTCACTTAACATATCTTTTTGTATATGGATTGAAGCCATATTATCAAGTTTTGCAATCCCTACAATACCTTCCATAGGAACTCTCTCACTTAAAATAAGTGTTCCGTCATGCTCAGGATTATTGGTATTTTTAATATTAATCGGTATTTTACTTTTTTTACAATTCAACATTGCATTAAAATGAAATACATTAAATCCTTTTGAGCTTAAAAGCCTCAACTCTTTAAAGGTAAGTCTAGGAATCACGTCTGCATCTCCGATCACTCTTGGATCAACCTCATATACACCGTTGGTATCTGTCCAGTTTTCATACATATCCGCATCCAAAGCAAAGCTAAGTTCTCCACCTGTGAGATCTGAGCCTCCACGACTCATAACTGCTATTTCGTTATTATCCGTAATTCCATAAAAGCCCGGAACCAGGTAAATTGTATCATTCTCAAACAGAAAGGTTTTTTGTATATTTTCATGGGTTTTACTTAAAACTTTACCATCTATGAACTCTTCACTTAATAGAAAACCAAAACTCTCAGGAAGCATAAGTTTCACATTTATACCTTCCTTTTTCATAAACTGTTCAATCACTTTTGCATTGTGATGTTCTCCTCGTGAGAGACAAAACGCCTCTTTTTTTTCATCTTTTAACGTTGTAGTTTCCAACTCTTTTTTTAGAGGATCGATAATAGTTTGTTTATCTATTTTTAAATCATTGCAAAGTGATTCGTATTTTTGAATAATTGCATCAAAACTTTCTTTTTTCGTAATTGAAGTTTTTTGTTCGCTAAAATGTTCACCGTCAGTTGCAAAATTCAAAAGATGATCTGTGATTTTTTGCTGATGTCTCTCATCTCGACCGGGAGCAGAGACTACTATGACTTTTCTACTTGAATCATCTTTAATTATATTAACAACTTTTTTTATTTGTGATGCATCCTTAACAGAACTACCTCCAAATTTACATACTTTCATTATCTTCCTCTTCATTAAGTTTTTTTAATTCTTTTAGTGAGTTATCCAGCTTTTGGGCAACTTTTGTCATCTCCTGTGAAACTATTGAAAATCGTCTTCCAGCCTCTCCGTCTGCTTTTGATGCTTCAATATGTGCATTTAAACCAATATAGTTTACCTCTTGCACTGCATCTCCCAGCTCTTTTTCTATTCTGTCTAATTCTTGTTTCTTTTCCATGCTAATCACTTTTTAAGGGGGTAAAATCTTTTAAGCATAAAAAATCTGCTCTATTGTACTTTGCTCCAAAAGGATACACAGGCTTATTTTCGACACTGTTATAAACAAAGTACGCATTAGTACGTGGATATGGAGATATATTATCAGGACTTCCGTGCATAATATTACCATCATGTAAAACCAAAGTACCCGATTTACCGTAAGCACCCACAAGTTCACTGCTTTTTGTAAGCTCTTTTATCGCCTCGTAGCTCGGTACACCGTATTCTTGTTTTTTTAATGATTTTTTATAATTATCCTTTGGTATAAAACCTTTACACGATACATATTTTTTATGACTTCCCGGAATAAGATACAACGGTCCGTTAAACTCTGTATTATCGGTAAGCATTATCCATGCAGTTAAACATCTACACCGTGGCAATCCATCCTCCGAATGCCATGTTTCAAAATCACTGTGCCAAGAAAAAGATTTTCCCGTATACGCAGGTTTTATATTGATACGGCTATGATGAATATAAACATCTGAGCCAATTAACTGCTGTACTTTATCCAAAATTCTTGGATCTTTTGAAATCTTTTCAAAAAGAGAACTAACCAAATGTTGGTTAAAAATTGTTCTAAGTTCATTACTTCCCGGTTCGGTTATAAACTCCTCATTTTGTAAAAGTTCATCATTGGAAGCCATTATTTCCATCTCTTCAATCATCTCTTGTACTTCATAAGGCTGAAAAATATTAGGAAACATGATAAAACCATTTTCTTCATATTGGTTTCTTGCTATATTATCTAGGCTGTATTTTTCTGCCGACTGATTACTATAAACTGTCGGGTCACATCTATTTATTATTTTTTCATCATCTTGTCTTGATGGGTAGAAATCTTTCATCAAATATTCTCCTTTTGTTTATTGATATATGTACTTCTTTTTTTATTTTAACTTATAACCTCTATTTCTAATAGTATCGATTAAATCGATATTTAAAGACTTTTTGAGTCTTACACGAATAGAATTTACATTTACCTCTATCACATTTTGACAAACAAGTTCAGGATCCTCCCACAGTGCATTTATAAGCTCCTCTTTTGAGATCGGCGGTCTATTTTTGTTTTTTACCAAATAATCCAAAATATCGTATGCTTTACCCCTTATGGCAAGTTCCTCGCCGTTTGTACTTAAAACCTCTTTATCTTCCCTATCGATTATAAAATAATCTTTATACTGGAGTCTTTGTCTAAAATTTTCTCTGTGTATCGATTCTATTTTTGCCAATATCAACTCTTTGCAAAAGGACTCTTTAATCACACATAAAGCTCCCTTTTTTAAACATTTCAATTCATAATCTTTTGTCCTGTTTGACGTGATTACGATAACTGCCGTTGCAGTACTTTGCTTTTGTGATAAAATATCAAGACAATAATTCAGCTTCTCCTCTTGGATCAATACCAAATTATAAAAACGAACCTGCATATGATAGATCGTATCTTTGATATCTTCACTTTTATCGACAATATAAAGTTCATTTTCTTCCAATTCCAAAAGAAAATCAACGTCGATATTATGTGCTAAAAGTCTTATAATCCTATCCTTTTTTCACTGCCGTCCTCAAAAGTTAATATCACTTCACTTGTTCCATGCAGTATATTTTGAAGTATCCTTGCATCGATACTGTCGTTTTGATCAAAAAACTTATCGATCACCTCTTTTGCAAAATTTAATTCAGAGTTATCATCCAACTCCAAAAGCAAAGAGTTGTCATTGAGCAAAATTTTTTGGTTTTTTACTTTAAAATTTCTAAAAGAATTTAAAAGAATTAAAAACTCTTTTTTATCCTCTCTTGAACTTTTTAGGTAATTTGGAACGTAAATAAATTTCATCTCTTACTCCTCTAAAGGGTATACACCGTTTTCATCATGGTTTTCACTCCCTTTTATAGGCGGGTTAAAAACACAAATCAATCTCATATCTTCACTTCCACCATACAAATTATGATCATCATGCTTATCAAGGGCATACATCACACCGTCATATATCTCATGAACTTCACCACTTGAGAGATCTTCAATCTTTCCGTTACCTTCGACGCAATATACCGCTTCAAGATGGTTTTGGTAGTGGATATGTGTTTTTGTATTTGCTCTAATAATAGTCTCATGGAAAGAAAATCCCATATTATCGCCTTTTAAAAGCATCCTTCTACTACTCCACTGTCCCTGTGCAGCATGTACCTCTTTATCACTGCCTATAATATCTTTTATATCTCTTACAATCATCCCTTAAAACTCCTCGCTTAATTTTTCTAGTTTTGCTTGAAAAAGCTTATCAACTGCAGTTTCAAATCTCTTAAGACCTTCTCTTAGTGTATCTTCATCAATTGTAAGAGGCGGTAAAAATTTTACAACCTGCCCGTCGCTTCCGCAAGTCTCAACGATAAGATTTTCATTAAAAGAAAATTCCGAAAGCTCTCCTGCTATAGATTTGTCACTTTTAAACTCCATCCCGTATGCCAGACCTCTACCTCGTACATCTATATCCTCTTTGTCATATTTTTTTGCAATATCTTCCAATGATTCTTTGAGTATCTTTTCTTTATATTTGACGGCATTACTTAAATCATCATTTTGCCAATAATTCTCTAAAGAGACTTTTGAAGCTACAAATGCCAAGTTATTTCCCCTAAATGTTCCCGTATGTTCTCCCGGTTTCCATTGGTCAAGATCGGGTTTAAATAAAAGCAGAGCCATAGGAAGACCACCACCGATAGATTTACTTAACGTTACCATATCGGGATTAATTCCTGCAAACTCAAAAGAAAAAAACTCTCCGCTTCTTCCGTTTCCTACTTGAATATCATCAATAATAAGTAAAATATCGTATTCCCTACAAATCGACTCCAATTCTTGTAACCACACTTTTGAAGCAACATTGATACCACCCTCTCCTTGAATAGTTTCAACAATAACAGCTGCAGGGATATCCACTCCACTACTTCCGTCATCTAAAAATTTTCTAAAATATTCCAAAGTATTAAACTCTCCAAAATAATTTTCAAAAGGCATAAAAGTAGCATTACATCTACTGATATAGCTCTCATCTCTATATTCATTGTTTCCCGTTACAGCAAGTGAACCCTGGGATAATCCGTGATAACCGTTTGTAAAAGCTACAATATTTGATCTCCCTTTTATCAAACGTGCCAATTTGAGTGCCGTTTCAACCGCATTTGTCCCTGTCGGTCCCGTAAACTGTAACTTATATTCCAAGTTTCTTGGAGCCAAAATTGCATTTTGAAAAGTTTCTATAAACTCTTTTTTGGCAGTTGTTGCCATATCGAGACCGTGAACTATTCCATCTTCTTGCAAGTACTTAATAAGTGCCTCACTAATTAGCGGATTATTATGTCCATAATTAAGTGTCCCTGCTCCTGCAAAAAAATCTATATATTCTACACCTTGCTCATCTGTAAGAATTGATCCTTTTGCTTTTGTAAAAATTGTCGGGAAACTTCTAATATATCCCCTTACTTCCGATTCTAAATTTTCAAATACTCTCATTTTATTTTCTCCTATCTATTTTAATCTTATTTTATAAAGCACTTCATCTTCGTGACTGTTAGAAAAATCAGCTACTTTAAACATTGTTTCTCTCTCAAAATCTATACCGTACTTATCGGCAAACTTTTCAAAAACTCTTGTGGAAGCAATATTGCTTGGACTTATCGTCGTATGTATCTGCGTTATATGAGATAGTTCTTTTCTACCTAATATATCCATTATCATTTTTCCTGCTATTCCATGACCTTTGTATTTTGCATCAACACCAACTTGCCAAATAAAAAAGATATGAGGCTCCGTAGGGATAATATATCCCGATACAAAACCGCAAATATCCCCCTTATCTTCGGCAATTACACAAGTATCTCTAAAATGGGTAGCTTGTAAAAGATAGAGATATTCGGAGTTTAGATCCAATATTTTCGTATCTTTTACAAGTTCGTATATATACTTTGCATCTTTTTTCATTGGTTTTTTTAAAACTATATTCAACTTTATCCTTTTTTATTTTATGTAATTTATTTACGTAACTTATGTAATTATTTTACATATATGATGTAATTTATAACATATATCTCTTATAATAAACTTAATCATATATGTTTAATTTTATACTAAGAATATATATTATACTATGTAGATATGTTAAAAAAATACAAAGGAAGGATATATTTTGACAAATACTAAAGCAAAAAAGTATGATACAGAGTATGAAGTTGGACAAGATAATGTTGAAATGTTTGGGATGGATTTACACAACCCGGTATTTTTTATCAGTGCCGTTTTAATTTTATTGTTTGTGATGGGGACTTTACTATTCCCGGCTGAGGCAAAAGCAACTCTTGATGGAGCAAAGTGGTGGTCGATTAACAATTTTGATTGGCTTTTTATGGCAGGAGGGAATATTTTTGTACTATTTTGTCTAGTGCTCATTTTTTTACCTGTAGGAAAAATACGACTTGGTGGAAAAGATGCCAAACCTGAGTTTTCAAAACTCTCTTGGTTTGCGATGTTATTTGCAGCGGGTATGGGTATTGGATTGATGTTTTGGAGTGTTGCAGAACCTGTTGCTTATTATACTGCTTGGTATAAAACTCCCCTTGGAGTTGCCCCAAATACACCAGAAGCTGCAAGTGTTGCAATGGGAGCGACCATGTACCACTGGGGATTACACCCTTGGGCTATTTACGGGATTGTTGGATTATCTCTTGCATTTTTCAGTTATAACAAAAAACTTCCCCTTACGATTAGATCGGCATTTTATCCATTGTTAGGAGACCGAGTTTGGGGATGGGCAGGACACTTTATTGATCTTTTAGCGGTACTTGCAACAATTTTTGGTCTTGCTACATCTCTTGGTCTTGGAGCACAACAAGCAAGTAGTGGACTAAATTTTTTATTTGGTATTGATGCGGGAATACCAACACAAGTAGCGATTATTATTTTTGTAACTTCTATTGCTATTTTATCAGTTGTACGAGGACTTGATGGTGGAGTAAAAATATTAAGTAATCTTAATATGGCAATTGCTTTACTTCTTTTATTATTTGTGATCCTTACAGGTTCATCACTGGCTATTTTTACAAACTTCTTTGCAACTGCTGGAGACTATATATCAAATATCATACCTCTTAGTAACTGGATAAATAGAGAAGATACCGATTGGTTTCACGGTTGGACTGTTTTTTACTGGGCTTGGTGGATCTCTTGGTCCCCTTTTGTTGGAATGTTTATAGCAAGAATCTCTAAAGGGAGAACCGTAAGGGAATTTATAACGGCGGTACTGTTAATACCAACAATTATCACTATAGTATGGATGAGTGCATTTGGAGGGTCTGCGTTAGAACAAGCAACTGCAGGTGTTGGAGAGTTAGCAAATGGTATTAGCGACGTATCTCTATCTATGTTCCAAATGTTAGAGCATCTGCCTCTATCTTCTATCACTTCATTTTTGGCAATTATACTTGTGCTTGTATTTTTTATCACATCATCAGATTCAGGTTCTTTGGTAATTGATAGTATCACTGCAGGTGGAAAAATTGATGCACCAGTTCCACAAAGAATTTTTTGGGCAACTCTTGAGGGTGTGATTGCCGGTGTATTACTCTATGCAGGTGGGAAAGAAGCACTACAAGCGTTACAAGCAGGGGCTATCACTACGGGATTACCTTTTACGGTAGTATTACTATTTATGTGTGTTTCTTTATATAAAGGACTCCGAAGCGAAACAGTCAAAAAATAAAAATGGTATTACTACCATTTTTTTAACGTAATTAAGAGTATAATTACGCACTTTATTTATGAGGAATTTTAGTGGCACTTTTAGATAATGATAAAGATGTTTTACCTTTAAGCTCTATTGCGGAGCTTCTTACGGCAAAAGTAAGAACCCTTAAAATGTATGAAGATAAGGGGCTTTTGCCTCCAAAAAAAGAAAATAGTTCAAAAAAACTTTATTCGATCAATGATGTAAGATTGATTGCTTTTACACACTATTTGGCAAGTGTAAAAAAAATCAATGCCAACGGTATTAAATATATCTTGGAAATGTTGGCAAAAAATATGGATGAGAAACACAAAGAAAAATTTCTCAGCCTTGCCGAAGAGCAAATGGAAAAACTCTCCGGTATCGATGTCAAAGATGTGGAGATAATTTAACTCCCCGTCTTTACTTTTTACTCTATCACAAACGGTACGACAGATACTACAAGCAATAAAGCCATCATTTTATTAAATACAGAGATATATCTTTGATTTTTTAATATATTTTTCAATAATACACCTCCCATAGTCCATAGATTAGTGCTGATAATCGCCGATAGAAGATAGACCAAAGCAAGTATCATCACTTGCTGATAGCTTTGTTGTGTCGATGTTATAAAAATAGAGATAGCCGTAATACCCATGATCCATCCTTTTGGATTAATCCATTGAAATAAAGCAGCCTGTAAAAAAGAAAACGGTTCTCCTTTAATATTATTTGTATCATACTCATTTATGTTTGTCGCTATTTTATATGCCATCCATAAAAGATACAAACTACCGACAATCTTTAAAAAAGGGAGTATAAAAGGAAATTTTTCAAAAACGATTCCCAAACCAAAACCGATAAAAAACAGCATAATAGGATAACCGAAAATTACGCCGCTCATATGTGAAAGAGTTCTTTTATATCCAAACGTAAGTCCGGAACTCAAAAGCATAATATTGTTTGGTCCAGGGGTCATTGTACTGGTCATTGTAAAAGCAATGATTGACAATAACATTGAAAAAGTATAAATATCTTCCATCCAAATCCCTTTATTTTATCCCTCGAGGATAGTTTTATGTATAAGAATCAATCCTCTATAAGCATCTTTAATAGAAGAGTTGTTGAAATCAAGTAAAAAAACATCGGTATTTACTTTTGTATACTCAATATACTTTTTGATCTTTTTACATTCTAAGTGTTCGGTTGATCCAATTTTTAATTCACATTGAAATTCTGAGTTTTCATCAGTGATCTTATAATCGACATACGGCAATATCTCTTCAAAATACCCTTGGATAATCTGATTTTTTTTCAAAGTTGTTTTCATTTTATCTCTCCTTTTTTAGATTTGCGAAATTGTAACAGATATTTTTATCTATTTCTTCACACTTTTAGTTTATATTATTATCTATTTTTGTGAAATATATTTTCTTTTTTTAACTATTTTAAATACTTTTTTAGGTAAAATTATTCTCATGCATAAAAAACAAACCAATTTGAAACATTCAAAATTAGCAAATGACCTGCTAAACTATATCAACGATCATATTGAGACAGATATCAATATAGATGCCCTCGCCTATGAGTTAGAGGTCAATAAACACCATCTTCATAAAGTATTTAAAGAACAGATGGGGAGCAATATCTACGAAACGATAAAATCAATCCGTCTTCAAAAAGCATCAAATCTTCTTATTACCAATAAATATTCAACCATAACCGAAGTAGCCAATATGTGTGGATACAGTTCACAAACCTCTTTTATACGTGCTTTTAAAAGTAGATTTCATCAAACTCCAAAAGAGTGGAGAAAAGGAGGATATAAAGAGTACTCAAATCAAATATTAAGTGCCTCGGAAGCTGCTAAAATGTCCCAAGCGGATTACTCTTATTTGGAACCTAAAATTGTACGGACAAAAAAGAAAAAAGTATATTATATGCGGCATATAGGATACGATAAGGGTGCTTTTGCCCTTTGGCAAAAGATGCTTGCATGGATATATACCAACGGGATAGATGAATATGAACAAATAGGTATTTATCACGATAATCCCATTATCACACCGTTATCACAATGTCAATATGTAGCGTGTGTAGCGGTTCCTGAGCATATAAAACTGAAAAACACAAGCTTACCTACTTTTGATATCTTTGAAGGGATTTGTGCAAAATTTGAGATAGAGGGGAAATATGGAGATATTTTAAAACTTATCCAATGGGTCTATCACCATTGGCTTCCCGACAGCGGGTTTGAAACGATTACGGTGCCTTCTTATTCTATCTTTGAAAAAAACCATTTTTTAAGCGAAGATAGGATGTTCAAAGGGGAGTATTATCTCCCTATCCGTTATGTTTAATATTATGGAATTTCAGGAGCAGGAACTTTTTCTCCTAGGAAAGCATACTCCCGCCCTATTCTGGCAACAGGGTCAAACTCTACTACCTCTTTATTATTTTTAATCGCTATTTTTGAATCATCTGCAAAAAGATTATGGACGTTTAAAATAACGGGGATAGTAGATTTATCTCCTAAATCTATTGTTTGATTGAAAGAGCAAAAATATGCGGCACTTGCATTTTCAACCATAGGGGGAAAATCTTCTAAAATCTTTTTTGTCCCGATATCAAAAAGCTTTGCTTCACTTTGCTCTTTTGGAATGATTTTTGAGCTATAATGCATCTTTTGTAAATTATGTGTATCTACCGTACAAATAGTACAACGATCTGTTTTTTTGATATTATGCAGAGTATCTTTGATAATAGTTTTTGCTTCATCTTTATAGCCGATCGAGACCAAAAGTGTCGCAGGATTTGAAGAGAGCGGAGTAAAAAAACTAAACGGAGCGATATTGACTACCCCTTCATCTTCGGTAACTATCCATGCAATCGGTCTTGGAATAACTGTTTGCGTCATAAAATGGTAAATCTTTACAGGCTCTAACTCTTTTATATCATAAAGCATTTTGTTCCTTCTTTTTTAATACAAAATAGTAACATCTAAAACTTAAAATAGGAAATTGTCAAATATAGACATTTACAAATATTATTAAAAGAAAAGATTAATAGAGTATAATAAAACAATTTTTTATAAAAAGGAAAACAATGAAAAACATCATCTTATTTTTAACGGGCTTATTTCTGGCTGTATCACTAAACGGTTGTGGAGAAGAAACGCCGGGAGAGAAGTTGGACAAAGCGATTGATTCTACAAAAGAAGCTTCAAACAATGCTATTAGCGATATTAAAAAAGCTCTTAATGATTAAAGGATAAAAAATGAGACTTATCTTAGCTATTTTACTACCGTGGTTAAACTTTTTTACCATAGGAAAACCAATATCAGGTATCATCTGCTTGATTTTACAAATTACCCTTATAGGATGGCTTCCTGCGGCTATTTGGTCTGTATATTCTTTAGGTCAATACAAAACCGATAAAAAGATACAAGAAGCCTTAAACTCAAAATAAGTTTAAGGTTGATTTTGTTTTAAAGTGGTCTCAAATCCCCTTTGAGGATCTTTTGGGATAAGTGATGCCAAAAGAAGTGAACTGAGCGCTATTAGACTTCCTATTATAAAAACCAAGCTGCTGGAATATAACCAGACAAATCCCAAAACTACCGGCAAAAATACCGCAGCAATATGATTGATGGTAAAGCTGACCGCACTGGCACTAGCTATATCTTTTGGATCGGCTATTTTTTGAAAATAGGTTTTTAATGCAATTGCCATAGAAAATAAAAGATGGTCTATCACATAAAGAAAAAAAGCGATATATACACTATCTACAAAAGCATATGATGTAAATACGATGATAAGTCCTATATATTCAAGCCGTAAACTTATACGCTCTCCAAATCTTGAAATAAACCGCCCTATTTTTGGAGCTAAGTAGATGTTTAAACTAGAATTTACAAGTAAAAGCAATACCATATTATGGATATCAAGCCCAAATTTTTCTACCAGTAAAAATCCTGCAAATACTACAAATATCTGCCTTCTGGCTCCTGCTAAGAAGGTTAAAAGATAATAAAGCCAATACTCTTTTTTAAGATTTATTTTTTTCTCTTGGACTACGTCGTCTTTAAAGTGTTCAAATCCTATCCAGCAAATTATTGCAATCAAAGAGCTTATACCTCCAAAAAAGATATATACCTCTTTATACTCTATAGAATAAACTTTCATCATCAAATAAATTAATCCAAAGACTATAAGTCCCGTAAATGATTTTGCCGCCGTTATCTTTCCTAAAATTACCGGTGCTTCTTTTTTGCTAAGCCATTGCAATGAAAGAGACTGGTTTAAAGTCTCAAGATAATGAAATCCTATAGACATGATTATAGTCGTGATATAAAGCCCAATCGGAGATGGAAATAAACCTGTTAATGCAGTTCCCAATCCCAAAAGAAACATCGAGATATACGCAAGTCTTTGTTGGGCAACGAAAATAAGAACCAATACCACTGTAAAGGCTAGAAAGCCTGGAATCTCTCTTAGACTTTGAAGTATCCCTATCTGAGAGCCGTCAAACGAAGCTTTCTCAATAACAAAGTTATTTAATAAACTCATCCATGCCGAAAAAGAAAATAGCATAGAGATAGACATAATATAAAGTAACGCTACTTTTGAACGAAAAAATACCTGTATCATTTACCTACTTTAAAAATTTTCGGTAGTTTAACATTATTTAACATTGAAACTGCCATGATTGTCAATAGAGTTCCTAAAATAGTGGTAAAATATCATCTCTTGAGCCGTAATACTTACCATAGCACAAATATTTTTTTAAATATAGAAAAAATTGCTATTTTAGTTTTTTGCTATTAAAACCCCACCTGCACCCATCATCACTCCCCCGGAGATATAATTTAACTTCTCCATGGCGCTTTTATTTTTAAAAAATTTTCTCGATCTTGCCGCTAAATAGGCATAGGTATGCATAACTACTCCTAAAACAAAAGCAACGATAAATGTACAAAGTAAAATATCATAGTTACTTAAATGATGCAGATCCATAAATGCAGGTAAAAACCCAAGATAAAACAGGATAACTTTTGGATTTCCCAATGTAATAAAAAGACCGCTTAAAAAGTTTGCCTTGTTTGAAAGCTCTTTTATCCCTTGAATATTATGTTCTTCTACTTTTGATGTAAAAATCTTATATCCAAGGTAGATAAGATACAAGCCGCTAATATATTTTATAATAATAAAAAAGCTTCCTAAAAGCTGTGCAATAACACCAAGACCGTAAATTGCAGCAAGAAGATAGAGAATATCGCCAAGAACTACGCCAATTATCATAATCGAAGCATGGCTAAAACCACTTGCCAAAGCTCGTGAAACTACGGCAAAGACTCCGGGACCGGGACTGGCTGCCAATAAAAACATCGCTCCTATAAAAGCAATCGTCCCGTAAAAATCCATTGTTTTCTCCTTGAAAAATTTTAGTGTGAAAGAATTTGCTGCAAGAACTGCTTTAATCTATCACTTTGAGGATTATTAAAAAACTCCTCAGGGGTATTTTCCTCTACGATTTGACCATCTGCCATAAAGATTACCCTATCTGCAACTTTTTTGGCAAATCCCATCTCATGGGTAACACATACCATTGTTTTTTTCTCATTTGCAAGTTCTATCATAACATCAAGAACTTCCGATATCATCTCAGGATCAAGTGCACTTGTCGGTTCATCAAAAAGCATAATCTTTGGATTTGCACAAAGTGCTCTTGCAATTGCTACACGCTGTTTTTGTCCACCGCTTAGTTGATTTGGATATTTATCTGCTTGGTCTGCTATATTTACACGTTCAAGATACTTCATAGCCGTTGCAATAGCTTCTTTTTTAGGAACATGGTGTACATGCATAGGAGCTAAGATAAGGTTACTTAAAATACTAAGATGCGGAAAAAGTTCAAAATGTTGAAATACCATCGCCACTTCGCTTCTTACCTGCTTTATCTTTTTAACATCTTCGGTTAGAGTCGTACCGTTTACAATAAGCTCTCCCTCTTGAAACTGCTCCAAATAATTTATACATCTTGTAACCGTTGATTTCCCGCTTCCACTCGGTCCGCAAACTACAACAATCTCTCCCTCTTTTATATTGAGATTTATATCTTTTAGTACGTGAAAATCCCCGTACCATTTATTTAAATTTTTAATTTCTATTATATTTTCTTTTCCCATTTAATTTCCTTATTTATTATCGATGGTTTGTATTAAATCTATTTTCTAATATCATACTGTATTTAGACATACCGTAACAAAAAATCCAATATATGAACGTAATAAATACATATCCTTCTGTTTCCATACCAAGCCAGTTTGAATCGTTTGCCGTTAGATGTACCATAGAAAGCAGATCAAATAAACCGATAATCATTACCAGTGAAGTATCTTTAAATAACTCGATAGAGATTCCCACCAAGTTAGGCAATGCGACTTTTAGTGCTTGAGGTAATATTACGAAAAACATACTTTGCCAGTATCCAAGTCCCAATGAATCGGCAGCTTCATACTGCCCTTTTGGAATTGATTGCAGTCCGCCTCTTACTGCTTCGGCGATAAATGCCGACTCTAACATAACAATAACAATCATAGCACGTAATAGTTTATCAAACTCTATATCTTCGGTAAAAAACAGCGGTAAAAGAACCGATCCCATAAAAAGCATGGTAATAATAGGAACACCTCTCATAAACTCGATATAAACTACACTGATATTTTTAATAATAGGAAGCCTTGATTGACGTCCAAGAGCTAAAACAGTACCTATAGGGATGGAAAAAACAATCCCTACCGATGCAATAATCAAAGTAAGAAGCAATCCTCCCCATTTATCGGTCGGTATAATTTCAAGCCCGAGATATCCCCCTTTGATCAAAATAAAAGAGATAACAGGATAGGCAAGAAAAACAAGTCCTTTTTGCCAAAAACTTTTTGCTACATATTTAAATAAAACTACCGTAACAAAAAATAATCCAAATACAATATTGACTCTGTAAATCTCCTCAGGTGGATAAAATCCGTAGATAAACATCTCCAATTTTTCTTTTATAAATATCCAGTTTGCCCCTGTACCTGTTGCATCTGCTTTTGTTTCCCCGATAAATGAAGCACTAAAAACTGCCCAATCTAAAAATGCCGGAACAACCCATAATAAAAAAGAGACAACGATGAGAGTTTGTATAATATCCAAAGGCGTTGCAAAAAGATTTTCTTTCATCCAATGCAAAGGTCCTCTTAAATTTGCAGGAGCCGGTCTTACCGCTTTTTCTTCATAAACTGCCATTACCTCTCCTTTATCTCTAATTTTTTATTTATGATGTTCAGGATAAGTGAAACAAATAAACTAATACTTAAATATACTGCCATGGTAACAGCGATTATCTCTATTGCTTGTCCCGTTTGATTTAGAACAGTTCCACTAAATACCGTTACAATTTCAGGATATCCGATAGCCGTTGCCAAAGAGGAGTTTTTAAGTAGATTTAAATACTGTACCAAAATAGGAGGGATAGATATCCTGATTGCTTGAGGCAATACAACGATTTTCAAAGCTTTATAGCTGCTAAGCCCCAACGAAGATGCTGCCTCCTTTTGCCCTTTTGGAACTGCTTCAATACCACTTCTAACCGCTTCTGCTATAAGCGAAGCGGTATAAATACTTAAAGCAAAAGATAATGCTAAAAACTCAGGAGAAAAACGCATCCCGCCACCGAAATTAAATCCTTTTAATGCAGGATAATCCATGATTATGGGGGTATTAACCATATTATAAACAATTAACGGTAACCCTATAATAGTCACTACTGCCCAAGGCCATAAAAGAAAGTCTTTTCCCGTTTCTTCAAATCTTTTTTCTGCCCATTTTGAAAGATATATTACCAACCCGATTGCAATGACAAATGCGATTGCCACCATGGAAAAACTCTCTTGCAATAAAGGTTTTGGGATATAAAGACCACGATTGTTTAAAAACGTACTCGCTGCAAAAGCCAAACTTTGTCTTGGACTTGGTAGAGTTGCCAAAACTACGTTATACCAAAACAAAATCTGAAGTAGTAAAGGGATATTTCTAAAAAGCTCAATATATGCCAAAGCCAACTTTGAAACAATGTAGTTATGGGATAATCTTGCTATCCCCACTAAAAGCCCTATAACCGAAGCAAAAAAGATACCTACACCGGATACTATCATAGTATTTAAAAGTCCTACTAAAAAAGCATCAAAATATGTTGAACTTCGATCATCATAGGCTATAGGCGACTCGGCAATCCCAAATCCTGCAATATGACCAAAAAAATCAAACCCCGTGGTAATCCCTCTTTGATCAATGTTATATAATAAATTGGTAGTAATATACCACAAAAAGAGTACAAGCAATGCTACAATAATAAATTGCGACGCTATATCTCTAAATAACTTATTGTTTAAAATAGACACAATATTCCTTTCTTTAATAACTATGATAAAATCAATAATAATAAATAAAATTTATTGATTATTACTAATTTTGAAGCAGAAATAAAACCTAAGAGAATCTCTTAAGTTTTATGGCTGTTGTTATCTAAATGGAGGAGCGTACTGTAATCCACCTTCAGTTGTCCAAAGGTTATTTAAACCTCTATTGATTTTAAGTGGTGATTTCATCCCTACGTTTCTTTCAAATGACTCGCCGTAATTTCCTACTTGCTTGATGATATTGTAAGCCCATTTTGGATCAAGTTTTAAATCTTCTCCAATTTTACCGCTAAGTCCTAAAATTCTTTTAACTTCAGGGTTTTTAGTGCTTTTTGCTACTTTATCAACATTTACAGATGTAATTTTTAACTCTTCAGCAGTTTTCATTGCAAATAAAGACCATTTTACAATATTGAACCATACATCATCCCCTTGTCTTACAAGTGGTCCTAAAGGCTCTTTTGAGATAATTTCAGGTAATACTACATATTCACCTGGATTCTTGAACTTCGTTCTTAAAGCATATAATTGAGATGCATCGGAAGTGATAAGGTCACATCTTCCAGACTCAAATCCTTTAGAAACTTGATCTGTCGTATCATATGTAATTGCATTATATTTCATTCCGTTAGCATTAAAATAATCTGCTAAGTTAAGTTCAGTCGTAGTTCCGGCTTGAATACAAACAGAAGCCCCGTCAAGCTCTTTTGCACTTTTTACTCCAAGTTTTTTAGATACTAAAAAACCTTGACCGTCATAATAAGTAACCCCTGTAAAGTTAAGGCCCAAAGATGCATCTCTTGTAGTAGTCCAAGTAGTGTTTCTTGATAAAATATCAATCTCACCGCTTTGAAGTGCAGTAAATCTCTCTTTAGCAGTTAAAGGTACATATTTTACTTTTGAAGAATCTCCAAAAACAGCTGCAGCAACCGATCTACAAACATCAACATCTATACCTTTCCATTTTTTGTCACTTCCAACTTCTGAAAAACCAGGTAATCCCGTATTTACACCACATTTAAGAACTCCTTCTTTTTTAACATTTTCCAAAGTTCCCGCACTTGCAGTAATAGCGTATGCCGTAACGGCCGCAAGTGATATCTTTAATAGTTTTGTCATAGTCACTCCTAATTTTAATTTATGAACCTTTCATTCTAACGTAAAAAAATAAAAAAGAACTAATAATTCTGTATAATTCTTATACAAAAAACTAACCGATAAATTGAGTAACTTTTACTGCTAAAATATTTAAATATCCATAAAAAAAGGCTCAAGTTATACACTTGAGCCTTTTTTACTTTTATAAAATAATATCTCTCTACGCACCGATACCTAAAATTTGAAATTGTCCGTACCAAACAGCTACGGAGACAATATACCCTATAAGCACTGTCCATGCATATTTCATATGTGAACCAAAGGTATAAATACCGGGTAATTTACCCATTACACCTACACCGGCAGCCGATCCAAAAGAGATAAGAGATCCTCCAACCCCTGCCGTTAATGTTACAAGCATCCACTGAGAATGTACCATTTCAGGCGAAGCTTTAAGAACTGCAGACATCACAGGTACATTATCTACAATGGCTGATAAAAATCCAACCCCGACATTTGAAGCTGTAGGTCCTAAAACAGACGGATCGTAAACTACCGCGGCAAGTGCAAGCCATCCGATAAAATAGAGTGCACCTACAGCAGCTAAAATACCAAAGAAAAACATCAATGTATTGTTTTCGATTTTTGCCATAGAGTGAAAAATATTAAATTCACTATTATGAATTTTTTTCAATCTATAAGCATAAATTTTAAGCAGAGCCAAACCAAACATCATACCCCACATAGCAGGAAGATGTAAAACTTGATGTGACATTACGGCACTAAAAATCGTAAATACTCCAAGACCGATAACAACATTTGCTCCTGTCATAAGTTCAGGCTTACTCTCTTTGGTAGCATCAAAATCAGGTACTTCATTAGGAACCACTTTTGCCAAAAGTACCGCCGTTACCAAATATCCTAAGATAGATGCGGGAAATAAAAATAAAAAGTCCGAAAAAGCACCTTTTCCGGCTGTCCATGCCATAAGTGTCGTAATATCCCCAAACGGTGACCAAGCACCTCCTGCATTTGCTGCAACTACAATATTAATAGCTCCAGGGATTAAGAACTCTTTTCTCTCTTTTTCAATTGTAATAAGTACAGTTGAAAGGATAAGAGCCGTAGTTAAGTTATCCGCAATAGGAGAGATGAAAAATGCTAAAAACCCAGTAAGCCAAAATAATTTTTTATAGGTGTAACCCTTCGAAACAAGATTATATTTCAATCTATCAAAAACACCCATATGGATCATTGATTCGATATATGTCATCGCAACAAATAAGAAGAAGAAGATCTCGGCAATTTCTAAAATCAGATGTTGTGCTTGAGTATGCACCAAGTGCATATCTAAATGATTCAGTGCATAATAAATTGCAATTAAGATAAAAAGAAACGTCCCCGTCAATAAAGCAGGTTTTGCTTTATCTATATGATAATGTTCTTCCATAGCTACAAAATAATAACCGACAACAAAAAGTACTAAAGCTAATATACCAACCCATGTCATGGTAAGATCAGGTGCAACTTCTCCACCCGCACTTCCGCCACTAGCAAAAGCAAACACACTTAGTAAACTAACTAAAACCAATTTTAACATTATTTCTCCTTGATAAAATGTGCACCGATAGATTTTTTTCTATCAATAGCACTTTGAACGATGGATTTTGCCGTAAGTAACCTTAAAAATAGCAATCTCCCCACATCTTCTCCCAAAAAAGTCTCGATCTCTTCTAAAGCATCTATAAGGTCTTGACGTTCCCTTACTATCCCAACATGGGTCCACATCAAAGTACGAAGTGCATTTTTAATCGCTTTGTCCCCTTGTTTAAGAAGTTCATAGTGTGGATAATTATCTTTGCACTTACATTTTTCAAGATCGATTTTAAAATCTTCTTTCATACTAGTTTCAACTGCAATTTGGGAAAAAACAAGTCCTTCAAGAAGTGAGTTGGAGGCTAACCTATTTGCCCCGTGTACTCCGGTACAAGCAACTTCCCCTACTGCATAAAGATTTTGTGTCCCTCTTACACGTGAATTGAGATCCACATCGATTCCACCCATACTATAATGAAATGCAGGAGATATAGGAACCCGCTCAAAAGGGAGGTCGTATCCTATCTCCATCAAGTCTTTATAAATATTTGGAAATCTTTTTTTAAAGAATTTTTTATCAAATTTTTTAAACGAGAGATAAATTTTAGAACCTGTTTTTTTGTGATAGTCAAATATTGCACGACTTACTACATCTCTTGGAGCCAACTCTGCATCTTCATGATAATCTTTTAAAAAAGGATAACCCTCTTCATCTTCTATAACAGCACCCTCCCCTCTTAGGGCTTCGGTTAAAAGCTGTTTTCTTGCATTTTCCGATTCTACAAAAGCAGTTGGGTGAAATTGCATCATCTCCATATCTTTAAGCTTTAAGCCCTTTTCGATACAAATACCTTGAATATCTCCTGCTATTGTAGTTGAATTCGTATGGTACCTATAGATTGAACCTACACCTCCACTTGCTAAAATAGTGTTATGGGCATATACTATTTTATCTTTTCCATCGGCAATTAAATGTGCCCCGTAACAAATACCATCTTCATACAATAAATCAATTACAATCGATTCATTGACAATTTCGTGGGGACACTGTTTTAATAAAAACATATGAAGCATACGACCCGTTGCATCGCCGTCTGCATGAAGAATTCTACTTGTAGAATGTGCTGCTTCTTTGGTATATGCAAGTTCCCCTTTATCATTTTTGTCAAATTCAAATCCAGCATCTATTAAATTATCGATCACATCGATAGAACGCTCACTCAGCTTTTTGACGGCTTGAAGATTGTTCATCCCTGCACCTGCTTCGATAGTATCTTGAATATGAAGTGGAATATCATTTTTATTTTTCGCTCTGACTACTCCGCCCTGCGCCCAAAAAGTATTGCACTCCCAAGGGGTTTTTTTACATACTACCAATACTTTTTTATCCTCGGGTATCAATCTTGCAGCATTTAGCCCTGCAATACCTGCACCAACGATTAAATAATCATATATCATCTCTTTTATCTCTTGATCTCTTGTTTTGCTTTGTCGTCATACTGGGGGTTACCTTTATAACCACACCCTGTAATGAACAAACCGATAATCAAACTGAATAAAATATATCTCATAAAAATCTCCATAATATATTGCTCAAATAATAGCTAAATACACTATCTTAAATTTCATAAAAAATTGATTAATTTTTAAATATATTTTGGTATAATTCGCCAAATATTTAAGTAAGGAATTTTTTATGAAAATAGCAGACAGAATGGATAGATTGTCTGAATCTATCACAATGGCTATCACAACTTTATCAAAAGAGCTTAAAGCACAGGGGAAAGATGTACTAAGCTTTAGTGCAGGGGAACCGGACTTTGGAACTCCTCAAGTTATTAAAGATGCTGCTATCAAGGCAATGGAAAATAATGAGACTACCTATACGGCAGTTGATGGAACACTTGAATGTAAAAAAGCAATCTGTGAAAAACTTAAAAGAGACAATGGACTGGAATATGAGGCAAGTGATATTATCATCAGTGTAGGTGCAAAACATTCGCTTTTTAATATCTTTCAAGCTGCCGTTGAAGAGGGAGATGAAGTTATTATCCCTGCTCCATATTGGGTAACATATCCTGAACAGGTTAAATATTCTAACGGTACGGTTGTAGAGATCGTAACCGATGATGCAACGGGATTTAAAATTACCCCTGAGCAGTTACACGCGGCTATTACGCCAAAATCTAAATTTTTGGTTCTTACAACTCCTTCAAATCCAACAGGAAGTGTTTATTCTAAAGAGGAAATTTTAGCTTTGGGGGAAGTTTTAAAAGGGACTAATATCACTGTTATCAGCGATGAAATGTATGAAAAACTTATGTATGACAATACAGAATTTACAGCCGTTGCAAGCGTAAGTCAAGATATGTTTGATAGAACTATCACGGTAAACGGACTTAGTAAAGCAGTTGCGATGACAGGATGGAGATTTGGTTATCTAGCTACAAAAGATACAGAACTTTTAAAAGCGATGAAAAAACTTCAATCACAATCAACTTCAAATATCAACTCTATCACTCAAGCTGCTGCAATTACCGCACTTGATGGAAGTGCCGACAGCGATATTGAAACGATGAGAGTTGAATTTGAAAGAAGAAGAGATATTGCTTGTGATCTTATCGCTCAAATAGACGGTCTTAGTGTTGTAAAGCCAAACGGTGCATTTTATCTTTTTGTAAATATCAAAGGTGTATCAAACGACTCTATGGAATTTTGTAAAGGACTTTTAGAACAAGTAGGAGTAGCAGTAGTCCCTGGTGTAGCATTTGGTATGGAAGGATATTTTAGACTTTCATTTGCTACAAGTGAAGCTATTATTAGAGACGGTATGACTAGAATTAAAGAGTTTGTAGAAAATAATAAATAACTTTTAAAACTTTACTTATCTTAAAGCCTCGTTTTTGCGGGGCTTTTTTATAGCTCTATATAAATTCGAAAACATAATAAAGATTTAGCTATCTTTTTTAAATGGAAAATAAAAAGAAACCTCTTATAAGAAGTAAATATGAAAAACATTAGTATATTTGGCACAAGCTCCGACGCTGGAAAAAGTACAATAACATTTATAATAGCAAAAATCTTACAAGATATGGGTTACACTGTAACTCCATTTAAAGCACAAAATGTATCAAATAACTCTCATGTATGCAATGATGGAAGTGAAATAGCCATAGCGCAGTATTTCCAAGCCGATGTTTTAGGGGTGGAAACTTCGTATCATTTAAATCCCGTACTTTTAAAATCAGGGCGTAAAAGCAGTGCTTCACTTATAGTTGAGGGGAAAGTTGTAAAAGATAAAGATGTGCGGGAATATTACCGTGACTTAGATACTTTAAAACCTGCCGTTAGAAGATGTTTTGAGTATTTGGATGATAGATACGATTGTGTGGTTTGTGAGGGGGCTGGAAGTCCAGTGGAGCTTAACTTAATGGATAAAGATTTATCAAATATCTTTATTGCAAATGAGTATAATACAAAGATAATCTTGGTCGCCGATATTGAAAAAGGGGGAGTATTTGCTTCTATTTACGGAGTATATAATCTACTTCCCAAAAAGCTTCAAAAAAATGTAATAGGTGTGATAGTGAATAAATTTAGAGGAGACCTTACTCTTTTTGACAAAGGAATTGCGATTATCGAGCAAGAATTTGGTATACCTGTACTTGGAGTATTGCCGTATAAACCTTTGAATCTAGGTTTTGAAGATAGTGCCAGTTTAAAAAATTTTGTCCAAGACTGCTCTAAATCAACCCGCAAAGTTGCGGTTATTTCTTATCCTTATATGAGCAATTATAATGACTTTGAGCCTTTAATAAGCGACCTTAATACCTGTGTAGAATTTATAGATTCAAATATCTCTTTAGAGCAATATGAGTGTGTAATACTGCCTGGAAGTAAACTTGTAATAAAAGATTTAAGATGGCTAAAAAAAAGTGGACTATTTGAGCAGTTAAAAGAGATAGAGAAAAATCAAAGCTCTCATATAGTGGGGATCTGTGGTGGTTATCAAATGCTTTTTGAAAAAATCGTTGATAATGAGTGTATCGAAGTTGAAACGCCAACTATCGAAGAGGGATTTGGATTTATTGATGATGATATACTTTTTGGAAAAGAAAAAATATTAAAAAAAGACGGCGATCTTTTCGAAATACATCATGGGGTAAGTGAAAAATACCCGAGAGAATATAAAACTGAGCATATCTACGGCACCTTTTCCCATGGACTTTTTGTAGATGAATGGTTCCATCAATATAAAAAAGAAAAAGTGCAAGAGTTTGTAGATGAGATGAAAAGTAAACTTGATGTAAATCGGATAATTAACAGTGTACTTTGAACTCACACTTTTTGCATATTTCATTGATAGAATTTTCGGCGAATTTAAATTTATCAAACACCCCGTAGTTTTTATGGGAGAATATATCTCTTGGTTTGAAAACAATTTTTACAAAGACTCTTTTATAAACGGTATGTTTTTGACACTTTCGCTTCTTTTGATTGTTTTTTGTATCACTTATCCACTTAGTTACTTACCTTGGTATATAGGCGGTATTATCGCTTCCATGGGGATTGCTTCAAAGATGCTTTATGAGAGTGTAAAAGATATTATCAATAACCCGCAAAATATAAAATACCTTGTAAGTAGAGATACTAAAGACTTAAATGAATCGGATATAAATAAAGCAGCTATTGAAACCTATGCGGAGAATTTAAGCGACGGTGTTATTGCTCCACTTTTTTACTTGCTTTTTTTTGGTATTATGGGGCTTTTTATCTATAAAGCTATTAATACTCTTGATAGTATGGTAGGATATAAAAATGACAGATATAAAAACTTTGGAAAATTTAGTGCAAAGCTTGACGATATTGCCAATTTTATCCCTGCACGATTAACCGCAATTTTAATAGCTCTTCTTTTTTTGAGTAAAAAAGCACTTTTAAATTTTTATGATTATGGAAAAAAACATGAAAGTCCAAATGCTGGACACCCAATCTCGGCTATGGCATTGGCTCTTGATTTAAAATTAGGAGGAGCCACTTCATACTTTGGGCAAATAAAACATAAACCTTATTTTGGAGATGGTAAAGAAAGTATTTCCTATGATGATATCATTAGAGCTATCTATTTTCAAAAAAGACTTGATATTTTTCTAGTTACTCTTTTTCTGATTATTTTCGTTTTACAATAGAAGTTTCAGAGAAAAGATAATAATATATGGTTATGCAAATAGATTTATCGACAAACCATAATTTTCTCTCTCCAAAAGCGGAGATTGACCTTAGTAAAATAAAAGTAAATGAAGCTACCAACTATACGAAGCTTTATGAAGTTATCTCAAAACACTATAAGCTCAATAGAAATTTTATAGAGCTTTACAGCGGTATCAATAATGCTTTGTATAAAATTATAGACAGCTTTAGTACAAAAAACTGTTACGTATATGCCCCTACAGACACGGTTTATCAAGAAACGTTATATTTAAAAAATATTAACGTTGAGTATATCAACAGATATGTCGATATCAGCCATGAGATAGAGGAAAATTCTATCGTAATTTTTCAAAATCCAAGTGTACCTGACGGAAGCTATTATGATCTTATCCCTTTATTGGATTATTGGGCCTATAAAAAAGCATACGTGATTATCGATGAGTCTTATTTGGAGTTTACCCCTTTTGAGTCTCTTTCAAAATATATTTTGAACTATTCAAATCTTTTTATTTTAAAATCATTTGAGTATTTTTACAATACCCCTGCTATTAAAACTGCATTTGTGATCTCCAATGAAATCAATATTGCAAAATTAAAAATGTATAATACACAACATAATATTTCCCCTTATGACAATCTTTATATTCAAGAGATGTTAAAAGACGGCAACTTTGCAAAAATTTCAAAAGCTACCAATGCAAGTTCTAAAGCCCATTTAGAGCAAATAGTAAGAGAGTATAGTATTTTCAATCAAACCGTATACTCTTATACCAATTTTATGCTCATAAAACTTAATGGAATCACAGGAAGCGAACTTGCAATACTCCTTGATAAATTTAATATCATAGTTGAAGATTGCTCTCCGTATATCTACCTAGATGACGGTTATGTAAAAATTACTGCAAAAAGTTCTAAACAAATGAAAACATTTGAAAAAGTGTTGGAGGGTTTTGTTAATAATTAAAATTCATAAATTTTACAGAGACTTTTGGATACCATTGCCTTTATAAAAAACAATAGGAAAACAAGTTTGGAAAATATTAGAGATATCGTAAAAAATACACTTTATGAACTACAAGAAAAATCTATAGCCATTACTCCTGATAACTATTTTATAGAATTTTATAAACAAGTAAAAAAACTAGGAATAGAGTATAAAGAGCATGCTTTATTTAATGAAGTGTTAGATGAAATGTCAAACAACAAAAATAACTCCGAAGAGGTCTATAACTCTTTTATATTTAAATTATTTGAAAGAAATGAAGAACAATTAAAAAAATTAGCCGTTGAATTTCGTGATATCTTAGCTCCTTCGGTCAGTATGCAAATTGTTGAACAGATAGATAACTTAGTAAAAGATATCTCTAAAACTCCATCTAAATTACTTGATAGATCTATCATCAATACAATTAAAAATATTACAGAAAGAAGAATTGAAAATGATAGGGCTGTTGTAAAAAATAAAACAGCCGATATATTAAAACTTACCCACCTACTTTCTCATCAATTTGAAAAAACTATTGTGAGCAGCGATGATTCATCTGAAGAATTTTCTAAAATAAAATATGAACTGGAAAGTCTAAATATCTCTGAAAATTCTTGGAGAGAAATGGGTGTTTTACAATCAAAGCTTATCGACACTCTAAGCGGTCTTGAACTTTCTATAGAAAAACATAAAACTTGTTTACTCGAAGAAAAAGATAACTTTAGTGCTTTAGAAGAAAAATTTATAAAATTACAAAAAGAGCTTGATAGTATCCAAACTGAAAAATATACCGATTACCTTACTAATATCCTCAATAGAAGAGCTTTTGACAAAGAGATTGAAAAAATAGAGAAAAAACAACAAATTTTCGGTTCACAATATGCCATTGTTTTTTATGATATCGATAATTTTAAACGAGTCAATGATACTTATGGACATGATTGCGGAGATGTGGTACTTAAAGCATACGCAGCTATATTAAAAAAACTTACAAGACAAGGCGATATCATAGCTAGATACGGCGGAGAGGAATTTGTTGTTTTACTAAACTATTCTAAAACTGATGAAGTTACACGATATATAAAAAGGGTCAAAGAAATTGTAAATAACAATGACTTTGTTTATAAGAACAACCGCCTTAAAATCACTTTTTCTGCAGGTATTACCTTTAGAACGAACCATGAAACATACAGTGAAGCAATTACCGTAGCAGATGAGCTTCTATACCAAGCAAAAAATGAGGGTCGAAATAAGATTATTATAGAAAACGGCGAAGTTTTATAATAATTCTAAATCTTTTATTCGGAAACTTACCTATTTAGAGTTTATGGGTATTTTTAAGAAATATACAGAATGTAAAAGAATTATCAAGAATAATCTAAGATATAATGTAATATCACTAAAAATACGCCACTTTAAAGACCCAATTTATCTAAAACTTTATTTTCCACATCCCTTAAACTCACAAAAGGTTTTGTCAAGTAATCTTCAGCCCCTATTTTATGGGATTGTATGGTTTTTTCAATAGTTGAATATGCAGTCATCATTATAACTTTAATTTCACTATGTTGTGCCTTAATCTCCTCAAGAAGGTCCATACCATTGACATTAGGCATCATTATATCTAACAACACCAAATCATAATTTCCTGTTTTCACTTTAGGCATAGCAACAGCCGGATTTGAAAAAGTATCAATCTCAAACTTTTCACTTCTACTTAAAAATTTTTCAAGCATCTCTAAAATTTCATATTCATCATCGATTATAGCTATTTTTTTCATATTTTTATCCTTATTAAAGTGTTTTACAATTTTCTCGTTTGACAACATTTAGTGCTTTGAACACTCTACCCGTAGCTTGTTCTATCTCATTACCTATTTGTAGTAAATGTTCATTTGAATCATGTTGTGCATTTCTATCTATATAT
>JBNKLC010000012.1:0-1801 GCA_050292155.1 Arcobacteraceae bacterium
ATAAATACCTTATCCAGCAAAACAATCCTATTTTACTTTCTATTCTCAATAAGGCATTTGCATCGATAAGTGAACTTGAACGAAAAAATATATATGAAAAATGGATTCAAACAACCGTTACAAAAGAGCAGGTTGATTATCAACTTATCTTTCAAATACTTTTTGTAGTATTTTTTATAATTTTATATTTTTTATACAAACAATATATACTCAAAAAATCAATTAACGAAACAAATGAACTTATCGATGCTACTATGGAGGCTATGGCTATTTCAAAAAAAGGGATTATCGTAAATGTCAATCAAAGTGCCGTTGATCTTTTAGGTTATGATTCAAAAGAGGATATGAAAAATATCCCTCTTCTTGATTTTATAGCAGACTCTTCCAAAGATCTAGTTAAAGAAAAAACAAAAGAAGATGATACAGAGCCATACGAAGGGAATATCCTTAAAAAAGATGGTAGTTCGTTCCCTGCTTTGGTAAGAGGACACACTATGAAATCCAAAGGTCTCAGGGTTTCAAGTATTATTGATATATCACAAATAAAACAACTCGAATCAAGAACCAAATTAGCATCTATGGGAGAGATGATAGCAAATATATCACACCAATGGAGACAACCGTTATCTGTCATATCAACTGCTGCAACTGGGATCAAACTAAAAAAAGAGATGAATATGTTGGATGACCTTGAATTTTATAATGCTTGTGAACATATCAATGAAAATGCCCAATACCTTTCCCAAACTATCGATGACTTTAGAAATTTTATCAAAGGGGATACAAAAGCAATAAAATTTAATCTTAAAAAAGGTACGAACAGCTTTACTAAAATTGTTGATTCTACTATTAAAATATACAATATTAAGTTGATTTTAGAACTGGAAGAACATATTGAGATACAGGGATATCCAAATGAATTGATTCAATGTTTTATCAATATTTTTAACAACGCAAAAGACGCTTTTGTTGAAAACAATATAGAAGAGGATGAAAGATTTCTTGTCATCTCTCAAAAAATAATCGATGATAAAGTTATAATAACATTCAAAGATAATGCAGGTGGAATTCCCCAAAAGGTTTTACCTAAAATTTTTGAACCTTATTTTACCACAAAACACCAATCTCAAGGTACAGGTCTTGGTCTTCACATGAGTTATAATTTGATTGTAAACCATATGGGTGGTTCAATCGAAGTAAAAAATGAAACATTTGAGTTTAACTCCAAAAAGTACACCGGTGCGAAATTTATAATTACCCTGCCTCTTCACTAAAAAAATTTTATCTTATTCAATGGTAGTTATCATATTTCTACCATTTGTTTTAGAAGTGTATAAAGCTTCATCCGCCCTTTTGAAGATACTATCTTTTGTATCATCTTCGTGAAATGAAGTAAGTCCTATACTTATAGTTATCGTTTTACCGATTTTAAAGTTAGTCATTGAAACTGCACTCAGTAGTTTTTCTCCAAGTGTTTTTGCATTTTGTATATTTGTTTCAGTTGCTATCAGTACAAACTCTTCTCCGCCTATACGACAAAAACAATCACTTTTTCGGATACTTTGAGATATAACATCTGTAACTTCTCTTAAAATATTATCCCCTATATCATGTCCATATTTGTCATTGATAGTTTTAAAATGATCGATATCTATTACCAATAAAGAAAAACTATAACCATAACGCTTACATCGTTGTATCTCGGAATATATCTCTTCATTGTAAACATTTCTATTAAATATCCCTGTTAAACTATCAACTCGTGATACCACTTCAAGATTTTTTCTAATTGCAGAATTGA
>JBNKLC010000013.1:0-31932 GCA_050292155.1 Arcobacteraceae bacterium
TAATATAGATAATATCTCCTTTTCATCGTCTGCTTCAAGCAGTAATGCAGCTTGTTGTTTTGTTTTAGTATCTTTTGCTAGATACTCACTAAGACTTTCTCTTATAATTTGAGAGATTGATTTTTTTTCAATAAAACTTACAGCTCGTGCTTGTTCATATAATGTTTCATCAATAGTTAAATTTAATCTATGCATAAATACTCCTTTACATAGTGATGTATTAATGTATTATATCATAAAACTTTATAAGAAGCTTTAAGTTTTAAATATATTTATTTTTTGATGTCTAACGTTTTTATTTCCAATGTTTTGTTAGATTAATTATTTCCAAACTATATCACTATTTTTTG
Source organism: Arcobacteraceae bacterium (assembly GCA_050292155.1). Taxonomy (GTDB): domain Bacteria; phylum Campylobacterota; class Campylobacteria; order Campylobacterales; family Arcobacteraceae; genus JAIOSF01. The sequence goes on from JBNKLC010000013.1 coordinate 351, forward strand.
CATAAACTTTACATTGATTATTTTTAATTTCCATAAAACCTTCTAGTTTTTTTTGACAACTTTTAATTGCACACTCTTCTGCATCTTTCAAACTACTTGCATTGCTACACATTCCAAATACATAATAACCACTTGTATTGCTTTTTGCAAAAGCAAAAACTTTATCTTTTGGTAACTGTTTGTATTTTTTATAAAGTTTTAAATTTTTTTGTAAAATTTTTATATTAGACTATTAAGATATATCCTTAATAGCTTATCAAAATGTTATGCTATTGGCTAAAAAACGTAATAGTTTAGCAATTTGTTAAATATATTAGGAGTTAAATTTGCCTTTAGATTTTTAATTGCTACAATGTCATAATGAAAAATATAAAACAACTTCTTGAAAATGAAGTAAAAAATCGTAACTGCAAAGATGAGCTTTGTTATGAAAAACCAGATCCCCTTTTTATAGCCAAGAGATACAATGATGAATATATTGCACTGATTTGTGCTTTGTTTGGGTATGGGAATGCTACGGCTATTATCAAGTTTTTGGACTCACTTGATTTCTCTCTTTTAGAGCAAAATGAAAAAATTATTTTTAAAGAACTACAGGGGTTTTATTATAGATTTCAAACCACTCAAGATGTGATAGATATTTTTATAGCTCTTAAGAGGTTAAAAGAAAAAAAATCTTTGGAAGAGATATTTTTACAAGGGTATAATAAGCAAAATAGTGTACTGGAGGGTATAGATACAATTATACATGCTGTAAGTGAAGAATTTGAGAATTCTAACGAAAGTTTGCGATTTTTAGTGGGAACTCCTATGAAAAGGGATAGGAATTATAAAATTAGACTTGCTAGAAACGGGGCGTATAAAAGATACAATATGTTTTTAAGATGGATGGTAAGAGATGATAGTTTGGATATGGGATTATGGAAAAATGTAGATAAAAAAGATTTAATTATTCCTCTTGATACACATACGTTTAAGGTCTCACAAAAGCTAGGATTGATGGATAGAAAAACTTATGATCTAAAAGCTGCCGTGATGCTTACTGAAAAGTTAAAAGAGTTTGATTCGAGTGATCCTGTAAAATATGATTTTGCTCTTTATAGATTGGGTCAGGAAAAAATTATATAAGAAATTATATAATCATTATTACAAATCCAAAAAGGATAGGGATGAAAAAATCAACGCTCACGGCAGATACTCTTCAAACAGATTATTTTGACTTTGCGACGGGTAAAAAAAATTTTAGAAATATCTTCTCTAATACATTTTCGAGGTTATTAAAATAGACTTTTCATTTTCTTCTTTAGTGCAAAACCTTTATAGTTTTGAGAATTATATACAAAAATATAAAGGGGGAGAGTTTTTTGAGATAAAATTAGTGGATAAAAAGATTGACTATAAAAAAGTGGTTGATCTTTTTGAATACTATTATTGTGTTGTTGATGAGATTATCTCAAACAAAGATTACTACAGAATCAAAGTTCATAGAATGGATATGCAAAATAGCTTTCATCTTCAAAATGAAACGATAGAAAACAAATACGGCTCAAACTCTATGTTTAGTTTTATCGATAAATTGTCCCAGCCTTCATTTCTACTTCACTATCAAAAAGCTTTAAAAAATGTCAATATCTCCAAGCGAACGGATATTTTAAATCTTGGTGTTAATAAAGGGGATGAATTTGAAGTGGTAAAAGCTTTTTCAACCAATTTTGAATCACAAAAACTTCTAGGGATAGATTTTTGTTCTTCTGCGATACAAAAAGCAAAAGAGCAGTTTCAAGCGGATAGCAATGTATCTTTTTTACAAGCGGATATCAATAATCTAAAAGAACATAATATCGGAGAATTTGATCTTATCATATCTATCGCGACCCTGCAGAGTTCAAATTTACAATTTAATAAAGTATTTATGGAAATCGTACAAAACTATTTAAAAAAAGATGGTGCGATGATACTTGGATTTCCAAATTGCAGGTGGATAGAAGATCAGATGTTTTACGGGGCTGCTGCAAAGAATTATAACTTTTCGGAGATGTCGCTTTTGTATAAGGATGTGATTTTTTGCAAAAAATATCTCCAACAAAAAAAATTTAGAGTAACTATCACGGGAAAAGAGTATATCTTTTTAACAGCGACTTCTATACGGTAGATAAAATATTTTGTAATGATGGTATTTTAATAACATCTCTTTTATGATAGAATTGAATAGATAATATTTGAGATAATGGAGTGTAGAGTGGATCAACTTTTCTTGGATATTATGAAGCAATTAACTATTTTATACGTGGAAGATGATGATAGATTAAGAGAATCTAATGCCAAATTATTAAAAAAAATATTTTTACGCGTAGATACGGCAGAGGATGGAGAAGAGGGACTTTTTTTATATAAACAGTTTTACCGACAAAAGAAAGAATCGTACGATTTAGTAATTACAGATATAAAAATGCCGAAATTAAACGGTGTGGTGTTGGTTGAAGAGATATATAAAAAAAATCCAAAGCAAAATATAATAGTCCAATCTGCTTATAACGACTCTGCATATTTAGAAAAATTTATCGATATGGGTGTTGATGCTTTTATCAAAAAGCCTTCCGAGTTTGAAGAATATATAGATAAGATTATGAAAGTTTGTCTTACAATAAATGCATATCATCAAAAAGAACTTTGTATTATAAAAATGGATCAACTTAACCAAGAGCTTGAAGAAAAAGTTGCACAAAGGACAAAAGAACTTGAGGAGTTGGTACATACGGATAGCTTAAGCGGATACGGCAACAGATATAAACTTACCCAAGATATCTCTACCAGTGTTACCCCTGCATTGGCACTTTTAAACATTGATAATTTTTCTGCGATCAATGATTTTTACGGTTATGAAAAAGGTGACGATGTATTAAAACAGGTATCCAACGCTATAGGGAAAAATCTTATATATGACGGAAGTGAACTTTATCATATGCAAGGGGATGAGTTTGTTATCTTTAATAAAGATACCGCAAAAACAAATTTTTTGAAAGTGATTGAAGATGTTATACACAAGTTCAATCAAACGAGAATAATACTTGATACGGAGGAGATTTATATACAAATCTCTACCGTGGTCTCTTTTGAAGATAAACAGAGGATATTAACCACTGCAAATATGGGTAAAAAAATCTTAAAAAGAGAACATAAAAGTTTTCTTGTCTATGATGAAACTTTATCTTTAGATAGTGAATATGAAAATAATTTTAAATGGGTAAAAAAAATCACAACGGGACTAAAAGAAGATAATTTTATTCCAGTATTCCAACCGATTGTAAATAATAAAACCAAAGTGTATGAAAAATATGAATGTTTAGTAAGATTGGAAGATGACGAGAGACTTTATACTCCGTCAAATTTTTTGGATATATCAAAACAAACAAAACATTATATGGATATAACAAAAATCATGCTCCGTAAATCATTTGGTATTTTTAAAAATTCTACAAAAGAATTTTCTATCAATTTAACGATAGAGGATATTTTAAACAATGAAATGACCGATTTTATTTTTGAGATGTTGGAGGAATATAAAATCGGTTCACGGGTAGTCTTTGAGATTGTTGAATCCGAATCAATAGAAAATTTTGAAAGTGTTATCTCTTTTATTGAAAAAATAAATCTATTTGGTTGCAAAGTTGCTATTGATGATTTTGGTACGGGATATAGTAACTTCGAGTATTTACTAAAATTAAAAGCAGATTACATAAAGATTGACGGATCTTTGATAAAAAATATCGATGAGAGTAAAGAAGCGGAACAAGTTGTATCGACAATAGTCGATTTTGCCCAAAAAATAGGGATAAAAACAATAGCAGAATTTGTAGAGAGTGAATCAATATATAAAAAAGTAACAGAGTTGGGAATTGATTATTCCCAAGGATATTATTTCGGTAAACCAAGTGGTGATGATAAAAAACTAAGCGTGTCAAATTAAAAGGGCTAAAATGGGTTTCGGACAATATAAAGCAATCATAAATACAAACCATGGAAGGGTCTTACTTTTTGGTATCTTTTTGGTTCTATTTTTGGTATGTTTTATCGGAATTTATTACTATGTAGATACTGAATTTGCCAATAAAATTTCAGCCATGGTGGTAACCAATATAGTGGTAGGAAGAGTACCCTCACTTTCAATGGGATATGCCTCAAATCTTAATCATTTTTGGGTCATTACAACAAATGTATATATTGAAATGGTAATGGCTACATTGTTTTATTCTGCTTTTGTTTTTAGTTACCATAATATTGCAAAGATACGTTATTTAGATACTTTTTTTAAAAAAATTGAGAAGTATAGGGTAAAATATGCCAAACTTTTTGATACGTATGGAATATTGGGACTTTTTATATTTGTATTTAGCCCTTTTTGGATGACGGGACCGACGGTTGGTTCTATTATAGGATATTTAATAGGATTAAAGCCTTGCATTACTATTGTTACCGTATTAATTGCAACTACTATAGCCATTAGTATTTGGGGCTTGTTGTTAAATGAACTGGTAACTTTAATGAATATGATTAGCAGCTCTTTTATATGGGTAGTGTTGGCGATTATAATTATAGTAGGTATATTTATCAGATTTTTTATCAAAAATAAAGAGTAGATTTACTCTTCATTTTTATAAAAGTTTTCTAAAATAAGACTGTCTGTAATTTGATTTTTAAAAAGAGCATCTTCGTGCTGTTGCTGTAAAAATTTATTTTCCTCTTTAAGCGATACATATTGAAAATAAAGACTATTAATATCTTTACTTACATAATAGATATTGTTTCTAAGATAGATTTTGGGCATAAAAAGTATCAATGTAATAATAAGTGAGAAAAGAACTATCCAAAGTGCTTTTTGAGGTCTCATAGATTATTGTACTCCCCAATGAAATACACGCATTTTGGAACTTCTGCTCCTTGGATTTTGTTTAATTTCGGCTTTTGTAGGGATGATCGGTTTTTTTGTCAATATCTTCCCTTTTTGATTATCGTTTCCACACTCACACCGCATCACGTGAGGAGGACAGATACATTTAGTAGACCATTTTTTAAAATAGTTTTTTACGATTCTGTCTTCTAAGGAGTGAAAAGAGATGATTGCTATTTTTGTGTTTTTAAAATTTACCTCTTCAATTTGTTTAAAAAGTTGTTTTAACACGCCTAGTTCATCGTTTACCTCTATACGTATTGCTTGAAAGGGAAGTGTAGCGGGATGGAGTTTACTTTTGTACATATTTTTTGATAGACAATCGGCTAACTCTTTTGCACTTGTAAAAGGTCTATTTTGTATTATAATAGAAGCTGCTTTTTTATATTCCCGTACCTCGCCGTACTCTTTTAGTATCTTCTTAAGTTCGTTTTGTGGGTAATTATTGACAACCTCATTGGCACTAAGCTTTTGGTTTTTATCCATTCTCATATCAAGGGTTTCACTCTCAAATCCAAAGCCACGGTCTAATTTATCTAGTTGTAAAGACGATACTCCAATATCGGCTAAGATACCCGTAATATTTTTATCTTTAAATTTTTCGATAACATCTTTAAAGTTTCCCTTATTGAAAATCACTCTATCTTTATACGGTGCTAGTCTTTTTTTAGAAAACTCCAATGCTTCATCATCTTGATCATTGCAGATGAGTGTAATATTTGGATTTGCTTTGAGTATCCCTTCACTGTGTCCACCGTATCCCAAAGTACAATCGATGATATACCCATGCTTAATATCTTTAAAAACATCTATCACTTCATGAAAAAGTACGGGAATATGAGGTATGACATTCTCTTGCAATAGTTATCCTGAGTTTAATTTTTTAATGTGTATAATAGCACAATTTAACTTATTGGTTTGGTAAAATGATGATTGATAAAAACACGGTACAACATTTAGCAGATATCTCTTTGGCTCTTTTTAGAAAAAATTTTTTCGGTATCTATCATGGAGCAATTTCAAAAAAAATAGATCACGGTAGTTTTATTATAAATAAAAAAGATGCAATTTTTGATGAGATAGATGAGGCGGCACTGACGCAGCTTAAAATGAATATTCACGATTATAGCTGGGATCAAGCAAGTATGGAAGCGGTAATCCACAGTGCAATCTATACACAAATCCATGAGGCGAAATTTATTGCATTTGGAATGCCGCCGTATATTACGGCATATACTTTAGAACACGATAAAATCATTTGTGAAGATTATTTTGGTAAAACAATTTTTGAAGAGATTTTGGTTCATGATCCTGGAAGTTTTGATGATTGGTACGATAGAAATCATGTAGAGATACCAAAACTTTTAAAAAGTTCAAAAAATAATCTTATCATCATAAAAGGTGTCGGAGTTTATGTGTATGACAGAGATATGAACGATCTTGTTAAAAAAGTTGCTATTTTAGAAAATAGTGCGAGACTTCTGGCACTTAAACAGCAGTTTGATTAAAAAGTGTTACTTTTTGATATGTTTTGTAAAATATCTACTTTAATCATGTATCATTTTTACACACATAAATAAATCACAAAATTTAATTTTATACTCTTAAAATATAAAGTAGCTCTTTTTAGATACAATCTTTTTTGAAATAAATTATAAAAAGGACTTACTTTATGAGTTTAATAGAAAATTATAAAGCACATACTCAAGACAGAGCAGCTCTTGGTGTGCCACCGTTGGCTCTTACGGCAGAGCAGACTGCCGAGCTTGTTGAGTTATTAAAAGCATCTCCGATTAGTGAAAAAGAGTATGCTTTAGATTTGTTTGAAAATAAAATCCCTGCGGGTGTTGATGATGCAGCTTATGTAAAAGCGGCATTTTTAAACGATATCGTTCAAGGAAAAGCATCATGTGAGGCGATTGATAAAATAAAAGCATGTGAGATTTTAGGAAAGATGCTGGGTGGATTCAATGTTGCACCTTTAGTTGAAGCATTAAAAGACGATGCAGTTGCAGATGTTGCGGCAGAGCAATTAAAAAATACTATCCTTGTATACGATGCATTTAATGATGTAAAAGCATTGATGGATGGAGGAAATGCAAAAGCAAAAGAGGTAATCGAATCTTGGGCAAATGGGGAATGGTTTACAAATAAACCTGAACTTGAAAAAGAGATCACTTTAACCGTTTATAAAATCCCTGGGGAAACAAATACAGATGACTTATCTCCTGCATCAGAGGCATTTACAAGAGCAGATATCCCGTTACACGCTAATTCAATGTTGGGTGCTAGAATGGAAAACCCGCTTGAAACTATGGCATCTTTAAAAGAAAAGGGACATCCTTTAGCATATGTCGGCGATGTAGTTGGAACAGGAAGCTCAAGAAAATCGGGTATCAATTCAGTTCAATGGCACATGGGTAGAGATATCCCCGGAGTTCCAAATAAAAGAACAGGCGGTGTTGTGATTGGTTCGATTATTGCTCCGATTTTCTTTAATACTGCCGAGGATTCAGGATGTTTACCTGTCCAAGCTCCTGTAGATGCACTTGAAACGGGAGATGTTATCACCGTTAAACCAAGTGCTGGAGAGATTGTAAAAGACGGTAGTGTAGTTTCTACATTTGAAATTGCTCCAAATACCTTACCTGATGAGATGAGAGCAGGGGGAAGAATCCCTTTGATTATCGGTAAAGGTTTAACTGCTAAAGCAAGAGAGGCTTTAGGTATGGGTGCAAGTGAACTTTTTATGACACCTGCACAGCCTGAAGATAACGGTAAAGGGTATACACTGGCACAAAAAATGGTTGGTAAGGCTTGTGGAATCGAAGGTGTTAAACCTGGAGTTTATTGTGAACCTATCGCTACTACAGTTGGGTCTCAAGATACAACGGGACCAATGACAAGAGATGAGATTAAAGAACTAGCAGCACTTAGTTTTGGTGCAGATATGACTATGCAGTCATTTTGTCATACGGCTGCGTATCCAAAACCTGCCGATATCAATTTACAACATACGTTACCTGAGTTTTGGACAACTAGAAAAGGATTTATCTTAAGACCGGGAGACGGTGTTATCCACTCATGGTTAAATAGACTTTGTTTACCCGATACGGTAGGTACGGGTGGCGATTCACATACAAGATTCCCAATTGGTATCTCTTTTCCTGCGGGATCGGGTCTTGTGGCATTTGCAGGAGTTACGGGTATGATGCCACTTACTATGCCTGAATCGGTACTTGTTAGATTTAAAGGGAAGATGCAGCCTGGAATAACTCTAAGAGATATGGTAAATGCAATCCCTTACCAAGCTATCAAAGACGGTCTTTTAACAGTTGAAAAAAAGGGTAAGAAAAATATTTTTGCAGGGCGTGTTTTAGAGATAGAGGGGTTAGAAAACCTTAAATGTGAACAAGCATTTGAATTAAGTGATGCAAGTGCAGAGCGAAGTGCGGCTGCTTGTACGGTTAAGCTTAATAAAGAGCCTATTATCGAGTATTTAGAGTCAAATATTGTTCTTATCGATGAGTTGATTGCCCAAGGATATGAAGACAAATCAACACTTGCTAGAAGAAGAGATAAGATGAAAGAATGGATTGCAAATCCTGAACTTCTTGAAGCTGACAGTGACGCTGAATATGCTGCGGTAATTGAGATCGATATGAATGAGATTATTGAGCCGATTTTAGCATGTCCAAATGATCCTGACGATGTTAAAACGTTAAGTGAAATTAAACAAGCAGGTCTTCAAACAAAAATTGATGAAGTATTTGTAGGTTCGTGTATGACAAATATCGGTTTATTTAGAGCTTTAGGAGAGATTTTAAAAGGAGAAGGTCAAGTAAAATCAAAACTTTGGGTTTGTCCTCCAACTAAGATGGATGAAAAAACACTAACCGAAGAGGGATACTACTCAATCTTTGGAATGGCTGGAGCTAGAACAGAGATACCTGGATGTAGTCTATGTATGGGGAACCAAGCACAAGTTGCACAAAATGCCTATGTATTCTCAACTAGTACCAGAAACTTTGATAATAGATTAGGGAAAGGTTCTCAAGTCTATCTAGGATCAGCTGAACTTGCAGCTGTGACAGCTTTAAAAGGGGAACTTCCTACAAAAGAAGAATATCTTGAAATCGCATCAGGGAAAATCACTCCAGAGATGACTGATAGAGTTTATAAATATCTTAACTTTAACAAGGTTTCTAAAGAAGAATTAGAAGCTATGGTAAAATAATTCCATTTCGCAGTTATTACTGCGTTGTCCTAACTACAAACTGAAATTATTTTCGAGCCTCACCTTATGGTGGGGCTTTTTTAATGCCTCAAAATTAAAATCTAATTTGATATAATTAGCCCCTTATATTCATTTTTAGGAAAGTTGTTGAAAAATAATTACGGTATAGATATTTGGGGTGATGATAATTTTATTATTGAAAACGGGTTGGTTCGTGTCAATTTTGGAGATAAACCTGCATTAATAGATATAGTCAATTCTATTAGACAAAAAGGGAAAACAGGACCTTTAATTGTGAGGTTTCCTCATATTACAAAAAAGCAGATAGAAAAACTTTATACAACGTTTAATAAAACTATCGATCTTTATAACTACAAATCAAAATTTTTTGCGGTTTTCCCTCTAAAAGTAAATCAGTTTCCAAATTATATATTGCCAATGATACAAAACAGTAGCCATCTAAACTATGGATTAGAAGCAGGAAGTAAGGCAGAACTCCTTTTGGCTATGGCTTATAATAATAAAAGTGCACCCATTACCGTGAATGGATTTAAAGATAAAGAGATGGTTACTCTTGGATTTATTGCCAAGGCTCAAGGCTATAATATAACACTGACCATTGAGGGGTTAAATGAATTAGAAACAATTATTGAAGTGTATCGTGAGCTCAAAATAGAGATGCCAAGTATCGGACTTAGAGTAAGATTACATAGTTCAGGAAGCGGTAACTGGGCAAAAAGTGGGGGAATTAATTCAAAATTTGGATTAAGTTCAACTGAGATACTTGAAGCTTTTGAGATGCTGGAAAAAAACAATCTCGTAAAATCATTGAGGATGATACACTTTCATATAGGCTCTGCAATGGAGACAATAGCACCGTTGAAAAAAGCATTGAAAGAATCAGGACATATTTATGCAGAGTTAATTAAAATGGGTGCTGAAAATTTAGACGCCGTTAATATCGGCGGAGGGCTTGGGATAGAGTATTCATCGTATGAAAAAACCTTACAGTATAGCCTGGAAGAGTTTGCCAGTGATGTTTTATTTACATTAAAAGATATTTCGGTAAAAAACGGTGTTCCTATGCCTAGTATCTTTACCGAATCAGGTCGTTTTATTTCTGCTTCAAGTGCAGTTTTGATTGCACCTACATTGGAGCTTTTTTCAAGTGAATATAATGAATCGAATTTAAAACTAAAACATATAAATCCTCCTATTATAGAGGAACTTAAAGCACTTTATACAGATATAAACACTACAAATGCAAAAGAATATATGCACGATAGTTTGGAGCATTTAGAGTCGATTTTGACACTGTTTGATTTAGGATATGTTGATCTAAAAGATAGAAGCAATGCAGAGGTTTTAACAAATTTGATTATTAAAAAAGCGATTAATTTAAAAAATCCGGAGGATGATACGGAGCTTAAAAGGTTAGATGATAGGATTCAAGAAAAATATTTGTTAAACTTTTCGATTTTTCAATCTTTACCAGATTTTTGGGGGATAGATCAGGAGTTTCCTATTATGCCCATAACCCATTTAGATAAAAAAGCAACAAGAAGTGCAAATATTTGGGATATAACATGTGATAGTGACGGAGAGATACCTTTTGATGCGAAAAAACCTTTTTATCTCCACGATGTTGATTTAGATAAAGAGGATTATTTTATAGCATTTTTTCTTGTAGGAGCGTATCAAGATACTCTTGGTATGAGACATAATCTGTTTAGTTCTCCATCGGAAGTAAATATTGTATTTGCTGAAAATGGTAAGCATAGTGAAGAAAACTTTTTAGAATCGCAAAGTATAATAGAGATTTTTGATGATCTTGATTATAATTCACAGGAGATTTTAAACAATCTTATGTCAAAAATAGAAAATGAAAATTTACAAGATATCATTCAACGGTATATTAACGATAACAGTTATTTGAAAACAACAATTATAAAAGGGAATTAATGGGAGTATTGAGTTTAATTAAAGAAGATTTTTCGGTACCTAAAAAAAATGACCCGGCACTCCATTCAAAATTTGAATTGGTTTTTAATTATCCGGGTGTTTGGGCAATAGTAAATTATAGGATATCACATAGCTTTTATACAAAAGGTTTTAAAAGAATAGCAAGGGTATTTAGTGGATTTACACAGCTTTTTACCAATATAGATATTCACCCAGGAGCTACAATCGGACGAAGGGTATTTATAGATCATGGTTTTGGTGTGGTTATTGGGGAAACATCGATTATAGAAGATGATGTGTTAATTTATCAAGGGGTAACTTTAGGGGGAGTAAGTCTCTCTCAAGGAAAACGACACCCAACTATAAAAAAACATACTGTTATAGGAAGCGGTGCAAAGATATTAGGAAATATTACAATAGGGGAAAATTGTAAAATAGGTGCAAACTCTGTTGTAGTAAAAGATGTACCATGCAGTTCAACTGCCGTTGGAGTTCCTGCTAGAATAGTAAAAAGAGCGGATAAAGAGTGTACCGATGAGATGGCATTACTTGACCATAATAATATTCCTGATGTTTCAAAAGAGATGTTTACATATCTTTTAAAAAGGGTTGCAGTCTTAGAACACGCTTTGCAAGAACACGATGGTATAGATGTATCAAGGGAAGATAAAGAGCTTGAAAATATCTATGCAAACTTTATTGATGCGATGAGAAACGAAGAAGATTAGATTGTTATGATATTAGCATTTTTAGGGATTCTTACTGGAATTCTATCGGGTTTATTTGGAATTGGAGGGGGTACTATCTTGGTACCCCTTTTGCTTTTATACGGTTTTGATATGAAAGTAGCTGTTGCTGTTTCAATTATGCAGATGGTATTTAGTTCCATCTTTGGAAGTTTTATTAACTCTAAAAAAAATAAAGCAATCTTTAAAGATGGTGTTATTCTAGGAATTGGTGGATTTTTAGGTGGTTCATTAAGTGGTTTTATTGTGCCAAATGTTGATGGACAATATCTAAAATATCTTTTTTTACTTGTATTGCTTTTTTCAATCTATAGAGTTGCCATAACTGCAACAGACCATGAACATGAGGTAAAACAAAAGACTAGGCTATCACTTATTTTAGTAGGATTTATTGTAGGTATGATAGCAATGAGTATAGGGGTAGGGGGATCACTGATGCTTACACCTATTTTGATGAGTTTTATGTATTATAATTTAAAAGATGCCGCATCTTTAGGACTTTTTTTTGTTATGTTTAGCTCAATTGCTGGGTTTGTTAGTTTAAGTATAGCAGGACATATGCCATATACTGAGGGATTGATTGTAGGAATTGCTTCACTTATTGGAGTATATTTGGGGATTAAAATTAAAGCAGTTGTAAATATGAACTCCTATAAAAAACTTACTTTAGTTTTATATGTTATAGTATTGCTTATTTTATTGAATAAAATTTAAAAAGGAAAAATATGAAACAAACATTTGAAGTGGAAAATGTAAAGTGTGGAGGGTGTGCAAATACTCTTAAAAAAGCACTTAAAGATGATTTTGGTGATGTGGAAGTGAATCTTGAAACAATGCCAAGAGAAATTACATTGGATATAGAAGAGGATAAAATGGAGAGTTTAAAACTAAAACTTAGAAGTTTAGGGTATCCACTAAGTGATGATGAACTTTCAGCACTACAAAATGTAGGAGCAAAAGCTAAAAGTTTTGTATCATGTGCTGTTGGGAAAATGGACTAGATTATAATAGTTTCCCTTGATTATCGTTGTTGTTTAGTATTTGTATAATATTGTCTAAACAACAGTTTTGAAAATAAAGTGCATTGAATTTTGTATTTTGGATGGTATCCATTATTTGAGTATCTGTTAAGTTACTACCATCTTGTATTACAATATCTCCATAGCTGTAATATTCTTTTAAAAATTCAATCTCTTTTTTTGCTATTTCATCATCAAGAGTAGCTAATATAAATCTATTTGTTTGTCCAAAAGGTGCTATTTGGTTACTTTTATTGATAAAAATAGGTTTAAAAAGATTAAAGTGATTGAGTTTTTTTAGATCGAGTTTATACTCAAATAGCTCTAATACTTGAAGTAAATAATCTACATAAACTCTTGGAAGTTTAATTTTATCAAAAAAACGTTCTTTGTATGAAAATGAAGTTTCAAACAGTGAGTGGATCGTTAAGTTTTGCAGTTCAAATTTTTTATCTTCTAAAGTAAGAACTTCAGCAGTAATATTATGCAGTAAGCTGGAATCGGTTGAAAATATAAGTTTATTTTCTTTGAGATTATTTAATCTCTCAAAGTTACGGGAAATTCCTTGATCTAAAACAATAACACTGGAAAGCTCTTTTGATTTAAAAATGTTTAGAAAATATAAAAAAAGCCTATTCGTGAGGATATAACCATTGTTGTATTCTATGAGTTTATATCGTAATACATTTGCAATTGATTTTTCAATATTGTCAGTTTGTATCCATGCTATCTCATTATCGGTAATTTGTATCTCATTTTCATAGATAATTGCAAAAGCACCTTGTTCTATTGCTTGAGGTATATCTTTATTTTCAAGTGCAAAAAAAGCATCACCTTCATTTACTTTTGCAAGTTCAGTGTGAACTTGGGTGATAAAAGATATTGCAGGGTTATTTTGTAACTTCCCCTCTACAATATCTGTTAAAGCACTAATTTGCATAAAATTAAACTAATATTAGCTTACTTTTGTACCGCTAACTTTTGGAGCTTCAGGTCTTAAAAGATGTAAGCCATTCTCATCACGAGCAGCTAAAAGCATCCCTTCACTCATCATCCCCATAAGTTTTGCAGGTTTTAGATTTGCTACTACACAAGCTTGAGTACCAACCAAAGATTCAGCAGAATAAAACTCTTTAATCCCTGCTAAGATTTGTCTATGTTGTCCCTCTCCTAAATCAACTTGTAGTTTTAAAAGCTTCTTAGACTTTGGAACTTCCTCAGCTTCTACAATAGTTCCTATTTTAAGTGTTGTTTCAAAAAATTGATCTATAGTGATAAGATTATCAGGTTCCTCTTTTTTCTCATCTTGTTTTTGAGACTCTTTTCTAGGTTTTTCTACCACATTTTCAGCTTTATTTACATCTGCAGTTGCAATCAGTTCCTCTTCAATTCTTGGGAATAGGGCATCTACTTTTGTAATTGTAGTATTATCAATTAGCTTTTTGTCTTTCAGTAACTTAGTGTAGTTTTCAGTTGAGATTGCAACACCAAGAGAATCAGCAATCTTTTTAATCTTTTCAGGCATAACAGAGTCTAATAAAAGTGAAACTTTTGCCATAATATTGGTAATAAGTGCCACTAAAGCCATCGCCTCTTCCTCTCGTCCCTCTTTCATCATAGCCCAAGGTTCATAATCCCCAATCGCTTTATTGGCAATAGTCAGAACCTTCCAAATCTCCTCAAGGTATCTATTGAGTTGCATTGAGTAGATTAAAGGTTCTGCATTTTCTAAAATAGTATGCACTTCGTCTAACTCTTTTTGATGGTATTTTTCCACATCCTTAGAAGTGATTTTAAAATCAAAATATTTCCCACTCATCCCGATAATTCTATTTAAAAGATTTCCAAGATCGTTTCCAAGGTCGGAGTTGATTCTATCCATAAGTGCACGTTGTGAGAAATCGCCGTCTTGACCAAAAGGAACCTCTCGAAGCATAAAGTATCTAAATGCATCTAAACCGTAAGCATCTGCCACCTCTTTAGGATCTACAACGTTTCCTTTTGACTTACTCATCTTTTCCCCATCACGTGTCCACCAACCGTGGGCTGCAATATGATCGGGAAGTGGGAGTTCCAAAGACATTAAAAATGCAGGCCAAAAGATAGAGTGAAATCTAAGGATATCTTTTCCTACAAGATGCACTTTTGCCGGCCAATATTGCATATTCTTTTCATCGCTTCCGTAACCAAGCGCCGTAATATAGTTTAAAAGTGCATCAAGCCATACATACATAACGTGTTTGTCGTCGTCCATAGAACTTGGTAATTTTACACCCCAGTCAAATGATGTTCTTGAGATTGAAAGATCATTTAATCCACCACTTACAAAGTTTATAATCTCTTTTGCTTTTGCACGAGGCAAAATAAATTCAGGATTGTTTTTATAAAGTTCCAAAAGTTTATCTTGGTAGTTTGAAAGTTTAAAAAAGTAACTTTCCTCTTTTACTATGGTGGTAGGTTTCCCGCAATCAGGACATCCCTCTCCGTCAATCAATTGGGCATCCGTAAAAAATGTTTCACAACTTACACAATAATTCCCCTCATAGTTTCCTTTATAGATATCTCCTTTTTCATACATCTTTTCAAAAGCTTTTTGTACACCTATTTTATGCTCTTCATCAGTAGTTCGTATAAATTTGTCGTACGAAATATCAAAATCATCCCAAAGAGTTTTAAACTTACCACTTACTTCATCGGCATACTCTTTTGGAGTTTTCCCTCTTTGTTCTGCACTTGTTGCAATTTTTTGACCATGTTCGTCAGTTCCTGTTAAGAAAAATGTATCATATCCTACAAGCCTTGAGTAACGTGCCAACATATCAGCGATGATAGTAGTATAGGCATGACCTATATGAGCCACATCATTAACATAATAGATTGGTGTAGTGATATATATTTTTTTACATGAATCAGACATAATTGTAAATCCTTAGTTGAGTTATTGTTTAATTGTAATATATCCGCGATTTTATCTAAAAAAATGTTATAAAGTGATGAAATGTTATAATTTATCTAATATAGAAACGGAGGGCGTTAAAATGGAAGTTGAAACTATAGGTAAATTACTTATTGATCTTGTGCGAATAACAATCTTTGACAAACTCAATAATCAAAAAACATTAGATAAAGATGAATTTATTAAAAAATTTCCAAATTTTGAAAAAAAAGCAGCTACTTTTGTGACTCTTACAATTGACGGTAAACTGCGAGGTTGTATCGGTAGCCTTATCCCTCACGATACCCTTTATGAGGATCTTACTTCCAATGCTCTAAAAGCGGCATTTGAAGACCCTAGGTTTACACCACTTACTAAAGAGGAATTTGAAAAAGTGAAAGTAGAAATTTCACTTATCGGTCCTATTACTCCTGTTTCTTACCGTAATTTTGAAGACTTAAGAGGAAAAATAAAACCTTATGAACACGGTGTAATACTAAGACTTGGCGCAAAACAAGGGACATTTTTACCTCAGGTTTGGGAAGATTTACCCGATTATGATCAGTTTATGGTTCACTTGTTTTATAAAGCGGGGCTTGATCCTTCATGTGTAGAAGAGGCACCGGAAATTTTTGTATATACGGTGGATAAAATTATAGAGCCTTAAATAGTTTTGGAGAGTAAATGATGAAATTTTATGAAAAAAGCGGAGAAAATAAAATAAAATGTCTCTTATGTGGGCATTATTGCAATATTTCAAAAAATCATGTAGGTATTTGTAAAGTTAATAAAAATGTTGGAGATAAAATAGAGTGTTTAGTATATGGCTACCCAAATGCCATCAATATCGATCCAATTGAAAAAAAACCGTTGTATCATTTTTTACCGGGAACCAAAACTTTTTCAATAGGGACTGTCGGATGTAATTTTCACTGCTCTTTTTGTCAAAATTGGCAGCTTTCACAAAGTGATGCAATCGACAAGTCGAGACATTATTCTCCGGGAGATATTGTTACATTTGCACAGCATTATAATTGTGAATCTATAGCATATACCTATAATGAACCTACTATCTTTTTTCCTTATATAGTAGATATTGCAAAACTTGCCCATTTAAACGGTTTGCAAAATATAATGGTAACAAATGGATTTCAATCACGTGAAGTAAGAGAATCTATGGTTGGTCTTATAGATGCAGTGAATGTTGATCTAAAATCTTTTAATGAAAAATATTATAAAAAAAATTTGGGTGGAAAACTTGAAGTGATTTTGGATAATTTAAAGTTTTTTGTCCAAAAAGGTATCCATACAGAGGTCACAACTTTGATAGTGCCCACCCAAAATGACTCCCAGGAGGAAATTGAAAAGATAGCTTCATTTATTGCTGATGAACTTGGATCTGATATCCCTTGGCATATTTCGGCTTTTCATCCTGATTATAAAGAGATGGAACTTCCAAGGACGCCTCTTGAGACTTTAAAAATGGCAAAAGAGATAGGTTATAGTAAAGGACTTGAAAATATCCATATAGGGAATGTAGGGGGTATATTATGAGTGAGCGGAAATTAGCAGTTTGCGGACAGTTTTATCCTGAGGACAAAAATGAGTTAAACAGATATATAGAACATTTTAACAAGGTGTTGGATGAAAACAATATTAGTGTAGACAAAAATTTAAAGCCAAGAGCAATCATAGTACCTCATGCCGGGTATATTTACAGTGGATTTACGGCAAATCTTGCTTATAAGTATATTCCAAAAGATATTGAAAATATTATTGTTATTGGACCTTACCACAAGTTTGGATTTAGTGGAGCAAGTGTGGCACTTTACGATACTTATCCTACCCCGTTTGGAGATTTAAATATTAACGGTAACCTTTCAAGTGAATTATTTGAAGAGTTTGATTTTTTAGAGTTTTACGAAGAAGTACATACTGAACACTCAACAGAGACACAATTTCCTTTTATCAAATATTATGCAGGGGATAAAAATGTTGTTGAGATTATTTATTCGCAATGTGATGATAAACAAATTGGACAGATAATAAAAAAGCTGCTTCAAGATAAAAATAATTTTATAGTAATCAGTTCAGATTTAAGTCATTTTTATCCACTTGATATTGCAAAACAAAAAGATATGCAGTGTCTTGAAGCAATAAATAAACGAGATATAAAGCTCTTATCAAATGGATGTGAAGCGTGTGGAATGATAGGGATTAAAGGGATGTTAAGAAGTATAAATGATCTGAATCTTTATACAAAACTGCTTGATTATCGTACAAGTGCGGATATGAGTAATGACACCGGGAGTGTAGTTGGTTATACAAGTTTTGTAATTCATGAGTAAAAAAATAGTAAAAAGTATGAACTAATAATATTTGAAGTATAATAAGCGGATGATTTATAATATTTTATTAATCGATGAAAGTAAAAAAGCACGTAGTACAAAATCTTTTTTGGATGGAATAGAAAATAAAAATATTTTGGTAACGAGCGACTACAGTACTTTATTGTCGGTATTACAAACCCAAAATGTACATATTATTGTTATTAATACAGAAGTAGTTTGTTTAAAAATTTTAAAAAAAACACTTCAAGAAGCAGGTGTCGACTCTAGTCATATTCCCGTTATTATAACAGGTAAATACGATAAAGAAGAAATTTCAAAATGTGAGTTGTTGATTTTTGATTATATCGATATAGGTTTTGATAAAAATATTATTTACAATAAAATTCGTTTTTGTCAAAATATGTATCAAAAAGAGCTAGAACATGCTTCAAATATCCAAAAACTTCTTTATATAGATAATTTAACAGGTCTTCCAAATCGTGTAAAACTTATTAAAGATGTCCAAGATGACACACTGGCAATTGATGCTTTAGCCGTGATTGATATTAATTCCTTTAAAGAGATCAATGACTTTTTTGGACATAGAATAGGGGATAATATCCTTAAAGCTATTGTGAAAATTATAAATAGAGTGATAAATAAAAAAGCTAACAAAAAAGACGGAGTAATTCTTTATAAATTTTCAGCAGATGTTTATTGTTTGGCAAACTGTGGTTTTAGTCATTGGGAATTTGAAGATTTGGTAACTATTATTTTAGGTGCGATTGAAAGTAAAATAGTGAAAGAAGATGAGCATGAAATCGATATACGGGCACGGGCAGGTATTACATTTTCTCCAAAAAACAATAAACTTATTACGGCTGATATTGCTTTGCAGGCTGCAAAGAAACAAAAAAAAGACTATGTGGTTTTTTATGAGGAATTGGATAATTTAAGGGAATACCAAAACAATATGCTTTGGACGAAGAAACTTAAAAAAGCATTGGAGAAAGATAATATAATAGTCTATTACCAACCTCTTGTCAATAATGTTACGATGCAAGTAGATAAATATGAGTGTCTTGTAAGACTTTATGACGAGGAAGAAGATAAAATTGTTTCGCCGTTTTTCTTTTTGGATGTGTCTAAAAAAGCAAATCAATATAATACCCTTACAAAAATAGTTATTCAAAAATCATTTAAAGAGTTTAGCGATAAAAATTTTGAATTTTCCCTTAATGTATCCTATGAAGATATAGATGATAAATATTTTTTACCTTTTATAGAAACGATGTTAAATAAATATAAAGGGATAGCTCCTCGAGTGGTTTGGGAGATATTGGAAGATGAAGGTATTCAAAATTATGATGTATTGTTTAACTTTATCAATCATGTAAAAAAACTGGGATGCAAAGTTGCTATTGATGATTTTGGAAGTGGTTACAGTAACTTTGAACATCTTTTAAAAATGGATGTGGATTATTTAAAAATAGATGCATCTTTGGTAAAAAATATAGTTGATGATCAAAACAGCTATAAAGTTGTAAAAACTGTAGTAGATTTTGCAAAGAGTTTAGAGCTGAAAACTATTGCAGAGTTTGTCGAAAATAAAAATATATTTGAACTTACACGTGATTTGGGTGTAGATTTTTCACAAGGATATTATTTTAGTGCACCGATACCAAAGCCGGAACTTATAAATTTTAAAGAAAAAGCTACTCACTTTCAAGAAACGTTTCTATTTTAGAAGCAATATCTTCAATAGATTCAGAAGCATCTACAATTAAAAGTTCTATTTTCTGTTCAAGTTTTTTATTGACAATAGCTATAGCTTCAATCATTCTACTTTGAATCTCCAAAAGATAAGTACTTCCTCTTTTTTCTATACTGTCTTGCTCTTTTTGCGATAATCTATATTCAAGTTCCTCTTGAGAGAGTTTTAGTATGATAATTTTTTTTGGCAGTGCATTTTGCAGTGATATAAGATTAAGATCAATAGTTGTTTCAATAGGGATTGTCTTAGCGTATGCGATACCACTTAAAAAACCTCTATCACTTATGATTAATTTATCTTTGTGAGTTTCTATTACCTCTTTTGCATGTTCCGCGCGATCGGCAAGAAACAAAAACATTTCGGCTATCTTAGATTGTGCAAGACCGTTTAAAACCATCTCTCTTAATTGGATACCGATTGTAGTACCACCAGGTTCTTTTGTAAAAACAGCATCAGGGTATTTTTTTTGAAGTATTTCAAGCTGTGTTGATTTTCCTGCCGTATCGATACCTTCAATTATGACATACATTCTATTTCCTTTGGAATAAGATTGAAAATAGAAGAGGGAACAAGAGCTGAATAATCCCCTTGAAAACGTATAAGTTCACGTACTACAGACGAACTTACAAAAGCATTTTTAAGTGTAGGCATTAAAAAAACAGTATCTATATCTTTATCCAGTGAACTATTGGCATAAGACATTTGCAGTTCATATTCAAAGTCTGTATTGGTTCGTAGACCTCTAATGATGTTGTATACATTGTGTTTTTTTGCAAAATCTACCAACAGTGTATCAAAAGCTTCCACTTGAACACCGTCCATATCATCAATAGCAGTTTTGATAAGTTTTACTCTGCTATTAAGACTAAACATAGGTTTTTTTGCATGGGAGGTTGCTACGGCTATGATTATTTCATCATATATTTTAAGACCTCTTGTCAATATATCCATATGACCGTTTGTAATTGGATCAAATGTTCCGCTGTAAATTGCACGTCTAATTGGTCTTGCTTTTGTATCTGTCACTTTATTTACCCCATCTTTGAAAAAGGTTATGTTGAATCCCTAAAAGATCCAACCATTTTCCAATAATAAAATCTTCCATATCCTCTAATGTTTGTTGTTTAGAATAATACCCTAAAATAGGTGGAGCTATGCTTATACCGAGATTGGAAAGTTTTGACATATTCTCCAATTGGATAGGATTAAAGGGCATTTCTCTAGGGGCTAATACTATTTTTCTTTGCTCTTTTAACATTACGCTAAATACTCTTGTAATAAGGGTATCTGCTATACCGACACTACATTTTGCAAGGGTATTCATACTACAAGGAACTATTATTAAGCCGTCGGTTTGAAAAGAACCTGAAGATACAGGAGCCGCTAGATCGGTGTCTTCAAAGTAGGTAATATTGGTTTGATTCGGTAAAATTAATCCATCATGCTCTAAAGATAGGGTAGTTTTGGCACTATTGGAGACAATTGCAAATACCTCAATCTTTTGAGGAATAAGTTTTAAAAGCTTTATACCAAGTCCAACCCCGGATGCTCCGGAGATTGCCACAATAATTTTTTTAATCGTTTGATTTTGGTTCATCAATTCCCTTTATTTTATTTAATATTAATTTTATCACATCTTTACTTTTATTAAAATTTCCATTAAATTTGCACATTTCTTAATATTAGTTTAAGTTTAAATAGTATATCATTTTGTATAAGAATTAAAGTTAATATTATATTTTTTGTAGTATAATTTAATTTTAATTATACAAAATATATAAAGGATTAAAAATGAACAGAGTAGCAAGTTTCATAAGGGTAAACAAAAACAATGACGAATATACTGATAAACAGGCACTTGGAATTGCACAGTATATAAAACAAAATAATCTGCAACTTGATAAGAACATTGAAGTTGAGGTTAATGTTCCTGAGGATGAAGATAACGTAAGTAAAATCCTTGAAACGTGTAAAGCGGGATGTACGGTAATTGTTTACGATATTAATGTGTTTGGAAGAACAACGGCAGTGATTTTAGAAAACATTAAGTTTTTACTAGATCATGAAGTAAGAATTTTAAGTGTAAGTCAAAAACTTGATTTTGTTGCCAAAGATGATATGCTTACTCAAATGATCCTTGGAGTTATCGGGATGACAATTGATCTTGAAAAAGATTTAATGAGTTTAAGAACAAAAGAAGCATTGACTGCAAAAAAACTTGACGGTATTAGTTTAGGAAAACCAAAAGGGACAATTCAAAAATCAAAATTTGATGAACAAAGAGATAAAATTGAAGAACTTTTATCGGTTGGACTAAGTGTAAGAAAAATTGCAAAAGTATTAGGATACAACAATCATATCGGTCTTAATAACTATGTTAAAAAAAGAAACATAAGAGAAGAGTTACTCACTAATAGTGTACTTGCAAGTTAATTAAAGAAATTATTAAAGAAAATTAGGTTATAAATCCATTAAATTTATTATAGGAAACAACTAATATGTCTTTAATTATTACAGATGAATGCATCGCGTGTGATGCTTGTAGGGAAGAGTGTCCAAACGAGGCTATTGAAGAGGGGGATCCGACATATATCATAGATCCGGATCTATGTACGGAATGTGTCGGTCATTTTGACGAACCGCAATGTATTGAAGTTTGTCCTGTTGATTGTATTGTGTTAGATCCAGACAATCAAGAAACAATGGAAGAGTTACAGTTCAAGTTTAATCAATTGGAAAAAGAAGAGTAAATGGCTAAAGTCACGACCATCATAGACATTGGTTCAAATTCAATGCGGATGGTCACGTTTAAAAAGACGAGCCGTTTTGCTTTTCATCTTATAAACGAAACTAAATCTAAAGTCAAAATCTCAGAAGGTTGTTATGAAAACGGGGGCAGCTTACAAAATGTTCCCATGGATAGAGCATACTATACACTGCAATCTTTTATCAATATTGCCAAAAATCTAAAATCAAATAAAATTATTTGTGTTGCCACTTCGGCACTCAGAGATGCTCCAAATGCAAAACTATTTTTAAATAGGGTTTCAAAAAATCTCAATCTCAATATCAAAATAATTGACGGTGAAAAAGAAGCTTATTACGGCGGAGTTGCTGCTAGAAATTTAATTGCATGCGAAGATTTTACTACCATGGATATAGGCGGAGGTAGTACGGAATTTGCTTTTATTCAAGATAAACACATAGTGGATACTGTTTCATTAAATATAGGTACCGTTAGAATGAAAGAGCTTTTTTTCGATAAAAATGATTTTGAGGGAGCAAAGCAGTATATTATTTCACAACTTCAAGCAATAAATATGAAATTGCCCACGATAGTGGGACTTGGGGGAACTGCCAGGGCGATAAGCCGTATGATTATCAAAAAAGAAAAATACCCATTGAATATACTTCACTGTTTTGAATATGATCCCTGTAATCATTTTGAATTAATGCAAAAGGTTATTTATTCGAAAAGTGCAAAAGAGTTAAAATCTTTGGGGGTGCGCAAAGATAGGTTTGATACTATTTCTACCGGGACATTCATTTTTAAAACTATAATAGAATATTTTGAAGTTAAAAAGGTAATTACAAGTGGAGTAGGTGTCCGTGAAGGTGTTTATCTCAGTGATATTCTACGGACAAGCGGAGATAAGTTCCCTGCTAATTTTAACGTAAGTGTTAGAAGTTTACTCGATAGGTTTGTAGATGATAAATCCCAAAGTGCATATTTGGGAAATAATGCCAAAAATATTTTTGATGTTTTGCAGCCGCTTCACGGTTTGGATATAAAATACAGATCAATTTTAGTAATAGCATCTAAATTACAGCTTGTTGGACTCTCTTTAGAGTATCATAAATCGCAAGAACATAGTTTTTGGTATATATTAAATGGACTCAACTATGGATTTACCCACAAAGAAAAAGTATTGATAGCGATGGTATCAAAATTTACAAAGAAATCATTACCGAAAAAAAAAGATATCAAAGAGTATAAAGCATTGTTGCCGCAACTTGAAGTTATCCAGTGGTTAAATTTTATGATGACGTTAAATATGATACTTAACCTTGAATTTTCAAAAGAGAAATTTGAATTTGAATATGATAATAGAAGATTAACAATCAAAACCTCATGTAAACTTTATTTAGTTAAAAATGAGATTTCAGGTATCAAATCTCCTGGAAAACTTTCTCTTAGGTTTGAAAATCTGTGAAAATATGTATCGTCAAACTCTCTGCAATGGGAGATATTATTCACGCTATGGCAGCATTACAATTTATCAAAAAAAAACTTCCCAAATGTACGGTAGATTGGGTTGTAGAGGAGAACTTTCAAGAGCTTGTACAAAACAATCCACATATTGACAATATACTGCCAATTAATCTTAAATCTCTTAAAAAGAACAAACTAAATATTTTTAATCAAATAAAATTGATCAATAAGTACGCTAAAAATAATTACGATATAGTAATCGACGCTCAAGGACTTATCAAATCGGCAATAGTATCAAAAATATTGGGCGGTAGGACAGTTGGGAGTTTTATTGCGGGATTTGATGAGAACTCTATCCGGGAAAAAGCTGCGAGTTGGTTTTATGATAAAAAAGTCAATATTGCATATGATAAAAATGTGATAGAGAGAAATATTAAACTTTTAACAAAGACGTTAAATATAGAAATCATGAAAGAAGAGCTTTTACAAAAAGAACCTTTCTTATTTTATAAAAGTGCTCTATTGATTGAAAATGAGTATATTGTTTTTGTAGTAGGTGCTTCAAAAGAAAATAAAATCTATCCAAAAGAGAAATTTTTGGATATTGCCGAGCAGTTAAAAGAAAAAGTTGTCGTCGTTTGGGGAAATGATGAAGAAAAAGAGATAGCACAGTGGCTAAGTGAAAAGTGTGAATATATAGATGTAGCTCCACAAACTACGATAGACGGTTTAAAATCAATTATAGCAAATTCTAAACTTGTTATAGGGGGAGATACGGGACCGACCCATATGGCATGGGGATTTAATATACCGTCAATCACAATTTTTGGAAATACGCCAGAATATAGAAATACATATATTACGGATATAAATTTGGTGGTAAAATCAGATTCCAAAGTAAATCCGTATAAACTAGATAAAAATGACTTTTCGATACAATCTATAGCTACTAAAGAGATAATTGATATGGCAAAAAGTTTGACGGAGTAATATGGATAGAGTTTATTTATACACGTTTTATATTTTTAGGTTTTTTATTCGATATACCCCTAAAATTATATTAAATCCACTTCTTAATTTTTTTGCTTGGTTGATTTATAAGATAGATGCAAAACATAAAAAAATAGCACGGGTTAATCTCAATCTTGCTTTTGAAGAGAGTAAAAGTGAACAAGAAAAAGAGCTGATTGTTAAGCAGTGTTATAAAAATTTGGTGTATAATTTAGCCGATTTTGTAAGAAATCAAGGGATAAGCAAAGAGGAGTTGTCACAAAAAGTATCTTTTGAAAATGAACATATTGTTAAAGAATATATAGCGAAAGATACGAGAATTATAGCTGTTACGGCACATTATGGGAACTGGGAGCTTCTTGGTCTTTCAATTGCTGCATTAATCCATCCTATGACTGTTGTGGGTCGTGATCTTGATTCGCCTGTTATGAATACAATACTAGAAGAGAATAGACGTCAGCTTGATATGGATGTGATAAGTAAAACAGGTGCTATGAAAGGGATGATAGGTGCTCTAAAGAAAAAAAGAATCGTTGGAGTGCTTGTGGATCAAAATACAAAAAATGAAGAGGGTGTTTTAATAGATTTTTTTGGGAAAAAAGCAAGGCATACTCCAAGTGTAGCACTACTAGCCAAAAAATTTGATGCGGTTATTATCCCCGTGTTTATAAAAACATATGATTATGAAAATTATATTGTAAGATTTGAAGAGCCGTTGGAATATGAAAATACGGATGATAAGGAAAAAGATATTTTAAATTGCGTGCAAAAACAAGCTGATATTACTCAAAAGATTATAGAGCAAAAACCCGATGAATGGTTTTGGCTGCACCAAAGATGGAAGAATCAATATGAACACCTCTATAAATAAACTCTCCATTGTAATCATCACTAAAAATGAAGAAGCTGTTATAGCTGATGCCGTGCGTTCAGCAAGTTTTGCCGATGAAGTGGTTGTTTTAGATAGCGGTTCATCTGATAAAACGGTTGCAATTGCAAAAGAACTTGGAGCAAGAGTTGAATATCATGAATGGCTTGGGTTTGGGAAACAAAAGAACTTGGCAGTGAGTTTAGCAAAAAATGATTGGGTATTTGTCCTTGACAGTGACGAGAGGATTACACAAGAGCTTCAAGATGAGATTTTACATGAGATTCAAGCACCGAAATCAAAAGGTTATTTTGTACCAAGACTTAATAGATTTTTTGGAAAAGATATAAAAACCTGCGGGTTGTATCCCGATCATACGATACGGCTTTTTAATAGAAAGTTTGGAAGTTTTAATGATGTGGAAGTACATGAAAGTGTCCAACTTGACAATCAGGGATATTTAAAAAATTATATGATACATCTTGCGTATGATTCAATAGAAGAATTTATCGATAAACAAAATAGATACTCCAGCTTAAACCATAAAAAACGAAATCTTTTAAAAGCGATAATCAATCCATACTGGACTTTTTTTAAACTTTATATCCTTAAAAAAGGATTTTTAGACGGTTGGCACGGGTTTGTAATCTCTAAACTTTATGCACAATATACATTTTGGAAATATATAAAATGATAACACCTCAGAAAATACTTATAATGAAATTTAGAAATATTGGGGATGTTCTTCTAACTACTCCGCTTATAAAAAATCTAAAGCTTAATTATCCCGATGCTTTGATAGATGTAGCTGTAAATAAGGGTACCGAAGAGATGGTTACTTTAAATCCAAATATTAATGACGTGATCGTATATGATAGAGGAGCTATTAAAAAACTCTCTTTATTCAAGCGGTTATGGAGTGAGATTAGATTTGCTTTGGATATAAGAAAAAGAAAATATGATATGGTTATCAATACCACCAAAGGGGATCGTGGTGCACAATTGGCACTTGTAAGCGGAGCCGATCTCAAAATAGGATACAAAAGCGGTAAAAACTTTTTAACAAAAGATGTTTTTGATATAGAGCTTCCAAATCAAGGTTTACGTCATACTTTAGATATGGATCTTGATAGCTTAAGAGAGTTGGATATTCCAATCAAAGAGAAAAAAGTAGAGATATTTTGGAGTGATGATGATGCACAAAAGGTTGAAGAACTTTTAAAAGAAAATGACTTAGAGTCTAAAAACTTTATCCATATCCATCCCGTATCTCGTTGGATGTTTAAATGTATCAATGATATTACAATGGCTCGTATAATTGATTATTGTGAAAATGAGCTAAAGATGAAAGTTGTTCTAACGGCTGCTCCTGTGGAAGAGGAATTAAAAAAACTGGATGCTATTTTAAACTATTGTAATTCACAACCGATTCATTTAGCTGGAAAATTAAGTTTAAAACAAACCGCTGCGTTGAATAAACAAGCAAAAATATTTATTGGAGTAGATACCGCTATTATGCATATAAGTGCGGCAAATAATATTCCCGTATTGGCTTTTTTTGGACCAAGCGGAGCGGATCATTGGGGACCTTGGGATAATGAACTTATGGAATCGGGTTATACCACAAGACGTGGATTTAGAACTATGGGGAAACATCGGGTTATCCAAGAGGATATTGAGTGTGTTCCTTGTGGAAAAGATGGATGTGCGGGGACGAAGATAAGTGATTGTTTGATGCAGCTTGATACCCCATTTATCAAAAAAAATATAGATGAGATGCTAAATGATTAATATTTTAGAGATGGAAAGCTCCAAAGGGTGGGGTGGACAGGAAAAAAGAACGGTACGGCTTGTCAATAATTTACCAAAGGATGAGTATAAAATATACTGGGCTGTGGAAGAGGATAGTACCCTTTATAAAAAGCAAAATGAGATAAACGGCGAGTTCTTTACAATACCCCTTAATAAGATATATAACCTAAAAACGATTTTTAAATTGGCAAGATTTGTAAAAGAGAAAAATATAGATATTATTTCAACCCATTCAGGGAAAGATGCTTGGATAGGAAATATAGTAGGACTCTTTACAGGTGTAAAAGTTGTAAGAGTAAGACACCTAATCGTACCTATTAAAAGTCCTGCAAGTTATAATTTGGCGACAAAAGTGGTAACCGTAAGTGAGCAGGTTAGATGTGAGCTTGAGGATGCCGGGGTTAAAAAACAGAAGCTTCAGACGATCTATACGGGTATAGATACCAAAAAGTTTAGTGATAAAAAAGAATATGATCTTAGAGATGAGCTAGGTATTTCAAATGATAC
Source organism: Arcobacteraceae bacterium (assembly GCA_050292155.1). Classification (GTDB taxonomy): domain Bacteria; phylum Campylobacterota; class Campylobacteria; order Campylobacterales; family Arcobacteraceae; genus JAIOSF01. The sequence continues at coordinate 28,713 of JBNKLC010000013.1, forward strand.
GAAACTTGTAGGATGTGTTGCCGTTTTAAGAGGTGCTAAAAGGCATATGGATCTTATAAAAACTTTTTCAAAACTTGAGAATATAAATAGTAAATTAATTATTGTTGGAGATGGTCCAATGAAACTAGAGATTGAAAAGACTATCAAACAATATAATATGCAAAATAAAGTGATTATGTTGGGACATAGAAACGATGTTGCCACATTATTGCCAAATTTTGATCTTTTTGTCTTGGCTTCCAGACATGAAGCATTGGGGACAAGTTTACTAGAAGCTCAAAGTTGTGGGGTTCCAGTGATTGCCAGTAATGTCGGTGGAATACCTGAAGCTCTTGATAATGGAAATACAGGGCTTTTATTTGATGATTTTAGTATGTTGGAATTGCAGTTAAAAGAGCTTTTAAGTGATGAAAGTAAACTGCAAACTATGAAAGATAATTGTAGAAAATTTATAGTGGAAAAATTTTCGGTTGAAAAGATGATGGAAGATACACAAAAACTTTATAAGGAATTGGTAAGTCGATGAGCGTACCTGTTTTAATGTACCATCATATACTCTCCTCGGATAGTTTTATAGCTAGTAGCGTGGACAACTTTGAAAAACAGATGAAATTTTTAGCTGATAACGGATGGAAAACATTAACATCAGAGGAGTTTTATCTTTATAAGAAAAAACAGTTACAACTCCCTAAAAAGTCAGTTTTAATCACTTTTGATGATGGTTGGAGAGATAATTGTATCTATGCGTATCCAATTTTAAAAAAATATAAGTTCAAAGCAACTCTTTTTATAGTAACACAGTGGATAGAGGAAGCTTCCAAAGCAGTTGATTGTGAATATGAAGAGAAAAATCATAAAGAGTGTAAATCTCTTGCTCCAATAGATCCAAGAGCCGTACTTTGTAACTGGGATGAACTTAAAAAGATGCAAGATGTATTTGATATACACTCCCATACCCATACCCATAGAGATGATTATTTTGGAACATTTTCTTTAAAAGAAGATATACAAAAATCAAAACAAAGTATCAAAGATAATTTAGGCTTTGAGGATCATTTTTTATGTTGGCCTAGAGGTATTTATGATGAGAGTAGTATAAAAGAGGCTCTTAACCAAAATTTCGATATCCTCTTTACTACTAAAAGAGGGATAAATAGAGCAGATAATAACCTGCTTGAGATTAAAAGATTAGCCGTAAAAAAAGATGATAAATGGCTTCAAAAAAATCTTGCAATCTTTTCAAATCCTGTTTTAGGATATCTTTATGCAAAGGTTAAACCACAGTGATAGATATAAGCGGTTTGAAAATATTATTGGTACGAAATGACAATGTTGGTGATCTTATCTGTACCACACCTGCTATTGAAGCTTTACGGAAAAGATATCCCGATAATCAAATAGATATAGTGGTAAATTCTTATAATTATGATGCTATTTATAATAATCCTTTTGTGGATACAATCTATTGCTATACAAAGCCAAAACATAAAAAATCTTTTGTAGATAAGCTTAAAGCAGGGCTTGGAAAGCTTAAAATACTCCTTGATATTTGGAAAGAAGATTACGATGTAGTAGTAGTTTTTAGAAGTGGGTATTCTAAATCTGCAGAACTTTTCTCAAATATTACAAATGCAAAATATAAAGTTGGAGTAAAAAATTCTAAAGGAAAAGATAACTTTAATATACATACAAAAGCTGATCATAGTAAAAATGAGGTTGAATTTTGTTTTGATTGTCTCAAAGAGTTTGATGTGAAGCTAAATGGAGAAAACACAAGATATTTTATAGATGAAGCTTTAAGTGATAAATATACGGACTATAAAGATTATATACTTTTTCATATCTCTTCAAGAATCAAAGAGAACCAATACTCAAAAGAGAACTTTAAAAAAGTGATTGATAGTTTAGATTATGACAATATTGTAATTAGTGCTGAGCCTATGGACTTTGAAAGTGTCAGATGGATTGAAAAAAATACAAAGGCAAAATTTATCCAAACAAGTTCATTACAAGATCTTGGTGGGTTAATTAAAAACGTAAAACTTTTTATTACACTTGACGGTGGAGCGATGCATCTTGGACCCGCTGTTAATACAAAAACAATCTCAATAAGTGGAAAAACAAATATGGATAAATGGTATCCTTGGGGATATAAAGATTTAGTGATACAAGATAAGAGTAAAATAGCAGATAATATTGCTCCTAAAACCATAATTGAGAAAGTTGAAGAACAATGGGAAAATTAGAACATTTTTTTTATAAACTTTATTTTGATAATTATGTGAAACGGCATCCAAACCAAATAAAAGATATTAAGTATTTAGATTCCATACCAAATACATTTTTAGTTATTTCTAATACGGCATTTGGAGATTTGTTAATGTCAACACCAGCTTTACAGAGTTTAAAATCTTCTTTCCCTAATTCTAAAATTATTTTATTGGTTCAAGTTCAATTAGTTAAGTTAGCAAAAAACTTTGATTTTGTTGATACAGTTATTCCCTTTTACGGAGGCTATAAAAAGTTTTTTCAAACAATCAACAAAATTAAAAAATATAAACCAAAAATTAGTCTTATATTACATGGAAATTCGCCTCAAGATATTCAAATCTCGGTACTAAGCGGGGTGTCTTTTTTGTTAAAGCACCCAACAAATTCCGCATTAAGAAATAATTTGTCTTACCAGTTTGAAAAGAAAAAACAACATGCAATTGAAGATCGTTTAGATTTAATAAGATTAATTGGAGCCAAAAAAACTATAACTACAATGAATATTGGTTCCATTAAAAAAACAAGCTTAAAGATAGATGGTATTGATTCTAAAAAAATATTTGTTGTAGGTATTCAACTTGGTGCTTCTGATTTTTATAAAAGATGGCCATTAGAGTATTTTCAAGAGCTTATTGAAAAAATAAGCCAATTGTATAATGATGTTTATTTTGTTTTTACCGGTAGTAATAATGAAAAAAAATTTGTTAAAACTTTTATAAACTCAATTTCTTCTAAAAAGTTAAAAAATTACTGTGGAGAGTTTAGCGTTGAAAATTTATATCAGTTGGTTTCTAATATGAATGTACTAATAACAAATGATACCGGTACAATGCACTTGTCAATTGCTTTAAAAGTTCCGACTATATCACTTTTTAGTCCGACAAATAGTTTAGAAACAGGTCCATATCAAGATAATACGATTCATCGTATTATTCAAAAAGAGGGTAAT
>JBNKLC010000014.1:0-28511 GCA_050292155.1 Arcobacteraceae bacterium
AAGGTTACTTTGATAAAACTTCTGCCACCGCTTTTCCAATCTCAGCTGGACTTACAACTACTTTAACACCAGCAGCTTCTAAAGCTTCCATTTTCTCTTTTGCCGTACCCGCTGAACCAGATACAATTGCTCCGGCGTGACCCATACGTTTGCCTTTTGGAGCAGTCTGACCAGCGATAAAAGCAACAACTGGTTTCGTAATATTTTCTTTGATAAATGCTGCTGCTTGGATCTCTAAATCTCCACCAATTTCACCAATCATAACAATTGCTTCAGTTTCTGGGTCTGCTTCAAACATAGGTAATAATTGTTTGTATGAAAGTCCAATAATTGGGTCTCCACCAATACCAACAGCAGTTGTAATACCGAAACCTTCTTTACATACTTGGTTTGCACCTTCATAAGTTAATGTTCCACTCTTAGAGATAAGTCCTACATTTCCTTTTTTGAAAATTGCACCTGGCATAATACCTATTTTACACTCTTCAGCAGTGATGATTCCAGGGCAGTTTGGTCCAATTGTTTTCATACCGTGTTTATTTGCATGGGCTTTTGCAGCTTGCATATCTCTTACAGGAGCACCCTCAGTGATGATTACGGCTAGTTCGATTCCTGCCTCAGCTGCTTCCATAACCGCATCGGCAACAAATACAGGTGGAACAAATATCATAGAAACAGTAGCACCTGTCGCATTTACAGCTTCACGTACAGTATTAAACACAGGTTTTCCAAGGTGCTCTTGTCCCCCTTTGTTTGGCGTAACACCACCGACAATATTTGTACCGTAAGCGATACACTGTTCAGCATGGAAAGTTCCCTCTTTTCCCGTAAATCCTTGTACGATAACTTTTGTATCTTTATTTACTAAAATTGACATCTATTACTCTCCTTATGCTTTCTTTGCTGCTTCAACAGCTTTTGCCGCACCGTCTGCCAAGTCGGTTGCCGCTATTACGTTATCAATATTTGCATTTTGTAAAATATCTGCCGCTTCCGGTGCATTTGTACCATCAAGTCTTACAACAACAGGTACATTCACATCTACCATTTTCGTAGCTTCTAAAATACCGTTTGCAATTCTATCACATCTTACAATACCACCGAAAATATTTACAAATATCGCTTTTACTTTAGGGTTTTTTAAAATTATTTCAAATCCTTTTGCAACTGTCTCAGCATTTGCTTTTCCACCAACATCTAGGAAGTTTGCAGGTGTTCCACCCATATAGTTAATAGTATCCATAGTACCCATAGCAAGACCTGCACCGTTTACCATACAACCGATTTCTCCATCAAGTGACACATAGCTTAGTCCATATTGACTTGCTTCTCTCTCATCATGATCTTCCTCTGTAAGGTCTCTCATATCTTCAATATCAGGATGACGTCCAAGAGCGGAATCATCAAATCCCATTTTCCCGTCAAGTGCCAAGAAATCTCCACTTCCTGTTTTGATGAGAGGGTTGATTTCAATCATCTCTGCATCATTTTCCATATATACTCTATATAATGCTTGAGCAAACTTGATAAATTTAGATTGTTCCGCTTTATCTGTAATCCCCAGACCAAATACAAGTTCACGTCCATGGAATCCTTGAAATCCAACTGCCGGATCAACTGCTACTTTTACAATTTTTTCAGGAGTCTCCTCTGCAACTTTTTCAATCTCCATACCACCTTCGGTTGAAGCCATAATTACAGGCATCTCTTTTGCTCTATCTAAAACAACTCCAAGGTAAAGCTCATCTTTGATATCGGCTCCCTCTTCAATATATACTTTATGTACCTCTTTCCCCTCAGGTCCCGTTTGGTGGGTTACAAGTTGCATATGTAAAATTTCACTTGCTAATTTTTCAACCTCTTCAACTGACTTGGCAAGTTTCACACCGCCTCCCAGTCCACGTCCTCCTGCATGAATTTGAGCTTTAACAACCCAGATATCTCCACCAAGTTGATGAGCGGCTGCTACAGCTTGTTGTGGGGTATTTGCTACAATACCTCTAGGTGTTGGAACACCATATTTAGCAAAAATTTCTTTTGCTTGATATTCATGAATATTCATTGTTTCTCCTATATCAGATTTGAAATTAACTGATGATATTATAGCCGTTTCAAGATTTGAGTATTTTTACTTTATGGGTAATAATGGTAATTTAAAAGATTTCGTTACAAATAGTATCAATATAATACTATTTGCCTATTGTTTGAGCTTATAATGTGTTTCATTTAGATACTTAACCACATTTTCTTCTTCGTCTGGAAACCATTTCACATCAAAGTGTGTAGCACAATTTGAAACCCATCCTTTAAGGTTGTTTAATGTTTTTACTTTGTTCTTTTTAGGATCGTATCGATTATCTATGCCGTGACATTTGTTACATCCTGCTTTTACATAAAGAGTTTTTCCCTCATTACCAAAAACATTTGTAACGATAAAAAGGGTAAAAAAGATACTAAATAATACTTTCATCTTATACTCCTTGAGATATAAATATTTCTAATCATATATTTATATGGTTGATATTTTACTTATGGAGTATAATTAGTTATTAGCTTTAGTTTTATTTGACTTCGTATTGCTCTCGTCCCATTTGATAAAGATCGGCACCGTAAGTATCATTGATAACGGTTACGGGAAAGTCTTCAACTTCAAGTTTTCTAACAGCTTCAGGTCCCAACTCTTCATACGCTATTACTTCAGCAGATTTGATTTGTTTCCCAAGCAATGCTCCTGCACCTCCTGTCGCACCAAAATAGATACCGCCGTATTCTTTACAAGCGTCTTTTACATCTTGATTTCTTTTTCCTTTACCGATCATCCCTTTTGAACCGTGTTTTAGCATAGTCGGAGAATAGCTGTCCATTCTATATGAAGTAGTGGGTCCCGCACTTCCGATTGGATCTCCCGGTTTAGGTGGAGTAGGTCCTACAAAATAGATCACGCTCCCTTCAAGATCAAAAGGCAACTCTTTACCTGCTTCAATGAGATCTACAAGTCTTTTATGTGCTGCATCACGAGCTGTGTAAATGGTACCGCTTAAATATACGATATCTCCTGCTTTGAGGCTTCTGGTTTGCTCCTCTGTTAAAGGTGTTGTAAAGTGATAAGTTTGACTCATAATTTTTATTCCTTTATTTATATGGTAATATGTGTGTGTCGTGAACTATGACATTGAACATTAACAGAAACAGGCAACGAAGCGATATGGCATGGATTTGCTTCAACATGTACGGCTAATGCAGTTTTAGTACCACCCATACCCATAGCACCGATCCCAAGCTTATTGATTTCACTTAAAATTTTTTGCTCCAACTCATCCATCTCAGGGTCGTCGTTTTTCGTTCCAAGTGTTCTAAAAAGTGCGTGTTTTGAAGAGATTGCCGCTTTTTCAAAAGTACCACCGATACCGACTCCAACCGTAATAGGGGGACATGGGTTTGGTCCTGCATTGGAGATAACCTCTTTTACATATTCAACAACTCCCTCTTTTCCTGCTGCAGGTGGTAGAACCGTAGCACGGCTTACATTTTCGCTTCCTCCCCCTTTTGCTGCATATTCGATATCGATTTTATCCCCTTTTACGATATCAAAATGGATGATAGCAGGTAGGTTATAACCGATTTCATCTTTTAAATTTGCTCTACTAAAAGGCTCACAGGTACTGGCTCTTAGGTAAGCATCGGTATAACCTTGCTCTGTCCCCTTATTAATAGCGTCCCTTAAAAGTCCACCGTTGATTTTTACATCTTCGCCTACTTTTACAAAAAATACCGCTAATCCCGTGTCTTGACATAAAGGTCTTTTTTCATCTTTTGCAATATCTGCATTTTCCAATATTTGTCGTAAAACCTCTTTGGATACAGGGGATTTTTCCTCTTCCATAGCTGTTTTTAAAGCATCATAGGCATCTTGCGGCAAATCTGTACCGCAGTGAACTATGATATCTCTCACAGCTTTTACAACGTCATCAAATTCTATTATTCTCATTTATTATTCTCCCGTTAAATTTAATTAAAAAAATTGTTTTTTTTCAATACTTCAATACCATTTTTAATTGTATCTACAGATTGATCAAATTTGGCTTGTAATTCACTATCAAGTTCAAGTTCAAGTATTTTTTCTACACCGTTTTGACCGATAATTGCAGGAACACCTACAGCTACATCGCTGTGAGCGTATTCTCCGTTTAACATACAAGATGAGGGGATCATCACTTGTGCATTATTTAATATAGCTTCTACCATAACGGCAGTTGCCCGTCCGGGTGCATAATATGCACTGGTTCCAAGATGTTTTACAATCTCTGCCCCGCCGTTTTTGGTTCTATCGATAATTTGCTCCATCTCCTCTTTTGTAAGAAGTTCGGTTAATGGTACGCCCCCAACCGAGGAGATGGAAGGGACAGGGATCATATTTTCTCCGTGATCTCCTATAACCATTGCTCTTGTTTGAGATCTACCGTATCCTAGTCTATTATTGATTTGGTAAGCCATTCTTGAACTGTCAAGTGCTCCTGCCATACCTATGATTCTATTGCTTTGCCAACCTGTCATTTTATGACACACGTAGGTCATCACGTCAAGTGGGTTTGATACACATATAATGATAGCTTCGGGTGAATTTTCTTTTATATTTTTTACCACATCTTTCATTATTTTGGCATTGATCAGTAAAAGATCTTCTCTTGTCATATCGCCTGTTCTTGGAACACCTGCAGTGATTACGACAATACCACAATCTTTCATATCTTTTGATTCTTCTACGGCACGTATAATAGTTCCACTTGGGGAAAAATTTGTGGATTGTTCCAAATCCATAGCTTTACCTATAGCTATATCTGTTGCGATATCATAAAGGATTATCTCATTACATGTTCCTGTTATTGCCAAGCTAAATGCGGCTGAAGCTCCAACCGATCCGGCACCGATTATACCCACGCGTCTATTTTGCATCTATATTATCCCTAAATCTTATTTAAAATTATACAGAGAAAGTAACATAAAAACGGTTATAAAAGCCTATGAAAATGTAAAAAATAAAAAGAAGAGAAAGAGATGTAACTTTTTGCTACTTTCTTGATTTTGCTAAAATAGTAAACATTTATTAAAATAGTTTTAATTATAATTTCAATGATGAAAAATAGAGTAAATTGTAAAATATGTAAGTATTATTATATAACGTGGGAATCTAACAAACCGCATGGATGTAGAGCATACGGTTTTAAATCACAGCAGGTACCTTCTGTTGTAGTAAAACAAAGCAGCGGTACAACGTGTAGTTTTTATTCTCCAAAGAGATAGATTCGGCGCTATTAAAATTAACTATAAGCAAAAAAATAATATCATACATTAGATTTGAAATTTTCTTAAAATTTAGGAGACAAAATTGTTATACGAAGAGTTAAAAAGTACAGTTAAAGGTTTAGGATTTTCTACGATAGAGAGTTTTGCAAACTATGTGGGTGTTACTTCAAGTGACGTGTTGGATTGGGAGCAAAAAGATGAAATACCTTATACGATTGCATTAATTGTGCACTTGCTTCAAGGAAGTGAAGAGATTCCAAGTGAAAATAACTCTTTGGATATTTTGGTTGAAGAGTGTTTACCTTTAGCAACGCTTTTAGAAGAGTCGTCTAGTTTTCCTGCAAAGCTTGAAGAGATGTTTGCGTTACAAAAGAAGCTTAACGATGATACAAACGGTGTAAACTGGGAGCTTGGAATCAATAAATTTGATAAAGAGATCAATTGGCTTCGATGTATCCATATGGAGGTAAGTGAACTTATTGATTCAACTCCTTGGAAGCACTGGAAAAATATAAAGGATGCACCGGATGTGAATAATATCCATATCGAACTTGTAGATGTTTGGCATTTTTTAATGAGCTATATTTTACAAGAGACAAACATCCCAAAAGCTGTGTCAATGGTAAATACCCATTGTATTTATGAAGCAGTTGAAATTGAAAATATAGATATTAAACTTGTGGTTAAAGAAGCAGAGAAACTATCCTATGTTGCTTTTGCAATCGAGACGGGTAATATGCCTCAATTTAGCGGAGTTGAAAGATTTATCGATCAATTCTTTAGATGTTGTAAATTAGCCGGTCTTAGTTTTAACTGGTTGCAAAAACTTTATATAGGTAAAAATGCTCTGAATAAATTTAGACAAGATAACGGTTATAAAGAGGGAACTTATAAAAAAGTTTGGGACGGCAAAGAGGACAACGAAGTGATGATAGCATTATTGGAACAAATGGAAAGCTCATCTTTTGAAGAGGTGTATACCCAATTACAAAAGGTGTATAAAAAATAACATGATACAAAATGTAACAAATCAAATTTCTTTTCTTAGATTGCTCAAGCTATTTTTATTGGTTTGTTACCTCCCTGTATACCTGTTGGCATCCGATATTGATAATGATTTGGTACCTGATAGTGAAGATATGTGTCCAAATACTCCTCAAAATGTGTTTGTCGATCGTGTAGGGTGTATAAAAGGTATTAAAAAAACCGTGCACTTTGAACACTCTTCATGGGTGTTGGATATGGATTCTTTGGAAGTTATTCAAGAGGTAATTGCCTTAGCCAAGGAGTTAAATGGATATAAAATATATATCCAAGGGCATACCGACGCTACGTCGGATACCAATACCAATATTTATTATTCCAGACAAAGAGCTTCAAATGTTTTTGAGATGATAGCTAAAGAGATCGATAAAAAAAGGATAGTGGTATCTTGGTACGGCGAGTCGGAACCTATTGCTTCAAACACTACACAAAAAGGTATGCAAAGTAACAGAAGAGTGACAATTTTACTACGATAAAAGTTTTCTCTTTTTTCCCTATTAAAAACTGATTCAAAAAGTAACATATCAAAAACTACACAATATTTTTTTTCACAATTAAAAAAGGTATCAATATATCTACGATACTATATCCCTTAGCAATGTATGGTCCTCATCCCAAAATTTTATGAGGGCATATCATATATTCTATTTTTAAATTGAATAATGTAAGGGGAAAAAATGTCATTAATTAAAGCACCTGATAATACTCCAGTGTGGGTTGATGAAACTAGATGTAAAGCTTGTGATATATGTGTATCTGTATGCCCTGCAGGTGTACTTTCAATGAGAGCTGAACCAACATCAACTTTGGGAGCAATGATAGATATTATTGCAATTGATAGTTGTATCGGTTGTAGTGACTGTGAATTAAATTGTCCGGATTTTGCAATTTATGTTGCAGATAAAAAAACAGATAATATAAAATTTGCCAAATTAACGGATGAGTCTAAAGCAAGAGCTGCTGCAATTGTTGAAAACAATTATAGACTACCTGAGAATTACGGTAAATAAGGAGAAAATGAATGGAAACAAGAGAAGTAATTTCAACCGGTAACGACCTGTCTGCAAGAGCAGCGGTTGATGCTGGATGTAAATTTTTTGGAGGATATCCTATTACACCGTCAAGTGAGATAATGCACACTATTTCTGACCTTTTACCTAAAAACGGTGGAGCAGCTATCCAAATGGAAGATGAGATTGCAGGTGTTGCAGCTGCCGTGGGTGCCGGTATGTCTGGTGTGAGAACAATGACTGCAACTTCTGGTCCCGGTATATCGCTTAAAGCAGAAAACTTAGGACTTGCACAAATGGCGGAAGTGCCTTTAGTGGTAGTGAACGTTATGAGAGGTGGTCCTTCAACAGGTCTTCCAACCCGTGTATCTCAAGGGGATGTAAGACAAGCAAAAAATCCGTCTCACGGGGATTATAGATCAATTACACTTTGTGCAGGAAACTTAAGTGAATGTTATACCGAGGTTGTAAGAGCATTTAATTTAGCAGATAGATTTATGCAGCCTGTATTTGTTTTAACCGATGAAACTATTGGTCATATGCATGGAAAAGCAATAGTACCTACAGTTGAAGAGGTTCAAAAAGGGATTGTTCCTAGAAAAACTTTTGACGGTGCACCTGAAGAGTATAAACCTTACGGTGTAGGCGATGATGAAGCAGCGGTTCTTAATCCTATGTTTAAGGGTTACAGATACCATTATACAGGTCTTCATCATGATGCTATGGGATTCCCTACAGAAGAGATAGAAACATGTAGAAAATTGATCCAAAGACTTGAAGATAAAGTTATGAATCACACTGAAGAGATAGAATTAAATGAAGAGTTTATGCTTGATGATATGAATGGAGAAGATGGAGAAGTACTGATTATTGCATACGGTTCTGTTTCTCTTGCGGCCAAAGAAGCGATTAGACACTTAAGAGCCGATGGTATTAAAGCAGGACTATTTAGACCGATTACATTATGGCCAAGCCCTGCGGAATCAATTAAAAAATATACAGATATGATAAAAAATGTATTATGTGTAGAGCTTAATATTAGACAATACACCGAAGAAGTAGAGAGAGTTTCAAGTAGACTTGATATAGAGGGTCTTTATAAAGTAAACGGACGTGCTATCTCTCCTCATGAGATTGTAGAAAAAGTGAAGGAGGTATTCTAAAATGGCATTTAATTACGATCAATACTTAAGACTTGAAAAGATGCCGACACTTTGGTGTTGGGGATGCGGTGACGGTGTTATTTTAAAATCCGTTATTAGAGCTATTGATAAATGTGGATGGAAACAAGACGATGTATGTGTTGTGTCAGGAATCGGTTGTAGTGGTAGATTTTCTTCATATGTTGATTTTAATACGGTACACACTACGCACGGTAGAACGGTTGCATTTGCTACAGGTATAAAATTGGCGAATCCAGATAAACACGTAATCTGTGTTGCAGGAGACGGTGATGCTATGGCAATCGGAGGAAACCATACGATTCATGCTTGTAGAAGAAATATCGATATTAATTTTATCGTTATCAACAACTTTATCTACGGTTTGACTAACTCTCAAACAAGTCCTACAACACCTCAAGGTTTTTGGACAGTTTCACAAAAAGCAGGAAATATCGATCCTACGTTCGATGCTGCAAAACTTGCTATAGCTTCAGGTGCTTCATTTGTAGCACGTGAGACTATGCTTGATCCTAAAAAGCTTGAGAGAGTTCTTGTAAAAGGTTTTCAACATAAGGGGTTTAGTTTCTTTGACGTTATGTCTAACTGTCATATTAATCTTGGTAGAAAAAATAAAATGGCATCGGCTATGGAAACACTTGATTGGATAGATTCAAGAACTACACCTCTTTCAAAATATGAAAAACTAAGCGAAGAAGAGCAATTAAATATGTTCCCTACAGGTGTATTAAAACATGATGAAAATGCAAAAGAATACTGTGATATGTATGAAGAGGTCAAAGCAGTTCATCAAGGGAAACGTGCAAAGATCACTCAAGATGATTTTGAGAAAAAGATATAAGGAGAAACATTATGGCTAGAACATTAATGAGATTTACAGGTGTTGGCGGACAAGGTGTTCTTCTTGCAGGAGAAATCTTTGCTGCTGCTAAAATTAAACTTGGTGGATATGGATTGAAAACTGCAACATATACATCGCAAGTAAGAGGTGGACCGACGGTTGTTGATATTACGCTAGATGATGAAGAGATTTTTTATCCATATGCAAATGACGGAGAGATCGATTTTATGCTTTCTGTTGCACAAAAGTCTTATGACCTGTTTAAAGATGGGGTTACTAAAGGTGGAACAATTGTAATTGATCCAAACCTTGTTACTCCAACCGATGAAGATAGAAAAAGCTGGAATATTATAGAGATTCCTATTATTACGATTGCAAAAGAAGAAGTAGGGCTTGTGCTTACCCAGTCTGTTATCGCACTTTCTATTGCAAATTGTTTAATGGATGCAATTGAACCTGAACATTTAAAAGAGGTTATGCTCTCAAAAGTACCTCAAAAAGTACATGAAGCAAATTTAAAAGCTTTTGACCTTGGAACTAAGTATGCTATGGAAGCAAAGGCTAAAATGGCATCTTAATTCTAAGATGTAAAATACTAAAAAAGGGGTTGCTTTTAAGCAACCCCTTTTTTTATTGCATAAATTTATTAAATTTATGCAGCACTTGAACTTGACGATCCGAGATTAGAAATGTAAGTATTCAAAAGAGACGCCGTATTTGGGTCTTGAATTTGATTATTTACCATTTGCATAATATCTTTAAGTTGAGACAACTTCACCTCGTCAGAACCTGATTCATCTTTAATGGCTTGAACTAATGATGACATCAAATCAAGTGTATATTGTGCAACATCTTCTTCTGAAGCACTTCCGTAATATGCAGCATATTCACTGGCAGATACGGTACCATCCTGATTTGTATCGGCAGCATTGTAAGTTGTAGATGAATCTGAACTTTCACTAGATGACGCCATAGAACCACCGCCTTGCATTCCTCCTCCTGGAGGTGGAGGAGGTGGTGGAGGCACTTCAGCACCAAGTGCAGCCATTGTTTCCTCAAACTCACTCATCTCCATCTCCCCATTTCCTAGATCTTCAAACATACTAAGAATTTGTTGTTCTAGTTCATCTTGAGATATTTGACCATCCTCATCGGTATCTATAGTATTGAAAAGCTCCTCATCAATTCCTAGTTCCTCTAAAGTTAATAGAGCATCGCCATCTGTATCAGCCGAACTAAAAATATCACCGGCAATTTTTGATGCTTGTCCCTCAGCCATAGGGGGAGGCGGTGGTGGCATATCTAATCCTAAAGATGATAAAAACTCGCCAAATTCCTTAGGAGAATTTGTATTTGCTTTTGCCCGTGTTATACCCTCTGTTAATTCACTAACATTAAGTGAACCATTACCATCACTATCCATTGAGTTAAAAGTATCTTCATCAATTCCTAACTCTTCTAATGAAAGTAGACTATCTCCATCTGTATCACTATTTTCAAACACCTTAGCTGCAACACTTGCATCACTCGGTGGTGCCGGTGGTCTTTGCATTTGCTGCGCTATTCCACTGAAAAAACTTGAATTTGCACTTGAAACATTCATCATAAACCCCTTTTCTTAATTTTGTATAAAAGTAGTATAGCTATAAATAGTAAACGGTGGGTAACAATAAATAATAAAATTAGTGATTTTTAAAAGTTTATATAGAAAATGTTTTGATTTTTTTCATATTTATATTGCAAAGATAAATTATGTGCTTTTAAAATATTGTTTACGATATAAAGCCCAAGTCCAAGGCTTTTATTGCTGGTTTCGTACTCTCTGTTAAAAGGTTTTAAATACTCTTCAAACTCTTTATGGAGCTTTTCCCCTGTGGTGGAGATAGAAATTGTATCTTTTGTAATATCAATAGTTACAGGAGATTTTCCATATTTAATACCATTGTCTATTAGATTTTTAAGTGCTAAAGAAAAAAGCTGAAAATCAACATTGATAATTAAGTTATATTCAATATTCAAAATCACTTTTTCCCTTTCAATAAATAAAATATCTATAGCTTGATCGATAATATCAATTACCCTATAGCTGTCTTTTTGAAGTTCAATTCTTTTAGACGTAAGTTGTTCAATTTTTGCAAACTCTTGCAAAAGATACTCTAATCTTGAAAAAACCCTTTTTAAACTCTCTTGATATTGTTTTTCACTCATCATATCGCTTATAAGACTCCCTTTTGTAATGGGAGTTTTTAGCTCATGCATAATATTTCGCAAAAAGAGGTTTCTTGAGCCGTTAAGTTGTCGTATCTCATTAAGGGCATTATTAAACTCATTGGCAACTTCACTAATTTCATCTTTTCCATCACAGCTTGTATCTATATCCAAGTTTCCGCCAGAAAATTTTAAAATATTTTCTTTTAGTTTTTTGAGTGGATGGAGTTTTTTGATTAGATAGAGATAAAAAAGGATAAATGTGATATTTACAAGTATGGTAAGCAGGATAAGATATTGTGTTTTATCATCTACTTGCAGTGTATCTTTAATCAGTATTTCTCCAAAAGGACCGTGTCTATAAAAATATTTAAAATCTTTATACCGATACAGTTCCCAATCCATTTCCGATGCAAGAAGAAAAGCCTCTTTTTGAAGCTCTTTATAGGATATAGAAGATAGTTCCAAATCATATTTTTGCAACTCTTTATTAAATTCATTTTTATCTAAAGGTTCCATTGGTAGCGGTGGGGGAGGGGGTAGAAAATTTTTTTCACCTAATGGAGGTGGAGCAAACTTTTTAAAAGGGGGATGATCTTTTCTATGATCTTGGTGTATTCTTGCAAGTGTTTTCATATATTTTGTAACAAGAAGTTCTATTTGTTGCTGTTTGGTAATATTGTATCCCAAATATATAATTCCATGCACCGCAACAATCAGTATACTAAAAAATATTGTAATTTTAACAAGGATAGAGTGTTTATTGATTGAGAAGTTTATAGCCCACTCCTCTAATTGATATAAGATATTGCGGTTTTTTAGGGTTTGTTTCTATCTTATGTCGTATTCTCCCTATAAGTACATCTATACTTTTTATATTGCTATCGTATTTTATGGAGTCCACATTTAATAGTAGATCTTCCCTCGATATTGGGTAGCCGCTTTTTTGAATCATATATGCCAAAATACTGTATTCGGCGTTTGTAAGTTCAAGTAAGTTGTTGTTTTGGTAGATTTCCATCTTTTCTTTATCGTGTGTAAAAATTTTTTCAACAGTGATAGATTCTTTTTTTAAAGGATGGTTTCTTTTCATTAAGGCATTTATCCTTAAAACCAATTCTTGCGTATCAAAAGGTTTTGGTATATAATCATCTGCTCCATAATCATAACAGGTTATTTTATCTTGTATATCACTTCTGGCACTGGAAATGATAATAGGAACGTCGGATTTTTTACGGATAAGCTTACAAACTTCCGTTCCATCAAGCCCAGGAAGAGACAGATCAAGAATCACAAGATCGTATTTCCCTATATTAAGAGCACTCATCCCAAGCTCTGGGCATTCAAAATTTGTCACTTTCATATCGTAAGAGCTTAAATAACTACTTAAAAGTTCAGCTATCTCAACATCATCTTCAATCATTAATATATTTATCATATTGCTATCTTACAATAAAAAGGTAAATCAAAGGTATCAAATAAAGTTTAGACAATACCCCAGTACTTTATAAACTCATCATCTACATCAATAATTTTTTTCTCTTTTAAATCATCCACAACCGATTTTGTACATACAACATCATCGGGCCATCTTCTTTTGAAATTATCGTGGTTATTTTTATTTGTTGCATCTATAGACACCGTGTGATCATTTATATAAATATCTCTATTGCTGTCGATATTATTTACTACTCTCCATACAAGCATATATGGATTGTCCAGTTGATTGTTTTTTTCATCAACGATTACTAATATTTTAATATGGCTAAATAGAGGTTTTAATTCATCTATCAAATATTTTTGAGCTCTATTTTTATCCACCGAGAGTACTACAATAGGATTTTTTGTATCTGTAAAGTATTGTTTTAATCCTTTTACGTCACTAGAGATCTCTTGCATTTTAGATAATAATATATTATCGTCTAAAATCTCAATTCCAAGTTCTTCACACTCATCCCCTGTACAATCAATTCCTAGCTTCCCACCAACTGCAAACTTAGGAGAACTATGGTCAAGTGCATCCACAACACCACGAGAGATAAGAATATCATCTATTGTAATTCTATTTAAGATATAAGGGATAATTTCATCGTTTGTAAGTTCAGGAGCATCTTCCCCCACAAAAATAGCGTGTTTTACAAAACTCATCTGTCCCACACCCCAAAAAGCGTGCATAACTTGCTGTGCATGACCGGGATAAAGAGTTTTAATCTTTGCCAAGATAAGATTATGAAATACACCGTTTTCAGGCATATAATAGTCTATCAAATCAGGTGCCGTAGTTTTTAGAAGCGGTAAAAAGATACGTTCCGTTGCATGACCCATATATTTATCCTCAAGCAGCGGTTTCCCCACTACCGTTGCCGCAAAGGTAGGATTTTTTTTACTTGTGATAGCACTTACTTCTAAAAATGGATATTCCTCTTCTAAAGTATAATATCCGGTATGATCTCCAAACGGTCCTTCAATTTTCATTTTAGAAGGGTCTACAAACCCTTCTATAACAAAATCAACATCTTTTGGTACATAGATATCATTTGTGATAGATTTTACAAGCTGGGCATTTTTCTTTTTTACAAAACCATATAACATAAGTTCAAACACACCGATTGGAAGCGGAGCCTGTCCACACCAAATATACATAGGGTCGCCACCTATACAGATACTTACAGGCATCTTTTTCCCTGCTTTTTTATACTCATGGAAAAAGTGGTTGGAATCTTTATGAATCTGCCAGTGCATCCCTAAAGTATGGTCATCGTATACTTGAAGTCTATACATCCCTACATTGTGCATTTTCCCATCAAGAGAAGTGGTATAAACCTGTCCCATCGTGATAAAAGGACCACCGTCTTGTTCCCAAGTTGTTAAGATAGGAAGATTACTGAGCTTTGCATCCTCCCCTTGCTTGATAATCTCTTGACACTCTCCGCGTCCGTTTAATCTTTTAGGAAATACGGATTTTAAAGAGAAGAGTTGATTAAACATGGAAAGCTTATCCATAAAACCGCTTGGGGGCTTCATCTTCAGTAAGCCCTCTATCTCGGCTCCTATTTTATCTCCGTCTCCGATAAAAAGTTTTACCGCTTCATCGTTACAAAAAACATTCATCAAAACAGGAGTATCAAATTTTTTTCCTGTTTTTTTATCGATAGGATTTGTAAAAAGTAGAGCTTTAGAGTCAGTTTTTTTAACCTCTATATAAGCAACATGAGGGATTTCCAAATAGATATCCAATGCTTCGTCAATCACTTTTAATAGATTATGTTGTTTTAGTAGTTGTATTGTTTTATCTTCCATAAAAGGATTATAGCGAATTGTTATAAAAATTTATAGAGTGTACTATCTGCGTATAATTTTGACACAATGGTATCTTTCTTAAAATTTTATTGAAACTTTGTGCAAATTATTTATAATTTTTTAAGATATTATTTTATAGTATAGTTACAATAACTATCGTTAGGAGCAGATTATGTCAGGTGTTGGAGTAAGTAATAAAAGATATATTGCAATAGATAAAGATATTTTACACAATAGTTATCTTCTAAATTTTAACCTTTATTCAGAAAATAAAGAACGTAAATTAGCTTTGATTTATAAAAAAAACACTTTATTGAAAAAAGAACATATTCAGCTTTTAGTCGCTTTAAATTCAATATATGTGGAAGAAAGAGAAAAATTTCTTTATGAAGAATATTATAAAGAGTTTATAGACAAAAAGCAGCTCTCCAACATAATGGCAGTTTCCTATCAAGATGTAAAAGAATCTCTTCTGCATTTATTTGAAAAACCAGAATCATTGGAGCGTATTAAAATTGTCGAAGAAAAAATAAAAGAGATGGTTGTAAAGATTTTAGAAAATAAAGTGACGATCTCTTTATTTCTTTTGGCATTGGAGTATAACTATTATACCTATACACACTCTTTAAATGTAGCTGTTTATGCCATTTGTTTAGGAAAATATTTAGGGATGAATGCTACGGAATTGGAAATTTTAGGAACATCGGCAGTATTGCATGATATTGGAAAAAGTAAAATAGATCCTAAAATTCTTCATAAAGAGGAAAAACTTACCGATGAGGAGTTTGAGATTATAAAAAAACATCCTGAGCTGGGATGGGAGATATTAAAAAAAGCAGGTATCGAAGATAGACATATTTTAGCAGGGGTAAGGAGTCATCACGAAAAGATTGACGGCAGCGGATATCCCGATAAATTAAATGAAAACGAGATACATCAATACGCTAAGATAATTGCTATATGCGATGTTTTTGACGCTTTGACGACTAGTAAAAGTTATAAAAATTCCGTTGATACGTTCAGTACAATCGTGATGATGAAAAAAGAGATGACCAATCATTTAAACAGCAATCTCCTTAACAAGTTTATAATGATGTTTAAAGAGGAGAATAAACTTTAAAAATAAAAAATGTTTTTATCAGTTTTTTTTGTTATTATTTTATAATATTATATTAGGAGTCAATCACGATGTTTTCGCAAAATATTTTTTCTACTACGATAGATCCTGTTTTTATTATGGATGAAAAATATTATTTTGTCGATGTTAATCAAGCGGCTTGTGATTCTTTAGAATATACCCGCGAGGAGCTGATAGACAAAAGTGTACTAGATATCGATCCCACTATCACACAAGACAAATATACTTTTTTGTTAGAGACTTTTCATGATTCGGATCAAAAAACAAGGCAGATTCAAACAAAACATAAAACAAAATCCGGGAGAATTCTTGATATTGAAATAACCACTTCTGTTTTTAAGATTGAAAATGAAAGTTATCGTATCGCTATTGCAAAAGATATTGCAAAAATACGTCAAAGAAAATATGAACATAGCCTTTTAAAATTTGCTTTTGATAACAATCAAGAAAGTGCCTTTTTAATTGATAAATCAGGACGTTTTGTATATGTAAATCAAGCTTATTGCAAGATGCAGGGCTATTCACTGGATGAATTGCTTAGTATGTCTGTTTTTGATGTAAATACTGATATCTCAAAAGAGGAATGGCCAAAGCATTGGGAAGAGCTGAAAAATGTGGGAGCACTTATTTTTGAAAGTCATAATCAAACAAGAACAGGCAAAGTATATCCTGTTGAAATAAGTACTAATTATTTTGAATTTGACGGTAAAAGTTACAATATCGGAACTATGAAAGATATCTCTGAGAGAAAAAAATATGAAAAACAGATAGGATTGGCATCTATAGGGCAACTCTCCGCAGGAATCACACATGAGATCAACACACCGCTTACTTATATCAAGGGGCGTCTTGAACTTATGCGTTATAGTATTGAAGATATGCATGAATGCGATGCAAGAAGCGATATGATTTATGATCTTGAAAGTATTCAAGACGGCATTTTACGTATGTCCCATATCATAGACTCGATGAGAGAAATTGCCGGAAAAAGTAGAAATAAACAAGAAAATATAGATATCTATAATAGTTTTCTCACAACACTTGTTATGATACACAATAAGGCAAAATATATAGCATCTATCTATCTCAATGAAGAATTATTTACTTTATCTATGAAAAAAAGTGACAAGCCGTTGAATGCATATATTGAAAAGCAGCGTATGGAGCAGGTTTGGATTATTATTTTAAATAATGCTTTGGATGCATTGGAGCAAAAAAGTGTATTTGAGAATAGCCGTATTTGGATATCTATAGATGAAAGCGATAATGAGATTATTGTTACTATAGAAGATAATGCAGGGGGAATCCCCGATGAACTATTACCTGTAATATTTGATCCTTTTACCTCCACAAAAGAACACGGCGGTATGGGAATAGGGCTGAATATTGCAAAAAAGATAGTAGAAGAACAAAACGGTACTATAGAGATTACAAACTCTCAACAAGGTGCTTCTATAACAATTTTACTTCCGAAAATTAAAGTATAGTTTTAAAGTTGGTTTATCTTGTTTTCCAGTAGTTCTATGTGGACTATTAGATTATAATATTCCCCTTTATATGAAAGAGGAACGTGGGTTTTATTTTCAACTTCATCTTTGAGTTTGGCGAGTTCTTGGATTAGTTTTTCTTTATCAACATCTTTATTTTTAAGTTTTTTATTTAAAAAATCAAGTTTTTCGTACCATCTAAAAATTCTAGCTCTGGTTGTAAGGATATAGAGTGGAATAATACTTTTAAAAAGAGGAATAATAAGCCAAATAATGGGAATAAGAAGAAGTTTTAATCTATCTATATTAGACGCAATCCAATAAGGAAAAATCTTTTCAAGCCATGATTCGCCGTTTATGATATAAAGTTTTGCATCTTCATTCATAACCGTATCGACTGAGTTCATATTGATAAACTCTCCTTGTTTTTGAAAAAACTCTTGAGTATGGTGTATCTCGTTTACTTTTTTAAGAAAAATCCGTATAAGTTCCCCTTGAACCCCCGTTCGTGCCACAAGATTTTGTGTCGTACTTAAGAGATCGATATCTTGTGAGGGGATATTTTTATAAAGATCAATACTCCCCTCATACAGCTTTAAAGGTTTGAGATAATCAAACTTTTGGATATATGCATTGATCCTTTTTATATTCATAAGTTCAATATTTGGATCGTTTAAAAGTTCAGTAATATTTGGATTATCTTTTGTGGCAAGTGTTATAAAGATATCTATTTGTTTATTTTTAAGCTGGGTAAGTGCTTCGTTATCATTAATATAGTGTGTATTTACACTGTTAATCAAACCGTTTGCATCAGAGAGCTTTTTTGCAAGGTCATAGGTACCGTCATTGGAGATACTTATCCCTACATTTTTTCCAGTAGCTTCAAGCAGATAATTTATCTTATACCCCTCATCTCTATAAAATATCCAAAGGGGTTCATAGTACACACTAGCTAGAGATTCTATTTGATATGCCCTTTTATTTAAAAGTATACCGCTGTGGACAAATCCTATATCGGTTTTTTTATTATGAAGATAGCTTATGGTATCTAAGCTTCCGTTGGTAGGGATTATATTAAGAGTTACACCCTCAGATTCTAAAAGGGCTTTGTAAGATAAGGCATAAGCATAACTGTCACTTCCTATTGTTCCTGTTGCTATATTGAGTGAACTTTTTGGAGCAGGTTTAGTAATTTGGATATATGAAAAAACAAATATAAAAAGGATAGTTGCAATTATAAGCCAAATTTTTGTGATATTACCCATAAGTCAAACTCCATTTAGTAATATTTAGATTATAGCTTTAAAATTGTTAAAGCAGTATCAATACCGACTGCTTTTAGTTTTTTATTGTTGTAGTTTATGTTCATGGAGGGTATTAGCTCTAAAAAGGCTTTCTATGTGATGGGTTTGGTTGTGGCACTTGTATTTTCTAGTTAAAAATACAAGTGCACAAAAGCTATCTATATACCATCATCACAAAAATAAAAAAAGCCCCATCAAAAGATGAGGCTTTTTTTTTAAAGTTAAAATAAGTTTTTAACTCAAAGCTTCCAATTCAGCACTTACCTTCTCTAACTTCTCACTAGCATTAGCAAGAGCCTCTTTATTCTCAGCTACAACATGTTCAGGTGCATTTGCTACAAATCTTTCATTTGAAAGCATACCGTTTAGTTTTGCAACCTCTTTTTCCAATTTATCTTTTTGTTTTGTAAGTTTATTGATAATTGGAGACATATCAATCTCATCGGTTGGGATGTAAACTTCAAGATTATCAGATACATCAGTGATAGAATTAGCAACTTTGGCCACTACAAACTCTATCTCTTCAACTTTGGCAAGTTTTTCAATAAACGGTTTCATAATCTCTACGTTCATATTTTCATTTAGTTTTACATACGCTTTTGCAATTTTAGAGTTACCCATATCTATAATAACTTTTGCTCTTCTTATAGCTGTAATAGCTTCTTCAATGATAGCAAACATATTTTCTGCTTCTCCATTTGCAGCTACATCTTTAGGGAAGTTCATAACCATTACAGATTCACCGTTTTCAAGTGTAGTTCCACTTAGTTTATGGTATAAATGCTCAGAGATAAATGGCATAAATGGAGAGATCATTTTAAGTGTCTCTTTAAAGATAGCTCCAAGTTCAGGGATTGAGTCTTTTGAAGCTTTTGAGTACTCGATTCCCCAGTCACAAAACTCGTTCCATACAAATTTATATAATGAACTTGCCGCATCGTTAAATCTATATTCGTCAATAGCACCTCTTATATCTTCAACTGCAACTGAAAGACGGCTTTGCATCCATTTTCCAAGCGGTGTTACCACTTCAATATTGCTAAGATCGCTAAATGTATCTACGTTAAGCTGTAAGAAGTTTGAAGCATTATAAAGTTTATTTGTAAAGTTTCTAAATTGCTCTAGGTTTTTTGCTCCAAGTTTTATATCACGTCCTTGAACTGCTAAAAATGCTAAAGTAAATCTAATAATATCAGCAGAGTGCTCCTCAACCATATCAAGTGGATCAATTACATTTCCTTTTGACTTAGACATCTTTGCACCATGTTCATCTCTTACAAGAGCGTGCATATATATATCTTTAAATGGCAACTCCCCTTGGAAATGTTCCCCCATCATCATCATTCTAGCTACCCAAAAGAACATAATATCAAATCCAGTAATTAATAATGAATTTGGATAGAAATCTTTTAAATCACTTTCATTGAATGTATCTAACATATTCCCATTATTTCCCCACCCTAAAGGAGAAAATGCCCATAAAGCGGAGCTAAACCAAGTATCTAATACATCAGGGTCTTGT
Organism: Arcobacteraceae bacterium; assembly: GCA_050292155.1. Lineage (GTDB taxonomy): Bacteria > Campylobacterota > Campylobacteria > Campylobacterales > Arcobacteraceae > JAIOSF01. The sequence continues at coordinate 20,340 of JBNKLC010000014.1, forward strand.
TTGATATTTTTAGAGCTACAATGTGGACAAGCCTCTGGATTATCATTTTTATCAGCCCATTGATGACCGCAATCATCACAATAAAATACTGGGATTCTATGTCCCCACCAAAGTTGTCGCGAAATACACCAATCTCTAAGCTCATCCATCCAAGCTCTATATGAGTTTATCCAATGTGGCGGGTGAAATTTAGCTTCTCCCGCGTACGTTTTCTCAATAGATTTTTTAGCAACTTCATTTCTTACAAACCATTGTTTTGAGATATACGGCTCAACCACATTTTTACATCTATAACAGTGTCCTACTTGATGTACGTGCTCTTCAATTTTTACCATAAACCCTTCAGCTTCAAGTTTTTCTACAATTGGTTTTCTCGCTTCAAGTCTCTCTAATCCTGCAAACTCTCCACAATAATCATTTAAGATACCTTTTTCATCAAAACAAGTGATAAACTCAAGGTCGTGTCTTTTTCCTACTTCGTAGTCATTTGGGTCATGTGCTGGAGTTACTTTAACAATTCCAGTTCCAAAGTCCATATCAACATGGCTATCGGCAATAATTTTAAGCTTTCTATCGGTTAGCGGTAAAACCACCTCTTTACCAATTATATCTTTATATCTCTCATCATCAGGATGTACCATAACGGCAGTATCCCCAAAATATGTTTCAGGTCTAGTCGTAGCAACCGTTACGTGTCCATTTCCATCGGCAAAGTGGTAATTCATATGATAAAACTTACCGTTAATCTCTTCATGTTCAACTTCTATGTCTGAGAGTGCACCATCGTGTGTACACCAGTTTACCATATAGTTGTTTTGTACGATCATCCCTTCATTGTAAAGGTGTACAAAAGCTTCTTTTACAGCTTCTTTAAGACCGTCATCCATAGTAAATCGCTCACGTGACCAAGCAGGAGATACTCCTAGTTTTCTCATTTGGTGTACAATAGTACCGCCTGAGTACTCTTTCCATTTCCAAACACGTTCTAAAAATGCTTCTCGACCAAGTTCCTCTTTTGTAGTTCCCTCGGCTAATAGCTGTTTTTCAACAACGTTTTGAGTTGCAATTCCTGCGTGGTCTGTTCCCGGTTGCCAAAGGGTTTTGTACCCATCCATTCTTTTATATCTTGTGATAATATCTTGCAGTGTAAATGTAAGTGCATGACCGATATGTAAACTTCCCGTTACATTAGGTGGCGGCATCATAATGGCGAAGTTTTTTCCCTCTTCTTGAATAGACTTATTCCCGTCTATTTCAAAGTAGCCTCTATCTTCCCATATTTTGTAATATTTGTCTTCCGTCTCTTTTGGATTGTACTTGTTGCTCATCTATATTCCTGTTTTCGTCTATCGTAAATTATGGTCGCGATTATAACTAACTATTGCTTTTAGCCTATTTAAACGAAAACGATGGTATAATCCCTCTTTTATATAAAAGATTAAAAGAGAGAAGATGGGCGAATATAGACTTTTAATAGAAACCACAGACCAAATAGGTTTGGTGTATAAAATTTCAAAGATAATATTTGAATATGGTTTAAATATTGAAACAAACTCGGAATATGTGGATGAAGATGTAAATAAGTTTTTTATGAGAACTGTTATAAGCGGAGAGTTTAATAAAACACAGCTTTTAGAAGATATCAAAGGGGAGTTGCCTAAAGATTCACTTGTAAAGCTGACAAAAAAAGCAAAAAAAGATATTGTCTTATTGGCAACTAAAGAGCTTCATTGTTTAGGCGATCTTCTTATAAAACATGAAGCAGGGGAGTTAGATGCAAATATAACAGCCGTCATATCAAATCACAATACACTGCAAGGGTTGGTTGAGAAGTTCGATATCCCTTTTGAATATGTATCCCATGAAGGTCTGGCACGGGAAGAGCATGAAGAACTTATAATTAAAGCAATCAAAAAATATAGTCATGAACTTATCGTATTGGCAAAGTATATGAGAATCTTAACTCCAAATTTTGTAAAAACGTTTCCACAACAAGTTCTTAATATCCATCATTCGTTTTTACCTGCGTTTATTGGAGCCAATCCTTATAAACAAGCACATAAAAGGGGTGTAAAGATTATCGGTGCTACAAGCCACTTTGTAACCGATGATTTGGACGAGGGACCTATTATCGCCCAAGACGTAGTAAGGGTGGATCATACTTACTCTTGGGAAGATATGAGAGATGCGGGGAGAAACGTAGAAAAAGTTGTATTATCCAATGCACTTGATCTTGTACTAAAAGATAGAGTATTTGTCTATGGAAATAAAACGGTAATTTTATAATATGTTTAATATCGTATTACTAGAACCTAGGATTCCAGGAAACGTGGGGACGATAGGACGCCTTGCACATGTTACAAACTCGACACTGCATCTTATCAAGCCGTATGGTTTTGGCGATATTAGTGAAAAAGAGGTACGAAGAGCGGGACTTGATTATTGGTATGAACTTGAGGTATACGAGTACGAAAATATTGAAGCATTTTGGGAAAAAAATCCAAAGACAGATAGACACTTTTTTGCTACCACAAAAACAACACAATTTTATTTTGAACAGCAGTTTCTCAAAGGGGATTATTTCTATTTTGGAAGGGAGGATGCAGGACTTCCTAAAGAACTACTTGAGAATAATAAAGAATCATGTATCAATATCCCTATGGTAAAAGATGTGCGGAGTATCAATATCGCCAATAGTGTTTCTATTGTGATTTACGATGCAATTAGACAAAACTTTAATCAATTTAAACCTTTAATGGGATAAGAAAATGGCATCTATTTTACTTTTAGAAGATGATGAACTTTTTGCATTAACATTGGTAGATTATCTTGAAGAGTTTAGCGATTATCAAATTATCCACGTAAACAGCGGAAATAAATTTTTAGAAGAGATTTACCATAATAGATTTGATTTGTATTTGATGGATATCAATATCCCTGATATTAACGGTATCGATCTTTTAAAAGAGGTTAGAGACAGTACCAATGAAACTCCTGCTATTTTTTTAACGTCTTACAAAGATAAAGAGACTTTAAAAAATAGTTTTCTAAGCGGTGGAGATGATTTTTTAACGAAACCTTTTGATATGGACGAATTGATTCTCAGGATAAACTCTATCCTTAAAAGACTGAAATCAGATACATTGATCAATATAGGAAATATCTCAATTAATTTGAGTACGAAAAGTGTATTAAAAAATGAGAAAGAGATAAAAGTGGGGCACAAGGTACTTGATCTGTTTGAACTTTTTTATCAAAATAACCATTCTGTCGTCACAAAAGATATGATTATAAATAGACTTTGGAGTACTGCCGAAGATCATAGTGACGGTTCAATTAGAGTCTATATCAATTCCCTTAAAAAGCTTTTTAGCGATGAAAAACTTTTTAAAATACACAGTGTTAAAAATATTGGATATAAGATTGAATACTAAAAAGAAAGATTTTTTTATCTCTAATATTATTATTGTGGTATTTACCATTCTTATCGTATTGGTGGTAAATTTTTTTTTAATAACACTTTTTGGTTTTAATCAAAGCAACTTTTATCCTATAACTATTTTTCTTGTGCTTCTTGGTGTGGCTGTATATTATTTTTTAAATAGATCACTTATCAATGAGTTTTTTAAAAGTGAAGAGAAGCTAAAAGAGGTTATAAAAGAGACTTTGCATGAGCTTAATACGCCTGTTGCTACAATTGAGCTGAATAGTAAAATGCTTAAAAATAAACTCAATGATGAAAAAAGCAAACAAAGACTTGAGAGGATAGATAGTGCTTGTAACGATCTTCTTGAACTGTATGAAGAGATGGAATATGAGATAAAAGAGCACATCCATCATATTACAAAAGAGAATTTTGAATTAAAAGAGATAGTTGAAAAATCGATGAAAAGATTTGATGATCTTAAAAAAGATATAGATATAGAGTATGACGGTAATTCTACTACTTTATATAGTGATAAAAACGGTTTTTTAAAAATGGTGGACAACCTTTTATCAAACGGTATAAAATACAATAAACCTCAAGGAAAGATTACTATCTCGTTTGAAGGGAATACTCTACAAATTGCAGATAGCGGAGAGGGGATAGATACTAAAAACCTTTTTAGTGTTTTTGATAAATATTACCAAGAAAATACTTTAAACAGTGGTATTGGACTTGGGTTAAATATAGTGAAGAAATATTGTGACGAGCATAAAATTATGATCAAAATAGACTCACAAAAAGATGAAGGTACGACATTTAGTTTTAATTTAAAAAATATAATGAAGGATACAAGTGGCAGTTAAAAATATAGATTATTTCGGAAAAAGTTTTAATATAAATTATGAGATAGTGAATAACGATCAAAAAGAGGTAATAGTATTTTTACACGGTTGGGGAAGTAATAAAGAGATTATGAAACAAGGCTTTGGAAATAAGCTGCAAAACTTTAAACATATCTATATCGATATGCCGGGCTTTGGAAAAAGTGAAAACAATTATGTCCTTACTACAATTGACTATGCAAATATTATGAAAATATTTTTAGAAAAGTTAGGTATAAATCCAAATGAGGCAATTATAGCAGGACACTCTTTTGGTGGAAAAGTAGCAACTGCACTTTGCCCAAAATTATTAGTGCTTATGAGTAGTGCAGGGATATTAGAAGAGAAATCTGCTAAAACACTTCTTACAATTCGTATGGCAAAAGTCTTTAATAGATTTGGATTAGGTGCTGTGACTAAAATGTTTAGAAGTAATGATGTAAACGGGATGCCACATAATATGTACGAAACATTTAAAAAAGTAGTGGATGAAGATTTTAGCGAGTATTTTAAAGGGTATTACAAAGATGCTTTAATCTTTTGGGGAGAAAAAGATACCGCAACTACGTTAAGTTCGGGAAAAACTATTCATAACTTCATAAAAAACAGCAAGTTTTATTCTTATGACGGGGATCATTATTTCTTTTTGAAATATGCTAATGAGGTTTGTGATACAATTGAAGCACAAATCGTAGATAAATAGTTGGAAATCGTATGGAATATTTAAAAATTTTTACACACATTTTAGTTGTTATATCTTTGGGATGGTATCTTATTACCAATTTACAATGGTATAACTACAAAATACAAAGGGTAATTTTAAAGCATCATAAACAACAATGGCATATTATCTATTTTGCAACACCTTTTGTACTGTATTATATTTTACCTACTCTTTATTTTTATATCTATTTTTATCTTTTATACCTTACAAGTTTTTATTTGTGGAATAGAAATCTTGATAAGCCTCTTGTTTTAACACAGAGGGTAAAAAGATTTTTAGGGATACTTCTTTTTACTACATTTGCCGTAGATGCTTTGGTTACTGCAAGCGGTACGGAACTATACGGTTTATTTCTACCACTATTTTTAACTTATGTTATCACAACAATTTTAGAAAAAATATTTTTTATAAGTTATAAACACAAAGCAAAATCAAGACTTGATACAATCCTTGGACTTCAAAAGATAGCTATTACCGCTTCTTATGGAAAAACATCCATAAAGAATTTTTTATATCAGGTTTTACAATATAAATTTAACGTCTATAAAACCCCAAGAAGCGTCAATACCATAGGTGGAATCGTAAAAGATGTAAATGATGATCTGCTGTTAGATACGCAAATATATATTTGTGAAGCGGGAGCTAGAGAAAAGGGAGATATTGAAGAAATTGTAAACTTTGTAGAGCCTCAGTATGCTATTATCGGTAGTGTAGGGGAGCAACATATTGAGTACTTTAAAACGTTGGACAATATTATCCATACTAAAATGGAGATACTCAAATCTCCTAAGCTGGTACATGGTTTTGTACATGATTCGGTGCCTATTTTACAATATGACGAGATTACAAAGTATCCAAGTGAGTTAAATGTAGTACAAAGTGATTTAAACGGTATCTGGTTTGATTTGAGTATTGATGGAGAGATACACCATTTTCACGCTCCTGTTTTAGGAAAATTTAATGCTATTAATCTAACATCCGTAATCCTTATGGCAAGAGAGCTAGGGATGAGTATAGATGAGATTAAAATGGCTCTTGATAAACTTGAAGCTGTAGAACATAGATTGCATTTAAGTAAAGCAGGAGGAAAACTTATCTTAGATGACAGCTTTAACGGAAACCTTGAGGGGATGCTTGAAGCGTGTGAAATTGCTTCGACGTATGAGGGGAGAAAAGTGATCGTAACTCCTGGACTTGTTGAATCAAATAGTGAATCAAACAGTGAATTAGCACATAAAATAGAAGAGATTTTTGATCTTGTAATTATCACGGGAAGTTTAAATGCAAAACTTTTTGAAAAAACAATTACAAAAAAACAAACAATCGTATTAAGTGATAAAAGTGGATTAACCGATCTTTTGGCAAAAGAGACTCATGTGGGAGATTTGATTCTTTTTGCTAATGATGCACCTAATTTTATTTAGTGTAAAATAGTGTAAGGTTTTATAAAGCTTTTATAGATAGTTAAAGGAAAATTTTCAGTATATCATATAAATTTTAAAAGGTACAATATATGTTCAAAAAACGTAATACAACTGCTGTTTTTGTTTTTACAATTTCATTTTTAATTTTAGTAACCCTATTATTTTTCTTTACTTTTAAGATATTATTGAATAATTTTATAGAGATAGAAAAAAAGATAAACTATAATCATATAAATGCTGTTGTAAGCAATATTGATGAGGATATTACCCGTATGACAAATTCTATTAATGATTATAGTAAATGGGATGATACATACAATTATATAAATACAGGTAATAATGAGTATATTTATGATAATTTCAGAGAGGAGACGGATACTTTAGAGTATTTACAAGTTGATGGACTTGTGATTACTACAAAAGATGATAAAATATTGTTTGAAAAATATCTTAATAATACCTCAGGAGAGTATAATGGGCTTATTCAAAAGATATTTGAAAAGTTCAAAGAAGTGGAAGAGTATACCTCAATCATCTCTCATCAAGGGAAGTATTTTTATTTTGTAAAGTCAGCTGTTTTAAAGAGTGATCATAGTGGGAATTCAAATGGTTATATTGTAGCATTTAAACAGATTACTCAAAAATTGCTTGATAGTAATAATAAAGTTTTTAGAATAATTAAAACAGTGCCAAATACAACAAAATATGAGAGAGAATTTAAAAAAGAGTTTACAAATTTTAAAATTGAAGTAGATGTTGAACTTAAAGATCAATATATACAAAATACAATATTTTATTTTAAAAACAAAGATTCAAGACCTATATTTTTTCTCTTTACCCAAAATAATAGGGAGATAATAAAACATACCAAAGAAACTATTTATATTGCAAATACAGTAATCTCTCTATTTTTACTATTTATCTTTTTTATCCTCTATAAAAATCAAAAACTTGCCAATGATAAAAATGAAACCCTTGATATTTTAGTCAAACAAAGAACAGAGCAACTAGAATGTGCTTTTAGAGAGTTAAAAGATAAAAATAAAGAGTTATATGAACTTGCACATACCGATTTTTTAACAAAAATAAAAAACAGAGGGAGCTTTTTCAAAGAGAGTGTGAAGTTATTGGGAAATGCCGTGAAGTATAATAAAGAATTTTGTATCCTTCTTATTGATCTTGACCATTTTAAAAATATTAATGATACATATGGACATGCAGTAGGAGATAACGTACTTATTGAGTTTTGTCAAATTGTAACAAAACTATTGGATGATAGAGCTGTTTTTGGGAGAATTGGTGGCGAAGAATTTTGTATTTCATTTTTTGATGTAAGTATTGATGAAGTAACACTTATATCAGAAAAGATAAGAAAAAAATCTAAAGAAACTACAATAGATATGAACAATGCAAAAGCAACTTTTACGATATCTATGGGATTAAGTTGTAGAGAGAATTTTACTGATATTGATAAAATAATACACAATGCCGATAAACTATTGTATGAAGCAAAACAAACTGGTAGAGATAAACTTGTACGACCTTTTAGGAGAGATTCTCATTAAAAGGGTACAAAGGGACTGTAAACTGAACTGTGTAAACCACCTTTAGCTCATTTTCTTACTTTGTATATTTTTCCATAATCTCGCTGAAAAATATACAAAGCTGAGGATAAATCTCACTCCAACTTCTTATCCCATTTTTATTCCATTTTTC
>JBNKLC010000015.1:0-33831 GCA_050292155.1 Arcobacteraceae bacterium
TGCAATAAGTCTATAACTTTTTAAGTCTTCAATTTTTGCCGATGAAAGTTTTTTTGTATAAGTATACGGAACAGTTAAAACTCTTTTAGTATTAAGCTCTATAAACATTTTATCATCACTAAATCCCACAGTTGTAATTAGTGCTTTATTATTCAAAATACTCATACCATTCCTTTTGCAATATCTCTTTATTATTTTTTACAAGCTCAACTATCTTTTTTAAATCTTTTGAACTTATATTATAACTCTCGGTTACTCTCAATGTTTCAAGTTCCACTCTTGCATACATCTCCCCTTTTTCTATATGTATATGTTCAGGTGCATGTTCGTTACTAAAAAAGAAAAACCTAAAACCCTCCATCCGTAAAACTGTCGGCATTTTATTCCTTTGTGTAATTATACACAATAATTCAATAGAAATCAATTTTGTGTATTTATTAGATTTTCAAAATACTACCATAAACAAAAAATATACTTTAAAAATATGGCAATTTGCAATTAAAAATATTAAACAATCTCTATCATATGTGTTACTTTATGTAAAAAAAAACTTAAATTAAAAAATTACATTGATATTTTTTTAAAAATTTACAAAAAATGTGACCATTATGCGACCGTCATTATTGTAAGATACGAAATATATAAAAAAATACTTATAGGAGTTTATAAGTATAACAAATGAATTTAATAAGGAGTACAAAATGAAACTGTTCATTAAAGGCGATATTCTTTTTTTACTTGCCGGTGAGTTTTTTTATACAATCATAAGTACAAGCCCTATCATACACTTATTTTAAGTTATGAGGGCTAAAAGGTATAAGTCAGCTTTACCCTTGACCTATAATCATAGTTTGGACTTCCTACAATATTTCCTCCAAATTTTGCATATAAAAAGTTTATATTTAAATTTTTGTTTATATTGTAATTAATAACAAAATTACTCTCGCTGTATTTATGTGCACCGTATACGCTCCTATAAATATTATCTTCATTTTTATAAAAAGTTTTACCTACATATACATCCACGCCATTTATATTTTTAGAAACTGAGAATTTTTTAGCAAAGCTGTGCTTCAAATATCCTCCACCATTTACATAAGCTGCTGTTACAAGGAAGTCAGCCGCAAGTCCAAGACCCCCAAGAATATCTCCATCGGTATCATTTTTACTATACGCCACAGCAAGTTTAAAACCTTGTATTGTACTCTCTAGTTTATATCCCCTCATTTTGGCACTATGCAAATTAAGATAACCGCTTTTAGTTTTACCTGCATCATTATTCCAAGAGGTTGTAAATTGTTGAATAGTTGCTTTAAGATGAGCTTTTGTACCAAAATCATACGTGGCATTTATAAAATTTGTTTTTGCAAAGTTTCTTGCATCAAGATATTGATAGATAAGGGTTAAATCTTTGATTGAACTATTTTTGAGATACAAGGAGTTTGCACCGTTGTCTAAAGTTACTACCCCGTCAAGTAAGCCTATATAATCAAATTTTTTGGTAAATTCTCCGATTCCCCCGCCACTATCGGTTCTTGCTTGATATTTATCCAAATGGATAATAGAGATAATAGAGTCTTGTATATCTTTAGTTGTAACAGTTGCACCTTGAAACGATTGCTTAACCATTCGCGAACCGCTTCCATACACCAAAGGAGTTGCTATATATTGTCTTCCAAATTTAAAAACCGTATTACTTATCTTTGGAGCTAGATATACTTCTGAAAAAACTGCACCGTTTCCATACATATCTGTTTGAAATTTAGAATCTTCTACATCACTTACCTGTTTATCCGTCACATGGGATGTTTGCAAAGTTATACCGGCAGTTGTAGATAAAAAAGGTTTCGTAATATAATTTACATTTGCACCGTTTACCCAAATACTTTCACTTGGGTCTTCTTTGTGATCTTTTGTAAAATAGTATGATTTTAGCTGAACTTTTAAATCTCCATTAGTTAAAGCATCTTCTAAACTGTTCCCGTAAATATAAATCGGTACAACTGCAAATACAATTATCTTTAATCTAAATAAGCGTATCAATTTTGCAGCCGACATAAAAAATTACACTATTTGGAAAGCCTCTTCCAAATCCAGTGTCCCTTCATAAAATGCTTTTCCTACAATACATCCTGCAATATTGCCGTTTGCTTTACAGTTTTTGATATCTTCAATATCTTTTACACCACCCGATGCAATAGTATCGACCCCACTTGCTTTTGCAATAGAGTCGGTAAATTCAACATTTACACCGCATAACATCCCATCTTTAGAGATATCTGTACAGATAATAGCCTCAACCCCTGCATTGGCAAACTCACGTGCTAAATCTGTTGCCTTCATAGAACTTACCTCAGCCCATCCTTCAACCGCTACCATCCCGTCCATTGCATCAATCCCAACGGCAATAGGATACTTAGCAGCCATATCTTTTACAAACTGTGGCTCTTTAACCGCAATACTTCCAAGTATCAATCTATCAACCCCAAGTTCCACATACATCTTAATAGTCTCTTCATCTCTGATTCCACCACCAAGCTCAATTTTTAAATTACAATTTTCTCTAATCTTTTTAATCTGCTCTAAATTAGCAGGTTTTCCTGCAAAAGCACCGTTAAGATCAACGATATGCACCCATTTACTTCCAAGTTCCTCAAATCTTTTTGCCACTTGCCAAGGCTCATCCGAGTAAATTTTTGCACTATCCATAAGCCCTTTGCTTAGTCTTACTGCTTGACCGTCTTTTAAATCAATTGCGGGTAATATATCCATCTTTATTCCTAATATAACTGTTCTAATTAACTTTGGAAATGGTAACAAAATAACTATAAAAATGTGTTTATAGCCGCTTTATCTATTACATATTATGAAGCTTTTTGTATCCATTTTTTATATATTTTAATAGCGAAAATCTATAAGAAAAAAACACAAACTGTTTTACCATATAAGCAAGATATCCTTTAAATTTTATTACCCCGTAAAGATCACATACTGCATATTTCCCGCCAAGTGCTATAAGTATACCCTCTAGCTTTGGATCACATTTTTTTAAAGGTTCGTTTTTTAGAAGTGCCAAAATATTTTTAGCTGCCGTTATTCCACTATCTCTTGCAACTGTCACATTTTGAGGCATATCTTCCCCTGTAGGGTTTTTAATAGATGCAATATCTCCAATGGCAAACACGTTCTCATACTCTTGTAATTGAAGATAGTCATTGACTATTAACTGACCTTTTTTGTTTTTAGTGGCATTTAATGAAGTAGCCATATTTGATGCTTCTATCCCTCCGGCAAATATGATAAATGAATATATGATTTTAGTACCGTTTGTTAGATATAAATACTTCTCGTCGGCACTTTGCATTTTAGTATCGGCTATGATATTGATATTTAACTCTTTTAATCTGTTATGGGACATTCTCATAAGCTTCTTATCAAATCCAGGAAGAATCGTATTTGAAGAGCTTATTAAAGTTATCTCTATATTTCTACACGCAAAACTTCCTCTTTTTAATAGTTCCCTAGAATAATAAGCCATCTCAGAAGCAATTTCAACCCCTGAAAGCCCTGCACCTATAACCGTAATATGTGTTTTATCGCACTTTTTTGCTTCATCTTGAATTTTATTAAAAATTTGATTCTCAAAACTTTGTTTAAAAAACATTGCTCTATGAAGTTTTTTTATATCGTCCGTATTTCTCAGCCCGTCAATGCTTTGAGGGAAAAAAGTTCTTGATCCTGCTGCAATAATTAAATAATCATAACTAACAGTTTCATCTTCTTTTGAATATACAGTTTGAGATTCAAAATCTATTTTAGAGATATTTAGATTTTTATACTCTAAAAACGGATGTTCAAATCCCGCACAAAGTGTTGTGAGATCAATAGTTACATCTGCGAGATCTGCTTTATTTGCAATATAGTCATATACTTCTGGTTGCAGATTGTGGTAAGTATGCTTATCGATAAGGGTAATATGAATATCCTCATTAGTGATTAGTTTTCGAAGCGCATTGATTCCGCTATACCCTCCTCCAATAATCACTACACGCTGCATATTACTTTCCTAAAGTTTTATAAAATTACGAAGTATTTGTATCCCATTATCATGTGACTTCTCAGGGTGTGGTTGAAATCCGTAAATATTTTCTTTTTGCACGGCACTTACAAAATCATATCCGTAATGTGTAGTTCCTATTGTATATTTATCCTCAGTTACGGCATGGTATGAATGGACAAAATAGAGATAAGGGGCTTTTAATCCTGTAAAAAGTTTATTTTCTTTATTGAATACTTTATTCCAACCCATATGGGGTACCTTATGATCTTCCATATCCATTTTTGTTTTATCGAAGTGTACCACATGCCCCGGAATCAATCCAAGCCCTTTATGTTCTCCAAACTCTTCGCTAGATTCAAATAAAAGCTGCATCCCAAGACAAATCCCAATCATAGGTTTACCGCTTTTTGCAAACTCTTTTACAGCCTCTTGCATCCCTGTTTGTTTGAGATGCTCCATCGCATCTCCAAAAGCTCCGACTCCGGGTAAAATAACCCTTGAAAAATTTTTCAATTCATTTGGATCGGAAATGATTTTTGCATCCGTATCAAGTAACTTACAAGCATTATACACACTTGCTAAATTCCCCATATTATAATCAATAATTGCTACCAATTTATTATAACCTTCTTTTTAGATATGTGATTATATCTCATTTTACCATTATATTCGGTTAATGTAGTTCTTACAAAAAAATAGTTTAATACTTTCTTACAAATAGATTAAATTTGACTTAAATTTTAATTTTTTGTATAATTACTGTAGAAAACTAAAAAGGGGGAAAGTGAAATGACTATAAATTTAACACCTGATATTCAGTCTCAGATTTATATGGATAAAAGAGACGGTTATCTTTTAAGTATGGTTGAAAAGCTTACTCCAAAAATAGAGGTAGAATCTCAGCCTCAAGAAAAAGAGGATGAAAAGAAAAATTCTTTTTTTGAAAATGACGATAAAAATAAGCCGTTCTTTAAAGAAAGCGACTTTACGTTCAATTCAACGATAAGGGAAAGATCTTTAAACAGTTCTATAGGTTCAACCCAGAATTTTTTTAATACTCTATCATCTGCCGGAGGAAGTGTACAAAAAGCCAGTTAAGCTTTAGTTTCATTTTTTGCATCGCTTAATGTGAGTGCAAACAGTGCCTTGCATCCATTTTTTTCCAGTACTTTTTTTGCTTCTAAAATCGTAGTTCCAGTGGTAACAACATCATCCACTAAAATTACTTCTAAATCTTTTGCACCGCTGTAGCCAAAATCTCTTTTGTTTTTTTGACGGTACTCTAAACTTTGTCCCGCATATTTTACGTTGTTTTTGGCATAGATGGTATTAAAAGTTGGTTTTATATTTGAAGAATTTAGATACTTTGTCAAAATTGCCGTGTGGGAAAAATACTCTTTTACTCGATCATCAATTGGTAAAGCCGTAACTTTATGGGTATATTCAAAATTTTGAGTAAACTTTTTAAAAGTGAGTTTCCCTAAAATATTAAATACCCTATCTCCGTAAAAATAGTATTTTGCATTTATTAAATCTTTTATCTCATCAAGTGTATAAAAACTATAAACAAAAAAATCTTTTTCTAATTCCCTTTTATAAAAAGAAGGCTCTAAAAGATTCTTTTGACACTTTTTACAAATAGCTTGAGATGAGAGTGCCTGACAAACAAGACACCTCATATACTATATACTCTTTGTATTATCCATTAACACTGGTACAAATAAAAGCGATACCACAACCGCCGCAACTGTCCCTGAGATAAGAGCAACTCCAAGCCCTCCAAATACAGGATCTGAAGCAAGAAGTGAAGACCCTAAGATAATAGCAATCGCTGTTAAAAAGATAGGTTTTGCCCTAGTGTTACTAGCTATTGCAATGGCTCGTTTTTTTTCAACTCCCTCATTATCAATTAAATTTTTAGCAAAATCAATCAATAGAAGTGAGTTACGTGAACTTATCCCCATCAATGCAATAAATCCAATCAGGGACGTTGCTGTTAGGAAAAATGTCTCTGTTGTTACAATATCTGCTACAAGATGTCCTACAATTACTCCGATGATTGAAAGGAAACTTCCACCAAGAATAATACCACTTATCGCAAATGATTTATAATAAACCACTAAAAGTAAAAAGATTAAAATAAGTGCCGCAATGAATGCAGCTCCAAGATCTCTAAAAGTATCAAGAGTTACTTTCATCTCCCCATCCCATCTTAAAAGATATTTTTCCCCTGTTAGTTTATCTTTAAGGGTCAAATCAAACATATAAGTACTCATCCCATCCGTTTTTGAGACTTCATAGTTCTCTTTAAAATATTCGATCATCTGATCTCTTGCATCAAGCAGCGGATATACTTGAGATACCATATCTGTTTCAGCTACTACATTGATATATCGTTTTAAATCTTTATGATAAATCATAGGAGTCGAGTACTCTTGATGGATCTCTACTACCTCAGTTAAAGGGACCATAATCCCTTTTTTGTTCATAAGACTAAGTGAGCTTAGTTTTGCTTTTAAATACTCTTTGGTATTTTGGTCGATATTTTGTGTTTTTTCACTCAAAGATACAAAAATACCGATTTGATCATTGTTTTCAATGGTATTTTTTACCCCTACAACCATCCCTTCAAATGCTAAATAAAGTATCTTATTGACTTGATCTACACTTAGACCGCTTCTTGTTACTTTATCTGTTAAGGGGATAAGCTTGTATTTCTTATACTTTTCATTACTTAACACATCCACATCGACAAGACCTTCTGTTTTTGATAAGATATCTGCTACCTCTTTTGAGAGCTTTGAAGTTTTATTCAAATCATTACCGTAAACTTCTACCACAACCGATGCCAAAGTTGGAGGACCTGCGGGCATCTCTATCATCTTAATATTTGTCTCTTTTACTATGTTTCCACACTCTTTATTTAATATCGGACGTAAACGTTGTACCATTGAAAATGACTTTTCATCCCTTTCGTGTTTATCGGTTAAATTCACTACAATTTCGGCAAACTCTTCACCCATTTTCATACCGCTTCCTTTTACAAGACCGGCATAATCAAGGGGAGAACCACTTGCTAAAAATACTTCCATATCGGTAATATGCGATTCACTTTGTAGATTATTTGTGATACATTGTGTGACGCTTTTTGTCTGCTCTATTGAACTCCCGGTAGGCGTATCTACATAGATTGTAAAAGTATTTGTACTTTTACCAGGAAGCATTTTTGCCAATACAAGTTTTGTAGGCAACATCAAAATAGCAATCGCAAGGGCTGCAAAAACCCATATTATTACCTTGAATTTTTTAGATCGGTTTTCTAATATGTCATAAATAAAATCTTCAAATCTCATCTTAATGCCCTCTCTTTAATAGCTTTTTACTAAGATACGGGGTAAAAATATATGCCACCCCCAAAGAAGCTAAAAGTGCCACGGGCACGTTTAGAGGGATAGGTTTCATAAATTCCCCCATCATACCTCCTACAAACGCCATAGGAACCATCGTCAAAATGATTGCCAACGTTGCTACGTTTGTAGGTGCTCCGATCTCATCTGTTGCCTTGATTAAAAGTTCATCCATATTTTTAAAAGAGCTGTCACGGTCATGGAGATGTCTATGGATATTTTCTATCACAATAATTGCTGCATCCACTAAAAGTCCAAGGGAGAGCAAAAATGCAAACAGTGTGATTCTATTAATGGTTTGATCGCTTAAATATGCCACAAACAAAGTTACAGCCAAGATAGCAGGAACCGTAAAAGTTACAATCAGCGACTCTTTCCATCCAAGGAAAAATATAAGCATAATTGCAATAATAAAAATAGTAATTACAAGATGATGTACAAGCTCGTTTACAGCTTCGTTTGCCCGTTTTCCGTAATTTCTTGTGATAACATATCCTATCCCTTTTGCTTCAAGAGAATCTTTGTATCCGTTTAAAAGTTTTGATACATCATCTGCTACAAATACGGCATTTGTTCCACCTAGTTTTGCGATACTTAAAGTAACTTGATCAAACTTTGTGGTTTCACTTTCATTTTTTACATACAATTCAACGGCTTTTTTATCCTGATAATTAAATCCATCCTCCACATTTGCTATATCTTGCAAATAGATAGGACTTCCAAAATACTCAGCCACAATAATTTTTTTTACATCTTCAACACTATCGATAGCATTTTTAATCCCAAACACTACCAGTTCGTTATTTGCGGTTTTTGATTTTACATCAGGGACATTCATTGTGATCGATTGTATCGCTTTTGTAATTTGCCCCAAAGAGAGATGGTATGCTTTAAGCTTGTGAAGATCGACATTTACATTGTATTGTTGTTTTTTAGCACCTTTAAGCTCTGTTTTTGAGACATTGTCTATAGTACTTACATCTTGTTTAAGATTTTGAATGATTTTTACAAACTCATTATACCCCGTTGTGTTGTTTTTCCTATAAAAAGCGATATTTACTATAGGAATATCAATATCTATATCAAAAGGTTTAATCAAAGGCTGCATCACCTCTTTTGGAAGTTGATCCATATTTTGCATCACTTTATCGTAAAGTTTAAGATTTGATATCTCTCTGTTTTGACCGATATAATACATCACATTTACCATCGCCATATTATCCATACTCATGGAGTAAATATGCTCAACCCCTTTAATTTCCCGAAGTCTTTGCTCCAAAGGTTCAACAATGATTTTTTCAATCTGTTTTGGTTTAAGCCCAGGGGCTGGGATAATAACACTTCCCCCACTAATAGCAATTTGAGGGTCTTCCTCTCTTGGCATAACTTCCAGAGAGAGATACCCAATAGCAATTAAAAATACAGCAAGTAATGCTGTCAAAGGATTATAAAGGAATGTTTTGGCAAGATGCCCTGCAACATCAACAACCTTTATATCTTTTACATTTTGCGTATCCATTTTATTGAACCTCTATATATACTTTTGCATACATCCCAGGATATACTTTAGGTAATGTTTTAAAACTCACTTTTATCATATATGTATGGGTCATAGGATTTGAACTTGGGATAATCGCTTCAATGATCCCTGTTGTAGTATAGTTTAAAGAAGCAATTTCAACTTTTACCTCATCTTGAAGTTTGATTTTAAAAAGATCTCCTTCAGCGATTTCCGCTTTGATTTTAAGAGAACTCAAATCAGTTAAAACAATCGCTGGCATCCCTGGAATTGCCATCTCCCCTGCTTTAATATTTTTTTTGATAATAACCCCGTCGTTTGGTGCTCTGATCGTAAGATATTGGTATTGGTTCTCTACCTCTTTAACTCTTGCTTTTGATATGGTTACCATATCTTTTAAATTATTTGCTCCAAGTTCAAGCTGCTCCACGTCAAACTTTGCTACCAACCCCTTTTCAAATAATCTTTTGTATCTTTCATAATTGATTTTCATCGTTTGATATTGATTTTCATACATCTGTACACTTAAAAGGGCTTGTTGTTTTTTACTATCAATTTCAGTTGAATCGATAGTATATAAGATATCCCCTTTTTTTACTTTATCTCCCTCAGCTACAGTAACTTTTTTGATAAAACCCATATTTCTACTTGTGATAAATTTTTCATTATCCGAAACAACCGTTGCACTGAGTTCTAGTTGCTGTCCATATACAAAACTTGCTGTTATTAATAACAGTCCTATTAATGCTCTCATTTAATATCCTTCCCCAAAGAGATTTTTAAAGCAGCATTTGCCAATGTTGCTTCATATTTTGCCAAAATTGCTTCTGCGTTTGCTTTTTGTTCATTTGCTTGTTGTGTTAAAAGTTCACTCATATTTATAAGTTGATTTTCATACATTTGTCTTGATTGTTCCAATACTTCCATTGCAAGTTTTTGTGCCTTTTTCTTTTGAAGCAGCACTTTATTTTTTGCTTTGCTTGTCAAATAACTTTTTTCAACTTCTAATAAAATACCCTCTTTCATATATTCAAAATAATCTACCGCTTGTTTATATTCTATTCTTGCTTTTTGGGTTTTGCTACTGGTAACGGCACCGTCAAATATCTTATAGGAGATTCCAAAAGCAGCCAAATAATAATCTTTGTCACTGTCAAAATCATCAAAATCGTCATTATTATGTCCATATTCAACCTGTGCTCCAATGGTTGGGAATAATGCCGATTTTTCAAAATCTATTTTTGATTTTAATGTTTTTGTATTAAGCTCCATCCATTTATAATCTTCTCTTGAACTTAGTACACCCTCTTTAAGCTTTTCCAACGGCAGTACTTCAATATCGATTTTTTGGAAATCCTCTATATCGCTAATAGTATTATCATCAGTTAAAAACCGCAAATATGCCAAAGCCAAATCATATCTATTGGTTGCTTCGACTATTTTTGAATCAACTCCCATATCGTATACTTGCGCTTGTTTAAGGTCTATACTTGTAACTAACCCTTCGTTATAAAGTTCATTGGCAAAATTCACAAAAGATTCTGTTGCTTTTTTTGCTTTTTTTGCTGCTTTTATAAACTCTTTTGCCGCTACTGCACCGTTATAACTTTTGACAACTTCCAATTTTAATTTTTTCTCATCGTAATTATAAAGTGCAGATTTTGCCAAAACCTGTAATTTAGCCATTTTTTCGGCACTTTCAAGTTTAAATCCTGTAAATATAGGAAGTTTATAGGTTACTTTGGTTTCATAATTTGTTCTGTCATCCGGATGATTTAAATCCTCGGGTTGGTGTGCTAAAAGACTCTTTTTTGTAGCATCAAATGTTACAGGATTCATTAAACCGCTCATACTATCTATAAAATGACTGAATCCAAAATCTCCAAATGTTGCTTCTCTTGCAGCGAGTTTCATCCCAAAAACATATCCTGCATGATTGGTTCTGACAATATTTTCATCAAAGACAAGCTCTCCGTAATTGTACCCTTTTGCTTGATCTAAATCTAACTTTGCTTTTTCCACCTCTTTTTGTTTTGCTTTTAAACTTTTATTGTTTTGCAATGTTTTATCCAGTGCAGTTTGAAAATCTATACTATTTGCAAACAATACAAAAGGCAAAGATAAAATCAATAGTTTTTTTTTCATTTTCTATCCTTGTTTTCAAGAAGATTAAACAAACTATCAATATAGTTTCTAATCTCATTTTGTGATTTTCTAGCGATAAAAAACCCGTCCATAGTAGCAAAAATACTTGGAATAAAATTTAAAGACTCTTTTTTTAATTCTTTTTTCCCAATCGCTTCTTGAAAAATACCTTTTAATATTTGGTAATATTTAGACATCATCACATTTTGGTACTCGATTATTGCCTCAGTTGGATTATTTAAAGTAATTGCCAAAAATTCTTTATATATATCCCTTTGGGTTTGAACGGTAGAGTCACTACTTAAATATAAAGAGAAAAGATGTTTCAGTTTCTCTTTTGCATTTGTACTTTTTTGTAGATTTTCCTGCAGCTTTGGATCATAATCCTCTTGCAGACAACTCATAAGTTCAAAGACTATATCCTCTTTATTGCTAAAGTACTCGTAAACCGTCCCTTTACCGATTTTGGCAACTTCGGCTATCTCACTTACGGAGATATTGACAAATCCTTTTTGTACAAAAAGGTCACAAGTCGATTTTGCAATATCTTTTCTTTTTTGAAGTTTTTTCTCTTTTGTTAGCATTTATTTACCGCCATAAAATTAAGTGATCCTATTTTTTGACCACTGGTCGGAAAATAATATTATAATTTTTCTTAATAGTTACTAAAAATTAGAAACTTCATTCGTTTTTCAACTTCAATAAACTCAAATATGCCAAAACGGCTATAAGTGCACAATATAAAAAAAGATACTCTCCATATGTCCACCCGGAAAGTACTGCCCCGCTAAATCCCCCTAATCCATATGCAAAACCCAACATAAACTGTTGTGCCAGTTTTTTATTTTCATACAAAGTATAAAGATATAAAATAGAAGCACTGTGGTAGAGTCCAAAACTAAAAGCGTGAAGACTTTGGGTAAAGTAGGAGATAGTCAAATTCTCAGGGAATAAAAAGAGTAAAAACCATCTAAGAACGGTAACTATAATAGAGAATTTTATAATAATAAGTAGATTTTTTTTTAAAATCGGTGCTTGAAAATATAGCATCACAATCTCACACATAACACCAAATGCCCAAAGATAACTTGTAGTCTCCAATGAAATTCCATGTTCTGTTTCATAAATGGTAAAAAAGTTATACAATCCTCCAAAGCTTACCTGCATCAAAAATATACTCATCCAAAAAGGCCAGTATTTTAATAACGAAAACTTTTCGTCACTTGGTGCATTTTCATGATTTGAAACATCATATTTTAAAAGAGTATAGGCAGAAATAGCCGTAAAAAAAATTGTTCCGAAATAAAAATCTACCACCACATCGGTATCATTTAAAACTCGCGCAACCACTAGGGCTATAAGGGTAAAACCGATTGAACCGTAAAGACGTGATTTACCGTATCTATTTCCCAGTTCTTTTATAGAAATCACTTCCATATAGGGTAAAATAATACTGATACATACCCCTAAAAGTGCATTATTTATCATAAAGAGATAAAAACTTTCAATAGTAAAATAAAATAAAAACGATGTAAGTACCGACAATACCAAAGTAGCTTTAAAAACATTTTGACTAAGCTTTATATGTTTTAAAAATAAAAACGGCGTAGCAAACCGCATCAAAGGGGCCAAAGCTAATAAAATTCCAATTTCGCTAGGAGTATAACCTATATCTAAAAGTGCTTTTGGCAAAAATATAATATAAACACCAACCGCTGCAAAATAAAAAAAGTAAAAAAGCGACAGTTTTAAAAAAAGCATTCGATGTAAAATTATCTATTAGAAGAAGGATCGTCTATTACCGATGTTTGCATCACAAGATCTTGTAATGTTTTCTTATCTTTTCTAAAAAAAGGGAGCAAAAAGCCTATAATACTTACGGCACTTATTAAAAACATTATATAACGCAAACTTGCTTTTAAGACTCCTAACTTTTGTTGTGTTTTATCATCGACTAAAATAATATCATACGCTTTTAGCCCTGGAGTCTGCCCTTTTAAAACCCAAAACAATACCACAATAGCTCCATAAACAAATGTAGTAATCCAGTGAGCCGTATCACTTGCTTGAAAATCATCCTTTCCATCCATGATGATATAAGTTGTGACATACATAATAGGCATCATAATCATAAACATATCGGTAATAAAAGCTTTTAATCTGGGAAGAGGAGAGACACATTGTCCATCTATTGTTTGTGGTGTATTTTTAGGTTTTGTACCGGTTTTCGGTTCCACTTTACCTTTTTTTACATCTCTCCATCTAGCCATCAATTACCCTCATTATCTATTTTTGAGATTGTAGCTAAAAAGTGATTAAGAACTATTCTTTATCTTTTGGCAGAGTTATCCACATCTTTTCAATATGGTTGTCGTGTTCTTGGATTTTATTATGGTTCTTATCGATTCTTTCATGATTGACACTAATTCTATCGTCATGCTCGGTAAGTTTATCACAATTGGTCTCTATTTGATTTTTATTTTCATAGATTTGTTTCTCTATCCTATCCATCTTTTTCTCATATTTATGAATCACTATATACATAGCAACCACAAGTCCAACTATTATAATCCACTCTATCATTTTAAAGCCTTTCTTTATCTAATTTATAGATACCGTGATTTTCCTTTTTATCTATAAACACTTATTTAAGAAGTCCCACCTCTTTGTAGTACTTGATAGCACCTTTATGTAATGGGGCTGAATTACCGTTATTTACCATATCCTCTTTTGTAAGCTTATTCAAAGCAGGATGTAAATTTTTAAATGCTTCAAAGTTTTCAAATACGGATTTTACAACCGTATAGACCACATTTTCGGGAACTTTTGCACTTGTTACAAATGTCGCAGCTACACCGAATGTAGTTACGTCATCAGGATTTCCTTTATATGTCCCCCCTTTGATTACTGAATATTTATAGTAATTATTCTCCCTTACAATTTTATCGATTACAGAATCTTTTACAATAACTAGTCTACTCTCACAACTTCTTGTCGCTTCTTTAATTTCACTATTTGGATGTCCTACAACATATACCATCGCATCGATTTTATTATCGCATAGTGCTTTTGACTGCTCTGTTGCTTTAAGTTCAGATGCAATTTTAAAATCCTCTTTAGTCCAACCTTTAGCTTTCATTACAATCTCAATCGTACCTCTTTGCCCAGAACCTGGATTTCCTATATTTACCCTTTTGTTTTTAAGGTCATCAAAATTTTTAATCCCCGAATCGGCTCTGGCTAAAACGGTAAAAGGTTCCCCATGAATAGAAAAAACTGCCCGAAGATCTTTAAAAGCACCTTTAGCTTTAAATTTGCTTGTTCCATGATAAGAATGATATTGCCAATCCGATTGTACAACACCCATCTCAAATTCACCGGCTCTAATAGCATCGATATTATCAACCGATCCACCGGTTGATTCAACGGAGCATCTTACACCGTGTTCTTTTTTATGTTTATTTACAAGTCTACAAATTGATCCGCCTGTTGGATAATAAACACCCGTTACTCCACCCGTACCGATTGTTATATAATCTATTGCCGTTACAGGAAGTGCTAAAGCAACTACAAGTACTGTACTAATTAGTCCCTTTTTCATCATGCTCTCCCCCTTTTTTGATTGCAAGTAACCTATAGCTTAGCATAAAAATTTTTAATAATTATATTTTAAAGTTGATTTGAAGAAAAACGTGACAAAAACGTGATATTATCACGTTTTTGTCACAAGAAAAGTTATGATTTTAGTTTCCCCTGCTTCCAGGTTTATAAGCGATGCTTCCCTCTTTACAAAGTGGACAATTATTCGGTGCATACATTTCAAAAGTAAAGTCATCCAATGCAAACAAAGGCTTATCTAACGGAAGTTTACAGTTTGCTTTTGGTTCTATATCTGTTCCCTCTCTTTTACAAAATCCCCTATTGGCTAAGGCTGCATACCCTACTATCTCGCCACCGTCGTTTTCAACCTGTTTTGCAGCCTCTAAGGCACTCCCACCTGTAGTGATAATATCTTCACATATAAGATATTTCTCCCCTTTTTGAACTTCAAAACCTCTTCTAATGGTCATCTCTGCATCAACCCTCTCGGCAAAGATAAACCTTACATCCAGTGCCGTTGCCAAAGCAAATCCTGCAATAAGTCCGCCAAGTGCCGGAGAACACACTGCATCTATTTCAATACCGCTTGATTTGATTTGTTCTGCCAACGCCTCAGCTAAAAGTTTTGCAGTTTTTGGATCTTCCAATACTTTTGCACTTTGTAAATAAAATTTTGAGTGATTCCCTGAGCTTAATTTAAAATGCCCCTCAAGTAGTGCATTTGAATCTTTATATATCTGTTCTACGTTCATATAATCTACCAAATTAAATTTTCATAATTTCATCTTCTTTTGCTTTAAACATATCATCTGTTTTTGCTGAGAAAGAATCTGTAATTTTTTGCACCTCGTCTTGTGCCTGTTTTGAATCATCTTGCGTGATCTCTTTATCTTTTTCAAGTTTTTTTATTTTGTTGTTTGCATTTTGTCTTACGTTTCTAATTGCAACTTTTGCATTATCTGTCATCCCTTTTGCACCTTTAACCGACTCTTTTCTTTGTTCCGTCGTCATGGGTGGGAAAAACAGCTGTACAGACTCTCCGTTATTGTTTGGATTAACCCCGATGTTTGCCTCTTGGATTGCTTTTTCGATATCTCCTACTAGATTTTTTTCCCAAGGGGAGATATTAATCGTTGTCGCGTCAGGCGCCAAGACCGTTGCCACTTGTGATAAAGGTGTAGGATTCCCGTAATAATCAACGGTAATATTGTCTAAAATACTTGTATGAACTTTTCCTGTTCTAAGTGTTGAGTAATCTCTTTTTAAAGCCTCTAAGCTTTTTTCCATATGCTCTTTTGCATCTGCATAAATCTCTTCTAACATCTATAACTCCTTTTTTTTAGTTGTTCTAATTTTGTTTATCACTTTATTTGAAATTGTAAAAACATCGGGTCCCAGCATCACTCTTGTTCTTGCATTTTTTAAATATATATTTAATTTCTCATCAACGATACCGTCTTTTACTTCAACTTCTCTCCAACCCTCTTTTGTAATGTAAAGTTTAAGTTTTTTATACTTTGGATTTACTTTAGCGTACACCTTTTTTAAGATTCCGTCACTAGGAAAAGTTTTAGGCTCAATCCACTGCACGTCAAAAGTTTTATATCGTAATTTATGTTCTAAATTTGCTTTTCCTACCAAAGCAACTCTTGGGATATCGTATCTATCCGTTTTGGAATTGACCGATCCCGTATTTTGATTTAAAATTGCTTCAAAGGAATTTTTTCCCTCTATTTTAAAATCTTCTTTTAAAACTTGTAAGACTCTGTCGCTATATTCTCCGTAAGGATAAGCATAAACGGTAGGTTTAATTCCTGTTTTCTTTACAAAAATATCATAAGATTTTTGCGTATCTTTTAAAATTTCCTCTTTTGTTAAATTTTGTAACCTTGGATGGGAATAAGAATGAAGCCCCAGAGTTCCATATTTTGAAGCCTCTTTTATCTGCTCCCACGTCATATAATCCCCGTATTTTTTATTGGTAGCTTCCACATAGATAAAAAGGGAAAATGGATAGTTGTATTGTTTAAAAATTTCTAAACCGTTATCATAAAAACTTTTATAAGCATCATCAATGGTAAGTGCCACCCAGTTACTTGGAACCTCTTGTTTGTTTTTTAATCTCTCAATAATTTTTTCAATAGAAACTACCTCATAACCGTTATGTTTAAAATATTCAAATTGTTTAATAAGTTCTTTGGAAGTTGTATCGGCACTTGGATGCCTTGTATCGTCAAAACGGTGATACACAAAAATATGTGCATTGGCAAAGAGGTACAAAAATGAGAAAAATAAGAAGAAAATTATCCTCATCTTTTATACCTTTAGAGTGTTATTTTGTTTGGGGTGCCGCAGGAGCAGAGGGTGCACTTTGCGGTGCTGCCGCCTCTTGAGGTGCAGTTGGAACAAGTGTATTAATCTCTACGGAGTCCACTACACTTTTTGAATTTTCTTGGTTATAAAGGTATCCTAAATAAAGTGTATTAAGTACAAGTAAAATACCTAATCCAAATGTAAGTTTTACAAGAAAATTAGCAGGTCCTTTTGCTCCAAACATAGATTCATTGCTTCCGCTGTAAGCACCAAGCCCCATACTTGCACTTTTTTGTAATAAAACAGATATTGTTAATAAAATTGCTAAAATAAATTGGATAATTAATAGTGTTGATGTCATATCTACCCTTCAAGTTTGTAAAATGAGTGGAATTGTATCTAAAACTTAATTAAAGATAAATTAGAACAAAAAGAGATATAAAAAATAAAACCTATTTTATTTTTTTTTGATTTTTTTCCTTTATCATTGTTTTTGAAATAAAAAATTCGGAGGAATAGGATGAATTTAAGAAAAACAATCAAAATGTTGGCAGCTACCTCTTTAGTGGTTGCAGGTTTAAGCGGTACTGCTCTAGCGGCAGATATAGAAAAAGTTCACTTTTTAATCCCTGGTGGTGCAGGCGGTGGTTGGGACGGTACGGCTAGAGGTACGGGAGAAGCACTGACGAAATCTGGGATCGTGGCAACTGCCTCGTATGAAAATATGTCAGGAGGCGGTGGCGGTAAAGCTATCGGTTACCTAATTGAGAATGCAAAATCAAATTACGATACGTTAATGGTAAACTCAACGCCAATTGTAATTAGATCACTTGTGGGAAGATTTCCTTATAACTTTAGAGATTTAACTATGATTGCAGGGACTATCGGGGATTATGCTGCGTTTGTGGTACATAAAGACAGCCCGATAAAATCTTTTAAAGATTTAGTAGAAGCGTTCAAGAAAAACCCTAGAAAAGTTGCTATCGGTGGTGGATCAGCTCCAGGGAGTATGGATCACTTAGTTGCGGCTCAAGCTATGGAAGCAGCGGGGGAAGACCCTACAAAGGTTAAATATATCGCTTACGATGCAGGTGGAAAAGCTATGGCTGCATTACTTTCAGGGGAAATCAAAGCTTTATCGACAGGCTTCTCCGAGGCAGTTGCACTGGCAAAAGCTGGAGAGGTTAGAGTTATCGGTATGACCGGAGATAAAAGAAACGATGCCCTGCCAAGTGCTCCGACTCTAAAAGAGCAAGGGTATGATATGGAGTTTGTAAACTGGAGAGGTTTCTTTGCTGCTCCAGGTCTACCAAAAGCAAAAGCGGATGAGTATAGAGCGGCTATTGCAAAAATGTATAAAACTCCTGAATGGGAAGTTGTAAGAAAAAGAAACGGTTGGGTTAATATCCACAACTCTGGAAAAGATTTTGAAGTTTTTTTGGAAAAGCAAGAAAAGGTTATCAAAACTTTAATGAAAAAATTAGGTTTCTTATAAAAAAGTATTGCCAAAGTAGACCGATTGTGTATGGTCTACTTTGCTTTAAAATCAAATCAAAAGTAAACTAAAATGTGTTTATTTTTTATTTGATTTTAGAACAACTATGAAAGGAAATCATTATGTCTTTTGATAAATGGATTGCTCTGTTTTTTTTAATTATCTCAGTTATCTACGGCTATGCCGCTTATAACTACCCGCTACTCCCTTTTGAGCGAAATATGTCGTTTCTTCCAAATACTATGCCTCAGGCTTTGGCGGTACTTGGTATATTGGTTTCGGGTTTTATCGTACTGGCTCCAAAAAAAGAGGTTGCTATGGAAGCAGGTAATGATATGAGCATTGATCAACTCAAACACTATAAAACGGGTCAAGCTCTATCGTTAATTGCAGCTATGATTGTATATGCGCTTACTATACGTATTTTAGGTTTTATCCCTGCAACTGTTATTTTTATCGTTGCATCGGGATGGATACTTGGAGAGAGAAAACCTTTAAAGATGACTGGTATTGCTCTTATAGCAACTGTTTTTATATGGTATTTGGTTCAAGAAGTATTAGGGATATTTCTTAAACCGTTACCTTGGTTTATGTAGGAGGCAAAGATGCTTGAGGGAATTTTACTCGGACTTGAAACCGCTTTATCGGTTCAAAATTTACTTTTAGTAGTCGCAGGTTGTTTAATCGGTACACTTATCGGGATGCTTCCAGGGCTTGGACCTATGTCGATTATCGCTATTATGATACCTGTAGCACTTGGTATCGGCGATCCTGCATCTGCGCTTATTTTACTGGCAGGTGTTTACTACGGAGCTGTTTTTGGAGGATCAACTTCTTCAATCTTAATCAATGCACCGGGGATTTCAGGAACTGTTGCAACTACCTTTGACGGGTATCCGATGACTAGAAAAGGAAAAGCGGGAAAAGCACTTACTATTGCAGCTATTGCATCATTTGCAGGTGGAACGATAGGGGCAATTTTACTTATGCTTTTTGCTCCTGCTTTATCATCTGTTGCACTTCTTTTTCACTCGGCTGAATATTTTGCACTTATGATAGTTGGGCTATCTGCTATTGCGGCATTTGCGGGTAAAGGGAAAGTTGCAAAGGCACTGCTTATGACCATTTTGGGTCTTATGTTGGCAACCGTTGGAGAATCTGCACTTTTTAATGCACCTAGATTTACCATGGGGCTTCAAGATTTACAATCGGGAATTAGCTTTGTAACTTTGGCTATGGCTTTGTTTGCCCTGCCTGAAGCACTTTTTTTAGTACTTGATCCAAAGCGTGGCTCAGAAGGAAATAGCAAAGAAGCGATTAAAGATTTGCGTATCACAAAAGAGGAAGCTAAAAAAATCACACCTGTTATCGGTCGCCAGTCGATTATGGGATTTTTTATAGGGGTTATGCCAGGAGCGGGTGCAACTATTGCTTCGTTTTTAGGTTATGGTGTTGAGCGAAATATTGCCAAAGGGGAAGAGCGGGAAGAGTTTGGAAAAGGCTCAATCAAAGGACTTGCTGCACCGGAGACTGCAAACAATGCAGCCAGTACAGGATCATTTGTACCGCTTTTAACCCTTGGTATCCCAGGCTCTGGTACTACGGCTATTTTACTTGGAGCATTAATCGCACTTAATGTAAACCCAGGTCCCAGACTTATGATAGACGACCCTGCAATTTTTTGGGCAGTGATTATGTCGATGTATATCGGAAATGTGGTGTTGTTGATATTAAATCTTCCGCTTATCCCGTATATTGCAAAACTGCTTACGATTCCTAGAAACTATTTGATACCGTTTATTTTGTTTTTTACGATGATTGGGGCGTATATCGGGCAAAATAATTCAACCGAACTGCTTATATTAATCGGGCTTGGGATATTTGCTACGATGCTTCGTTTTGCAGATTATCCTTTGGCACCGCTTCTTATAGGATTTATTTTAGGTGGGATGCTTGAGAATAATTTTGCAAGATCGGTAAACTTAACCGATGGTATTAGTTTTATGTATGAGCGACCTATGACATTGGGGTTATTGGTAGTTGGGATACTTTTAATTGTGATACCTGCACTGCAAAAGAGAAAACTAAAAAGCAATGCAAACGAGTCTAATTAATCACTTTTTAGAGTATTTTTTCTTACAATAAAAAAAAGGGAGTGCATGGATATTAAAAAAGATTTTTCCAACTATAACCTCCTTTATGTTGAAGATGACGAGGGTGTTAGAAACGTAAACCTTAGGATACTCAAAAGGATGTTCAAGAATGTTTACGAGGGGGTAAACGGGCAAGAGGGATTTGCACAGTATCAAAAGCATCGACCCGATATCATCATCACGGATCTTAAAATGCCAAAATTAGACGGGATATCTTTAGTAAAAAAGATAAGAAAAGAGGATACAAAAACTAAGATTATTATAACCACTGCATTTACCGATGAACAAAACTTAATAGATGCCGTGGAGCTTGATATCGTAAGGTATATAGTAAAACCTCTGAATCAACGAAACCTAATCCCTGCACTGGAAAAAGCTATTGCTCAAATAGGTGGCACGGAGCAGATACAACTTGGCGATAATATCTATTTGGATATGAAAAACCATATACTTATAAATAATAACAACGAATACCAACTTGCAAAAAAAGAGTATATGTTTTTAGAACTTTTGGTAAAAAATACTCAAAGAACGGTTACGTATGAGGAGATTGAAAATCATATATGGTATGATGAGCCTATGAGTATATACTCATTGCGAACGTTAGTGGGTAATATCCGTAAAAAATATCACTTTGAAAATATAAAAAATATATCTAGTATGGGATACAAACTTCACATTGAAAAGAAATAAAAGAACTATTGAAGATAGTATAAAAAATATCACTCTGCTCAGCTCGACGATTATTACTATCGTTGTTGCTACTGTTATCGGGTATATATTGATAAAAACAGAACTCAATAACTTCAAAACCCATATCAAAAGTTTTAAACATACGTTGGTGGAAAGAGAAAAGTTTTATATAAAAACTACCGTTGAAAATCTAAAAAACGATATAGAGTTTGAAAAAATATCGATTTTAAACAGTAAAAAACAAAGGATAAAAAACCAATCGACTATTGCTTATAATTTAGCTTCATCTTTGTATAAAAAGATGAAAAACCTTTCAAAAAAAGAGCAAATCAATCTCATAAAATCTTCACTGAGACAAATATCAAAAAGAAAAAACGATATCAACTATTTTATCTTGGATACAAAAGGAGTTTTTCTTTTAAATACAAAAAATCCAAGAGATGAGGGGGTAAACTTTTTAAATATTGAGGGGGTAAATGGCGTAAAGTTTATAAACGAGATGATAAACGCACCTAAAAACACCCAAAACTATATAGAATACTACTGGTATAAACCCTATAAAAAAATTACCTATTCAAGACATTTAGAAAAACTTAATCTTATCATCGGTTCATCAAGCTATTTAGAAAGTCCCAACAATGAGTTAAAAAAGAAATTAATAAAAAAAATATCTCTTCAAAACTTTAATCAAGAGGAATTTTTATTTATCTATAAAATAAACAGCCTTAATAACATCACGACACAAAGTAAGCTTTTGATACAAAAAAATATAAATACTTCCAATAAAGAACTGGTAGCTGTAAAAAATATGATGGGCGAATCCCACTATAAAGGCAATGATTATATCCTTTATGAAAATGGGCAAAAAATCATTTACGGAACTTTTTTAAATAGATTGCGATATTTTATAGCCGTGGGAAGTGATTTGTCCCATATTAATGGGATTGTTGAACATGAGCGGGAAATATCTTTGGAAAATATGTATGCAAAGATTATAAAGCTAAGTATTATAATAATTTTAATGACCATTGTATTTTTTATCTTTTCACTTCTTTTTACAAAAAAAATAGAAAAATTGTTTGCAAAATACCAAAACAGGGTAAAACAAAACGAAGAGAAATATGCCCTTTTATTTAACCACAGCAACGACGCCTTTATAATCTCCGAAATCATTGGAGATACCACTTCAATATTAAGTATGAATGCAACGGCCCTGAAAATACTCTCCTATCCAAAAAATGAAATCTTATACCAAGATTTTTTCTCTTTATTTTTAGATTTAGACTTGGAGGAGTTACAAAAAGAAAAAACACTCTTTAAAACGGTAAAACTAAAAAATAAAAATGGCGAAATAAGAACTATAGAGCTAAATGCCGTTCTTTACACTTACGAAAACAGCGATTTGATATTTGCTTCACTTAGAGATATTACAGAGCGGACACTTTTAAAAGAGGAAAAAGCAAAACAAGAAAATATACTTATCCAAAAATCAAAAATGGCATCGATGGGGGAGATGATAGGAAATATCGCCCACCAATGGAGACAACCCCTTAGCCAAATATCGGGGCTGTTTATGGATATCTCCTCGGCGTATGCTTACAACGAACTAGATAAAAAATATATAGAGCAAACGATAGATGAAGCGGATGATCTTATAGAGTATATGTCCCATACTATTGATGATTTTAGGAATTTTTTCTCTCCACATAAAACAAAAGAGGAGTTTTTGGCTAGTGAGGCTTTGGATAAAGCGGTAAAAATCATAAAATCATCTTTTGAGTTTTACGAAATTGATTTAGATATTACCGTTGAAGATGAGCTGCCTATCTTTGGATATGCAAACGAATATTCGCAAGTACTTTTAAATATCCTATCAAATGCCAAAGATATATTAATAGAAAAAGAGATAAAAAATCCACAAATAAAAGTAAAAATAACCCGCCAAAACAATAAAACAACCCTAAGTATAGAAGACAACGCAGGGGGAATTGAGCAAGATACGTTAGAGCGTATCTTTGAGCCTTATTTTACAACCAAATACGAATATGGCACGGGGATTGGACTTTATATGTCAAAGATTATCATTGAGAAAAATATGGACGGTCTTATCGGTGTTTCAAATACAAAAGATGGAGCGAAGTTTACTATTACGATATAGATTAATTAATTCAAGATGTGATAAAATCATAATATAAAAATGGAAAGGACAAATTGTTTTGTCTATTGAAAATTACAATTTTAAAGATCTTATAGATATCAATGAATTTAAAAAACTTTTAGATAGCTTTTATGAAGCTACAGGTATACCAAACGGTTTAGTAGATGAAAGTGGTGAACTGCTTACTCAAGCAGGTTGGAGTGAAGCTTGTAACAAGTTTCATCGTGCAAATCCAGCTACAAATAAACTTTGTCAAGAGAGTAATATACAACTTATGAATAATCTAAGAGATGGCGAAGTTGTACATTCAATTTGTAAAAATGGTCTGGTAGATTATGCAACACCAATTGTAATAGAAGGGAAACGTTTAGCAACTATTTTTTTGGGACAAGTTTTAAATAAAGCACCTGATTTAAAGTTTTTTGAACATCATGCAGATACTTATGGATATGATAAAAAAAGTTATATAAAATCTATAGAAAAAGTTCAAATAGTACCACAAGAAAAACTTGAAAAGCTTATGGAAACTCTTGTGGTAATGGCTAAAATGTTGGCATCAAATACATTAGCCAATATTAATCAAAATATTTTAGAAAATGATCTTTTTAAAACAAAAGAAAAAAGCGTACAACTTGAAGATATATTAAACTCTTCTCCAGTTGGAATAGGTTGGTCAAATACTAAAACAAGAAAGATAGAATATATAAATCAATCTTTTATAGACTTATTTGGATATACCCTAGATGATATCAAAACTATTGATGATTGGTATGAAAAAGCATATCCTGATAAAAAATATACAGAAGAAGTGGTATTTCCAAAGTATGAAAAAGTAGCTCAAGCTTATGCAAAAGGTAAACCAATACCTGATATAGAAGTAAATGTAACTTGCAAAGATGGAACTGAACGACATATAATCATACGTTTTGCATTTACAGGAGATAAAAGAATAGTAAACTTTAGCGATATGACGGCTCACTGGAAAAGTGAAAAAAGAAATCAAGCACATGACTCAATGCTTGAAATGGTTGCTAGAGGTGCACCATTGGTTGATATTTTACATGCTATTGTTTTAGCTATAGAGTCCGAAGATACAACTTCAAAATGCAGTATATTATTGATAGATGAGAATAACTGTTTTAAAAACGGTGCAACTTTTAGTTTGCCAAAATTTTACAACAATGCTATTGAAGGTTTAGAAATAGGTTACGGTGTAGGCTCGTGCGGGACTGCTGCATATACTAAAAAGCGTGTAATAGTTAGTGATATTATGAACCATGAATATTGGGCACCTTATAAAGAACTTGCAAAAAAAGCAAATCTTAGTGCATGTTGGTCAGAACCTATTATAGATAGTGAAGGAAATGTTCTAGGTACATTTGCAATTTATCATGATAAACCTACAGAGCCGACTTCAGTAGATATTGAACGCGTGACTTTTGCAGCAAATTTAGCTGCAATTGCTATAGAAAATAGAAAAGCACATGAAAAGCTAGAACAACTTGCATTTAGTGATCCACTTACTGGATTAAATAACCGTAGGGCATTTATAGAATACTCAAATAAAGAGATATCAAGACACAATAGATATGATGGAAAGCTTTCTTTATTTATGTTTGATTTAGATTATTTCAAACAAGTAAATGATACTTATGGGCATAATTATGGAGATAAAGTTCTTATAAATGTAGCTACAATATGTAAAGAAACACTAAGGGAGTTTGATATAGCCGGAAGAATTGGTGGAGAAGAGTTTGCAGTACTACTTCCACAAACTGACTTAACTATGGCAAAACAAGTTGCACAAAGATTATTAGATATGATGCATGAACAAGAAGTAACCTGTGATAATGGAGATAAGATAAAATATACCGCTTCTTTTGGAGTAGTTTGTAGTGAAGATAAACCTACATCAATTGATGAGATGTTAAAAAATGCAGATGATGCTTTATATAATGCAAAAAATAGTGGTAGAGATCAAATCTATATTGGCTAAACTATTGATGATTCATTGTTTAGATATTTAAAATATAGATTATAAAAGGCAGTAAAATCAATATAGTAACCATACTTGAAGCCGTCATCACAGCTATCTCGGCGGATGGTCCATTGTACCTTAAAGCAAAGAGATAACTGGTCGTAGCCACAGGCATAGAATATTGGATAATAAGCGTATATGCCAAAGTTTGATCAATCTCAACCGCACTCAAACCCAAAAAAATAAAAGCTATGCTAAATCCAAGTATAACACGTACACTACCCATTCTTAGGGCTTTAATATTATTGCCGATTTTAAGTGTCGCTAAAGTTGCCCCTATTGCTATAAGCATTAAAGGGACCACCATCCCTCCAAGCATTCTACATGTTTCTTCGATGACAAAAGGCACCTTTGTATCGCTTCCTTTCAAAGCTAAAACAATTACAAGTGCGTAAAGCACGGGGGTTTGCAACGCTTTTTTTAGATTAAAAGTATGATTTGAGAGCCAAAGACCGATAGTAAAATGGTATATCTTCATCAATGTAGAAAAAGTTAAAGCATACACAAAAGCTATTTCGCCCAATAGTATGTACGCCATAGGGATACCCAAACTTCCTGCATTTGGAAAGATAAAACTTTGTAAATAAGCTCTTATCGGCTTTTTTTCTATTTTTAGATAAATAGCAGCCAAGAGCGCACACACTGCAATGATAAGCGACCCGTAGGTTAAAATAGTTGCCATATTATAAAGTGTAAGTTCATCTTTATTGATCGCAGCAATGAGAAGTGCTGGAGCACCTATATTCATAACCATGGAGGTAAGCATATCTTTATCGTAAGGAAACTCTTTTTTCCGCCAATAGTAACCTATAGCTATCAATATCACGATAGGGGCTAATTTGTTAAATAGTAAATCGTACATTTAAATGCCTATATTATTTTGCATATGGTAATTAAAAAAAGTAAATAAAAAATAAAAATTTAAAAACTATACCGTTTCATCATAATAATACTTATCCAAACCATAAAACCAAAAATCGCATTGCACTGAGATTGTACTCTCTTCTCTTTGTTTAAAATGTTCATCCATATCGAAATCTTTGTTTTTTCCATAGTTATCTTTATACTTTTGGATAAACTCGGCATATTTTTTTCCATTCATCGCAGTAATTTCAAATCGTATATGATCATAGAGTTTATTTTCTATCTCAAACTGTTCCCCTTCTAAAAAAACAGCATTGATTCCACCGTATCTTTCATCTTCATCCAACATCAAATTCATCTCGATAGTTGCTCGAATAGTGGCGAACATATGTAAAAATTGATCTATAGGGATATCAAGCGTGTTTACCGTTACGGCACTTTTATTATCGTATCCCCAACCACCGCTTATATCAAGATCCACGTCAAAAGTATCTTTTAATACCTCTTGGAGATTTTCTACCGGTTCAATTTGATTAAATTCTATCTTAGTCTCTTTCAAACTCTACCCTTTGCTTATAAGCTTCAAATTCCGTAGTTTTATAACTTTGCGATGATATATAAGTGATCTCTATACTATGCTCATCAATATTTCTATAACCGATTGATCGATACAATACTTCGCCGTTACTATCCATAAAAATAGTAGCAGGATAAGCAAAAGCACCTATATAGACTGAAAACTGCTTACGGTTTCCCGTAAAACCTTGAAAGGTAACGCTATCGGTATCTGCGGTGTAGATATCCACATATATAAAATTTTCTTCTATCTCTTTTATTATGTTTGAATCTTTAAAATTTTCATCAAGCATAGCTCCACAATAAGGACACCCCGGGATATGATGAAAAAACATTAAAAATTTATTCTCTTTTTTTGCCTTGAGCAATAATTTATCAATATCTATTTTTTCGGCATTTGCGGAACTAAACAGTAAAGATAATAATAAAAACCAACCAAATTTTTTTAACATTAAAACTCCGATAATTTAAATTGTATTATAAAAAAATATTATAAGTACCCAGTAAGTTATATAATGATATTCTATAGTAAAATAAATTATATAACAAAACTTCTTAGAAGGATTTAATAATGGCAATTTCACGAAGAGACGCTCTTAAAGTTACAGGTATCATCGCTACCTCATCGGCAATTTCAGGATGTACAAACAATATGGATGCTCCAAAGCAACCGACAAAAACCACAACTAATAATAAAGCCCGTTTAAAACCAAAAAAGCAAACAAGGGTTGTGATTGTAGGCGGCGGTTGGTCGGGACTCTCCGTGGCAAAAAATTTAAAACACTTTTCCCCCGATACAGAGGTAATTTTAGTAGAACAAAAAGATCAGTTCGTATCATGTCCCATGAGTAATCTTTGGCTTGTAGACAGGATAAGTTTAGAGTACCTTACCCACGATTATTTACAAGCTGCAAGGGTCAATAATTATACCTACTTCCAAGCAACTGCAACAGGTATGGATAAAAAAAACAATATCTTGCATACCACAAAAGGGGATGTTGAATATGACTATATCCTTTTTGCACCGGGGATTGATTATGATTACTCTTCCATTACAAACGACATCGAACTGGAGATGCGATTACGTCAAGAGTATCCTGCGGGATTTAAACCGGGGAATGAACACCTTACTTTAAAAAAGAAGATTCATAACTTTAAAGGGGGTAATTTTATTATGACGGTACCTGCTGGAAACTATAGATGTCTCCCTGCTCCTTATGAAAGAGCTTGTTTGGTTGCAGACTTTTTTAAATCCAAAAATTTAGATGCAAAAGTTTTACTCCTTGATGAAAATAATGATATTACTATTAAAGAGGAGGGTTTTCATAGTGCATTTGAAGAGTTGTACGGCGATTATATAGAGTACCATCCAAACTCAAAAATTGAGAATATCGACCTTGATGAAAAGATAGTGGAAACAGAGTTTAAAGAGTTTGAGTTTGACGATGCCTCTTTTTATCCACATGTAAGGGGTGCAAAAATCCTTGAGACGGTTGGTATTGCAAAAGATACTGTTTTTAATAGATTTGAAGCTAATATCGATGGACTTACCTATGAAGTTATCGGCGAAGATAATATATTTTGCTCAGGGGATTGTAGACCGATGGGCTTTTCAAAATCGGGAAATACCTCAAACACAGAGGGACTTTACGTGGCAAAACTTATTGCAGATAAAATTGCAAATAGACCAAAATCTCCTTGGCAATCCCCTACAACGGTATGTTTTTCTGCAGTTGCCATGAATCCTGAAAGAGCGATATTTGTAAATTCACAATATGCTTATAATACAAAAACAAAAAGATTTGGATTTGCTACTCCAAAAATGAGTGAAGAGTGGAGAGGGCAAGAGGGACTTACAAATGCAAAAGCCCAGCATAACTGGGCTGATGCACTGTATAAATATATGTTTGAGTCTTGATTATTCCATAGTTGAATCTATTTTAGACTCAAGTAGATTTTGTGCATCGATTAAAGGGATAAGCGACTCGTCATCATAGATATTTGTAGACATTATCCAATTATAAACCGACGGGTATCCCAATCGTGTGAACTTCTCCCCTTTTTTCTTGTACATATACATACTACAAGGTGCAAATGCTCCAACCTCAGGATGTACTTTATGTACAGGGAAAATAACTTCTAACTTACAAATAGAATAGCTATCGTAAAAGTCAAAATCTTTGATACCTTGAGCTACTAAGTCTTCTTGAACAGGATAGAACCCTGCTACAATAAATCCGGCAGATTCAATCTCCCCCTCCATAGTCTCTTGGTAACTCTCTTTTGCCTCTTCCATATCCCCTTTATTTTTCAATACAAAAGCAAATCTTGTTACAAGTTCCCCATCGGGTCTAATTTTTTTATAACTAAGCTCTTTGTACTTTCCGTTTGGTAAAGCATCATGTAAAGCTTTTGTCATACTTGCATACAGTGCGATTAGATCTTTATTGGTTTCAGGAACACCGGAAACTCGTGAAATTCCTCTTAATGTAAGAGATGAGATATTTATTGTTTTCCCGTCTTTTGAATACACTGAGGTACTAAGCGGAACCAAAAGTCCAAACTCAGGATAATCTTTTACTATCTTTGTACTTATTTTTGGATTGTGTACAAACATCAATCTATATGTATGAAGATCTTTTCCCGCATTTGGAACTGTTTTACCAAATCTTCCCTCAAAAGCTTTATTCATATCGTTGTTACCGACAATTGTAAAACCGTTTGCTTTAAAAGCTTTTTCTATACTTTTTGTTGTTATCTTTCCAGCGCTGTTATCAGCAGCAAAGATTCTGATATCTTCTCTTAATTCCACTTTTTGTGTTGTTTTTGGAGTAAAAATATCTCCGGTACATCCACTAAAAAGCAATGCAAAAGTAAAAGTAAGAGTTGAAAGAACTATCTTTTTCATTATTTACCCTTTATTATTTTTTCTTTTTTCTAGCTGCAAGTTCAACCGATTCTTTATAGGTTTTCCCTTTTCTATCTGTTGCTGTTATCTCAAGGAAATCACCCTTATTAGGATATAAACTATCAATTGCATCATTGAGTTCCACATAAGTTGGTTGACGTCCTAGTTTTGCTTTTAAATTTTTTTCAATACTATCTTTTTGTCTACCTGATAATTGTGTACCTATTTTAAATGAATCACATTTGAACTGGAATTTAAAAATTGGATTTTTAGAGAAAAACTGACTTGTTGAAATATCAAGTACAGTTTCTTTGCCAACTTTTCCTGTAATATGTGTAATAAAATTTGCATCATCTCTGTTCCCAGTTTTTGACTTTGCTTGATTATACGTTAGCATTGGGTGAGAGAAAGCCATTTTAGCTGTTGCTACACCTTTTTTGATCTTAACTTTTATAGCTGTTATTTTATTTGCTGCCATTACTTATCCTTCACATCCACCGGCTGCAACTTTTGTTTTTGCTTTAGCCATGTAAATTTTTCCATCAGTTCCTTCTACTAGGACCATTATCATACCATCTTTTTCCATTTTGATTTTTACTTCATATTTTTTCATATCATACTTGTTTACATCATAAACTGCAACCGCACTTTCAGGGTTTGCATCTTGGAATAAAGCGATAGTTTTTGCATCAAGTGATGTCTCAAATTTAATTGGCACTGAAGCACCACTTGAATTTATTTTTGGTACATTTATTTTGATTTGATCACTCTCTATAGGTGTCTTTAAACCATATAGAGCTTTTGTAGCATCATCAACATTATGTGCTGTCCAAACGTCTGGCTTTGATTTTCTAAAATCTTCAGCACTAAGATTCATTGGAATCACAGAAAGTGCAATAGCACTCCCTGCAAAGCTCAAAAAATTTCTCCTATTCATATTATCCCTTTCTTAAAATTTTAACATATAATCAACAACTTGTTTAAATTCATCATCTTTAAGTGATGAACCACCACGTGCCGGCATACCAAGGTTAGTTCCCTCTAAACCATTTTTATACATTCCAGAAAGCCCTTTTTCCATATACGGTGCCCATGCTGCTTTATCTCCAGCTGCAGGTGCTACACCTGTCCCGTGACACATAGTACAGTTAGATTCATAAGCCGCTTTTACATCAAAGCTCACTTTATGTGCCGCATCTGCTGTTTCGGCAGGTAAATCTCTTACAACGGACATAGGCGGTTCAAAGTCGGTAATTCCACCGTCAACTCTTGCGATATTATCTGTTTGCTGACAATCTTTCATACAAGGTTCTTCCCCATGTGTAAGTCTTATTGCACCGTAATTATCCGGATTTTCATAGAAATCTCTTACATTTTCAATCCCGTTTGTACCATCAATATCAGGGATAAAACCATTTCTATTCGGCATCTCGATTTTTAAGAACTTTTCACGATCAAGTTTAAATGATGGAGTTACAAGTTCTCCGTTTACTTTCATACCGTTGATATAAAGCATATATGCTGTAAGTGCATAGGTCTCATCATCTGTTAGTGTTTTTGATTTTGTATGTGGCATTGCATCTCTGATGTACCAAAACATTGTACTGGCAACAGGCCAGTATGAACCGAATACCCTTGATGGACCTTGAGCGGTAGGATTTAACCATCTATTGTTTTTCAGTGTTCTTTTCATCTCTTTAGCTTTACCGGCAGATAATGCAGGATAACCTCCACCACCTGAACCAAAATCACCGTGACACATAATACATTTCTCTTCGTACAGTGCCTCACCCTCATCAACATAACCAGACCCTTCAGGAAGACCTTTATTTAATCCGTTAATATCTTTATCCCAAGCTTTATATTCATTTGCAGTTGGAACTCTACCGTTATTGTAACTTACTTTTAATCCATCTTCATTTTTAGCAACATCAGAGTCTTTATATACTTGTGGATTTACTTTATATGGTCCTGTTTTTCCATCTTTGATAGGATAATATACCCCACCGCTGATATCTTTTTTTGCATTCCAAAGACCATTATAAGCTGTTTCACTTGCTTGTCCGACGCTTACTAATGTTGCAGCCGTTACCAGAGAAGCTGTTAAAATTTTATATTGTTCTAATTTGAACATGGTTCACCTCCCCGTTTGGTGTTACTTCCCAAGTTTCTACAGCATTTCTGTGGTAAACCGATTCTACACCCATACCTTTATTTCTATCTTTACCAAAGTCTTTTTTATCTACGCCGTATCCAAATACCTCTTCATCAACCGTAGGCTGTACAAAACCAGCATCATCCATTGCTCTTGAAGTAAGAAGCAATCTATCTCCTTTTTTGTATTTGTGCATATAACTCCATCTTGTCCAACATTTTGGCAATACAAGACCTTTGATATTTGCTTCAACATAGTTATTTCCACCGTCAAACGATAGATCGACTCTTGTAATCGTTCCCATACCGGACCATGCAAGACCTTCAATCTCAACCATGTCTCCATCTTCAAGATCAGTCCAAGGTTTTTCGGGACTTGGTGTTACAACCGTTGAATTTACCTCGTTTGCATAGAAATGTTGTACCGCTTTTCCTGTTGGTTTTAGTGCGGTATATTTAGAAGTTTCCTCTTTTGCATACCAAGGCTCATCTGAGAAATCAAGACGTTTTAGCCATTTAACACATAAATTACCCTCCCATCCAGGAAGAAGTAGTCTTGCAGGATAACCTTGTTCAGGTCGAAGCGCCTCACCGTTTTGACCCCAAACAATCATAGCATCGTCAAGCACTTTATCAATAGGAACCGATCTTCCCATCTCCGAGTTATCGCTCCCCTCGGCCAACATCCATTTTGCATTTGGTTTTAATCCAAGATCTTTTAAAATTGTTTTAATATAAACACCTGTCCACTCTGCACAGGACATAAATCCTTTTGCAAATTGAAGTGAGTTGTATTGTGGTTTTCTCCACTCTTGTCCACCGTTTGCAGGACACTCGATAAAGTGTGTTCTAGTAACCCTTGGATATCTTTTTAATTGTGCCAAAGTTAAAACAATCGGTTTTTCAACCAAACCTGTAATCATCAATCTAAATTCATTTGGATCAATATGTGCAGTTCCCCCGTGACATCTTGAGAAAAATAAACCGTTAGGTGTAATAATCCCATCAGATTCATGAATTGGAGCAACGGCAATCGATGCTCGATAATTTCCGGAAGCCAATAATTTTGTATTTCTTCTAGTAACATTATGTTCATATTTTGATGGTATACCGTATCT
The DNA here is from genome assembly GCA_050292155.1 of Arcobacteraceae bacterium. Lineage (GTDB taxonomy): Bacteria > Campylobacterota > Campylobacteria > Campylobacterales > Arcobacteraceae > JAIOSF01. Next base: position 33,202 of record JBNKLC010000015.1, read on the forward strand.
ATTTTTTGTAACCGGATCTCCCCAAGATTGTCCCCATTTTGGGTGGTGCATAATTGCAGGATCATCTCCGGCACCAGCCGCCGAACTAGCTTTTGATACTGAAGGTGCAATTACACTTGCTGCTGCAACGGCACTTACTGCACCGGTCCTTTTAAAAAAGTCTCTTCTGCTCAAACCTTTTGAAGTCTCTTTAAGGTTTACAACTTCAGAGCTTTTTTTAGTGTCTAATTTATCCACTATGCTCTCCTTATAAAATATACAATTATTATGTAATGCCGATTAGTATACCACATTAAAATTAATATGATTTAAAATTTGAAACAATTTAATTTATAAGATGTATAACTTTATATTATACAAGTTTACCATATAACAAAACAATATTTCGGCTATAAAGACATCAAGTAAAACCTTTTATACAGGGAAAAATCAATATTTTAGAATATTCTTTTACAGATACTAAAATAACTAAAAAAATTAAATAAAATTAGATTTATTAAAAAAATATTTCAAATCTAATAATTATCTTTTCTTATAATTTATAAGAAAACCATTAACCCTATTTTAAATTTTTATTTGTACTAAAATTACTATCTTTTAAATCATAAATTTAAAATTACATTAATTATT
>JBNKLC010000016.1:0-90353 GCA_050292155.1 Arcobacteraceae bacterium
GGATTACGTAGTTGTTATTAACGCAAGTAAAGCAAAATTTACAGGTGCTAAATTAGAGGATAAAAACTATTATACTCACTCAGGGTATTTTGGTAGTACAAAAACTCACAAAATGGCGGATATGTTAGTAAGTAATCCGGAAAAATTATATAAATTAGCGACTAGAGGTATGTTACCAAAAACAAAACTTGGTGCTAAAATACTTAAAAATTTAAAAGTGTATGGTGGAGCAGAGCATCCTCATACTGCACAGGTACAAGGATAATAAATGGCAAAAGTATATGCAACAGGAAGAAGAAAAACAGCTATCGCTAAAGTATGGCTAGAAGTTGGTAAAGGTGAAATTACTGTTAATGGAGAAGCGTTAAATACATGGCTTGGTGGTCATGAAGCTTTGAAAAAAAGAGTTAGACAACCTTTAGAAGTTTCTAAACAACTTGAATCTGTAAATATTGTAGCAAAAACTTTAGGTGGTGGATATTCAGCTCAAGCGGATGCTTTAAGACACGGAATTTCAAGAGCTTTAGTTGCTTATGATGAGCAATTTAGAGCAGTTCTTAAACCACACGGTCTTCTTACAAGAGATTCAAGAGCCGTTGAAAGAAAGAAACCGGGGAAAAGAAAAGCAAGAAGAAGCCCACAATTCTCAAAACGTTAATAGTTTTGTTACCGATAGGAACCTTAGACGTTTCCTTGAAAAAGATAATCGGTATTTATACCAAATTTTTTTACAAGCCAAAAAGGATTTTCTTTTTGGCTTTTTTTATGTACAATTTATCATGAAGTATTTAATAGCATATTTAATTTTTTTCAATCTACTTTTAGGCGCAACGCTTAATTTATCAATTGCTTCAAATCCAAGTAGAATTAACCCTATACTTTCAACAGACGGTGCCAGTAGTGAGATAGGCGATTGGATATTTAACGGATTATTTACTTACGATAAAGATGGACACATTATTACCGAACTTGCAAAAAGTTATAAATTTCTTGATGATACGACGTTAATTATTGGGTTAAAACACAATGTGAAATGGCACGATGGACAAGATTTTAGTGCCGATGATGTTTTGTTTACCTATAACATGATAATGAATCCCAAAATTTTTACCCCGAGAACCACAAATTTTAAAAAAGTAAAATCTGTAGAAGTTATAGATAAATATACACTCAAAATAATATATAAAGAACCCTATTTTAAAGCATTGGAAATTTGGATGATAGGGATGTTACCAAAGCATATTCTAAAAAATGAGAAAGATTTGATGACAAGTTCTTTTAATAAAAAGCCAATAGGAACTGGTCCATATATGTTAAAAGAGCTTCAAATATCAAAAGATATTGAGCTTAATGTGAATAAAAACTATTTTAAAAAAGTTCCAAATATAGAGAAAATCATTTATAAATTTGTTCCCGATGAGACCACCTCTTTTTATATGCTGAAACAAGCGCAGCTTGATATCGGAAGTTTAAAACCGCTCCAAATGGATAGGCAAATAGATGAAGAGTTTAAAAATGAGTTTAATATCTACCAAAAACAAAGTTTTGGTTATTCGTATATGGGATTGAATCTACAAGGGAAAAAGTTTGCTAATAAACAAGTTCGTCAAGCGATAAGTTTGGCAATTGATAGACAGCAGATGGCGGATATATTATATTTTGGGTATGCAGATGTTTGTACGGGACCTTTTTTAAAAGGGAGTATCGCTTACAATGAAAATGTTCAACCACCTCTGCAAAATCAGCAAAAAGCAAAAGATCTGTTAAAAGAAGAAGGATATACAAAAGAAAATCCCTTTGTTTTTACAATTACCACAAGTACTGGAAGTTCTACTGGAGCTTATATCGCCCAAATTATACAGCATCAGCTAAAACAAATTGGCGTAGTAGTTAAGATAAAAGTGATGGAGTGGCAGGCATTTTTAAATACGGTGGTTCATCCAAGAAATTTTGATGCCGTTATTTTAGGCTGGAGTTTAGGTCTTATGCCCGATGCTAGATCAATTTGGCATAGTTCAAGTGATAAAAAGGGCGGCTTTAATTTTGTAGGATACAAAAATAAAGAGGTGGACAGGCTTATCGAAAAAGCTGAAGTAACCATTGATGAAAAAAAGTTTAGTAAGATTTATAAAAAGATATATAAACTTATCAGTGATGATGTCCCGTATCTTTTTTTATTTGTACCTCAAAGTATAACTGCTGTTCATAAAAATATAAAAAACATAAAACCTGCATTTACGGGAATTATGCACAACCAAGAGGAATGGATTAAAATTGAAAAATAAAAATATAACGATATTATTTGATTTGGACGGGACGTTGATTGACAGCACAGAGGCAATTATTGCCTCTTTTCATTATGCGTTTAGCGACCAAAACTTTCAATACGAAAAAGAGGATAGCGAGATCATAAAATTGATTGGGTATCCACTTGATCATATGTTTAGAGAACTTGGAGTCGATAAGGATAAAATATGGGATTTTGTGGACAGTTATAAGGAGAACTACCGTCAAATTTCCCAAGAACAAACTTTGCTTTTACAAAATGCAAAAGCATCGGTAGAGTTAGCTGCTTCATTTGCTACTTTAGGAGTGGTTACAACAAAAACGACACTTTATTCGATTCCATTGTTGGAAAATTTTGGTATACGGAACTATTTTGATACGATTATAGGACGCCAAGAAGTTGAGAATCCTAAGCCTCATCCCGAACCAATTTTAAAAGCGTGTGAGAGGTTACAAATCTTCCCATCAAAAGATATATTTATGATAGGAGATACGAAGCTTGATTTGATTGCTTCCAATGAAGCAGGAATCAGTAGTATAGGGGTTTTATGCGGGTATGGTTCCAAAAAGGAATTGCAACCTTTTACACCCCATGTTTGTAAAGATTCTTTAGAAGCAGTTAAATTGGTACAAGAGCTTTATTCTAAAGCATAATCTAAGTTCAAATTGCTTAAAATTAAGCTCATATTATTACAGTGAAGTTTACAGGGTTAAACTCAAATTATAACTAGGAGAACAGATGCTAGAGATTAGATGGCATAGCCGTGCCGGACAAGGTGCGGTTACGGGAGCAAAAGGGTTAGCTTCCGTATTGGCTGCAACCGGAAAGCAAGTACAGGCTTTTTCATTTTACGGTTCGGCAAAAAGAGGAGCCGGTATGACGGCCTACAATAGGGTTGATGATAACGAATTATTAAACCATGAAAGATACATGGTACCCGATTATGTATTTGTAATCGATCCGGGTTTAGCATATACAGATAACATTACAGAAGATTGTACTGAAAAAACAAAGTATATTATTACATCTCATCTTCCAAAAGATGAGCTTATCTCTTTGATTCCAGAGTTACAAGGAAAAGAGGAACAGGTATATGTGGTGGATTGTTTAAAAATAGCACAAGAGACCATCGGTAGACCGATTCCAAATACTCCTGTTCTTGGAGCATTTATGAAAATAAGTAAAACTTTTCCAATTGATGAATTTAAAGAAGCTATGAAAAAAGTTCTTGGAAAGCTTCCTGAAAAAATTATTGATGCAAATATGTTGGCAATCCAACGTGCATACGATGAAGTACAATAGGAGAAACTTATGGCACAACATAGTGAAGTAGTAAATAAATTACATAAAAGTGATTTTGGAGAAGACTCTATTTGGAATAAAGGGTGGGATGATCTTGTAAACGGTGCAGCTGTTTACTCTTTTGAGGGTAATATCGATCATACGATTGTGGATGTACATCCTGAAGATAGACCTGTTGCTGAGACAAACTCAATGAACAAATATGTTGGAGACTGGAGAGTTGTAAAACCTGTTTGGAATGTTGATCTTTGTATTGATTGTCAAAACTGTTGGTTATATTGTCCCGATAGTTCTATCATCTCAAGAGATAAAGAGATGGTAGGGGTTGATTATAACCATTGTAAAGGATGCGGTATCTGTTCACAAGTTTGCCCTACAAATCCAAAATCACTTATCATGTTTGATGAAAATACTAAAAATGAAGATGCTCTGAGCCTGTGGCCGGAGAAGAAAAAGAAAGGTGAATAAAACGATGTATAGAAATAAAAGACAGATGGAATTAAATGAAGTAGAAGTTTGGGATGGAAATCTTGCAAACTCTCATGCATTAAGACAAGCAAGTATTGATGTAGTTTCAGCTTATCCTATTACACCTTCGACCGGTACAGTTGAAGCTTATGCATCACACCATGCAAACGGGTATGTGGACGGTGAGATGATTATGGTAGAATCTGAACATGCTGCAATGTCTGGATGTGTGGGTGCAGCAGCAGCCGGTGCCAGAGCAGCGACAGCTACTTCATCTCAAGGTCTTGCACTTATGGTTGAGGTTTTATATCAAGCTTCAGGTATGAGATTGCCGATTGTACTTTGTATGGTTAATAGAGCATTGGCATCACCACTTAATGTAAATGGTGACCACTCGGATATGTATCTTGCAAATCAATCGGGATGGATATCAATGGATGCCTGTACACCTCAAGAGTCTTACGATCTTGTTCTTTGTGCATTTAGAATCGGTGAACATCAAGATGTTAGATTACCGGTTATTGTAAATCAAGATGGATTTTTAACTTCACATAAAGCACAAAATGTAAAACCGTTAAGCGATGATACTGCTTATGATTTTGTAGGGGATTACAAAGAGGTAAATTCTTTATTAAACTTTGATAAACCTGTAACACACGGTGTACAAACAGAATCAGACTGGCACTTTGAACATAAAGCAAAACAAAACAAAGCGATGATGGATTCTGTAGCAGTTATCGAAGAAGTATTTGAAGAGTATGCAAAAATAAGCGGTAGAAAATATAACATGATTGAAAGCTATAAAGCTGATGATGCAGATGTTGTTATTGTTTGTATGGGTACAACATACCAAACAGCACAAGTAGCAGCCGATAAAATGAGAGAAGAGGGGATCAAAGCAGGTGTTGTGATGCCAAGAGTTTTCAGACCTACGCAAATGGAAAAGTTGGCTGAGGCTTTAAAAAATGCGAAAGCAGTAGTATGTATGGATAGATCGGCTCCAGGTGGACAAACAGGTTTACTGTACAATGATGTTGCAGCAGCACTATTTAATACAAATGCCAGACCGCTTTTAAGCAATGTGATTTATGGACTTGGTGGTAGAGATATTAATATTGCAAATTTAAGTGAAATTTACAAACATGCACAAAAAGAAGTAGAAGCAGGAAAACTAGACGGTGCAATCCAAAGATGGGTTGGTGTTCGAGGACCTGAATTGAAATATTATAGTGTGGAAGGATAATTAAAATGAGTAGTTTATTAGGGAAACCACAAGGAAATAAAGAGATTAAAAACCTAAAATCTTTCTCAACGGCAGCTGAAAGATTTGAAGGGGCGCACGTACTATGTCCGGGATGTGCCCACTCAATTATTGTAAGGGAAGTTTTAAATGCGACCAACGATAACTTAGTTGTAGGAGCAAGTACGGGTTGTCTTGAAGTTTGTACTGCAATTTATCCTCACACTTCATGGGATTGTTCGTGGATTCATATCGGTTTTGAAAATGGTTCAACTGCAGTTGCAGGGGCTGAGAGTGCAAATAAAGCATTGAGAAGAAAAGGGAGAATCGATCCAAATACTCCAGAGCCTAAATTTGTGGCATTTGGTGGGGACGGTGCAACGTATGATATCGGGTTTCAATGGATTTCAGGGTGTTTTGAAAGAGGACATAATATGATGTATGTATGTCTTGACAACGAAGTATATGCAAATACCGGAGGACAAAGATCAAGTTCTACTCCAATAGGTGCAAGTGCTACTACGACTCCCGCGGGTTCCCATTCATACGGAGAAAAGAAAAACAAAAAAGATATGATTGCTATTATGGCGGCTCACGGTGCTCCTTATGTGGCACAAGTTGCTCCAAATAAATGGAAAGATATGGTTAAAAAAATCCAAAAAGGTTTTGATGCAAACGGTCCGGTGTATATCAATGCAATGTCTGCTTGTACAACTGAGTGGAAATTTCCAATTCACCAAACTATTGAAGTTTCCGATATGGCGACAGATTCTCTTGTATTTCCATTGTATGAGATTATTGACGGAACGGAGTTAAATATCACTTATAGACCGAAAAATATTGTTCCTGTAAGAGATTACCTTGGAGTTCAACCGAGATTTAAACATCTCTTTAAAAAAGAGAATGAATATCTAATCGATGAGTGGCAAAAAAGAGTGAATGCAAAATGGGAATATTTACAAAGACGTGAAGAAGCTAAAGTGTAAACAGTTGATTTTTTAACGTGCAAAATACAAACCTCGATGTAAGTCGAGGTTTTTTTATTTTTGGGATAAAAAATGGAAAAAGAAAAATTATTACTTAGTAGTTGTTTACTTGGAGAGCTTGTAAAATATAATGGGTCACATAATGGACTTGATGAAAGAACTATTGAAAGACTGCAAAGTATTTATGATATTTATCCAATTTGTCCTGAAGTTATAGGGGGCTTATCTACTCCACGAGTTCCTTGTGAGATTGTTTCAAATAATCCCCTTCAAGTTCTGAATAAAAATAAGGAAGATAAAACACAAGAGTTTTTATTTGGTGCTAAGAAGACATTGAAATTATGCAAAATGGAGAAAATATCTAAAGCTCTTTTAAAAGCAAATTCTCCATCATGTGGAAATAATACGGTTTATGATGGAACATTTTTAGGGGTTAAAATCAAAGGTCAAGGTGTAACGGCAAAAATACTCAGTGAAAACGGTATAGAAGTTTTTAATGAAGGAGAGATAAAAAAGCTTATTTTTTAACTTCTCCTATATGGTCTTCAACAGATTTTATTTTTTCTACCAATCTATTTTGTTTCCCTTGTCTAATATCAAACTTTAAAACCGAATAGATGCGGTTACAATTTTTTGCTTCTAAAATTTCATAACACTCTTTTACAAGACTTAGAGCTTCAGACATACTGGGACACTCCACAATAGTAGACATTGGAGTAAGTTGATAGTCGTAACCACTATCCCGTACACATTTTACAACTTCACTTACATAGGTACTCTTGCTCTCCCCAATATCGGTAGGAAACATCGAAAATTCTAATAAAACGCTAGTCATTATCTACCCCTTTATATTATTTTATAATTGTAGCTATAAGCTTATCTCCACTGAGTTCAGTTGCTTTTGCAGTATAAATTTTACCAAAAAGCAACTCCTCTTCTATCTGCTTATCATTAATATAAATTTCTCCGTCAATTTCAGGTGCCCAAAGAAGTTTTTTGGCACTTAAGAGATATTCGTGTTCATCACTTTCCCCGTCAATTACCACTTCAAACTCTTTTCCCACATCACTTTGAAGTTTTTGTAAAGTAATTTCATTTACAAGGTTACCCAATATCTCGGCTCTTTGATCTATAGTCTCTTGTTCTATTTTCCCATCCAAGTTATAAGCAGACGTTCCCTCTTCATCACTGTAGCTAAAAATATTTACTCTGTCAAATTGATATTCTTTGATATATTCACACAATTCCTCAAAATCTTCCTTTGTTTCTCCCGGGTGTCCTACTATGAAAGTTGATCGTACGAAATTATTCGGTTGGGTTTTCATATAATCCATAAGTTCACGAAGTTGCTCTTCCCCTTTCCCTCTTTTCATAGTTTTTAACATTTTAGAGGCAATATGTTGCAACGGCATATCATAGTAGCTATGAAATATTTTAGAATCACTAATTTTTTTAATCATAGATTTTGTGGTAGTTGATGGGTAAAGATAAAGAATCCTTGCACTTTTTACACCGTCAATTTTTTCTATTGCTTCAATTAATTGTTCCAAACCGTTGTTGATATTAAAATCTCTTAAATAAGAACTGCTGTCTTGTGAGACAAATGAAAAATCATAAAAACCTTGTTGGACAAGTTTTGTTACTTCATCTACAATAGACTCAAGGGGTCTACTATTGAGTTTTCCTTTAAACGCAGGGATTGCACAAAAAGAACATTTTTGGTTACATCCTTCGCTGAGTTTGATATAGGCATGGTAGTTTGAATTGGTAACCACCCTTTCATTTTTTTCATCGGCCAAAAATACTTTATTTGAAAATTGTGACCGTTTTTCTTCAACCAACTTATCAATCTTGTCATAATCTCCCACACCGGTAAAAATATCCACTTCCTCTTGAAGCTCTTTTTGAAGCTCCTCTTTGTATCTTTCACTCAAACATCCTGCAATCGCAAGAATAGAGTCTTTTTTTCGTACTCCGTGTAGTTCAAAAATTGTGTTAAGGCTCTCCTCTTTTGCACTTTGAATAAAACCGCATGTATTGATAATAATCAAATCTGCTTCGTTTGGTTGATGTGTTAATTGATAATCGGTTAGTTTGGCTAACATCACTTCACTATCAATTAAATTTTTTGTACATCCAAGACTTACAAGATGGAGTTTTTTATTAGACATTAATTTATACCTTTGTTCTCTTTTCTAGGCTAAAATTATATAAAAAATCGGCTTCAATAAATATTTATGCCAAATTAGGTATAATCGCGGATTATCACTTAGAAGGAATATTATAAAATGGAAATTTTATTAGCAAGAGAAGAGCTAAGCTCTAAACCAAAAAAGATTAAATTGGACAAAGTGCTGGAGAGTCTTGAAAAATCAACAGAGGAGATTTTCTATTTTGATAAAGAAAATTCTCATAAAGATATGATGAACTTTGTAGACAAACTAGAAGAAGCCGGATACAACGTACACTTTAGAGAAGTGAAATACGGGCTAGCCGATGAAGAGTATATGTACGAAGTACACGCACTGTAATTAATAAAAATTTATGCAAAAAAAACTTTTTATTGAAACCTTAGGGTGTGCAATGAATGTTCGCGATACCGAACATATCATTGCAGAACTAAACAAATATCAAAGCTACACAACTACCCAAACTCTTGAAGAAGCAGATCTTATTATTATCAATACTTGTTCTGTGCGGGAAAAACCCGTAGCAAAACTTTTCTCCGAACTTGGAATTTTTAACCAAAAAAAGAAAAAAGATGCGATGATAGGGGTATGTGGATGTACTGCAAGTCATTTAGGGGAGGAGATCATTAAAAAAGCTCCTTACGTGGATTTTGTTTTGGGTGCCAGAAATGTATCAAAAATATCTGAAGCAGTACTTACAAAAGGGATGGTTGCAGTGGATATCAACAATGATGAGACCACGTATGATTTTGCAGATTTTAGAAACTCAAAATATAGATGCAGCGTAAATATCTCTTTAGGATGTGATAAAAGCTGTACTTTTTGTATTGTCCCTGCAACCAGAGGGGAAGAGATAAGTATCCCAAAAGGGCTTATTATAAAAGAGATTGAAAAATCGGTACGTGAAGGTGCTCTTGAAGTATTTTTACTCGGACAAAACGTTAATAACTACGGGACAAAATTTACCGATGAGAGAGAAAAGACAAATTTTACGGAGCTTTTAAGAGATATTAGTAAAATTGAAGGTTTAAAAAGAATTCGATTTACCTCTCCACATCCACTTCATATGGATGATGAGTTTATAGAAGAGTTTGCCTCCAATCCAAAAATATGTAAATCTATCCATGTCCCTTTACAAGCGGGAAATACAAGAGTATTAAAAGATATGAAAAGGGGTTATACAAAAGAGTGGTTTTTAAATAGATGTGCAAAGATTAAAGACCTAGCGCCGACTGCAAGGATAAGTACCGATATAATCGTAGCTTTCCCAGGAGAGAGAGACGAAGAGTTTTTGGATACTTTGGATGTGATTGAAAAAGTAAAATTTGATACGATTTTTAACTTTAAATATTCCCCTCGTCCACACACTCCTGCACAAAATATGGCAAATCAAATTTCAAGTGAAGTTGCAAGTGCTAGATTGCAAAGGGTAATTGAGCTGAATAAAGAGCATCAAGATGAATTGATGGGTAACTTTGTAGGTCAAACGGTTGAGGTTTTATTTGAAGATTTAAAGCCAAACGGGGAAGTGTTTGGTTATACGGATAATTACGCTGGAGTTTTTGTAAAAGGGAGCGAAGAGCTTTTGGGAAAAATATTGCCTGTAAAGATCACAAAAGCAAATCGAACGTCACTACAAGGTCAAGTGATTTAAAACTATGAAGCAATATTTTCAAAATAAAGTTTTACCCTATTTTCTCCAATTATTTGTACGTTTTATTTACTTAACGAGCAAAAAAAAATTTCATTACACTTCGAGTGTGCAAGATACGCAAAGTATTATTGTAGCAATGTGGCACGGCGATCTTTTAATGCAGCCTTCAAATTATAGAACTTTTCGTCCCAAAGGGATCGTAAAAGTTATAGTGAGTGAACATAGAGATGGAAAACTTATCAAAAAAGTTGTGGAGTATTTGGGTGTTGGAGCGATAGCAGGATCTTCTTCAAAAGGGGGAGCAAAAGCTCTAATCAATGCAATTAAATCTCTTAAAAAAGGGATTGATGTAGCGATTACCCCTGATGGTCCAAGGGGTCCAATTTATTCTATTGCCGATGGGATTATCTCAATTTCACAAAAAACAGGGGCACAGATAGTTCCATTTAGTTCAAAACCTTCAAGTTATTGGCAGATGAATTCTTGGGATAAATTTATTGTCCCAAAACCTTTCGGGGAGATTGATTTTTACGTAGGAGAGCCTTTTGGTATTGAAGGGTTGGAAGTAGAAGAAGCCAAAAAGTTAATATATGAAAAAATGATGGAAAATCAACTGGAAAAATAAAAGAAGGACGATGGGATGATTAAAGATAGGTTTAAAAAGTATCTTGAAAACTTTTGTACCTATTTAGTTGAATTGAAAAATTATTCACAGCTTACCGTTAAAACTTATAAAAAACCTATTTTAGACGCTGTTAATTTAAGTGAATTGTATCAAGAGGGCGATAATATCATTTTTGATATAACAAAGTTTAGGATTCAAATAGCACGGCAAAATCCGAAAACTATCAATAAAAAAATCTCCGCTATTCAAAGTTTTATAACTTTTTTGGAGACCAAAGATATATCAGTACAACTTCAAGGTGCAAATACGGTTAAAACACCCGGAACATTGCCCAAGCCGATACAGAGCGATAATATATTTGAAACACTCCATGAAGCCACTTTAGAAGAGAAACTTATCGTGGTATTTATATACTCTTTTGGATTGCGTATCTCTGAACTTGCCTCATTGAAATTGGAAAATATCCATAATGATTGGATAAGTGTGACGGGAAAGGGGGATAAACAAAGAGAAATTCCCTCCAATGAGATAGCAAAAGAATTATTTGAGGAGTATCTAAAAACATATGATCCAAAAACTTATCTTTTTGAAAAAGATTCTAAAGCGATGAGTGTAAGACAATTGCAATACAGAGTGGAGAAAGCTTTTAAAAAAATAGGAATCAAAGCAACACCCCATCAGTTAAGACATTCTTTTGCCAGTGATCTTTTAAATGACGGTGCAAGAATCAATGATATAAGTGAGCTTTTGGGGCATAGTTCTTTAAAGGCAACGGGAATTTATACCAAGTTAAACACAAATACAAAGTTAAAACAGTATAATATGTCTCATCCGTTAAATAAAAAATAGAGCATTAAATTAATAACAAAGGTAAGTAAATGTTTGGTTCTAAGAAAAAGCAGTATGTAGTGATTACAAAGCAGGATAAGCAATTAAAGCTTAACTATAAAATATTACAAAACGACAAGATATTTAAAGAGGAACACTCATCTTTTCTTATTACAAACCAATCGATGCCCCAAGATGCTTTACTTAAATTAGATGCTCTTCAAAAAGATATACCTTATACCTATTTAGGAGCACTTTTTGAAGGTGCAAATCAAAAAGTTATTAAAAATGACGAAATAGACGTGATATCGTATGAATCGATTAAATTTACCGATTCAATGAGTATCGTGATCCCTAAAAACGAATTGGTCTCAACCAGTAGATATTATATCAACAGCGGGATTGATTATCTTTTTTCCCCCTTTTCCATTTTACATGAATATTTACAAGATTTAGGGGTCAAAAATTCTTTAAACGTGTTTGTACTCAATAGTAAAGTATATACTATACTTCTTGGAGCATATAAAGAGGTTATAAGGGCTGATGTTAAAGAACTTACCCCTTATGAAGAGATAAAAGACGAAGATTTTTCAGATGATGAGATATTGGATCAAAAGCTTTATGAAGAGGTATACTTCTTAGAGATACAGCAGTTTTTAAATGATATTGTTCAAGAATATTATGCATCGGGAGATGATGTAGATTTCTTAGAAGAGATAAAAGTTCTTTATACGTTGGAGCCTTTTTCGAAAGAGCAGATAAATTCTTTGTATGAAACATTGATGGTCAATGTCAATTACGAACAGATTGATTTACAGTATTATCTTTCAAATATGATGACAAGTGAAAATGCAAGAGCGCAGTCGTTTATCGATTCAAGGGTTAAAAAAGAACAAAGCAATCCGATGGGATGGGTGTTTTTAATAATTTTAAGTTTGATAGCAGTCTCTTTAGTTATCTATTTTAATATGAGTGAACCTCCTTTAAAAACCCAAAAGTCAAATGAGATATCTATGAAAAAGATTGAAGAACCTGCCGAGGTAAAAAAAGAGCTTGAAAAGATAAAAACGGTCATATTGCCAAAATTTCCCGATCACATTACGATAAATAACAATCTACAACAAAGAATCTCTATGCTATTTGATATTGTGCCGTATGATGGAATATTAAAAGATATAGAAGTGACAAAGGACAATGCAACCTATGTAGTAAATTTTGCTATGCCGAGTAATTCTATAGAAGATATGCAAACAAAACTAAAAAATATCTATACTGAGTCAAATGTTTTATTAAAACACCAAAATAAAGCACTTTTAAATGTGATACTAGAAAATAATAATATTACTACAAAAGAAAATGAAGTAACTTTAAAAGAGTATCCAAAACTGAATTTCATGCCTGTTGCAAAAGCCACCGATTATATCAAAGCGATTCTTTTTGAAAATTCAAGTATAAAATTTGATACAAAAGAGTATCAGCTTTATAAGTTTAATGTTGTAGCCAAGATTCAAAGTCCGGAGGAGTTTTTTAAGTTTTTAGCTAAAATCAATAAACAAAAAAATGCAATAGCTATGGACTATCCCGTTATGTTTTCAAGATTAAACGATGCTATCGAGGTTAAATTTAATCTTAACCTTTGCCAAGAAATCCAGCCTCTTCCTCAGCCTAAAAAGTAAAATTTTCCAAAGTGTATATGTAAGGGCGTATGTGCTTTGGAATGTTGGCTGTTCTACATTTTTCTTTAAATTCTTTATCCATAACACTTTGTAAGTATGGAGCAATATAGATAGTATTCTCTACAATTGCTACGGCAATTTTATGGGAGATAACAAGTTCTTTTTTCTCAAGGATTTCATCCCGTGATTTTTTTGTAAGTAAAATGCCTCTTTGTTTTAAATCTTTATCGATAATATTGATTGCAATATTAAGGTCTCCGTTAAAATTATAGATGTGCAGTTCTTTAAAAACTTTTTTATCAATATTGTATAAAAGAGATTGTTGGTCATTGTGTAGATACTCAAAGCTTTTTACTACACCTTCATGAAATTCTTTGATAAACTTATCGCTAAAATTATGTCTAAAGTAGTTTCTTGTATAGTTTTGATCTAAATTACTTTCATCTTCAAAATATTTATAATTGTTTTTTTGAAGATAAGTTTGAAGCTGTTCTTTTGACAGTTCAAGTAAAGGGCGTAAAATCTTATAACTGTTTTTATCTACACAAGAGGTTACTCCTAAAAGCTCACTCAATCCTGCTCCTCGTGAAAATTGCATCAAAAACCATTCTAATTTGTCATTGAGTTGATGGGCTGTCAATAAGGATTCAAAGCCGTGTTCTTTCATAAGGGTATCAAAAAATTTATATCTAAAGTCTCTTGCCGATTTTTCATTAAATGTCTGCTCTTTTGGAAAGGTAGATATAAAGCATTGTTTTTTGTATTTGTGTGCAAGTTGTGTTGCGTAGATCACTTCATCTTTTGATTGTTCCCTTTGGTTATAATCGACAATTGCAATATCAAATGGAATATTTTGCTCAACCATAAGGAAAAACAATGCCGTAGAGTCAATTCCTCCGCTAAAGGCAAGAAGATTTTTTGAAGTGGTTATTGGGAGCGTAATCATCCGCAAAGTATAACAAATTAAACTATAAAGTGCTATTATTAGCTTCGAAGAGTATATTGAAATAATAAACCATAAATTATTAGTATAATTTATGGAAAACATAAGCTTTGATAATATATAATGTAAGCATAGACTTTAGGAGGTTTAAAAATGAGTGAGGTTGTAAAACAAACATCTTACAGGATTAAAAGGTATTGGGCATATCTTGCAGCTACAGTTGTTGCCGTGGGACTTCCTTTTATCCAAATCGGCGGGAATCAAGTGTTTTTATTATCGTTTGATAAAAAGCAACTCCATCTTATGGGAGTTGCTTTTGATATGCAAGAACTTTATTTGATGCCGTTTTTATTAATGCTACTGTTTCTTGGAATATTTGCGGTAACTGCAATCGGAGGAAGAGCATGGTGTGGATGGGCATGTCCACAAACTATTTTTAGAGTTATTTACAGAGATTTGATAGAATCAAAACTGTTAGGTCTTAGAAGAATTAAAAATAAACAAAAAGATCCAGATTGGTCAAAGCCTGAAAATGCATCTAAAAAAGTGATTGCTATTTTGATTTGGTCGGGACTTGCTTTATTGGCTGCAGCCGATTTTATGTGGTATTTTGTGCCGCCTGCAGACTTTTTTGCATATATAGCAAATCCTATGGAACATACGGTTCTTTTAGGTTTTGTTGTAGCAATTGCCGGTTTTTTAATCTATGACGTTATCTTTTTAAAAGAGGATTTTTGTGTTTATATCTGCCCTTATTCAAGGGTGCAATCGGTACTGTATGATGATGATACTATTCAAGCAATTTACAGTACCCAAAGAGGTGGAAAGATATACGATGACAAAAAAGAAAAAATAGTCTTTAAAGCTGCAGATCTTGCAAATGAAACAGATGAGTGTACGGCATGTCAAAGCTGTGTAACCGTATGTCCTACACATATCGATATCAGAAAAGGTGCGCAACTAGAGTGTATCAACTGTTTAGAGTGTGTGGATGCCTGTACTACGGTTATGGGTAAACTCGGTAAAAAATCATTGGTGCAATGGACAAGTACGAATGAGATTGAAAACGGCAAAAAGACAAAACTTTTTAGATCAAAAACTATCATGTATCTTGCAGCACTTGTTATCATTGTGGGTATGCTTTTTATTATGGGTGGAAAAAAAGAATATATGCTGTTAAATGTAAATAAAACTACTCAACTGTATAAGATTAGGGATAATGGAGAGATTGCCAATAACTTTGTATTATTGTTCCAAAATACACAAAAACAGAGGTATACCTATAACCTTGAAGTAGTAGGGAAATATGCAGATAAGTTTACAATCAAAAGATTTAAACCTTTTAAATTAAGTAGAGGAAAAATGGCGAAAAAAGTGATCGAGCTCACTACGACTGAGAGATTGGTTGATGATGCTAGAAAAGATACGCCTATAACCGTAACTTTAAGAGCATATGCCGAAGAAAATTCTAAAAAAATTAGTGTATTTAGACAAGCGGTATTTATCTATCCAAGAGCAGATAAGTTAAAATAGCTTCATAGGTACTTAAAAATTTTTTATAAAACCTAAGCCTTAATAGGCTTAGGTTTTTTTTTATGTTATAATCACAAAAAATATAAAGGAAAAAATATGCCGTTATTAGACAGTTTTAGAGTAGATCATACAATTATGAGTGCACCTGCAGTTAGAGTTGCAAAAACAATGAAAAGTAAAAAAGGGGATATCATCACTGTATATGATATCAGAATACATAAACCAAACAAAGATAAGATGACGGGACGGGGAATTCATACTTTAGAGCATCTTTTTGCAGGATTTATTAGAGAACATCTTAATTCTAAAGATGTGGAGATTATCGATTGTTCCCCTATGGGTTGTAGAACCGGATTTTATATGAGTTGTCTTGGAAATCCAAGTGAAAAAAAGGTTGCAAGTGCTACATACAAAGCGATGAAAGACGTACTTAAAGTAAAAAAAGAGAGTGATATTCCGGAGCTTAACGTGTATCAATGTGGAACATACAAGATGCACTCGTTAAAATCGGCTCAAAAAACAGCGGCGTATGTTGTAAAAAAAGGGGTTGGCGTTATGGATAACAAAAAGTTGTTTTTATCTGAAAAAAAGATGAAAAAACTAGGAATTTAAATTTTGAATGAAAAACAAAAAAGGGAGTTTTTCTCCCTTTTTGAACACTCTCCCAATACTGCAATTTACCATATTAACAATAACTGTGACAATATTGAACAACTTTTAGAAGAATTAATAAAAAGTATAGACGGCAAGTTGAGTAGCCAAAATTTTAGTGAAATAGAGCAAAAAAAATTTAGACTCAAAGATAGAGATTTTGAATATGCCGTTATAAGTGATTGTTTGGATAAAGTTGAACATATAGATAAGTTTACGACAAGCATCTATCATAGTTTAGAAAACTCTGCATTTATAATTATTTTACAAACAAAAGGTTCAATGGATACTGAAACTATAAAAGCTATCTTGGATAAGAATCATTTTCGTGCAGTTAATGATATAGATATTTTTGAAAAGTATTATTTAGTGATGGCAAAAAAACTTCATATGTGGGGTGCGGGGCAGTAAAAGGATAGATTTTACCCTTTTTGTCTTAAAAACTTTTTTTCCTCTACACATTCAGGACAAGTAGAAAAGTTTTCAACTCCTCCACATTTAGTACATCTCACAACACCCTCTTCATCTTTAAAAGTTTTTGGTCTTAGCATGTTTTTTTCTTCGGGATGTTCTTTTATGTATACTTCTCTTTGTGCAAATATATTATCCCACTCTTCAAAATTTTGTTCTGTATTATCCATTAAAATTCTCCCATACTTTCAAAAAGTTTCTAAATTTTAGCAATTAAAAACTTTAAATATTATTGTTTTATATAAAAATATATTATACTAGTATATTAATATAAGTTATATTTAAAGTAGGATAAAAAAGATAACAATAGTATATTAAAGGCTTTTTATCTGTTTTTGTATATAATTTCGTAATTTTATTTTGGAGAATTATAATAGAGTTTATCACAACTAAAGACGGAACAAATACTCTTTTTAACCAACAGTATAATCAACATTATCATAACTGCAATGACGGTGCACTGTATGAATCCCTCTCAAAACATATCATCCCTGCGCTGCAACACCATCAAGGTAAAGATACTTTAACTATTTTAGATATCTGTTTTGGTTTGGGATATAATACCTTAGCAACAATCTATTATATTCAAAAACATTGTTTAGATAAAACGCTGATGATATATTCTCCTGAATTAGATGGGGAGTTATTAAAAAATTTAAGTAATTTTAAATATCCAAAAGAGTTTCAATCTATCTTGGATATCATTCAAACTTTATCACGAAACTTGTATTATAAAGACGGGAAAATAGAGATTGAGATATTTAGGGGAGATGCAAGAGAATATCTTCAAAATTTGAGTAAAAAAAATATTTTCTTTGATATAGTGTATCAAGATCCCTTTAGCAGTGAGGTAAATAAATCTTTATGGACGGTAGAGTATTTTAAAGATATTTATTGCCTTTTAAATAATGATGCTATAGTAACTACATATTCTATCGCTACTCCCGTACGGCTTGGTATGTATGAGAGCGGCTTGAATATTTATGAAATTATTAGTGGAGATAAAAGAAAAAGCACTATAGCACTCAAAGAAAAAATAGATAAATATAAATATATAGATATGGAACTAAAAAAACAAAGAAACGTGGATGCAAAATCGTTAAGAGACTAACAAAAGGTAATAATATGTTTGAAGAAAAAAAAGAGGTAAAAGTTTATAGAGTTACTATAAAAAAGATTATTGAAAGACTATTGACACTTCAAAACGTGGCTGTGCAAGATTTTCAAAATGAGGTGCAAGAGCAGTTTGAGGGGTATGATTATAAAGATGTGGAAGATGTAGTTGGATTTGAAAGTTGGGCTGATATTTCAAATGACGGAAAGTATGAGCTTCGTGTAAAAGTAGACCATGAAGATGCGTATGAATTTACGTTGCATATAGAGGTTAAAGAGCAAAAAATAAGTGTAAAAAACGTATTATAAAAACTTTAAGAGACTAAATCTTGAATCTGTACGTAACTATTTAAAATAGCATCATGGATATAATATACATCATCGATATTTTTATCTATAAAAACTCCCTCTTTCCAGTCTACCAAATCTTGTAAAGTAGTAACAATAAGTCTTGAGACCATAACTTGGTTTGACAAGTTTTCAACTTCTAAATCTCTTAGTAAAATAACGATAGCATAAACAACTTTACTCAGCTCGTCAAACTCTTCAAACATATATAAAAAGCTGTTGTAAGTTTCAAGCATTAAGATAATATCGGGTAATGCCGCTTTAAAATTATTATTATGAAGTATATTCATTAAAACCCTCTCCAATGCAAATTCAAGGTCGTCGAGATCTACAGTGCTGAGATGCCATCCTTCATATTTTTTTAAAAATGTTTTTGCATCTATTTTTTGATGGGTTGTAAAGAACTCTTTTGCACTATTTTTATCCTCTGGTGTCTCTGTAGCAGTAATCTGTTTGGGATTATCAACATCGTGTACATTGATAAAGTGTGATTTTCTATTAATTTTTTTAGTATAATAATTTCTATCAAAAAACTTATCGAGAGCTTCATGAATCTCTTTATTGTCATACGGTTTATAAATATAACGAAAGACTTTTTGTTTTAAAGCTTCAAATCTAAAATAGTGATCTTCTAAAATAGTAACTGCAATTATTTTTGGAGGTCTTATGTCAAGATTTTTGATATCTTTTAAAAGTTGAAGACCATCATATTGATCGGAAGAGATATCGATTAAAAGGATATCAATTACATGTTTCCCCAGTAAAAAAAAACTCTCTTGAATATTTGTCGCACTATAAAATTCAAACTCCTCGTTGTGGAGGCTAAAATACTCGGTAATGTCGTTTTGGAGAACTTTATTAGTTAAAGGATTAGGATCAATACTCAATATTTTTTTCATGCTTGATTATATAGCAATAAAGCTTATTAGTAAAGTTTTATTCTAAAAAGTTATAAAAAATAACTAAATTTTTTGTATAGGGATTACACAATATTATTAAAAGAATTTACGATAAATAATTTAATAGAGTTTTTGGAAGTAAAACTTCATGATAAAGATTTGCAAATATTACAAGAGAAAGAAAAAATAGTTAAAACACATGAGGAATATATTCATAAAAAACCTAAAAAACTTAAAGAGTATTTTATTATAATAAACTCCAAATAACAAAGAAATGAAAAAATTGTAAATGCATATTTAGATGGATATTCACAAGTAGAGATAGGTAAATATTTGAATTTGTCAAAATCAATGATATCCAAAGTAGTAAAAAGTGGAGATTCAACCTCTGGGGTGTAAGTTTTGATTCTTTATTTACCAATATTATTCAAAATATTTAAAACATAAGTCCATTTCATATATAATAGTTTCATGAAACAGATTGATCCAAATTATCATAGAATATTGCACAACATCAATGGACAAAATCTATTGACGTTTGAATATAATTTTTTTAAAAAAACAATTATTAAACTTACCTCTTGGTATATGCAAAAAAAAGTAAAACGGTTTTTGGACTTTTCATATTCCCAAAAGCCGATAACCATTCCCCAACCAAATAAAAATAAACAATATCTTTTGTATATCCATATCCCCTTTTGTAAAACTTTATGTCCATATTGTTCATTTCATAAGTTTAAATTTCAAGAAAAACAAGCAAGGGAATATTTTAAACTTTTAAGGGAAGAGATGAAGCTGGCAAAAGAACAGGGATTTGATTTTATCTCTTTATACGTAGGTGGCGGTACCACAACGATTTTACCCGATGAGTTGGCAGCAACAATAGATTTTGCCAAAGAACTTTTTAGTATACAAGAGGTCTCTTGTGAAGGCGATCCTTTGATTGAAGAGTCGATGGTGGAGCTTTTATCTAGCAGGGTAGATAGACTTTCAATCGGAGTACAATCTACCGATGATAGGATTTTAAAAAAAATAAAAAGATATAAAAAATTTGGTTCGGCAAAAGAGCAGTTGGAGGCTATCAAAAAAGCTGTAGGAAAATTTCCTATTGTAAATATAGATCTTATTTTTAACCTTCCAACCCAAACAAAACAAGATATACAAAATGATCTAAAAAACATAATGGAACTCTCCCCTGAACAAATCTCTTATTATCCTTTGATGTATTCTCCCTCGGTAAAAAAAAAGATGGAAAAGAATCTCGGCAAACTTTACAACGACAAAGAGGCACTTTTTTACAATACTATTTTAGACACATTGGGCAAAAGCTATAAAAAGATCTCATCATGGGCATTTTCAAAAAAACAAAGTAACTCTTTTGATGAGTATGTGGTGGATTATAATGAATATTTGGGTTTGGGTTCAGGCTCATTTAGTTTTATCGAAAATACGTTATATATCAATACTTTTTCATTGAAAAAATATCAAGAGCGTATCAGCCAAAAACAGTTTTGCCTCGAAAGATTTAAAAACTACTCTTTAAATGATATTTTACAATATCAAGTTATGCTTGATCTTTTTTCAAATAGTCTCTCTTCGCAAAAATATAAAAATAACTACAACATAGATATCGAATCAAAATTTAAATTGGAATTTTTTCTTTTAAGAGTTTTAGGGATACTCGAAAAAAATTCATACACCCCAACCCCTTTTGGAAGCTATTTTTTTCTAACACTGATGAAAGAATTTTACATAGGTATGGATTATGTAAGAGAACACTCGAGAAATCATTTAACCAAAGAGGATAAAGAGTTTAGTATAGTAGACTAAACCTTTTATTGCTTTTTAGTTTTTGCATCTATATGCAAATGGATAATATCCACTGCCGATGGGGTAATGCCGCTTATCTCACTTGCATTAAAAAGTGTCGGTGGTTTATGGGTTTTGAGCTTTTCAATCACTTCTATAGAAAGTCCCGGAAGTCCGTCATACACAAAATCTTCTGGAATTTTAAGATCAAGCATCTTTTTCATCTTCTCAATCTGTTTTTCTTGTTTTTGTACATATCTAAAATATTTTGCTTCGATTATCACTTGCTCTTTTAAATACGGCTCAAGATCGGCCAGTGATGGAACCAATCTATCAAATTTATCACTTGTAATGGTATTTCTTCCCACCACATCGATTAAAAGAGTTCTATCTGAGATTTTATCTTCCCCAAGCTCTTCTAAAAGTGCAAGATTTTCTTTTTTGGGTGTAAACCATTCATTAGACATAAACTCTACGGCATCTTGTAGTATTTTTTTCTTATGTTCCATTTTTTCATAAGTTGCATCATCTATAAGTCCCAAATCATGTCCATATCCCATAAGCCGGAGATCACTGCTCTCTTCTCTTAAAAGCAGTCTATATTCAGCCCGGCTGGTAAACATCCGATAAGGTTCATTTGTCCCTTTTGTAACAAGATCATCGATAAGTACACCGATGTAGCTTTCATCTCTTCGTAAAATAAGCGGTTCTTTCCCATCTATCGACAATGCCGCGTTAATTCCTGCCATAAGCCCTTGAGCTGCAGCTTCTTCATATCCAGTAGTAGCATTGATTTGTCCTGCTAGATAAAGATTGTGTACTTTTTTTGTCTCCAGCGTATGTTTTAGCTCAGTCGGGTCAATATAATCGTACTCGATAGCATAGGCGTATCTTACGATTTGTGCATTTTCAAGCCCTTTGATTGAGTGGATTTTTTGTTTTTGTACATCAATAGGTAAACTTGAACTAAGCCCGTTTATATAATACTCCTCGGCTCTTATGGTTTGCGGTTCCAAAAAAAGTTGATGGCGGTCACGTTCGCTAAATCTATTGACCTTATCCTCAATACTTGGACAATATCTAGGACCGGTACCCTCAATCTGTCCCGTAAAAAGAGGTGCTCTATCAAAGTTACTTTTTATAATATCGTGTGTTTCAAGGTTGGTATATGTGATATAGCAAGGGAGCTGGGTAGGATGAAATGCTTGTTTATCGGTTCTAAAACTAAAAGGCTGCGGAGTCTCATCTCCACCGTGTTTCTCCATCACGCTAAAATCAATTGAGTTTTTATTGATTCTTGCAGGAGTTCCTGTTTTAAGACGTCCCACTTTCAGCCCTAATATTTTTAATTGATCTGAAAGTGTTGAAGAGGGAAGTTCCCACGCACGACCTGCAGGGTATTGGTTTTCTCCTATGTGGATAAGACCTTTCATAAAAGTTCCGGTGGTAAGGATCACTTTTTTTGCTTCAAACTCTTCTCCCAGTTTAGTTTGTACTCCAAACACTTCAAGTCCATGTTCGGTAGTATCTACTTTCAATGCACTTACTTCATCTTGGTAAACATCAAGGTTGGGGGTATTTAACGTGACGTTTCTCATATATTCTCTATATCCGTCCATATCTATCTGAGCACGGCTTCCCTGCACGGCAGCACCTTTGGAAGCATTAAGAACCCGAAACTGGATACCTGTAGCATCGGTACAGAGTCCCATTTCTCCGCCAAGAGCATCTACCTCACGTACGAGATGTCCTTTTGCAAGGCCTCCGATAGCAGGGTTACAACTCGCAGCTCCGATTTGCTCCACAAGCATCGTTACAAGAAGGGTCTTTTTCCCCATTCTAGCCCCTGCTAAAGCACTTTCTATCCCTGCATGACCGCCACCTACGACAATTAGATCATATTTCATTTTAAACCTTATGAGAATTTCTATTTCGTATTATATTCAATTTGCCTATGAAATAAGTTTAAGAGTAGCTTTAAGGACACTTAGAATATACTATAATCTTAATAGAAAATAAACGGGTACCTAAAGAGATTATGAACTTTACCATTGAAAACGACTGGGAATATGATAAATTAGAACACCATATAAAACAACTCGATCTCTTTTATAAAAAAGTTATGGAGCAAAAAACAGCCCAAATCTCTTTTGACTTTGCTTCACTGAGAAAGATCGATTCTTCGGGGATTATTCTTATTATCAGATATTTAAAACTTTTTGGGCAAAACGGTATCGGTGTAGATATAAAAAACATATCTCACAAACATCAAAATATGCTGGATCTTTATACAGACAATTATACACATCAAGATCCCGTTATCCAAACAACAAAAGAAAATTTTTTTGAAAATGTAGGGGAAAATACATTTTCGTTATTAGATGCTTTTCAACACTTTTTATATTTTATAGGAAGATTATTCTCAATGTTTGTATATACTTTGAGACACCCTTTGCAGATAAAACTAAAAGCTACCATCAACCAAATGGATATCGCAGCAATTCAGATTCTGCCTATCATTGCGTTATCTCTTTTTTTGGTTGGATTTGTTACTGCGTATCAAGGAGCAGAACAGCTTGACAGGTTCGGTGCTTCTTTAATTGTGATTGAGATGTCCACTATGTCGATGTTTCGGGAGATTGCCCCATTTTTGGCAGCAGTTGTGGTTGCAGGGCGTAGTGCATCCTCTTTTACCGCTCAAATTGGTACGATGAAAATAACCGAAGAGATTAGTGCTATGAAAACTATGGGGCTGGATGTGGATAGATTTTTAATTCTCCCTAGAGTTATCGCACTTATAGTCGTGATGCCTTTAATCGTATTTTTTGCAGATATGGCTTCGATGCTAGGTGAGATGGTTATCGTAAAACTCCATTTAGGGATACCTTTTACGCAATTTATCGATAGAATTTACGAGTATATGGAGATACGACATATTATGCTCGGGATTTTAAAAGCACCTTTGTTTGGACTTTTGATTGCCGTTATCGGATGTTATAGGGGATTGCAGGTACACAAAGGGACAGATATAGGAAGATATACTACAAAAGCAGTTGTGGATGCTATTTTTTGGTTGATTATAGTCAATGCCCTTATCTCGTTACTTTCGATTGAGTTAGGTTTTTAAGATGGTAAAAGTAACAAATCTTTCAACCTCTTTTGGGGAAAAAGTTGTCCATAAAAATATCTCTTTAGAGATTGCCCAAGGGGAGATATTTGGAATTTTAGGCGGAAGTGGAAGTGGAAAAACAGTTTTGCTTCGGCAGATGATTTTACTGGATCAAATCCAAAAAGGAAAAATTGAAGTTTTAGGACACGATATTGCCCGTATCAAGCCAAAACAAAGAGATTTTCTTAAAAAAAACTGGGGAGTTTTATTTCAATTCGGGGCACTTTTTTCCTCTTTAAACGTGATTGAAAATATAGGGATACTGCTTCAAGAAAATTCAAAACTCCCAAAAGGGCTGATTGAAGATATTGCTTATACCAAACTCAAAATGGTGGGACTTGATGCCGATGTGGGAAGATTATACCCAGAAGAGCTAAGCGGCGGTATGAAAAAAAGGGTTGCTATCGCCAGAAGTTTGGCACTTGACCCTCAAATTTTATTTTTGGATGAACCCACATCGGGACTTGATCCCGTGAGTGCAAAAGCATTTGACAACCTTATTGTAGAACTCCGTGAAATGTTGGGATTAACGGTGGTTGTTATTACCCATGAGCTGAATACGATTAAAAATGTTCTTGATCGATTTACGATCCTTTATAAAGGAGATTTGATTATGACGGGGACTATGGATGATGCATTAAAACAAAATAATGATATAATTGATAAATTTTTAAAAATACAAAGGTAGAGGGTATTTAATAGTGGAAAATAAAGCAAGATATACGATAGTCGGTCTTTTTTTGATTATTTTTACTGCTGCATTGGTAAGTTTTGTATTGTGGCAAGCGAGGTTTTCACTGAATGAAAAACAGATGTACGAGTATAGAATATACAGCCAAAATTCTATTGCGGGATTAAAAGAGAACTCTTTTGTAGAATACAAAGGTTTAGTGATAGGAACGGTTGATAAAATATTGATTAATCCCGATAATATAGAACAGATACAAATTGTACTCAAAATCCATCAGCCCGATGTTATAAAAAAGGATAGTTTTGCCGTTATCCAATCGCAGGGAATTACCGGAAATAAAAATATTGAAATTGACGGGGGAAGTATAAAAAGTCCCTCAATCATACCACAAGAAAATGGATTTTCGGTAATCCCTTTAAGAGATTCTTTCTTTGATTCTATCACAAAAGATGCGGGAGATATTACACAAAACTTTAATAAAGTTTTGGTAAATGTCAATGCCCTTTTGGATAAAAAAAATATCAATAACTTTACTTCTGTTTTAGCTGATTTAAAAGAGAGTTCGCAAAATCTTCCTGCTACTTTGAAAAAGCTTGATACGACCTTAGTTACATTGAATAGTGTACTGCAAAATGAGATTACCGGTACACTGCATAGTGTGGATACCACGGCCAAGGAGTGGGGACAACTCTCAAAAGATTTACAGAGTTTAGTAAACAATGATATTAAAATACTTACCGGTAAAGTAAACGGTACGTTAGATGATACAAAGGGACTTGATAGAGTGATTTATAATATAAATAGCACACTTGAAAAACTGGGAGTTACTTTGGATAACTTTAACACCAACGGCGGCGATATTTTATTTAAAACAAGAGATGTGCGATATGGACCCAAGGAGAGTTTAAATGACTAGATATATTTTACCGATGGTTTTTATAGGGATATTATTTTCAGGATGTATAAGTGTAACAAAAGAGTTACCCCCTTTTTCTACATATACGCTTTTAATAGATAAAGAAAATATCAAACATACGAAAAAAACGGCTTATTCTATAGGAGTATTGGAGCCAAAATCGTTAAATAGTACAAATAACATACTTATCTCATATTCGCAAGGAGATTATACCAGTGAAAATTATGCCCTTAGCAAATGGAGTGATAAACCTACCAAGATGCTGCAACATATTATGGTAACCTATCTAAGTGAAACAAACAACTACAATTATGTTCACGGCAACAGGTTAAGTATCCCGAGTGATATACATCTTTTAAGTGAACTTGATAGTTTTACACAATATTTGGATAAAGATAAAGCTTATGTGAAATTTGCCTTAAGGGTATTTTTAGTACACAAAGATATTTTATATACAAAAAAATTCTCTTATCGATACCAATGTGACGATCAAAGTGCAAAAAGCAGTGTCAAAGCGATGAATAAAGCAGTCAATCTTTTTTTACGAGAGCTTGATAGTTGGATAGTCGGTATAAAATAAGTTCAATTAATCTACGTGGATAATCTCTCGTTGAGGTTTTCCTATATAATATCCTTGAGAATAGTCAATCCCAATGGATTGGACAAATTTTAAGACCTCTTCATTTTCTACATATTCAGCTATAGTTTCTATCCTTAAGTTGTCACATAAAAACTTTAGACTTCCTACAAGTATTTGTGTTTTTGAGTTGTTGGGAAGATCTTTGATTAACGAGCCGTCTATTTTAAGATAATCAATATATTCACTGGCATTTATAACATATTCATAATTAGAGTACCCGGAACCAAAATCATCGATAGCAACTTTGCATCCATGTTCTTTAATCTTTTTTACAAAATTAAAAAAATCATCGTAGTTTTCAATCCCCTCTTGTTCAACAATTTCAACTACAACTTTATTGCTTATATCATAATGTTTTAGACGTTCAAAAAGATACTCTTGAAAATGGATATTTTCAATATCAAGAATACTAATGTTGATAGAAAACTCATAATCTTTATCTTGAAAATAAGAAAAAGCTTTGTCTATTACAATATACGAAAGTAGATTATATTTATTTATCTGTTTTGCAATAGGTAAAAATGTATCCGGATAAATAATTGTGTCACCGTCTTTCATTCTAATTAAAGATTCATACTTTTCAATTTTGTCGGTCAAATTATTATAAATCGGTTGAACTTCTATAAAAATAAGATCATTTTCTATTGCTTTTTTTATTTTTTTTGCCAAAAGGATATTTTTTTCGTTCTCTTTGATATTCTCATAAGATATATGTGAAAAAATCTCAATTTGATGACGATGTTCAAGTGCATAATCCAATGCATTTTCTGCTTCGTTCAGTTCTTCTATATTGTTGTTTAGTTTTTTTGGATTGCTTATACCAAGGGTAATTTCTATTAAAAATTCTACATCATTACCATCAATATTTATACTAAAAGGATTGTTTTCAATATGTTTAACAAAAGTATGTAGAAAGTTTTGAAGATTATTTTCATTTGTATATGGATATTTTAGTGCAAATATATTGTAGCTATTAACATAAACTTTTTCAACATCTTTATAGCCTTTGAGATAATGTGAAAATTGGGTTACAAGATTATTGGAAATTTCATATCCATA
Organism: Arcobacteraceae bacterium; assembly: GCA_050292155.1. Lineage (GTDB taxonomy): Bacteria > Campylobacterota > Campylobacteria > Campylobacterales > Arcobacteraceae > JAIOSF01. The sequence goes on from JBNKLC010000016.1 coordinate 27,498, forward strand.
AGTATTTTGAATTTTAAATATGTTATTAACAGAGATAAGTATTACAAGAGAATCTTGAAATTGATTAGATGCAAGATCTTTCATCAGAGCTAATCTATTTGGAAGGGTTGTAAGTTTATTCATTAGTTTTTCTTGTTTTACTTTATTGTTTAAAAAATCGGGCAATTTTGAAAAATATAAGGCTGTAAGTAAAAATAAAATTGCAAAAAATATTGACATTAAAATAAATAAACCTTCAACATTTTCTCTATTGGTCAGCTCTTTGTGGTATTTAAGTGTTAATATGATTTTAATATCTTGAGAGTTATTAAAGTTTTTGAGTTTATATGAAGAGAACATATTTCCAAAATAAATGTCGTTTTGAAGTATTTTATTTGCGTGCCTTGGAAATTCTTGGAAAATAGAATAATTGCTATTTTCCCCTACAAGACCATATTTGGGATTGTGATGATTTAAAAAAATTCCTTTTTTATCAATAAGATATACATAATATAGTGTCGTTTTGTTAAGAAGTTGAAAGAATTTTTTTAAAGAAATATTTAGGACAAAAATACCTTGTTTGTGATTCAATTTATCGTATATTGGGATTCCCAGTCTTAAGGTAGGTTTTGTAGGAAGGCTGACTTTTTCATGTTCTATATTGAGGTTAATTTCAGAGAAGCCGACTTCCCCTTTTTTTAAAGAGAGAAATTGTTGTACATAAGCTCTATGGAATTTATTTTGTAATTTATTTTGAGGAACTATTTTTGAAATGGCATTCGTTTTATTGATATCTATTGAAGTTCCTTCAATCCGTATTTTTTCCATTCCGTTTATATCTATAAATCTTACTTGGGTAAGATAAGGGAGAGATTTTTTTATATCTAAAAAGTAGTGTTCAATATTTTTATGGGAAATATTTTGCAAAAAATATTGTTTTAAAATTTCACTTTGCGAAACTGTTTTTGCAGTAGTAATATAAGGGTAAAAAAAGTGATTAAAAAATTCTTCCCTTTCGAGAAATGTACTTTTAAAGTTATCTTTTGATATGGTTCCTACATTACTTTGTGAAAATGTAGATAGAAGATTATAAATCAGTATACTCACGATAACTAAAGAAGTGATATAGGTTATTAATAATCTAAGTTTATAAGAAATATTTTCCATAAATTTAGTATAATTAAAGATAACTTAAATAAAATAAAAAAATTATACATTAAATTATAGAGGACCATTTTTGAAACAAACAATTATAGTAACAGGCGGCGGTACCGGAGGACATTTAAGTGTTGCCAAATCTTTTATAGATGAGTTGCATGAAAAAGGCTACAAGGTAATTTATGTAGGCTCAACCAAAGGACAGGATAAACAGTGGTTTGAAAATGAACCTAAAATAGCGACAAACGTTTTTTTGGATACAAAAGGGGTGGTCAATCAAAACTTTTTGGGAAAGTTTAAATCGCTTTTTATGATTTTAAAAGGGGTATTGCAAGTAATCCGTTTAATTAAAAAACATAAAGTGCAAAAAGTGGTAAGTGTAGGGGGATTTAGTGCAGCGGCAGCTAGTTTTGCGGCAATTATTACGCGAACAGATTTTTATATCCATGAACAAAACTCTGTAATGGGAAAACTTAACTCCATCACGTCAAAATTTGCCAAAGAGGTTTTTAGCTCTTACCTTGAAAATTCTCCTATAAAAGATTACCCGGTCAATGAAAAATTTTTTGAGCATCAAAGGATAAGAAAAGAGATTAAAACCTTAATATTTTTAGGCGGTTCACAAGGGGCTAAAGCGATTAATGATTTTGCGTTGCAAGTGGCACCAAAGCTCAATGAATCGGGGATCAAAATCATCCATCAAGCAGGAAAAAATCATTTTGAAGCTATACAAAAAGAGTATGAAAAACTAGGGATTGAAGCGGATTGCTTTGGTTTTTCAACAACACTTCTTGAAAAAATGGATAGTGCCGATTTTGCTGTCAGCCGTGCAGGGGCAAGTACGTTATGGGAGCTTACGGCACTTGGGATTCCCACTTTTTTTATCCCTTATCCCTATGCCGCTGCAAATCATCAATACCACAATGCAAAATATCTTATGGAAAATAATTTATGTTTTCTACAAGAGGAAAATAAACTGAATGTTGAATATTTTTTACAATGTTTGCAAAGTGATATTGAAACTGTAAGTGCGCAACTTATTAATCTTATCCATAAAGATGCTCCAAGACGTATTATAGAGGTTATAGAGCAATAGATGTGCGGAATCGTAGGAACCAATTTTTTATATGAAGGTGATTTTTTAGAAGTTATCTCTTTATTAGATAAAAGGGGACCCGATAATCAAGATTATAAAACTATAGACGGTAACCTTTTGGGGCATACGCGGCTGAGTATTATTGATCCTTTGCATGAAGCGGATCAACCGATGGAATTTGATGATATAGTTATTGTTTTCAATGGAGAAATTTATAATTATAAAGAAGTCATTGTACAAGAAAATTTACAATGTATTACTAAAAGCGATACGGAAGTACTTATAAGACTGTATCAAAAATATGAGTATGGATTTTTAAATCTTTTAAACGGGGCGTTTAGTTTTTGTATCTATGATAAAAAAAGAAAGAGGTTTTTTTGTGCAAGGGACAGATATGGGAAAAAGCCGTTTTATTATCATTACAAAGAGGGAAAATTTATATTTTCAAGTAGGATAAAACCTATTATTAAAATCTTGGGTTTTACCCCAAAATTAAACCGCGTAGCACTTTCGCAATATTTACAATATTTTACTCCTCTTGCCCCAAATACTTTTTATCAAGGGATTGAAAAGCTCGATAAAGCTTCATATATCATCTTTGAGGAACTGGGAGAAAATGGCAATTTTGAGATAAAAAAATACTACAAAATCAAAACCTATAAAAAAATAAAAGATGAATCAACGGCTTTAAAAACACTAGAAGAGTTACTTATTGATTCGGTAGAAAAAAGGCTTGTATCCGATGTGGAGGTGGGGACACTTTTAAGCGGCGGTATCGATAGCTCTTTGATTTCCACAATATACTCCCAAATAGCAAATAAAACTATTCATACATTTAGTGTAGGGTATAAAGAGAATACAAAATATAGTGAGCTTCCTTTTGCAAATCTTGTAGCTAATAGTATTAAAAGTAACCATACCGCCATTGAGATTGGACAAAAAGAGTATATAGAATCTTTGGATGAGGTGTTTAAAAATTTGGAAGAACCCCACGGCGACCCTGCGGCAGTTCCTTTGTTTCATTTAACACGTGAAATAAACAATCAAGGGGTTAAAACGGTTTTAAGCGGAGAGGGGAGTGATGAACTTTTTTTAGGGTATGACAACTATGCCAAATTTTTAAAATATTATAAATTTGCAAATAGCCTTTCCCAAGAGCAAAACCTTTTTTTAGATGATATTATCGGAGCACTGCAAACAAATACAAAAGAATCGGAATATCTTAAAAGGGTTGTGAAAAAACAAAATATCTATAATAGTTTTGGAGAGATTTATACTGAACGTCAGCGAAAAAGGTTACTTAAAAAAGTGGCTACCTTTAAAAATGAAACACCCAAAAAAGACCCTGTTGATTGGATGAGTTATATTGATATGAAAATATGGCTTGGGGAAGCTCTTTTGAGTAAAGTAGATAAAATTTGTATGGCACACTCGGTTGAAAATAGAAATCCTTTTTTGGATTATCGTTTGGTAGATACCGTGTTTAGTATCAATTCAAATTTAAAAGTTGGAGATTTTCCTCGTTCCTGCGGGATTGCATCCAATAAGTATCTGCTTAAAAAAATCGCTTCAAGATATATACCTCAAGAGATAATAGAGCGTCCTAAAAAAGGATTTAATTCTCCGTTTAACGAGTGGTTATTTAATGAGTACGGAGATAAGTTGCTGAACGATATTTTATCTGTTAATAAACAAACTGATTTATTTAATGAAAAGTATATCCATTATATATATGATGAAGCGAAGCAAAATAGATTTAAACAACACTTCTATGCTTTATGGCACTTTTGTAAATGGTATTACAATAATTATTTAAGCTAACTCTTAATAATAAATTATAATAAAGATAACTTAAAAATATAATTTAAGATATGATTCAATTAAAAGTACTATACTTTCAATGTGTTCATACACTCTCCTTTCTTAAATCCGATTGCATAACGTTGGATTTAAACTTGAAGCTAGAAACGACACACTTCTAGCTTCTTTTATTGAACTTACAAAGGAACTCTTATGAAAAATGAAAATGAACCGAGTTTAGAACAAATTGAAGATTATAACAATAACGAATCTCCACAAAAAAGAAAAACGGTAATTGCCGTTGTTGTATTTTGTTTAATTGTAGGGGCAGTTTTTGTTGCTTTTAAATTAGGATACGATTCTAATGAAGATTATGTGGGTACTCCTGAGAACCCAGGGATCAATACCACAAGAAAATTTTAAACTTATTGACTTTTATTTTTTAAAATGATAAAATCTCGTCCAAACTATATCTTATAATATTTATTAATAGAACTTATAAAGGGGTTTTCTTGGAAACTGTAAAGGAACTGGAATATAATAGGCTGAAATTTTTCCCTATTATGATGTATGCAATTGTAATGGGAATGAGCGGTTTAACGATAACGTATCAAAAAGCAGCGCATTGGCTTTCTTTCCCCCATCTAATAGGCGAAATACTTATGTATATTACTACAATTATTTTTGTAGTCGTATCGGTACTTTATATAAGCAAATTTACAAAATATAAAGAAGCGGTAGCAAAAGAATTTACCCATCCTGTACGGATTAACTTTTTTGCTGCAATCTCAATCTCAATGCTTATGTTGGCAATAATCTATAAAGAAGCATATCCTATAATAAGTGCATATTTTTGGTATCCCGGTACTGTATTACAGTTTTATTTTACAATGAATACTATTGCATTTTGGATTAACCATAATCAAGAACTCTCCCATTCAAATCCTGCATGGTTTATTCCGATAGTAGGTAACGTATTGGTTCCGGTAGGGGGAATAGGATTTGCCGATTTACATATTTTGATGTACTTTTTTAGCGTGGGTATCTTTTTTTGGATAGTACTTTTTGCACTTTTATTAAATAGAATTATTTTTCATCACCAAATGGCTCAAAAGTTTATCCCTACGATGTTTATCCTTATAGCACCTCCGGCTGTTGGATTTATCGCTTATTTTAAAATGTACGGTGTTATCGATACCTTTGCAATTATCCTTTTTAATTTAGCTCTGTTTTTTACTTTTTTAATTGCATTTATGTATAAAAACTTTTTAAAATTACAATTTTTTATCTCATGGTGGGCTTTTGTTTTCCCTGTTGCGGCAATGGCGATAAGTTCTATGCTTATGTACCATCAATTGGGAGATACTATACTTTTATATTTCTCATATATTATGGTAGCTGCTACAACTATTATTATTTTAATTGTTCTTTATAGAACGGTTGAACATATGTTTAAAAAAGAGATTTGTATACAAGAGTAAAAATGAAAAAAGCTTTATTATATTTTGTAGTCATAACGGTTGTAGGTTTTATAGCTTACGGCATATTTGTACAACTTAATCAATCCAAGGTTCTAGGAAAACTTGATAGATTGCCGTGTCATAAAAAGATAACGGCATTTGAAAGAGGCTATGTAAGCCCCGGCGATATTAAACAAGCACAGAAGTCACTTTTAAGTGGAAATTGTCAAATAAAATCAGATATCGACAGAGCCAAATTTATGAACTCTACTCTTTTTGATTTTATAAATTTAAGCGATACCGATAAATACCTTCTTGATTTTATCCAAAGTAAAACAAACAATACTATTAGTTATAACCAAGGTGTAATCGTTGATTATACTATTTATGAAAACGATAGAAAAGATCCCAAGAAAAAATCGGATACATGTAAACTTTATAGGGGTTATGTTGTTTTAAAAATAAAAAACAGCAATTTTAAAACTCTTTATCAAGTGCAGATAGATTTTATGGACCATCAAGGGAAAGATATATTTAGAACTCTTCAATGTGCGCTTAATTCATTTTTAACTTACTAACCGTTTTTTTTAGTTATAATGGCGGACATGAATCAATTACATATAGCCATAGATACAAAAACAAAAATTACCAAAGCTTTAGAGTCGTTATACGATGTTACATATTATAAAGAGCAGTCTTTTTTTGAAAAAGTTCTTTTAAAAGATAAACACTACCCTGACCTTTATTTCTTTCAAGGAAGTGTAAACAATAAAAATTTAGACTTTGTAGAAAATTCAAAATTTACTATTGTAAACTCAAAAAAAATAAAAGAGCAGATATTGGATAAAAAATCCTATTTCGATGGGGATAAAATAGAGGTTATGTATCCATATCTGACCAATAAAATTGAATATGATAAAGAGATAAAAAAAAGTTTTAAAAAAGACAACAATATTGAAAAAGGTATTTTTTTATTACTTTTTAGCGGTAAAGATATTGTTAAAAGCGGTATTGATAAATTTATAGATATTGTTTTGCATCTTGAGAATAAAAACTATAAATTGATTTTTGATATTAGTTCTAAAGATAAAGAGATACTTGTCCAAAAACTTGAGAAAAGTAAGCTGAGTGAATCTTCTTTAATCTTTGAAGATTATAAAAATCAAGATGAACTTTTCATAGCAAGTGATATTTTTATAGTTCCTACACGGCAACAGCTTTTTAATTTAAGTGTATTAAAAGCGATGTATCTAAAAAATGTTGTTTTTGTCGAAAGAAATAATGCAGCTTCCGAGATTATAGATTCATTTTCCCTTATTTTAGGTCAAGATGACGGAAGTATCTATTTTAAAGTAAATTCACTTCTAGGGAATAAAGATGAGATAAAAAAGATACAAAAAGAGAACCATCTAGTGGTAAAAAATATGCAATTTCAAAGATACGTGGAAGAGTTGAAAGATCATATAAATTATCATTTAGATATAACCGTGTGATTTTTAAGACTTTTTTTAATATAATTGCACCGATTAGAAGTTTTAAGTAGGAAGTATCGTAGCATTTATGTTATGGTCGCTTTATTTTTTACAATAAGGTTACGTAAGCCGAACAGACTTTTGATACATATTTTAAAGGAAATTTGAATGAAAAAGATTTTATTCTTAATCGTTGCTATTGCAACTGCTTCTTTCGCATCTGAAGGTGCTGAAGGTCAATCTATGATTCAAGCTTACTCTGTAGTTGCTGCAGGTATCGGTCTTGGTCTTGCTGCTCTTGGTGGAGCTATCGGTATGGGTAATACTGCTGCTGCAACAATTGCCGGAACTGCTAGAAACCCAGGTATGGGTGGTAAACTTATGACTACAATGTTCATTGCATTAGCGATGATCGAAGCACAAGTTATCTATACACTTGTTATTGCTTTAATTGCATTATATGCAAACCCATTTTTAGGGTAATCAATAATAGATTTATTTTAAAAAGCCAAGTGGATTTTTTCCACTTGGCTTTTTTATTGCACTAAAAAAATTCCTCAATCAGCTTTCTCATCTCGGATGGATCACTAACCTTATTTACCTTTTCTCTAAAACTATTGGCATTGTCATACCCTTTTGAATAGGTGTGAAGATGTTTTCTAAACATCACTGTTCCATATTCATGGTAGTGTTCAATCATTTTATCAAAGTGCTCTAATATAATCTCTTTTTTAAGTGCATCACTTATACTTTCTTCATTGTTTGCTATTTGATAAAATATCCAAGGTTTTCCAACAGCTCCCCGTCCTATCATAATACCGTCCGCACCTGTTTTATCAAAGACAAATTGTGCCTTTTTTAGATCGGTAATATCGCCGTTTGCTATTAGAGGGATATTGATCGCTTGTTTCATTGATGCAATTGCATCATAATCTACCGGGGCTTTATATGCTCCTTTTTTTGTACGACCGTGTACCGCTATAAAATCAGCTCCTGCATCTTCCACCGCTTTTGCAATATCTACGGGAATTTTTTCATTAATCCCGATTCTTACTTTTGCAGTAGTATATTTTTTGTTTGAATATTTTTTTATCGTTTTTAACATATCTTGAAGTAAAGGAAGATCTCCTAAAAGGCTTGAACCGCTTCCATGGTTAAAAACTTTTGGAGCAGGACAGCCGCAATTAAGATCAATCCCCGCAATTCCCTCAATTTCATTAAGTTTTTCAACTGCAAGTCGTAAAATTTCTGTTGAACTCCCTGAAAGTTGTACGAAATAAGGGTCTTCATTGGGAGATTTGGTAAGCATCTTTTTTGTTTTTTCACTGTTATAAGCAAGAGCATTGGAGCTAATCATTTCACTAACGGTATAATCAACACCGAATTTTTTCACAACAGACCTAAAAGGGAGGTCGGTATATCCCGCAAGGGGAGCCAGCGCGATGACCGGCTTGGAAAAGTCTAAAAGTTTCATATCCTACTTTAAAGAGATGGTATCGATAGAATAGATATTTTTCCCCGCATCTTTTAGATCAACAAGAGCTTTAAACGGGATATATTCGTCATTGTTACTGTTTTCTAAAATATCTCTCATCTTATCAATCATCTCATATTCGGCCAGTACGTAAAGATAAGCACTCATATATTCCTCTTTATCGCTGCTGATATCTTCATAGAGTTTAATCAGTTGTTCGGGAGACATAGATGTTTTGTAATTTTGAGCGATAGTAATAAGATCTTTATTTGAGAGTTCCACTTTTTTGATAATATTTAAAATCTGCTCATTGCCTAATCGAAACTGCTCTTCTTGTTCACTGTCTTTTTTGAAAAGTTTTATTGCCATATCTGAATTAAACGTTAAGTCGTCTATTATCTTTTTTAATGTTGTCATCGCTTTTGTTTCAACAACTTTACCAAAAGCTTTACCCAGTGTTTCATCTGCATATTCATCTTGTTTTTTTAGAACCTCAAGGGCAAAATTATCATCGCTTTCAATTCTATTGTTAAGATTTTTAATCATAAGCGGATTATTATTATCCAGTTTTAACTCTTTTGAAGAGATATATTTTCCCGAGTTGATTGTTAAAATTTGATCGACTGTTTTTGCTATTGTATTATTTTCACTGCTAAAATCACTATTGAAGATATCGATATCAAGTTGAGATAAAATTGTACCTATTTGTTTTAAATCTTTATTTTGTAAGTTTACTTTTGGTTCTTCTTTGAGTATTTTTTTATTGATTAAGCTTACTAAGCTTTCAGAGTCTTTCGTAACACTTTTAAGTGAAAAGTAGTTTTTCAGACCGTAAAATAAAATATGTAATACACTAGCAACAAATAAGATTAGCATCGGAACAACAATCCACACTGCTACAGGAAGAATCATCACATAATCAAAAATTTGTATTCTATAATCTCCGGGTGCTAAACTAAACGTATAAGCAAAAATTGCTATTGCTAAAATTAGTGAGCCAAAAATATACTTTTTTAATCCCATTGTGTATCCTTTTTATTTATTATAGATATTTAGTGGTTATTGTTTTCGTGTATCTCTCTACAATCTGTACAAAACTTTGCAAAAGGTTTTGCTTTTAATCTTCCGATTGCTATAGGTTCGTCACACATATCACAAATACCGTAAGTGTTCTTTGATATTCTATCTAAAGCTTCTTCAATCTCTTTTAATTCTTGCTTTTGTTGGTTGATTATAACACCCGACGTGAAACTATCACTACTTGCCTCTGCGAAATCCAATTCATCTTTACAATCGCAGTTGTTTAGTTTTGAAATATTATCAATGCTATCTTCAATGTTGCTTTCAATGACCGATTTTCGATCCTGTAACATTTTTTGAAGTTCCTCAATTTGTTTATTTGAAGCCACTTTACTCTCCCAATTTAGATCACAATAACAAAAAAATAATTGCTATTGCTATTTTTAATGTGGGAGTATAACCAAAATTTACTAAATTATTTATGATAAGGATGGTTATTTGCTATACACAGCGCTCTAAATACCTGTTCACAAAGTACGGTAGTTGCGATTTTATGTGCAAAAGTAAGGCTGCTTAAAGAGATTGTGGTATCACAAAGAGATAAAAAATCCCTATCAAAACCATATGCACCGCCGATAAAAAAATTGATGGTTTGTTTATCTTCGATAAGTTTACTAAATTTAAAACTGTCTAATTGTTTTCCTAAAACATCCAGTGCAATATTGTATCCACTATCTAGTTTTGGGATATAAACTTCATTATATGCTTTTTGGGACTCTTTTTCCCCGATAGTTTGTGCTTTTGCTATATTTTTGTTAAATAGGCTGTGCACTTCAACATTTGCATATTTGCCCGACATTTTTATAAAATCATTAATAATTGGTTCATAATGGTCGTTTGATTTTTTTACGATTTGATAAATATTAATTTTGATAACAGATCCCTTAAAATTACTTTGCTTTTATTTAATTTGGTATAAGGTATTATATCGAGTTTAGTTTTATGAAGAAGGATGTAGTATAAAAAAGGATATTACAAATATAGCAATTGGTGGTTTTGACGGGATGCATTTGGCGCATCAAGAGCTTTTTAAAAAGCTTGATACAAATGGAGCTATAGTAGTTATCTGTACGGGATATGCAAACCTGACCATCCAAAGATATAGGGAACGGCACACAGATTTTCCTTTATTTTATTACCCTTTAAAAGATATAAAACATTTAAGCGGAGAGCAGTTTCTCTCTCTTTTAAAAGAGGAATTCCCAAAGTTAAAAAAGATAGTCGTGGGATATGATTTTCATTTTGGGAAAGAAGCTTTAAGCGATACCGGGGACCTTCAAGAGATGTTTGAAGGAGAGGTTATAATAGTTGATGAGTTTAAGGTCGATAATATTGCGATACACTCAAGGGTTATTAGGGAGTATTTACGAAAAGGGGATATCGATCAAGCCAACAAACTTTTGGGATATAGATACTCGTTAGTGGGGTATCCAATCAAAGGACAAGGACTTGGAAAAAAACAGTTTGTCCCTACGATTAATCTTGATGTGAAAGATTTTTTAATTCCTGCCGAGGGAATCTATTCCACAAAAACTACTATCAATAACGAAAAATTTTATTCAGTTTCTTTTATAGGACACCGTGTAACCACTGACGGTAAGTTTGCGTGTGAAACCCATATTATAGATAAAAATTTTAATGGGGAGATTCCCCATACGATTGAAATTGAGTTTTTTGGAAAAATACGAGATAATAAGAGATATGAAGAATATAGTGAGTTAAAACAACAGATACTACAAGATATAAAAGATGTGAAAATCTTTTTTGATATAGAGGTGAATTAAGTGAAATATGTAAAAGAGTTTATCGAGTCAAACGACATTTCAAAATTGGATATTTATCCCCATTTAAAATGCAGCGATAAAGAGGTTAAGCTGTTACAATATCTTACAAAACAGTATATTATGGGAAATGATAATATTCTTGTTATAGATATATTGGGCGAATTTTACGATATTAAAAAATTAGAACATATTGAAAATATCTATTTGATTAAAAACCTTTTGGAACTTGGATGGGTGGTGCAAAGTAATTTTGTCTCAACAAAATTAAGTGAACTTTCACAGCTTGAACTTATCAATACTGCCGTAAGTCTTAGTAGTGCATTTTTAAAACTTTTGGAAGTTGGGTCATTGGAGCTTACATTACCGGAAGTTAAAGAGTATAGTGACCATTTGGAGTATTTGCAAGACCAGTTTTTCAAAATAGATCTTGCACAAAAACTTAATATCGTAAAAAACAATTTTGATGAACATTCCCCAAATGCGAATAGACTTCGTACAAAGCTTACACTTTTGGAAAATAGGATAAAAGAGCGGGTTGCTAAAACAGAAAATACAATTATGATTGAAGATTTTTTTGCAAAAAACAAATTAGACGAACAAGAGCAGATGATCTTTTTGGCACTTTTAAAAGAGGAATACGGCGGAAGTGACGATACTATTCGTGATATGAATTCACTTATTGCTCTTGTTTCAAGCGATGATTATGAAAAGATAAAACATAGAAGTTTACTTGAAGAGAGCGGTAACCTTATCTCAAACGGTTTAATCGATTATGATGAGATGCTTACCCCTTTTGGAGGGATCAATAGAAATTTCTTTATCCCTGAAAATATACTTTATAAAATATCACACCCTGTTAAAAAAGAAAAACGTCAGCAAAAAATTAAACTTGATATGTTGATATCCGAACAAGAGATGTTTGAACTTATTGAGCCTAAAAAGAGTTTAGAAGATATTGTTTTAAATGAAAAAACAAAAAAAACATTAAATTTACTTTTGCAGCAAGTGGACAAAAAAGTTGTCGATAGATTAAAAAAATGGGGAATTAAAGATAAGAAAAAAGGGATTGATGCAAGGATTATATTTTATGGGGCAGCAGGTACGGGAAAAACAGTTACGGCACTTGCCCTTGCAAAATCTTTGAAAAAAGAGATACTGAGTTTTGATTGTAGTAAAATTCTTTCCATGTATGTAGGAGAGAGTGAAAAAAACGTGCGAAAAATTTTTGATGATTATAAAGATTTGGCAACAAAAACAAAAAGTGAACCTATTTTACTTTTAAATGAAGCAGACCAGTTTTTAAGTAACCGTGTAAGTGGACAAATCAGCGGAAGTGATAAGATGCACAATCAGATGCAAAATATTTTTTTAGAACAGATTGAAAATTTCAGCGGTATATTAATAGCTACTACCAATCTACTTGACAGTATAGATAAAGCATTTTCAAGAAGGTTTAACTATAAAATAGAGTTTTTAAAACCTGATGAGAATCAAAGAGTAGAGTTGTGGAAAAAACTACTCCCCGATGCACTGCCTTTAGAAGAAGGTTTTGATATTGAAAAACTTAAAAAATATCCCCTTACGGGTGGACAGATTGAGATGATTATTAAAAATACTGCTTATAAATTAGCAGTGAACGAAGAAGCCGTTTTTAACATAAGCGACTTTATTGAAGAGATAGAAAAAGAGCAAAAAAGTCAGTTTGATAAGGATAAAACAGTTGGATTTTTTAGTTAAAGTTATATAAACTTTAACTATGAAAAGCGGACAATTACTAGATAAACTACAAAAACTCTATTTAAAAGTATTAAAAGATGATGCTATGGATATAAAAAGTATCCATAAGTTAAGGGCTAAAACCAGAGAAGTGATATCCCATACGGATAAAAAAGATAAAGCCTATAAAAAACTTAAAAAGATTATCAAACTTACCAATGAGATCAGAGATATCGACGTATTTCAAAGTGAATTTTTAGAAAATCTTCCTGTCCGGTATACACAAAATATAAGTTTAAATTCAATGCTGAAAAAACTTCAAGAACAAAGAGAAAAGTATTGTAAGTCACTTAAAAATTATCTTGTAAAGTTTAAAATACCTAAAAAGCTAACTACCAAAAAAGATATAGATACTACCTATATCGATATCCCAAAAGAAAAAATAACATCTAAACTTTCCGATAAAGAACTTCATAAGTATAGAATTTATATAAAAAATAGATTGTATTATTACAAACTTTTTTATCCAAATGAAAAAAAGATGATTAAAAAACTGACAAAACTAAAAGATTATTTAGGATTTATTCACGATAATTTTAATGCCCAAAAAAGGATTATCTCTTTTTATCCCCATATTGAAAAAGAGTTAAAAGAATATATTGAAAAAGAGAATCAAAAACTTTTTAAAAAAATCTCACATATTGAGATTATTTAGAAGTTCTCGAGTTTTTTTCCTCAATACCGCTGATTCCAAATCGTCTAGCCAGTTCTTGTTTGATTCTATCGGGAGAGATATTTTTACTTGCCATAGCTACCAAACAGTGGTACATTAAATCAGCTCCTTCGTAGATAATCTCTTCTGCATCGTCATCTTTGACAGCGAAGCTGAATTCTCCGGCTTCTTCAACTATCTTTTTAAGCATAGAGTTTTGTTTTCCTTGAAGAAGCTTTGCAGTATAAGATTTATTAGGGTCATCGTTTTTTCTTGTTTGAATTGTGTGGTACAAGGTATCTATAACACCATACATAGAAGCAGTATCCACCTCCACTTCACTAGTAGTTTCTCCACTTTTTATATCGGTAAAAAAACATGATTTTCTCCCTGTGTGACACGCTACGCCGTTTTGTTTTACTTTTAATAAAATGGTATCGCTGTCACAATCCAAACTGATAGAGACAACTTCTTGGGTATGGTTGGAGCTTTCCCCTTTTTTCCAAATTCTTTGTTTGCTTCTACTAAAATAGTGTGCATAATTTGTAGAAAGCGTGAGGTTTAACGCTTCTTTATCCATATATGCAAGCATCAAGACTTCATTTGTATCAAAATCTTGTGTAATAACGGGAATAATCCCGTCTTGCTTTTCAAAATCTATTTTTTTTAGTATCTCTTCATTCAAATCCGGTTACCTCATTTTCATTTTCTAACGTTGTGTGTGTCTTAAAGGGAGTGCTTTTTTGCTCTTTTGGTATACAACTCTCTTCTAAGAGTTCTATCTCAAGCTCTCTTGTGTCGATGATAGAATAAAGTATCTCAATTCTTTGCTGCAGTTCCTTTGAATATTCTTTTGCATCATCGAGTGATTTTTCTAATTGTCTAATTTGTTCTTGTGTTTGTGTATTATCGGTTAAAAGGGAATGGGATATATTATCATAATTATTCAACTGCATATAAAGCAGTCCGCAGATTATAAGAAGAATGAGAATGATAATATATTTAAAGTATTTCATAATTTCCTTACGTAAGAATAAAACCGTTTGGTTTCATCCTATCTGTTTATAGAGCTATCCCTTTGTGCATTTTTTGTATCTACCCAAATATTTGGAGTAGAACCGCCGGGAGTTAGGAAAATTTTAGCATCTTTATTCTCTTTAAGAGCTTCATTGAATTTTCCTTGCACTTCAATTTGTTGCATTTGAAGTAGTTTTGGAGTTAAAGATCCTGCGACAAGTTTATTTGCTTTGGCTTGTGCATCGGCTTCAATAGTAACCGCATCTGCCCTACCTTTCGCTTCGATTCTATTTTTATCTGCTTCCCCTTTTGCCAAAGCAGCTTTTTTCTCAGCTTCTTGCTTTGCTCTTAAAACTTCATACTTTAATCGCTCCGCTTCTTGGTTGGCAATTTGAACTCTCTCAATTTGTTCTTTTATTTTTGCAGGAAGTACAATCTCTCTTAATTGAACGGATTCTATAGATACAGGTCTTCCTTCAAGTGCTTCAATTTGAGTTCTAATCCCGTTTTCAATTTGTGTAGCGATCTCGTTTCTTTTTGTAGGAAGCTCCTCTGCATTGTATCCACCTACAACGTTTCTTACGATATTTCTTACAACAGGATTTACTATCTTATCTTCCCAGCTAAGACCCCAAGTTGCGATAGTATCAGGTGCACCTTTTGGTGTAAGTTTGTATTGAACCGTAAGTTCAATCGAAACGGGAAGCCCTCTTGCATCAAGGATATTAATCGCAGGATTTACTCTGATACCACTGTCAAATCCACTCATATCTTCTACTGTTTTATAGTTAATCAATCTTACTTTTGTATCTACAGTAATCACTTTTTGTAACACGGGGATATAAAGATGAAATCCAGGTTGTAAAGGATCACTTTCATATTTACCCGTAGTAACTTTGATTCCAACTTCTCCTGAATTAATTACTACAAAAGGTTTTGCTATAAATAAAAGAACACCGATTATAATAACGGCATAAAGTACCGCTGAACCTTTTCCAAAGTTTTTAAAAAGTTGCGGCGGTTCAAACGGAGGTTGGTATCCACCACCTCCACCGTTTCCTCCACCGGAGTTGTTTGATGATTTATTTGAGCTGTTTTGCTCTTTTTGTCTATTTTTAAAATAGTCGTTGTCAATTGGCATATATTTTCCTTCTTTTTATTTTATTTCCGCAATGTGAAGCGAGTTCACATTATATTTTTAAATTCAAGTGCAATAGTATAAAAAACACTTGATTTATTTCTTAATTTTAACCTTTAGTTGATGTATGTTAAATGTTTTAAATACTTCTCGTTTTTCCCTGCAACCGCATCAAAATAAGCACTTTGAAGTTTTTCTGTAATCGGACCTCTACTACCACATCCGATAACCCTTGCATCGATATCTCTAACAGGGGTAACCTCTGCAGCAGTTCCCGTTAAAAATACTTCATCTGCAATATAAAGCTCCTCTCTAGTGATTCTTCTTCTTACCACCTCAATACCCATATCTTCGGCTAATTCAATAACCGTTGCTTGAGTAATAGATTCTAGTGAATTGTCATTTGGCGGAGAGATAAGTTTTCCATCTTTTACCATAAATAGACATGCTCCACTCGCTTCGGCGATATATCCTTGATCGTCTCTTAATAAAGATTCATCGTATCCCGCTTCTACAGCTTCATATTTTGCCATTTGGGAATTTAAATAATTGGCAACCGCTTTTGCTTTTCCCATACTAGAAGTATTCGGCGTTCTTGTAAATGAAGAGATTTTAAGTCTAATTCCATTTTTTAAACCATCTTCCCCAAGATATGCTCCCCATTTCCAAGCAGCAATCGATACTTGTACCGGTGCATCTTTGTGATACAATCCCATTACTCCGTATCCAAGATAAACCAAAGGTCTGATGTATGCACCCTCAAAGAGTTCATTTTCTTGTAAAAGTTTTACCTGGGCATCATTGAGCTCTTCTAAGCTAAAAGGTACATTCATCAATGTCATTTTAGAAGAGTTAAGAAGCCTTTGTGTATGCTCTTTTAGTTTAAATATAGCACATCGTCCATCAACTGTTTTATATGCTTTTGTTCCTTCGATTGCTCCGTTTCCGTAGTGAAGGGTATGTGTTAGAACATGCACTTGCGCCTCATCCCAAGGAGTTAGTGTTCCGTCCATCCAAATATATTTTGCTTTTTCCATTTTGTAAATCCTGTATATAGTTTATCTATAAATATAATGGCATACATTTTAGCTAAAAATAGTTTAAAAAAGTTATAATGCCAAAATGAATTTACCATTAAAAATAGAACAAATAGAACAAATTTTATATAATAGAATAAAAGATGAAAAATTTACTACTTTAAAAACAATCCCAAGACCGGAGCAGTTTAAGGATATACAAAAAGCAACTTTGAGAATTGTCGATGCAATTAAAAGCGATGAAACGATTAATCTTGTAGGAGATTACGACGTGGACGGAGTGGTTTCCACCGCGTTAATGGTTGATTTTTTTAATTCGCTCGGTGTTGAGATTAATTATATTATTCCCAATCGTTTTGAACACGGTTATGGATTAAGTCCAAAAATTTTAGAGCAAATATTTGACGGTATCGTAATAACAGTCGATAATGGTATCAGTGCAAATGCTGCGGCTGATATTTGTAAACAAAAAGGACTGGACCTTATTATAACCGATCATCACACAGTAGGAGAAGTTGTACCTGATGCCTATGCTATTATAAATCCCAAGCAAAAGGATTGCTTGTTCCCTTTTAAAGAGATATGCGGTGCCCAAGTGGCGTGGTATCTTTGTGCAAGTATTAAAAAAGCCCTAAATATTGAGTATAACTTAGTGGACTTACTTGACTTGGTAGCTTTAGCAATAGTTGCCGATATTATGCCTATGAGAGGGCTTAATAAAACAATGGTAACAACAGGTTTGAAGATGATAGAAAATTCACAACGACCTGCAATAAAAGCATTGCGTGAGAGGTTCAATCTAAAAACTATCAATGAAGAGGATGTTGGATTTAAAATAGCCCCTTTAATCAATTGTGCAGGGAGAATGAGTGACCCTTTGATTGCACTGGAATTTTTACTCTCTTTTGATAAAGTTGAAGCCGATTTGGGATTGGATTATCTTATTGAATTAAATGAACTTCGTAAAAAAGAACAGCTTCAAATATTTGAAGAGGCAAAAGGAAAAGTAAATAAAGCAGATGAAGTTATCGTAGTTGCAAGTGAAAATTGGAATGAAGGGATTATAGGGATAGTTGCTTCTAAACTTTGTGAAAAATATAAAAAACCCAGTTTTGTATTGAGTATTGATGGAGAAAATGCAAAAGCAAGTTGTAGAAGTATCGATAATATTGATTTATATAAACTTATCGGTAGTTGTTCCGAGTTGCTTGATGGTTTTGGGGGACATAAACAAGCTGCAGGTTTAACGATTCAAAAAGATAAAATAACGCTTTTTAAAAATATGCTTTGTAAAAATGTAGATAAATATAAAGACGATACTCTTGGTACGAATAGCTCATTGGGAGATTTTTGTATAAGTGCGGTAGATGCAAAAATTTATACCCTTATAGAGTCTTACAGACCATACGGGATAACAAACCCATACCCTCTGTTTACTTTTAAAAACCTAGAAGTTTTGGGGGTGCAACAGATAGGAAAAAACAAAGAATATTCAAAATTGGTTGTTTCAAACGGAGTCAATACGATTGAGATCTTGGTTTTTGTTGATATTGAAAAAATTGAACAGGGACAAAAAATAGATTGTATCGCACAAATTTCCAAAAATGAATTTAGGGATGAGAGTACATATAATTTAATGTTAAAAGAACTTATTTAAAGTACTTTAAAATGAATCTAACAAAGTTTTGAGTATAATCTGCATCAATTTAACTATACATTTTATGATAGTTATCCACTTCAAAAAAGCAGGAGTCAAGTATGGATTGGGGTAAGGTAGTTTATATATTTTTCTCTTTAATGAGTTTAACTACAACAGCAGGGTTTTTGTATGAACCAAATGCCGTTGCACTATTTGTAGCAGCAGGGGTAAATGTTATCTCTACAATTTTAAAAATCGGTGTGAGAAACCTTCTTGCAGCAGAACTACTTGCTAGTTCATTGGTTGCGGATCTTCATTTAATACCGGCGTTTATGGTATATACTTTTACCGAAAATGTCAATTTGGCAATAGGTTTGGCAATAGGTGCAGTTGTGGCAAATCTATTTTCGGTAGCTCTTGCTTTAATTGAAAGTGCAAAAAATCAAGAGACAGAAGAATATTAAAAATAAGGGCAAATATTAATGGAATATAATCCAAATAGTATAGAGAGTAAGTGGCAAAAATATTGGAATGAAAATAAGAGTTTTGAGCCTTTAGATGAAGATTGCGGGAAAGAGAAAAAATATATTTTAAGTATGTTCCCGTATCCTAGCGGAAGAATTCATATGGGGCACGTAAGAAACTATTGTTTGGGCGATGCTTTTGCCAGACATTTTAGAAAAAACGATTTTAACGTATTGCATCCAATCGGATGGGACAGCTTTGGAATGCCTGCAGAAAATGCAGCAATAAAACATAAACTCCATCCAAAAAAATGGACCTATGAAAATATTGATTATATGAGAAAAGAGCTTGAAGGTTTAGGGCTTTCATTTTCAAAAACAAGAGAATTTGCTACAAGTGACGAACTTTATACAAGATGGGAACAAGAGTTTATTATAAAAATGTATGAAGAGGGTCTTTTATACCAAAAATCTTCAACGGTAAACTGGTGTGAGGAGTGTCATACTGTTTTGGCAAACGAGCAGGTTGAAGAGGGGTGTTGCTGGAGATGTGACAATGAAGTTGAGCAAAAACAGATGCCCGGATATTATATTGCTATTACAAAATATGCACAAACTCTTTTGGATGATCTTAAAACACTGGAAGGGAAATGGCCTTCTCAAGTTTTAACTATGCAGGAAAACTGGATAGGAAGAAGTACCGGATTGGAGTTTGATTTTGCTTTAAGTGATGAATCAAAATCTAAGCTTGATGGGAATTTTGATAAATACTCCGTATTTACTACACGTCCCGATACGATTTACGGAGTCTCTTATTCCGCTTTGGCACCTGAACACGAAATAGTAAAATATATTGTTGAAAATAAACTTTTAAGTGATGAAAAAATAGCAAAAATAGAAGCTATGCAGCGTGTCAGTGAAAGAGATAGAGCAACTGAAGATAAAGAGGGGCTTGATCTTGAGATTACGGTTATCCATCCACTTACGGGGAAAGAAGTTCCCGTATGGGTGGCAAATTTTGTTTTGGCATCTTACGGTGGTGGAGCCGTTATGGCGGTACCTGCACACGATGAACGTGATTTTGAATTTGCCAAAAAGTATAAACTTGACATTAAAATGGTAATTGATACCGTTGATGGGATTATTGAGCTTAATGAAGCTTATACGGATGAGGGAATTTTAGTGGATTCCGGCGAGTTTAGCGATATGCCGAATGTTAAAGCTAAAAAAGCAATTATCGAATATTTTGAAAAAGAATCTCTAGGAAAAGAAAAAGTAAATTTTAAACTAAGAGATTGGGGAGTAAGCCGTCAAAGGTATTGGGGTGCACCGATTCCGTTTGTACATTGTAAATCTTGTGGTTTAGTTCCAGAAAAATTGGAAAATCTTCCTGTTGCATTACCTGAAGATGTAGAGATTACAGGGGAGGGAAATCCTTTGGAAAATCATCCTACATGGAAACATTGTTCTTGTCCAAAATGTGGGGAAGAAGCTATTAGAGAAACCGATACTCTTGATACTTTTGTACAGTCTTCTTGGTATTTTTTAAGATATGCAACCAATCCTTCAAAATGGAATGAAGTTGGTATATCTAAAGAAGACAGTGATTATTGGATGGATGTAGATCAATATATCGGTGGAATCGAACATGCTATTTTACACCTGCTTTATGCAAGATTCTTTACAAAAGCATTAAATACGTTAGGTTACACAGATTCAAATGAGCCGTTTTCAAATCTTTTAACCCAAGGGATGGTTTTAAAAGACGGTGCAAAGATGTCCAAATCGAAAGGAAACGTTGTAGATCCCGATGAGTTGGTTAAAAAATACGGAGCAGATACCGCAAGACTTTTTATGATGTTTGCCGCACCTCCTACAAAAGAGTTGGAATGGAACGATAGCGCGGTTGAGGGTGCATTTAAATTTATTAGAAGATTTTACGAATCAAGCAGCAAATGTGAAGGTTCAAATGCTTCACTTATAGATAGACTTGAACATTCTTCTTTATCTAAAGATGAAAAAGAGGCAAGAAAAAAAGTTTACGAAGCACTTAAAAAATCAGATGAGGTTATGAATAAAACATTTGCATTTAATACATTGATTGCAAGTTGTATGGAAGCACTCAATGCGCTTAACAAACAAGAAAACTCTACTGTTTGGCTTGAGGGTTATTATATTATGACGAATATTCTTGAACCTATTATCCCACATACTTGTTGGGAGTTAAGTGATATATTATTTGCCAAGTCTAATTTTGAAAATAAACTTGCAATAAAAGAGGAAGTTTTTGTACAAGATACCATTGCACTTGCCGTTACAATTAACGGTAAAAAAAGAGGCGAGATTGAAGTGAGTCCAAGTAGTACAAAAGAGGAGATTTTAGAGATTGCCAAATCAAGTGAGATTGCACAAAAATGGATTGAAGGGAAAGAGCTTATTAAAGAGATTGTAGTACCGAATAAGTTAGTGAACTTGGTTGTAAAAGGGTAAGATTGAAAAAGTTATTATTTTTTTTAAGTATATTGCTATTATTTATCGGATGTGGGTATAAACCGGCAACACATTATGCCAAAAAAGAGATTAGCGGGTTGGTATATACCGATATTAGAATTAATATCGATAGTACGGCGAACTCAGTACTTTTAAAAGATACAATGAATGATATGGTCTTAACTCAATTAGGGGGACAACTTACCGAAGATAAAGAAAAAGCCGATACGCTAGTTGAACTTTATCTTGCAAATGTCTCTCACAGTGCTTTAACCTCAGATGATGAAGGGTATGCACGAACATATAGAACGACCGTGTCGATAGTTGTAAAATATAAACGTAAGAATAAGGATGTTCAAAAAAGCTTTTCGGTAAGTGATTATTATGACTATAGTGTGCAAAGTAATGTAACACTGAGTGAACAAATTAAAGATAATGCAGTGAAAAAAGCTGTTGAAAAGGCTTTACAGGAGTTGCTTTCAAAACTTGCCGTAAGTAATTTTAAGGAAGAGTAGATACAAACGTTATCACGGTTTTTAGAGGATAAAACGCTTTATTATGATAAGATAGATTTTACGATTATCAATAAAGCGTGGCAGCAAATTAAAAATCAAATTAATCTTCCTTTTGTGATTCATATTGTAGGTACGAACGGCAAAGGCTCAACCGGAAGATTTCTTGCTTCGCTGTTATATCAAGCGAATAAAAATGTTCTCCATTACAGTTCGCCCCATATATTAAAATTCAATGAAAGAATATGGATAAATTCTCAAGATGCTGCCGATCAAGAATTAGAAAATACCCATCAAAAACTTTTGAAACTTTTAGATAAAGAATATATTCAAAAACTTACCTATTTTGAATACACTACACTTTTGGCACTTTATTTAAGTAGTGAAATGGATTATTTAGTTCTTGAAGCAGGTTTAGGGGGAGAATATGATGCGACTAATGTTGTAACAAACGATTTAAGCATATTTACTCCGATTGGATACGACCATCAAAGTTTTTTAGGCGAAAGTATCGAAGAGATTGCAGCGACAAAAATGAAAAGCTGTGATAACAGTTTTATAACTGCAAAACAAAGGTATAATACTGTTTACGAAGTTCAAAAAGATATTTTAAACGAGAAACAAGAGATAAAATTACAAGAGTTGGAATTGAATGATGAAGTGCAAATGCTTCCTAAGTATTTACAAGAAAATTTCAATACGGCTCTTAATGTACTACAATATTTAAATATTGATTTAAAAAGGTATACTTTACCAAAGCTTTTCGGTAGATTTGAAAGTTTAAGTGAAAATATTATTATAGATGTAGGACATAATTCTTTAGCTGCAACAGCTTTAGCAGAACAATTAAAGAGACACGATACAAAGTTTATTTTGATTTATAACAGTTTTAAAGATAAAGATTATGAGAGTGTGTTAAAAACTTTAAAACCTTACATTAAAGAGGTGCAAATTATACAATGTGACGATAATCGGATCGTTGCTAGAGAAAAACTAGATAGGTGTATAAAGGACTTATCCTTAAATTCAACTAGTTTTGATATAATCAAGCTTAATAAAAATAATTACTATTTAGTGTTTGGGTCATTTTCAGTGGTTGAAGCATTTTTAAAGGAATATAACATATATGAAAGATAGGTTAGTTGTAACCATTTCCGATATTAACAGTTCAAAATCTTACAATATCAATAAAATTATCAAAAAAATCATTTTATGGGGAGTTTTAGGGGTACTTTTTGTAGTCGGTATAAGTTTTTTTACGATATCCCAATTGGTTACAAGTGTCAATAAACTTTCAGGAGAAAGAGACAAGCTGGAACAGCAAAGTAATTTTTATAATGAACAAATTAAACTTAAAGTTGAAAAGATTGAGCAGCTTGGGGAAAAACTTGAAACTATAGAAGATATGATAGGGCTTGATTCCGATGAAGAAACGGATCTTATCCAAAGAGCAACATTGGCTGCAATGACTTCGGCACAAAAAACTTATATGTTTCAAACACTACCCAATAGTTGTCCTTTACAAAGTTGTCGAGTCACTTCAAAATACGGTTGGAGAACACATCCTATCACTGGAAAAAAGGACTTTCACAAAGGGACAGATCTTAAAGCTAAAAGAAGGACTCCAGTGTATGCAACGGCTGACGGGGTAGTACGTTATGTACAAGACAAAAATGAAGGTACTTTTGGAAGGGTAATTATTATTGCCCATAATTTTGGATTTGAAACGGTCTATGCCCATTTGCGTTTTACCGATGTAAAAGTTGGGGATGTGGTGACAAAAGGTCAAAAGATTGGTAGAAGCGGAAATAGCGGAAGAAGTAACGGTCCACATCTTCATTATGAGATACGGTATGCAAGTAGATTGGTGGATCCTATGGATTTTATAAAGTGGAATTTGAAAAATTACGATACAATTTTTAAAAAACAAAGGAGGGTAAAGTGGGAATCTTTAGTAAAGATGATACGAAGCCAGCACAACAAGCTGGAACAACAGTAATAGATAACGGGACAACCTTTAAAGGGATGATAGACACAAAAGGTTCTATCTATATTGATGGAAGATTTGAAGGTATTTTGGTAGCTTCAAATAGTGTAACAATCGGAAAAAACGGCGAAGTTTTAGGCGAAATTAGAGCAACGGTACTTACCGTAAACGGTATAGTCGATGGATTGTTTGAAGTGGATCAAGTAAATATCTTGGGTTCAGGAAAAGTGATTGGGAAGATGCAGTATAATGAACTTACGATTGAGCAAAACGGTGTATTTGAAGGGGAAGGGAAAAAGAAAAATTCAACGCTGACCAGTCAATATAATAAATTAGAAATCAGTAAACATCATTTTATAGACAACTCGGTAGAAGATACAAATATCGTAAGCGATGAAAATTGATAAAGAGCTTGAAAAGCTTTATCGACAAAAAAAGGAAATAGAAAGAGAAATAGAGCTTTTAGAAGCAAAAAAGCAACGTGAATTTAAAAGTTTTATCTCGTTAAAAGACCAGATATATATTAATACGTCCCAAATATCTACAGCCCTTCTTAAAGAGCTAAAAAATTTAGCCGTTTTTGACAACCCTCAGGTTAAAATATTAAAAGCTCTTAGAAAACCGCTTTACAATACTCCGTTGAGCATAAAAAGTTTTGAACATACAGACAATATACTCAAATTACCAAGAGGTTTGATGCGCGGAGTCATTGAACTATTCAAACGAAATAATCTTAACAGTACTTTTTACGATAATAGATTGCTTATTGAAAAAAGTTTTCCTCTGCTAAGATATACTTTAAGAGATGAACAAAATAGTGCAATTGAAGAGATTACAAAAAAAGATTATGGACTTTGTGTTGCTCCTCCTGGGTTTGGAAAAACGTTAATCGGTGCAAAAATGATTGAACTAAGGGGTGTGAATACTCTTGTTATCGTAAATAAAAATTTACTTTTGGATCAATGGCGTGAGCGGTTTGTCGATTATTTTGGATATAGTAAAAAAGATATAGGTTATTTGGGAAAAAGTAAAAATACACTCAACAATACACTTGATATCGCTACAATGCAAAGTTTAAAAAACAATATAGAGATTATCAAAAACTATTCTTTTGTGATAGTGGATGAAGCACATCATATCCCTGCACTTACATTTGAAAAAATCATTAAAGAGTTTATGGGAAAATATATATTGGGGCTGAGTGCTACACCAAATAGAAAAGATGGGTTGGAGCCTTTAATTTTTCAACAATTAGGTTCTATAGTATTTGAACAAAAAGCAAAGAGACAACAAAAAAACAGTTTTGAAGTGATTGAAACACCGTTTGTCAGTAATGTGGATAGTTTTACGGAGCTTATAGCCCAGATTATAAACGATGAAACTAGAAATCAAATTATTATCAATCAGGTTTTAAGGTATGAAAAAAGAAAAATTTTGATTTTAACCGATAGAATAGAGCATATAGATAACTTAGAACTTTTATTAAAATTTCATAAAAAAGAATATGTTGCTATTCATGGCTCACAGGATAAAAAATTGCAACAGCAAAATATGGATAAAGTACAAAATAGTAATTTAGTTTTGGCAACCACATCTTTTTTTGGAGAGGGTATCGATTTTCCCCATCTTGATACGATTATTTTTGCAACGCCTATATCGTATTATGGAAGAGTAGTTCAATATCTTGGAAGGATAGGAAGAGGTGGAAGTGATTGTTTGGCACTTGATATTTTAGATGTTCACAATAAATTTGCGTTAAGTAGTTTTAAAAAAAGAAAAGAGGGATATAAACAACTTCATTATATTAGAATAAATAGCTAAAGAAAAATTTTCAACTAAAATGTTTTTTTCATTGGCTCTAAATTAAATTTATGGTATCATCGCGAAATTTTAAAATAATAAAGGGAATTTTTGAGATTTAAAAGAAGAAGATCAAGTCCGCTTAAAGTAGTTTTTTTATTAATAATCATTATTGCTGCAATCGGTGGAGGGTATATATACGTTTCTCCCGCATTTGAACAAAACAAACCTATAATCAGCAGTGATGAAAAAATTTATTGGAATTTAAAAACACCTGTTAATATACACTTGGATGATGAAAGTGGAATTAAATATTATAAAGTGGTGTTTCAAGAGGGACAAAAGAAGACTATTTTAAATCAAAAAATCTTTTCAGACATTCAAAAACATGTGGTAATCAATGTAACACCTCCAAAACTTGATATGTTTTATAAACCAAAAAACTCTAAGATTTATGTTGAAGTGGTCGATAACAGTAAATGGAATCTTCTTGAGGGGAATAAAGCAACAAAAATTATCGATGTCACTATAGATACGAGAAAACCTGTTGCAAATGTACTAGAAAATTCAAGATATATCCAAAGAGGTGGAAGCGGTGTAGTTATCGTAAAAGTAAAAGATGATAATTTAAAAGATGCATATATCTCCTTTAACGATAAAAAAAGATTTAAATTACTCCCTTTTTATAAAGAGAATTATTATGCGGCACTTATTGCATGGCCGATCGATTTTGAAGAGTTTAAAAGGGTCAATCTTGTAGTGATAGATAAAGCACGAAATAAAACAATTACAAAAATTCCTTTTTATATCCAAAAGAAAAAAATTAAAATAGATAAGATCAATTTGAGTGAAAGATTTATTAAAAATGTAAGTACATGTGTATTGGAACAAAGTTTGGAAGAGGTCCCTTCTAGTATAAAAGATATCTTTTTACAAAGCAATAAAGATTTAAGAGAAAAAAATGTTCAAAAAATAGAAACAGTATCTCAAAAAGCTTTGGACTATGCTGTTATCGATAATTTTACGATTGAGCCTTTTAAAAGATTACGGGGTTCAAAAACCTTTGCGGGGTATGCTGAGAGAAGACATTATTATCTTGATGGCGAAAAGATCAATGAAGCTTGGCATCTGGGTATTGATTGGGCAAGTGTAAAAAAAGCTCCCGTAATAGTTTCCAATGAAGGTACGGTAATATTCAAAGATTATTTAGGAATATACGGCAATACGGTTATTGTAGACCATGGAATGGGATTGGGTTCATTGTATGCACATACGAGCGGACAAAGTGTTGAGCTTGGAGAGAGTGTCTCTAAAAACCAGAAAATTGCAAACACGGGAGCTACGGGAGCAGTTTTCGGCGATCACCTTCATTTTGGTGTTCTTATACAAGGGATAGAGGTCAATCCCGTAGAGTGGATGGATGGTCATTGGATTAAAGTACATATATTAGATGTACTTAAAGCTGCAAAAAAACAGATTGACGGTCAATAATGAAACAAAGAACAATAAAGAAATCTGTCGAAATAGTGGGAGTCGGGCTTCATAAAGGGGTTCCTGTTAAAATGATTTTAGAGCCTTTAGACGAGGATATGGGGATTATTTTTTATCGTAGTGACGAAGCAGTTTCAATTCCTTTAACACCCGAATATGTAATTGATACAAAAATGGCAACGGTCATCGGAAAAGAGGGAGTCGTAATCTCAACTATAGAACATCTTCTTTCAGCCATTTATGCCTATGGGATAGATAATTTACGAATTGTTTTAGACAATGACGAAGTACCTATTTTAGACGGCAGTAGCAGTGGTTTTTGTCTTTTATTGGATGAAGTAGGAATTCAAGAGCAGGAAAAAAGTAAAAAAGCATTGGTTGTGAAAAAAGAGATTGAGGTCAAGATAGAGGATAAATTTGTTAGATTAAAACCCTCAAACCATATCATATATGATTTTTCAATTAATTTTGAACATCCTGTTATCGGAGAACAGCAGTTTTTCTTCGATTATTCGGTTGAAGAGTATAAAGAAAATATAAGTCGTGCCAGAACCTTTGGATTTTTGCACGAGGTACAATATCTAAGAAGTATAGGTTTAGCCCAAGGTGGAAGCTTGGACAATGCAATTGTACTTGATGATCAAAAGATTTTAAATCCCGAAGGGTTACGGTATGACAATGAATTTGTAAGGCATAAAATTCTTGATGCGATAGGGGATATGTCG
This sequence comes from Arcobacteraceae bacterium, assembly GCA_050292155.1. GTDB lineage: Bacteria > Campylobacterota > Campylobacteria > Campylobacterales > Arcobacteraceae > JAIOSF01. The sequence continues at coordinate 55,529 of JBNKLC010000016.1, forward strand.
CTGCTTGGTTATACAATGGTCGGGGAATATAATGCTCATGCCGGAAGTCATCATCTCAATCATTTATTAACAAAAAAGCTTTTAGAGTCACCGGAAAATTATGAGATTATCGATCTTGAACTTGTAAAAGATGAAGTAAAGGCACTTCAAAAGGCATATGCAAAAGCTTGAAATTTTAGTTATACCCATTGCAAATCCTATTTTAGTGGGGGTATATAAAGATGCAAAGCTCGTAAAGAGCATTCAAAAAGAGGGGATGACCAGTGAGGTTTTACCTATAATTTTTGAGAAAATTTTAGAACAATACGACACGATAGATACGATTTATTATGTCAATGGACCCGGAAGTTATATGGCAATTAAAGTTGCATATGTTTTTTTACGTTCACTTTGTATTGTAAAAAAAGTACCGTTGTTGGCAGCAAAGGGCTTTGCATTTAACAATAATACACCCATTAAAGCTTTGGGAAAAAAATATTTTTTTAATAGCTTAGATGATACAATTAAGATTGACTTTTTGGAAGATGAAAGATTACTGTGTGAATTTTCATTGCCTCAAATTTTAGATAAAACTATTTTTGATAAAGATAATCTACCGAGTTATAATTTACCTGCGGTGTAAAGATAAGGAAAAAAATGAGAATAAGTGTACCGGCAACAAGTGCAAATTTAGGACCAGGGTTTGATACATTGGGATTGGCATTAGATATAAGAAACGAAGTAGTGATCAAACCAGCAAAATTTCATAGTGTCTCTTTAAAAGGGGAAGGATCAAACAATCCAAAATTGAAAGATAATAATATGTTTATTTCAACTTTTAATGATTTTCATACAAATCTTTCCCAATCAAAACAACAATTTCGATTTGAGTTTCAAAACTCTATACCCCTTTCCCGTGGATTAGGAAGTAGTAGTGCGGTTATCATTAGTGCCATTGCTTCGGCGTATGCAGTCAATAAAATGGAACTTCAAAATAAAAAATTACTCAATCTTGCTCTTAGTTACGAGTCTCATCCCGATAATATTACACCTGCAGTTATGGGTGGATTTACCGTTGCGACGATTCATGAAAATGAGGTGTTTTTTATCAAAAAAGATTTACCTAACAACTTAAAAGCGGTAGTTGTGATTCCAAATAGACCAATCTCTACAAATCATTCAAGAAAAACGCTACCCTTTAAATATACAAAAGAGGATGCAATATTTAATATATCCCATAGTTCACTTTTAACCGCAGCGTTTATGAGTGAAGATTGGCGAATGTTAAAAAAAGCCTCTAAAGATAGATTTCATCAGTATTATAGAATGAAGCAGATGCCTGAACTTTTTGCAGTGCAAAAAACGGCTCTTAGAAACGGAGCATTGATGAGTACGCTTAGTGGAAGCGGTTCAACATTTTTTAATATAGTGTATGAAAAAGATGCACTGAGGCTTGTAAAAAAACTTCAAGAAAGTTTTCCCCATTTTAAAACTCTTGTGTCTGATTTTGACAATAACGGCATAATTGTAGAAGATTAAGGGTATCTTGGATATAATCTTGCACAAATCAATAAGAACCTGCATAGTTTGCAGAGAAAAATTTTTACAAAAATCACTTATAAGATTACAGTGTATTGAAAAAAAGCTGATCAAGTTTAGTGGAATAGGAAGAAGCTTTTATATCTGCAAAGGGTGTGTCGCTAACGATACAAAGCTAGAAAAAGCTTTATATAGAACTTGTAAAAATAAAGATAACTACATAGAACAACTGAAGGAGATAGTAGGGAATGGATGACAAAGTAAGGGTGTTTGAGATAGCAGAAGAGGCTGGTTCGACAAGTACAGAAGTAATAAAAAAAGCAGCCGATTTAGATATTGTTTTAAAATCACCGCAAAGTACCGTTTCATTTGAAGAAGCTGAGGCTATTGCCGAATATATTATGACGGGAACCAGTAAATTACTGAAGCCTAAAAAAGCAACACCTAAAAAAGAGACTAAAACAAAATCTACTAAAAATGAAAAACAAGAAAGTGAACAGCAAACACCAAAAACCTCTACAAAAAATGTAGAAAAAGAGACTGCAAAACAAACACCGAAAACTCAAAAGAAAGTAGAAGAGAGCGTAAGCGAACAAGAAGATACAAATCCTGAAAAAGTGGTAATGAAAAAAAGAGGTTTGACGATTGTTAAAAAGAAAAAACCAAAAGCTACAGCTGTGGAAACACCGGCACAAGATCCACAAGGTAAAAAGCAAAAATTAACATCGATGAGTGAACTTTTTGGAGATGGACCGGATCTTAAAGAGGAATATACTCCAAAAGCTAGAAAGCCCAAAACAAAACAAGCTGCAAAAGCTCATGAACACGGTACAAAACTTTCTATTGAGGGACATTCAACGGATGATGATTTTAAAGAATCTGATGAATCTTTGATGGGCGAAGAGGTTGTACTTCTTGATATGGGAGAGATTGAAACTTCCAAGTTTTTACAAGATACACCAAAAGCGAAGCCTGTTAGAACAACCAAGCCAAGTGCATTTGGGAATCAACCAAGGGGACTCAGAAGAGGGAAAAAGAAGAAAAAATATAAAAAACAAGTAGAAGATGTAGAGATCACAGAGATTACTATCCCTGAAGAGTGCAGGGTCTATGAGTTCGCAGAGAAGATTGGAAAATCAACAGGAGATGTCATAGGTAAACTTTTTATGCTTGGTATGATGGTAACCAAAAACGACTTCCTTGGAAATGACGAGATTGAGATTTTAGGTGAAGAGTACGGAATAGAAATCACAATCAAAGATGAGCTTGAAGATGTAAATTATGTGGAAGATTATCACGAAGAAGAGGTAGATACTACAAACTTTACGACAAGACCTCCTGTAGTTACAATTATGGGACATGTAGACCACGGTAAAACTTCACTTTTAGATAAAATCAGAAGTTCACGTGTAGCTGCAGGTGAAGCAGGTGGAATTACACAGCATATCTCGGCATATACGGTTGATAAGAACGGTCAAGACATTACATTTGTAGATACCCCGGGACACGAAGCATTTAGTGCCATGAGAAGAAGAGGGGCGAGTGTAACCGACATTATTATTATTGTTGTTGCGGCAGATGACGGTGTAAAACCACAAACAATAGAGTCTATAAAAGCAGCTAAAGAAAGCGGTGCACCGATCATAGTTGCCGTAAACAAAATGGATAAAGAGACTGCTAATATGGATATGGTAAAAGCAGGGATGGCAGAACAAGAGATGACCCCTGTTGATTGGGGTGGAGAGTATGAGTTTATCCCAGTTTCTGCTCACACAGGCGAGGGGATTGAAGATTTACTTGAAAATATCCTTATCCAAGCAGAGATCTTAGAGCTTGAAGCCGATCCGACTGCGTTGGCTAAAACAACGGTTATTGAAGCATCACAAGTAAAAGGAAGAGGTCCTGTTGCAAGTGTGATTGTACAAAGCGGTACTTTAAAAGTTGGAGACAATGTTGTAGCAGATACTACTTTTGGTAGAGTCAAAGCACTTCTTGATGATGCAGGAAAACCTGTAAAAGAGCTAGGACTTAGTAAAACAGGTATGGTAGTAGGGCTTAACGACGTGCCGCCGACAGGTTCACACCTTGTTGCACAAAAAACGGCTGCTGAAGCAAAAGAGATCGCTACAACTAGAGCAGAACATGCAAGAGCAAAAGAGCTTAGTGCATCTACAAAAGTTTCACTTGATGAGATGGCAGGATTGATTGCAGAGGGTAAAATCAAAGCATTGCCTATCATTTTAAAAGCTGATGCGGGTGGTTCACTTGAGGCTATTCGAGCTTCACTTGAAACAATTAAAAACGATGAAGTAAAAGTAAAAATAGTAAGTGCAGGAGTTGGTGGAATTACCGAAGCGGATGTTGCATTGGCTAGTGCAAGTGATGATTGTATCATCCTTGGATTTAACGTAAGACCTACTGGAAGCGTAAAAACAAAAGCAAAAGCCGAAGGTGTGCAGATTCAAACATATTCAATCATTTACGATTTGATTGATGATAGTAAAGCAACGTTATCAGGTAGGATGAGTACGGTTGTAATTGAAGAAAATACAGGTCAAGCAGAAGTTCTTGATACCTTTGTCGTACCAAAAGTTGGAACCGTTGCAGGTACGAAAGTAACTGATGGTAAAGTTATCAAAGGTGGACTTGCACGTATCATTAGAGATGGTGTTGTTGTTTACACTGGTTCTATTAAATCTCTTAAACGATTTAAAGATGATGTTAAAGAGGTTGTTAATGGATTTGAGTGTGGTATTATTTTTGAAAACTATAATGATATTCGAGTTGGCGACTACATCGAAACGTTCATAGAACATAAAGAGGAACAGACTATCGATTAGAAGCTTTATAGCACACGATCTTTTACAAAAGTAGCTGTTTGAGGTACTACTCGTACATCTGCACATCTACTTTTGCAAAATCTCATGCACTCTAAAGCTTCTAATTAGTTTTAAGAGTGAAAACTTTTTATTTTTTATACAAGGGTTAGAATTGAAAGATAAAAGTGTAAATCTACAAAGAACAGAGTCACTACTTATGGAGTTACTTCCAGAAGCTCTTGGTAGTTTAAATGATGCTCTTATTAATGGTTTGGCTATCACCGAAGTAGATTGTAAAAATGGTAAATATGATGCTACTGTTTATTTTGACGGTAGTGATTTTGACAAGACAGAATTAAAGCTAATTCGATCAGCTTTAAGAAAAGCAAACGGTGCAATTAAATCATATATTTTAGGTGCAACAAGTTGGTACAAATGTCCAAACTTTACATTTGAAGTTGATGATATGATGGAAAAAAGAGCTAGAATGGATCAGCTTTTTGCACAGATATCTAAAGAGAAGAAATAATGAATATAGAACTAGAAGAAGCAATTGAGACAGCAGTAAAGGGATGTGGAGCCGAGCTGTATGATATAATACAAACAAAAGAGCATAAAAAAAGTATCTTAAGAATATTTATCACTTCAACCGATGGTGTAAGTTTAGAAAAATGCTCCGAAGTAAGCAGAATGATCTCTCCAATCCTTGATTTATATGACCCGATTCACGGAGAATATAACTTAGAGGTAAGCTCTCCTGGAATCGAGCGAAAATTAAAAACCCTTAAACACTACCAAGGTTCAGTTGGGGAAAATGTAAAAATAAAAGAGTACTCAACCGAAACTTTTAAAGGGAAATTACTTGATGTAAGTGAAGCTGGAATTTTAAAAGTTGATGATATAGATAGCGGAGAAGTTGAGATAAAATATGATGATATTTTATCGGGTTCTACCTATTTTGAGTGGGATAAATAAACTTAATTTTTAAGATGAAATAGGTTAAAATAATTGCATTATGCAATTTTTTTTAATTTTTTGCTTTTAAAATGTTAGTATTATAAAAAAGTGAGAGTTGGGGTATGAGTAGATTAAACTTGATTGACTTTGATTATGATATGAAACAAAAGAATAAAAAGCTTACATATATCGACCTTTTTTGCGGAGCAGGTGGTTTCTCACTTGGGTTTGACAAAGCGGGATTTCAAAATATTTTTTCAATCGATATTCAAGATGAGTTTTGCCAAACTTACAAAGCAAACTTTCCAACCCATAATTTAATCCAAAAAGATATAGCAACTTTAACAAATGAAGAGATTTTAGAACTTACAAAAGATAGTGATGTGGATGTGGTTATAGGGGGACCGCCGTGTCAAGGCTTTAGTATAGCGGGAAATATTGGAAGAAAATTTATCGATGATCCCAGAAATCATCTTTTTAAAGAGTTTGTGAGAGTTGTAGATGTTGTAAAACCAAAATATTTTATTATGGAAAATGTTGCAAGACTTTATACTCACAATAAAAACCAAACAAGAGAGCAGATAATAGAAAATTTTAACGAGCTTGGATATAAAGTTGAGTGTAAAGTTTTAAATTCTGCTGATTACGGGGTGCCTCAAGTGAGACAACGAGTTATTTTTGTAGGCTCACTTAACGATAATATAATATTTCCACAAAAAACACATGAAAAACATATAAGCGTAAAAGAAGCGATAGATGATTTGCCTATTTTAAATTCAGGGGAAGAGTCAAATATTTTAAACCATAAAGCTATGAAACATACCGATCAAATGCTTCAAAAGATGTCTTTTATAAAAGATGGTGGAAGCAGGGAGGATATCCCTTTAAATCTTCGACCAAAAAGTGGCGATGTACGAAAATATATACGATATGATAGTAAAAAGCCCTCTGTTACCGTTACTGGAGATATGAGAAAGATATTTCACTATTCACAAAATCGTGCCTTGAGTGTAAGAGAACTTGCAAGGCTTCAAACTTTTCCCGATAGTTTTGAATTTAAAAGCAACTCTATAGCACAACAACAGCAAGTGGGCAATGCGGTACCTCCTTTGATGGCTTATGCTATTGCAAACAGTGTAGTTACTATGAATACTCAAGATAAAAAGACAAAGTATGAGAACACTTATCCAAAAGTAAACTATATAGGAAACAAAGAGAAACTTACAAATTGGATATGTGACTATTTTCCAAAAGATGCAACCTCTATCTTTGATGCTTTTAGCGGTGGCTCATCTATAGGATATGAAGCCAAAAAAAGAGGCTATGAAGTTCTAAGTAATGATATTTTAAAAATCAATTACTATTTGGCAAAATCATTGATTGAAAATAAAAAAGAGACTTTAGATGAAGATGATATAAATATACTTTTTAGTGGAAAACCTAAAAAAGGGTTTATGTATAAAAACTATGCCAATGTTTTCTTTTTTCCAGATGAGTGTATGGAGCTTGACCAGTATCGTGAAAATATTGAAAAACTACCAAGTGAGTATAAAAAATCTATAGCATTTACTTTAATACGCCGTGCGATGGTGCGAAAAATGCCATATTCGAGGTTTAATTTATCTTGGGATAAAATTGTACAACTTCGAGATGAAGAGTATAGCTATAAAAAATATAAAAGAAAAAGAGCGTACCATAATGAGAGTTTTAAAAGTCATATTTTAAAAAACTTAGATGAGTACAATAGGGCTATATTTGATAATAAGCAAAACAATAAAGTCTATAATGATGATATATTTAATGTACTAGATAGTGTAAAAGCAGATGTGATTTACCTAGACCCGCCATATACTGGAACTATGAATAACTATTTTGGATTTTACGGACTTGTCGATGAGTATATACAAGGGAAAAAACTCAAACCTTTTGAAAATAATTTTATGGATAAAAAAACTTCGTTGAAACTTTTTGATAAACTTTTCTCAAAACTTGGTAATTTTAAATATTGGATGCTAAGTTACAACAATAACTCATATCCATCAAAAGATGAGTTGCTTCAAATTATAAGCAAATACTCAAATGATATAGAAGTGTTAGAAAAACCTCACAATTATCAGATAACAGGGAAAGAGAAAAAAAGTAAAAATACCGAGTTTTTATTTATTGTAAGAAACAAAAATAAGGCTCACTGATGGCTAAACAAAAATATGAAAAGTATTGGAGCCTTACATTAGCATACACTGCAATATACGATAAAAATTTTAACTCTGTACTAGAAGCAATAGTAAAGTTTATTGATGCAAATGATACTTCAAAGTATTCTCCCGCATTATATAAAAAATTGCAAGATGAAGTAAGTAAAATAAATGGACTAAAGGGAACTTCATTAAGAAAGAGTATTAATCAGTTTGTCAAACTTGGGTTTATAAATTTTGAATTTAAAACATATCATCCCTCTTCTAAATTATTTTTATATGCAAAACTAAAACAACAAAAAAAGACAATTTTTTCAAAAATAGTGTATGAAAATTCTAGTTTTAATAGAGATATAACAGTTGATTCAAATAAACAAGAGATAAGTTTTTTAATTAAAACTTTGGAACATATTGGCGGTTTATCCAAAGAAGATATTGCAGCTTTGATGACGCAAAATATTGATGATTTTCCAAAAGGATATTTAAATAAAAGTGAATTAGAAGCAGCTAAAAAAAATACAAAAGAGATTGAATTTTATGTGAGAAAATATAATCAGGTAAATCATTTCAAATCAGTTTTAAGTTATCTTGATGATTTAGTATTTGTGGATGGTATTTTAAAATTTGAAGAAGATGCCCATGTAGTATTACAAGAAAAAGCCCTAAAAGATAAAAAACGAAAAAGAAAAGATTATCTTCATAAAATTTATAAAAATTTACTCAAAGAAGAGAGTGAAGAAAAACTTAAAAAAACACAATGTATGGTTGAGCAGTTATCATATCCATCACTTGTAGCAAGTCATATAAAGCCTTTTATTGATTCAGATGATAATGAAGCGTATGATTCACAAAATGGATTATTACTTAGTAGAAATATGGATATTTTATTTGATAAGGGATACATAACTTTTGAAGATGATGGGACGCTTGATTTTGTAGAAGAGTTAGAAGAAGATGTTAAAAAACATTTAATTAAATATAAATTAGATAAACAGTTTTTAACTAAAGAGAGATTGCTCTATTTAGATTATCATAGAAAAGAAATATTTGGAAAAAAGTTTGCAAAAAAATAAATATATGCAACTAGCTATTGACAAAGCTTGGCAATATCAATTTCTTACATACCCAAATCCTGCTGTTGGTGCCGTTGTAATAAAAGATGATAAAGTCTTAAGTGTAAAGGCACATCAAGAAGCGGGAAAACCACACGCAGAAGTATTGGCATTAAAAGAGGCATATCTTACTAAATACCCTGAAAGTTCATTAAGAGATATGAAAGATTCTCATATAATTCACGAATATTTAACAAATAACCATAATAATTTTTTTAAAGATTGTGAAATCTATGTAACGCTTGAGCCTTGTAATCATATAGGCAAAACTCCTGCTTGTGCAATGCTTTTAGAAGCTATTGGGATAAAAAAAGTATATATTGGAATTCTTGATCCCAATCATGAAGCTTCGGGTGGATTACAAAGATTACAAGATGCAGGGATAGAAGTAGTAACAGGTATTTGCAAAGAACAGAGCGATAGTTTGCTTGAATCGTTTATAAAGTGGCAAAAGAAAAACTTTACTTTTTTTAAATTGGCTATGAGAGAAGACGGTTCTATTGATGGTGGATATATTACATCACAGGATTCATTAAATTTGGTACATCAGATACGTACAAAGCTTGACCTTTTAGTCATAGGCGGAAATACGGTTAGAACCGATAGACCTACTCTTGATACGCGGTTTGCAAAAGAACAAAATGCTCCTGATGTTTTAATATATTCTCATCAAAAGAAATTTGACCAAGATATACCTCTTTTTAAAGTAAAAAATAGAGAAGTAAATATAAGCGATACTTTTGATATAGAGGATAAAAAATTTATAATGGTTGAGGGTGGTTATACACTGCTAAAACATTTAAAAGATAAGCTTGATATGGTTATGGTATTTATCTCCCATAAAGAGAAAAAAGAACAACAGTTCAATCCAGAATCTCTAGGCTTTCAAAAAATCTATTCTTACTTTATCAACGAATATGATGAAGTTCTATTTTTAAAGTAAAGTTTTAAACTATTTTAAAAACTACTTTAGATAAAATTGATTCCTTTTATAAAGAATTCATGACTAATAACGAAGGTGTTTTTTGGAAAAATTTTATTACGAATTAACTATCAAACCAAATGTATATTTTGAGCTTTTTTTAGATTTGGCTTCATCTCTTTGCGAAGAGGCAATTGAAGAGCAAGAGGATGCTATTATCATTAGAAGCGAAGAGGAGCTTGATACTATCAAAGAGGGGATTGAGGCTTTTGCCAAAGAGCTGTCCACTGCTTTTGAGACGCAAGTAGAGTGTGAAATCACTTTAGAGAAAAAAGAAAATTTGGATTGGATTAAAATATATCAGCAAAGTGTTCAACCTATAGAGGTTGGGAAGTTTTATATCCATCCTAGTTGGGAGAATGCTAAAGAGGGAAAAATCAATATAACAATCGATCCCACTTTGGCTTTTGGTTCGGGACACCATGAAACTACCAATACATGTTTATCGGCAGTTGAAAAGTTTGTCAAAAAAGATAGTACGGTGTGCGATGTAGGAACAGGAAGCGGGATATTGGCAATTGCAGCCGTAAAGCTGGGGGCAATTGTAGATATTTGCGATACCGATTCTGTTTGCATTGAAGATAGTCTTAAAAATTTTAAAACAAACAGTGTAAATGTAAATAAATACTGGGAAGGTTCTATTAATAAGGCAAAAATAGAGTATGATATAGTTATTGCAAATATTGTTGCAGATGTATTGATAATGATTGTAAAAGATTTGGTAAAAAGTACCAAAGATGGAGGTATATTGATACTTTCTGGAATTATGGAACAATATGAAACAAAAGTCTTAAATAAATTTGAAAAATATTGTGAATTGGTTGAAAAAATTCAAGAAAATGAGTGGATAACTTTAGTTTTGAAAAAGTCAAAGGATAAAAAATAAATGGATAACAATAAAGATAATAAAAACGACAATAACAAAAATGGATTTTTTGATAAAAACCCGATTATAGTATTTGTTATTTTCTCCGTAGTGACAATAGCAGCTTTTAAAAGCTTTTTCCCTACAGACGATATGAATGTAAACGGCGGTACCACGCCGTATGGAAAAAGTATAAGTAAAAATGTTGCCTATTCGGATATAAAACAACTTGTAAAAGAGGGAAAAATAGAATATGTAGGTATAGGCGATCAAAATATCAAAGCCGTCGGTAAACCTCAAGGGGGTATGCAGACAATTTATAAGGCCAGAAAAGTAAGCGGAGACAGTACTTTGGTACCGTTACTTGAGAATAACGGTATCGAATACGGTGGAGTAAATGAGCAAAACCTCTTGGCAGATATGCTATTTGGATGGATATTACCTCTATTTTTCTTTTTTGCTATTTGGATGTTTCTTGCACGTCGTATGTCAAAATCTATGGGTGGCGGAGCCGGTGGTATTCTTGGTATCGGCGGTGCTAAAAAGATGATTAACTCTGAAAAACCTAAAGTAAAATTTGACGATATGGCAGGGAATAAAGAGGCAAAAGAGGAAGTAACCGAGATAGTCGATTTTTTAAAAGACCCTGATCGTTATGTAAGACTTGGAGCACAGATTCCTAAAGGTGTTTTACTCGTAGGACCTCCGGGAACCGGTAAAACATTACTTGCAAAAGCGGTTGCGGGAGAAGCCGATGTTGAATTTTTAAGTGTGACGGGGTCGTCGTTTATCGAGATGTTTGTGGGGGTTGGTGCAAGTAGGGTACGTGATCTCTTTGAACAAGCAAAAAAGGTGGCACCTGCGATTATATTTATAGATGAGATTGATGCGATAGGAAAAAGCAGGGCAAGTGCAGGTTCAATGGGTGGAAATGATGAAAGGGAGCAAACTTTAAATCAGCTTTTAGCAGAGATGGACGGGTTTAGCAGTGCAGAGGCTCCCGTTATTATTTTAGCTGCTACCAATAGACCCGAAGTTCTTGATCCTGCACTTTTACGTCCGGGGAGATTCGATAGACAAGTTTTAGTAGACAAGCCCGATCTTGAGGGAAGAGTTGAAATTTTAAACGTGCATATCAAAGATGTAAAAATCTCAAAAGATGTTGATATTCACGAAGTTGCCGTTATGACGGCAGGTTTAGCGGGAGCCGATCTTGCAAATATCATCAACGAAGCTGCACTCTTGGCAGGTCGAGCAAACGAAGATGAGGTAAAGCCAAGTCATTTTAAAGAAGCAGTCGAAAGACAAATTGCAGGACTTGAAAAGAAAAGTAGAAGAATCTCTCCAAAAGAGAGACAAATCGTAGCGTATCATGAATCGGGTCATGCACTTATAGCGGAGATCACAAAAGGGGCTAAAAAAGTAAATAAAGTTTCAATCGTACCAAGAGGTTTGGCTGCTCTTGGATATACCCTGAATACTCCTGAAGAAAATAAATATCTTATGCAAAAACATGAATTGATGGCTGAGGTTGATACGTTGCTTGGTGGACGTGCTGCCGAGGATGTATTTATAGGGGAGATTAGTACCGGTGCAGGAAACGATCTTGATCGAGCTACCGATATTATTAAATCTATGGCTACGATTTACGGTATGAGTGATATCGATATTGCAGGTTTAATGGTTCTGCATAAACAGCAAAACCAATTCCTCGGCGGTGGAATGGCTTCAAAAGATTATAGTGACGAGATGGCACATAAACTTGATAATTATATCAAAGAGGTGTTAAACGAAAGATATGAAACTGTAAAACAGCTTCTAAGAGACAATAACGATGCGATAGAGCAGATGACAAGTGAACTTCTTGATAAAGAGGTAATTTCTGGGAAAAGGGTGCAAGAGATTATTGAAGAAAACGGCGGCGAAGTATATAGAGGAGACGATCTTCATATGGATGATGAAGATGTAAATGAAGATGAAAAAGAATCTAAAGATACCGAGACAAAAAAGAGTGATGGATTAGAAGATGAATAACTTAAGTTTTATTTCTCCTTACGGTTTTAAACCCATAGCGATAGCATTGGGTTTGGCATTTGTAAGTTATATTGCAGATTTTGAATGTTTAGAAAATATATTTATCATTGTAACTTTAGGATTAATATATGTGTATAGAAATACATCACGGCATATATTTGAAAATGACCAAAGTATTTTATCTCCTATAGACGGCAAAGTTATTGCAATAGATACAGTAGGGGATAAAACCCAAATTTATGTTAAGGTAACACCGTGTGCCAATCATAATATAAGAGCACCGTTTAATGGAGAATTTAAAGTTGCAAATACACGTCATGGACTTAATCTTGACCCGATGTCTCCAAAAGCACAATTTTTAAACGAAAAAGCAGATATAGATTTTATAGCGGATAATAATGGAAAAACAACGATGGGTCTAAAGCTTATCAGTGGTTTTTGTAATCCTAAAATAGAATTAGACGAGGGTATCGAGCAAGTAACCCAAGGTAAAAAAATAGGTTTTTTTATCGATGGTTTGGCAATACTTACGTTGGATAAAGATATAAAATCTCTTGTAAATATCGGAGATAAACTTAAAGCAGGACAATCTTTAATTACTAAAATTGATTAAAATTTCATAAATTTTTTAGGGAATTAAAAAGATGCATAGTGGCGCGGTTGACGAGACTCGAACTCGCGGCCCCCTGCGTGACAGGCAGGTATTCTAACCAACTGAACTACAACCGCACAAAAATTGAACATTTAAGAAAAGCTTTGCAAGGAGAGATAAAACGCTAGCTTGCAGAGATTCGTTCTTAAAAAACTTGCCGTTCAGGCAACTTTTTTAAGAACTCTGGTGGTCGATAATGGACTCGAACCATTGACATCTACCTTGTAAGGGTAGCGCTCTACCAACTGAGCTAATCGACCAAAATTATTATTGGTGACCCCAAGGAGACTCGAACTCCTGTAACATGGATGAAAACCATGGATCCTAACCGCTAGACGATGGGGCCAATAACAAATTAAAATATTTTGCAAATTATCAATAAAATCTAACTTGCAGGGATTCGTTTTTAAAAAACTTGCCGTTCAGGCAACTTTTTTTAAAACTCTGGTGACCCGTGATGGATTCGAACCATCGGCCACCTCCTTAAAAGGGAGATGCTCTACCGGCTGAGCTAACGGGTCATAACTTTATAAATGGAGTGGAATTATAGTGAAAAATCTTTTTGTTGTCAAGAGTTTTTTGATAAAATTTGAAAAATTAGTTCAAATGCTTTATTTGCAGCTTGAGTTTGTATCTCTTCTCTATTTCCGTTGAAGTGATAAACTTGAATATCCTTATCGTTCAATACCGAGGCTATACCTATTACAACCGTACCTACGGGTTTTTCTTTAGTGCCTCCTGTGGGTCCCGCTACACCGCTTACCGCTATTGCATAATCTGCATCAAATTTTTTTAATACTCCTTTTAACATCTCGGTAACCGTTTCAATACTTACGGCACCGTTTTCTATCATTGTTTGTTTTTTTACACCGAGTTCTTGTTCTTTAATTTCATTACAATAGGTTACGACAGAACCTTTAAATATATCGGAAGAACCTGATATTTTTGTTATCATAGATGCTATTAAACCTCCTGTACAACTCTCGGCACAAGTGATGGTTTGCTTGTTTTTTCGTAAAATTTTTTGAAGTTCTTCCATGTTTTGAAAAGTATTCATATGCGGTATCCTTTTTTATTTATAATAATAAAATATCCCTATCACAATAATATACCGAAAAAACTTTGAGAGAAAGACATAGATGAAAAATTTTGTTACGTTAAACTTTAAAATACCCGCTACAAAAGTGAGAGCATCTCCGACAATGGGAACCCAAGCAAGTAACAAAGCAAATCCACCGTAACGATCAAAAGTTTTCATATGTTTTTTTATCTTTTTCTCTTTGAGGTATTTTTTTCTTACAAGATATTCTTCCCCTTTCATTCCCAAATAGTAATTTACAAACGACCCAAGGGTGTTACCGATAATGGCAAGAGTAAAAAGTGTATAGATATTGTATCCTTGCGTGATATAGTAAATTAGCACTGCTTCACTCCCCATCGGGATAAGGGTAGCTGAACTAAAAGCAGTGATAAATATAATCACGTAAACCATCAGTTACTCCATTTTAAGTAATTTTTGGGTATAATCTTACCCCATTTTAAAAAAGGTTATAAGAAAATGTCAGAAGCAGTAGATTACAAAGATACATTACAATTACCAAATACAACTTTTCCAATGCGTGGAAGTTTACCGAATAATGAACCAAAAACATATAAATTTTGGGATGAAAATAAAATTTATGAAAAAATGAAAACAAATAGAGCGGATTGCGAAAGCTTTACACTTCACGATGGACCGCCTTATGCAAACGGTCATACGCATATCGGTCATGCTTTAAATAAGATTTTAAAAGATATGGTTGTGAAGTACCACTACTTTGACGGTAAGTCTGTGAGATTTACTCCGGGATGGGATTGTCATGGACTTCCCATTGAGCAAAAGGTTGAAGAGAAAATCGGTGGGCAAAAGAAAAAAGAGCTTCCTAAATCAACATTAAGAGAGCTTTGTAGAAATCATGCGTCAAAGTTTATCGATATCCAAAGGGATGAATTTAAAACTCTTGGGGTAATCGCAGATTGGGAAAAGCCGTATCTGACTATGGATTTTAAATTTGAAGCAAATATTTATAGAGAACTTATCGCTATTGCAAAAAATGGACTTTTGGTACAAAGAAGTAAACCCGTATATTGGTCGTGGGCTGCTGGGACTGCCTTGGCTGAAGCGGAAGTGGAATATGAAGATAAAGTATCCCCATCTATTTTTGTGGCATTTAAATTAAAAGATAGAGATGAAAAGGTAATTATCTGGACAACAACTCCTTGGACACTTCCTGCAAATACGGGAATCTCTTTAAATCCTGAGGAAGAATATACAACTACAACCGATGGTTTTATCGTTGCAAAAAAACTTTACGGAGCGCTTTTAACCGACGGTATTGTAAAAGGGGAGATGAAAGAGGATATCGATCCGAAATCATTGGAAAACACATTGGCAATCAATCCACTTAACGGAAGAGATTCAAAAATAGTACTTGGAGACCATGTTACTATGGATACAGGTTCGGGTGCAGTTCATACGGCTCCGGGGCATGGAGAGGATGACTACAAAGTTGGATTAAAATATAACCTTGAAGTAGTTATGCCTGTTGGTCCAAACGGTGCGTATGATAACACGATTGTAAGAGAAAAACTGCTTCCAAATCCTGAAGAGTTTTTAAATGTAAACGTATTTAAAGCAAATGATAGAATTTTGGAGCTTTTAGGGGATGCATTACTTAAAAAAGAGGATATGACACACTCATATCCACACTGTTGGAGAACCCATAAGCCTGTAATTTTTAGAGCGACAAAACAATGGTTTATCGCTATGGATGAACCATATGGGAAAAAAGGGAAAACTTTAAGAGAAAATGCCCTTGAGACAATCGAAGATGTGAAGTTTTATCCCGATCATGGGAAAAACCGTCTAAGAACTATGATAGAAAATAGACCTGATTGGTGTATTTCACGTCAAAGGGATTGGGGTGTGCCTATTGCATTTTTTAGAAATAAATTAACAGATGAAATTATCTATGATGAGAAAGTTTTAAACTATGTAGCGATGATCTTTGAGCAAAAAGGGTGTGATGCTTGGTATGATTTGAGTATTGAGGAGCTTTTATATCCCGGAAGCGGACTCAATAGCGAGGATTTAGAAAAAACTATGGATATTTTAGATGTTTGGTTTGATAGCGGTTCAACCCAATATGCAGTTTTACGAAGTAGAAATTACGATGCTGGAAGTTTCCCTGCAGATATGTATCTTGAGGGGAGTGACCAACATAGAGGATGGTTCCAGTCTTCACTTTTAACTTCACTTGCTTCAAATGAGATTGCACCGTATAAAAGTGTAGTAACACACGGATTTACCATGGACGGTAAGGGTGAAAAAATGTCTAAGTCTAAAGGAAATGTAATAGCACCCGATAAAGTTGTCAAACAATACGGTTCGGAGATCCTTAGAATGTGGGTTGCGATGAGTGATTATCAAAATGACCAAAAAATCAGTGACGCTATTTTACAACAGATGGCTGAGCAATATAGAAAGATACGAAATACAGGTAAAATTTTACTTGGTAATGTTGCTGATTTAAAAGAACTTGCTCCGCTTGAGAGTATGAGTGAAGTTGATCTTTGGATATTGGATAAAGCACAAAAACTTTTTAAAGAGGTTGATGAGAGTTTTAAAGAGTATGATTTTAGTAGAGGTCTTAATAGACTTAATCACTTTTTAGTTGCAGAGCTTTCAAATGTTTATATCGATGTTTGTAAAGATAAAATGTATTGTGACGGGAAAGAATCTGTCACAAGATCGGCAAGTGCATCGGCAATGGCGATGATTGCAAAGGCATTTATTACAACTTTGGCACCTGTATTAACATACACGATGAATGAACTTATCGAACATGCACCAAGCCTAATCAAAGGGGATGCAAAAGATATCTTTGATATGGAAAAATATTATATCCCTGAAGTTAAATGTAACCTTAATGAGAAACATTTATTGGAAGCTAAAAGTAAATTTGCAGAAATAAAAGATAAACTTAATAAAGATAAAACTATTAAATCTACTTTAGAACTAGTAATTTATACAAATTCTAAAGATGTGTTATCGATGGATAGTACTTTAGCGGAAGATTGGTTCGTAGTAAGTGATATTATAAAAGATAAAAAAGATAATGCTATTGAAAGCTTTAACGTAGATGGACAAGAGTTTGAAGTATACAAAGCAGAGAATGCAAAATGTCCAAGATGTTGGAAGTTTAAATCTACAAGTGAAGATGCACTTTGTACTAGATGTGAAGAAGTGGTTAATTAATGAGTGAACCTGTATCTTTAAGCTTTATATTTCAAACAATAGGGGTAATAGTAGCTCTTACCGCTCTTGGAATAGTTTTAGTCAATAGAAAAACAAAACGACGGAACGAGTTTCCTGAAAAAAATTAAAAGGGGAAAAATAAAGATGACAATGCCGTTTACAGATGAAGATTTACAACAGCCTGTAAGTAACATAATAACAGATAAAATAGCCCCTATGTTGGCACGTGACGGTGGAGCTATTGAATTAAAAGAGATAAAAGATGGTAAAATATACGTACAGCTTCAAGGTGCATGTGTAGGATGTGCCGCAAGTGGCAGTACGTTAAAATTTATAGTTGAAAAAGAATTACGTGAGGCGATACATCCCGAGTTGGAGATTATCAATGTACCGCCGAATAATGAGGAGCAGGTATCAAATGGCTGACAACATTGAAGAATTATTAAAACAAGGACATTCATATTTTAGTGTAAAAGAGTATGATAAAGCTTTGTTTTTATACTCTCAAGCTTTATCTATGGATACAAAAAACGAAGAATATAAAATGTATTGTTTATTGTGTGATATAGGTTTTGAAAGTAGTGCAAAAGCACAAAATCTATTTGACTATTTTTCTGTTGCAAAAAGTGAAGATATTGAAAAAGCTATAAAATATGTACAAGATGTAATCCATGCATATGATGGAGACAATGAAAAGATGTTGGGGCTTTTACAAAATATCTCCCAAACAAGTGTAGAGAGTCTCAATGCAATAGAATACAAAGATTTTATGGAACTTGTCAAAACAAGAGGTTCTTTTAAAGAAGCGTACCAAGATATCATGTTTAGTACAAAGGTTGCAATTACTACAAAAGAGGAATTGATAGATTTTATTAATAATTTAATCGATAATAATTTTAATAAAACCGCTTATAGTTATTTAGACGGTTTTAACGAGTTTTTCTCTTACGATGAAGAGCTTGTAAAGTTATATGAAAAGTTAGAAAGTAAAAAGATTGATAATAACCCACAACAATAAAATTTATACCGATAATTCAAAGGTAGCAGAACCCGATACCGTTTTTGTTGTCTCAAAACACAATGAAAAATTTGTGGATGATGCTAAAAATAACGGTTGTACGCAATTTTTAAAATCAAGTGAGCTATCAAACGAGTTTGATTTTTCTTCCATAAAAATAGTCGGCGTCACGGGAACAAACGGAAAAACCACCACCACCGCCGCAATCTATTCACTTCTTTTGGATTTAGGATACAAAGCGGCTTTGCAAGGGACACGTGGATTTTTTGTAAATGATGAAAAGATTGAGGGGTATACCCTTACTACCCCTACCCAGCTTGGAAACTTTGATCATATAAATTATGCTATAGATGCGGGTTGCGAGTATTTTGTGATGGAAGTCAGCTCCCATGCAATTGAACAAAATAGAATCGAAGGGTTGGAGTTTGCCCTAAAAGTACATACCAATATTACACAGGACCATTTAGATTATCATGGAACGTTGCAAAATTATATCGATATAAAAAACAGTTTTTTTAGCGATGAATCTATGAAGCTTATCAATAAAGACGATGAAAAAATAAAATATAATATAAAAAACTGCTACGCATATGGATTAGATAATCCTGCTACTTATAAAGTGGGTGCATATAGTTTGAAAAACGGTATCCACGGGGCGATCCAGCACTTTTCAAATATGGTACATTTCTCATCTCCTATGATGGGACTTTTTAATGTATATAATTTAACTGCCGCAATTGGAAGTGTAAATTTACTTACTAAAAAACCTCTCCAAGAGGTTTGTGATATGATAGAACATTTTGGCGGTGTAAGCGGTCGAATGGAAGTTGTGTCAAACGATCCTCTTATCGTGATAGATTTTGCCCATACCTCTGATGGGATGGAAAAAGTGTATGAGAGTTTTATAGAATATGATATCATCAGTGTATTTGGTGCAGGTGGAGATAGGGACCGTACCAAAAGACCGCTGATGGGACAAGCAGCTTCAAAATATTCCAAAGAGATAATTATCACAAGCGATAATCCAAGATTTGAAGATCCCGATCAAATATGTGAAGATATTTTAAAAGGGTGTAGGGATACGGAACATCTTGAAATTGAACTCAATCGTAAAGTTGCAATTGCAAAAGGGATAGAAAAAATGGGACAATATGAGAAACCTGTTTTATTGATATTGGGAAAAGGGGATGAGGAAACTCAAATTATTTACGATAAAAAAATCCCTTTAAATGATAAAAAGATAGTAGAAGATATCCTTAAAGAAACATTTAACTAAACTGAGATAAAATTCACGAAAATTTTAAATAGGATAATTTTACTCTATTTTGAAAATACAAAAAGATAAGAAAAAGGAATAAATTATGGAAATGCCACAAATGCCGCAACCGACATTTTATATATTTAAATGTGAGCAAAGTTCGCCTCCGGGGATGCCAAAACCATCATGTGTAAACGAACAATCAAGAGATTTATTTAATCATATGGCACAATCAATGATGCAAAAAGGTTTAATGGGACCTGTCCAACCTATTAGAACAAGTTGTCTAGGAAGATGTCAAATGGGACCGGTGATGTTGGTGGAGCCTGGACATCATATGTATGTCGGATTAGATAAGGAAAAAATTGATAGAATTATAGACGAACATATAGTGGGTGGAAACCCAGTTGAAGAGTATCTTATCCCTCAAGAATTTTGGGGTGAGGCTGTTTCTTTAACAAAATAGTAAGGATATAAATGACATTTGATATGTTGTATAGTAAAATTCATAGAGCCAGTGTAACAGATGCAAATCTAAACTACGTCGGTTCTATCACTATCGATGAGGAGCTTTTGGAGGCTGCTGCTTTAAGGGTTGGTCAAAAAGTTGAGATAGTAAATATCAACAACGGTGAGCGATTTTCAACCTATGTAATTAAAGGGAAACGTGGTGCAAGAGATATGTGCCTGAACGGTGCAGCTGCGAGAAAAGTGGAAGTTGGCGATAAGATTATCGTGATTGCCTATGCTTCATACCATAGTGACGAGTTGGAAAACTATAAACCGATAGTGGTACACGTGGATGATAAAAATGATATTACCGAAATTACCAATGAACTTATCGGTAGTGACCAATAGTGGAGTTTTGAGATGTTTGACGGAATAGATTTAAGTAAACTCGATCTCAATCAAATGATGTCTCAGGTACAAGATATGGCTGTAAAAGCCAAAGAAGAGGGTGCAAAACAAACTTTTACCTCAAGCGTAGGCGGTGGTATGGTAAAACTCTCTATCAACGGAAATTCCGAAGTAACCGATCTACAGATTGACGATTCGCTTTTAGAAGACAAAGACTCTTTACAAATACTTCTTATCAGCGCTATGAACGATGTTATTAAACAAAGCGACGATGCAAAAAAATCGATGGCTATGAATATGATGGGTGGAGTAAATCCATTTGCAAAGTAAAGAGCTGCTAAAAAGCTTCGAGGAATATCTCCTTAATAATCTTCCAAAATCTAATACATTTCATCCTATATTTGAAGATGCTTTGCAAGATATGCTTCAAGCAGGAGGGAAAAGATTTCGTCCTATGCTTATACTCTCTTTGGTAGATGCAATAGAGCCGTTGCTGGTAAAAAATGCGTTGCCTGTTGCTTTAGGGGTTGAATACCTACATACTTACTCTTTGGTGCATGATGATCTTCCCTCTATGGATGATGCCGATCTTAGAAGAGGTTATCCAACTTTACATAAGACTTATGATGAAGTTACCGCTATACTTGTTGGAGATGCTCTTAATACCCATGCTTTTAATTTAATAGCAAATGCACCCCTTAGCAATGATGTAAAAATCGAACTTATCAAAGTGTTAAGCAGTGATGGTGGAATTGACGGAATGATTATCGGTCAAGCGATCGATTGCTATTTTGAGAATCAAAGACTTGAACTAAAGCAATTAGAATTTTTACACATCCATAAAACTGCAAAATTGATTGCAGGAAGCCTTAAAATGGGTGCAATTATTGCAAATCTTGATTTAGAAACACAAAATAAACTCTATCAGTTTGGGATAGATATTGGACTTTTATTTCAAATCCAAGATGATATTATCGATGAAACACAAAGTGCAGAAGAAGCAGGAAAAACCACTGCAAACGATGGAGCAAAAAACTCTTTTGTCAATTTACTTGGACTAAATGGGGCTGTAAAAAGTGCCGATGAACTTTCAAAAAAATGTCAAGCTACACTAGATAGTTTTGATGAGACCATTAAGTGTAGTTTGACTGAATTATTATCCAAGTATTTCAATAGACATAAATAGATAGTTTTATTTTTTTAAAATACCCTCTATCTCTATCGTAAGTTTAACACTCTCTCCAATAGCAACACCACCTGCTTCTAACACTGTATTATAAGTAAGTCCATAATCTTTTCTATTGATTTTTCCACTCAGTACCAATCCTGTTCTTGTATTTCCCCATGGGTCTTTTATAGTACCGTTATTTTCATAATCTAGTTTAATATTTTTAGTGATACCGTGCATAGTAAGTTTTCCATAAGCAGTGTCATTTTCAACTTTTTCCAATTGAAAAGTGATTGTCGGATATTTGGCAACATCGAAAAAATCATCCGATTTAAGATGACCGTCTCTTTTTTTATTGGCAGTATTGATTGAAGATACCTCAATTGTCCCGTCAAACTTTTTTAAAGTTTTTGTTTTCTCGTCATATTCAAAACTTCCCTTAAAACTGTCAAAATGCCCTTTTACATTTGAGATCATCATATGTTTTACTTTAAATCCCACACTTGAATGGCTTTTGTCCACATTGTATGTTCCTGCAAATAATGCACCCGCTGTTATAATTGATAAAAATCCTAATCTAAATAGTTTCATTGTATTCTCCCTTATGTTGTTAAAAAGCTACTGTGATTTATGAAGCTTTCGTAATAATCCATATAACGTATCCATCTCCTGCTCGTCGAGTACCTTAAAATAATCAACCATATTTTTTGCATGATTTGGAAACAACTTTTCGATAATATCTTTCCCTTTTTGGCTAATAGATAATATAGAAGACCTTTTGTCCGCAGGGTCGGGTATAGAGGTAATATAATTATCCCTTTTTAAATTTCTAACCACCACAGTGACATTTCCCGGAGTACTCATGATAAGTTTTGTTATGCTTCCTATACTTAAATCGCCTCTATGATACAGCACTTCAAGTACTTCAAATTGGTTCATAGTGATACCAAATGATGTGATATAGGTAGTCTCTTTAGCACGTATTTTATTATAAGATCTTAGTATTTGTATCCATGTTGCCATAGATTTATCAGCAATCTGACCATAACTTTTCGTACTTTTCATTTTCATAAATATCGCTCCTTTTGAAATTATACTACTAATTAGTAATAATGTCAAGAGATATAAAAAAGCCCCGCTTTAAAGCAGGGCTTTAGTAAGATGATAGGATAATATTTTAGTAGTTATACGCCACTTTATATTTAGGATCATCCTCTTCAAAAGTACAAAACTGTTTGGCATTGGTCATTATAGATTTACACTCATCGCTTAAGTGTCTTATTTTAAGGTTTTTTCCAGCTTCGGTGTATTTTTTTGTAATGGCATCAATCGCTTCAACACCACTTATATCCATCACTCTACAATCTCTAAAATCAAGTACTACATTATGTGGATCGTGCGATAGATCAAATTGTTCGTTAAATGAAGTAACCGATCCAAAAAACAACGGACCGTCAAAGTCGTATACTTTTGTCCCGTCATCTTCTAAATGGGTTTTTGAAAATACACGTGCATGTTTCCATGCAAAAACTAAAGCTGAAATTATAACACCGCTGATAACTGCAATAGCAAGATCGGCTACGATAGTGATAGCTGTAACCGTTACAAGTACAAAGGCGTCTGATTTTGGCATTTTAGTGATTCTTGCAAATGAACTCCACTCAAATGTTCCAATAGAAACCATCCACATAATCCCAACCAAAATAGCTACAGGGATGATACTAAGAAGATCGGTTAGGGTTGCCACAAGCAAAATAAGACCGATAGAAGCTACAATCCCAGATAATCTTCCCCAACCACCCGAGGTGTAGTTGATAATCGATTGTCCAATCATAGCACATCCAGGCATCGCACCAAAAAGTCCACACGTGATATTTCCCGTACCTTGGGCGATACACTCTTGATTTGCACTTCCTCTGCTTCCGCTAATTTCATCTAAAACTGATAGTGTTAAAAGAGATTCTATAATACCCACAAGGGCAATGATTATCGCATAAGGGAGTACTAGCATAATTGCATCCATATCTACTAATACTGTTGGGATAGCAAACTGCGGTAACATCCCTTTAAATTGAGTTAAGTTCGCAAGATCTCCCACAAGTTTTGTCTCCATCCCCGTAAAATATACAAGGATAGTAAAAGCGATAATCGCTACAAGACCCCCTGGAACAGCCGTAGTTACTTTAGGCAAAAAGTACATAATAGCCATAGTCCCAAGGATAATACCATACATCACGGCACTGCTGCCTTCTAAAAATTTTAATTGACTTGTAGCAATTACAACGGCAAGTCCATTTACAAATCCATGCAGGGCAGGTTGGGGAACGAGACGGATAAATTTACCCATCTTAAGTGTACCGATTGTGATTTGCACTATCCCTGCTAAAATTGCCGTAAGTGTGATATATTGAAGTATCCCAAAGCTAAGTTCATCTCCGCTTATCCCCCCAGCTATTAAAAGCTCTTTTGCCGTTAATGTAACTCCAACAAGCACAATAGCAACCGCTCCCGTAGCCCCGCTTATCATCCCTGGTCGTCCACCTAAAATAGCAGTAATAAGCCCTAAGATAAATGCAGCGTACAGTCCAACTATCGGACTCACTTCGGCGATAAAACTAAAAGCAATCGCTTCAGGTACAAGTGCAACTGCTACAACTAGACCTGAGAGAATATCGCTTTTTGCTCCATGTTTTCCTATTAAATGTTCTTTAAATCCCAACAAAATAAAATCCCTTATACTCTTTAATTCTCGGGATTGTATCTAAAATCAACTATTAAACAACTTTTAGTTAAAATCGCCTTTATGGTAACAATAGACGAGATAAAAGAAGCAAAAAAGAGACTTGATGGAATAGTACGAGATACACCTATGGCATTTGCACCGATTTTAAGTGAAAAAAATAGTGCAAAAATCTATTTAAAAAAAGAAAATTTACAACTAACGGGAAGTTTTAAACTTCGGGGTGCATTTAATAAAATCTCAAAACTAAGCAAAGAAGATCTTGCAAAAGGGGTAGTGGCTTCAAGTGCAGGAAACCATGCACAAGGTGTGGCATACAGTGCTAAACATTATGGATGTGAAGCAACAATCGTAATGCCTGAAGCTACACCTCTTACAAAAGTAAGCGGGGTAAAATCACTTGGGGCAAATGTAGTACTTCATGGAAGTAACTATGATGAAGCTTATAAATATGCAACAGATTATGCTAAAGAGCACGATAAAACATTTGTCCATCCTTATGCCGATGATGATGTGATTGCAGGGCAGGGAACTATAGCACTTGAAGTATTTGAAGAGTTGGATGAAAAAGTTGATATGATGATTGTCCCGATTGGCGGCGGTGGTCTTATAACAGGTATCGCAACTGCTGCAAAAGCACTCAACCCCGATATAAAAATAGTAGGTGTCGTAGCAAGTGGTGCGAGGGCTATGAAAGAATCTTTTGAAGCGAAAAAACCTATGGCTACGGACTCTGTAAGAACCATTGCCGATGGGATTGCGGTACGTGATACGATGCCCAAGATGGTGGATAATGTCCTTGCGCTTGTAGATGAGATAATAGAGGTAGAAGACAATGAAATAGCAGCTGCTATTTTATTTTTACTGGAGCGTCATAAACTCGTAGTGGAGGGTGCAGGGGCAACAGGCGTTGCCGCACTGATGCACAATAAAATCTATGTAGGGGGTAAAAACGTAGTAGTTCCTCTAAGCGGTGGAAATATAGACGTAACCATGTTGGCACAGATTATAGAAAAAGGTCTTGTAAAATCATTTAGAAAAATGAACTTAATAGTAACCCTTATCGATAAACCAGGAAGTTTACGATCCCTTACAGATATTTTTGAAGAGCTTTCTGCAAATATTGTACAGATAGATTATGATAGAAACTCCGTACAACTTGACTTTGGGGATGCAAACGTAACCATTGCACTTGAGACAAAAGGAAGTGAACATCAACAAGAAATTAGAAATAGTTTAACAAAAGCAGGGTATAGATTTAAGCAGTTATGAGAGAAGAAGTTCAAGAGATTTTAGAAGATAAATCTATCCTCCTAACACAACAGTATTTTAAACTACAGCAGCTTTTTGAGAAGAAGTATGGAGAAGATACCGTTGTTTTGATGGAAGTGGGGACTTTTTTTGAAACTTATGAAGTAAATAACGATGAAGAGAAAATAGGGAAAGCAAAAGAGGTTGCGGAGCTTTTAAATATTCAGCTAACTCGTAAAAATAAATCTATTTTGGAAAATTCTCAAACCAATCCGTTGATGGCAGGGGTTCCTGCGGTCTCTTTTGAAAAACATATCAATCGTATAATTCAAGAGCAAAAATATACTATAGTCATCATTAAACAAATAGGCGTTCCGCCAAATGTAAAGCGGGTACTTGAAGCGATTATCTCTCCAGGGACGAACTTTGATTTTGCGGTTAGCAGTGATGAGAATAATATCACTTCGATTACCATTGATCAGGTACGCGGTAACTATCTTGTAGGATATAGTGCCATAGATGTAACCACTGGAAAATGTTATTACAATGAGGTTTTTGGAACCAGCGAAGACCCTAGTTTTGCCCTTGATGAGGTGTTTAACTATATGAATATGCACAAAACTTCCGAAGTGGTGGTCACTTTTTTGGATAAGGATATTGATCAAAAAGAGGTTATAGAGTATCTTGAACTTTCAAATAAGACGTTTCATATCTCAAATGTAAGGGCAAAGATTATATATCAAAATGAGCTTTTTAGAAATGTCTTTGAGGTAGAATCTTTACTTACTCCAATAGAGCATCTAAATATGGAAAGGTATGCACTTGCCAGTGAGTCTTTGGCTATTTTGATTGACTTTGTGATAGGACACGACAGCAAGATTATTGAAAAGCTCTCTTTCCCTATAAAGCTTGATGTGAGTAAATATATTTACCTTGGGAATAATGCACTTGAACAGTTAAATATACTTGAAACTCCCCATCAGCCGAGTCTTTTAAGACTTATTAACTCCACATCAACGGCGATGGGGAAAAGGCTTTTAAAAGAGCGTTTGACCCATCCTATAAAAGATGAAAAAGAGTTAAATAGAAGATATAAACTCTCCGCTGACCTTTATGATTATCATGCACCGATTGAGGGAAGCTTGAGCAATATCTATGATATTGAAAGGCTAACGCGTAGGATAAAACTGAATCGTCTCCATCCTTTTGAATTGAATTATTTATATGATTCATTGGGAGCTATAAAAGAGATAGTTAAATTTATGGAAGATTATAAATTTGTAACGCCACCTTGTACTAGCGATGATATAAATATTTTTCTAAAAACCATTGAGGAGACCTTTGATCTAAGTTGTAGCGGTAAGTTTATGCTGAAAGATATAGATTCCAATATGGTTGTGCAAGGGATTGACAGCAAGATAGATGCACTTATGGAGGAAAATGAAAGGCTTGAAGCAAAGCTTGAGATTTTTAGAGAACATATTTTAAAATTTTTACAAAGTGAAGATAAAAATTTGATCTCTATTACCCGTCTTGGCAAAGAGGGATTTTATATAGGGCTTACAAAAAATAGATACAGTTCTATAAAAAAAGAGCTTTTGGAATCGCACCTTATCATAGATGACGATCTGTACCTTTTTAAAGATTTTTCTATAAAAGTACAAACAACAAGTGTAAAAATTACCAATAAACTCACAGCAGAAATCTCCGATAAATATGTCCATAACCTACAAAAAATTATAGAATACAATAAACTTGTATTTAAAGATATGATAGAACAGTATGAGAAAAAGTTTGCTTCGCTTTTGATGGATTTGGTTTCATTTATTGCCGAGGTTGATTTAACGGTTTCCAATATAAAAACGGCAAAAAAATACAACTACGTGGCTCCAAAAATCGTACGACCAAAAGAGGATAGCGGGAACTTTTTAGAGGTAATTGATTTACGTCATCCTATTATTGAAGCTACCGAAGAGAACGGTATCTATGTACCCAACGATATTATTTTAGGCGATTTAAATCTTGCATCAAAAGAGCAAAAAGAGAATCTAATAATTAAAAATTCCAAATACGACAATATGACAGATAATAAGATGCACGGTGTACTCTTGTATGGAATTAACAGCAGTGGAAAAAGTTCATTGATGAAATCTATTGGAATATGTGTGATTATGGCTCAAGCAGGTTTTTATGTACCAGCTACCTCTATGCGGTTTGCCATCTTTGATGCAATCTTTACAAGAATCAGTGGAAGTGATAATATTGCCAAAGGGTTATCTTCATTTGCAGTGGAGATGTTGGAGCTTAAAAATATTTTTAACCGTGCTACTACAAATTCTCTTATCTTAGGAGATGAGATCAGTCATAGTACGGAAACTATGAGTGGGGTCAGTATAGTGGCAAGTGCTATTTTAAAGTTGGCAGAACTCAAGTCAATATTTGTATTTGCTACCCATCTGCATCAACTTCCTGAAATTAGTGAAATTGAAAAACTGAAAAATATCATTTGTCTCCATTTAAGTGTATTTTACAATGAAGAGGATGATAAACTGGTATTTAATAGAAAACTCTCACACGGAAGTGGAAGTAGTATGTATGGACTAGAATTTGCCAAATCTTTACACATGGATAATGAATTTTTGCGTGTTGCCAATGATATTAGAAAACGGATTACTGACGATTATAATACGGTAGAGCGGTTATCTCAAAAGAAAACAAGCGGGTACAACAAAGACCTTTATGTAACAGCTTGTGCAATATGCGGTGCAAAAGTGGACGACGTACATCATATCAAAGAGCAACACAAAGCAGATAAAGACGGCTTTATAGGACATATTAATCAAAACCATAAATTTAATCTTATTCCACTTTGTAAAAAGCATCATAAATTGGTGCATGAGGGGAAAATCAATATCAATGGATTTGTAACCACTTCAAAAGGGCTTGAACTTCACTATAGTATGATAGAATAATTCCACATTCGTTTTTTCAGCTTTAATAAAATCTTTAATTAATTTTATAATTTACATATCTTTTATCCCTTGATACAATATTTAAAAATGAAATAAAGGAGTTAATATGGAACATAAATTAATGGAATTACCTTATGCAAAAGATGCTTTGGATCCTGTTATCTCAAAAGAGACAATTGAGTACCATTATGGAAAGCATCATCAAAAGTATGTGGATACTTTAAACTCTTTGGTACAAGGTACGGAGTTTGAAAATAAATCTTTAGTAGATATTATCAAAACATCCGATGGAGCTATTTTTAATAATGCAGCGCAGGTTTATAATCACAATTTTTATTGGCTGGGATTATCTCCTAATACAACAAATTTTTCAACCAAACTGCAACAAATGATTGAGAGAGATTTTGAAACATTTGAAAGTTTTAAAGAAGAGTTTATTGCACAAGCAACGAAAAATTTCGGTTCAGGTTGGACTTGGCTTGTTTTTAAAGCAGGAAAATTAGGGATAATGAATACAAGCAATGCCGATAATCCGGTTGCCCATGATATTACACCGTTGCTTACGTGTGATATTTGGGAACATGCGTATTATATTGATTATAGAAATGCAAGACCTGAATATCTTACAAAATGGTGGAATATAGTAAATTGGGAGTTTGTATCTACCAATTTAACACAAGCGTTGAGCAATGGATAATAAAAATTTCTAAATTTTTATCGGGACTGTAATAGTTCCGATAGGTGCTTCTTACTTAAATAAAACTTATATTAAGTATTAAACTAACAAATAATTAACACTGCAATCTTATAATAACAGTCATCTTATAAAAAGGAGACTTTATGGATATAATAGGACAATTTCCGTTGTTTTATTTCCCAGAGTATGGAAGTGCTTGGATGATGGGTATGACTGGTACCATTCACATTTTAGCATCCCATACTTCGGTTGGTGCTGCTTTGCTTTTTGCATTTTTAGCTTACAAAGCTTACAAAGAAAATAGAAGTGATCTTTACCCGTATATGAAAAAATACGGTATGTTTTTGCTGATATTCTCTTACGTTATAGGATCTATTACGGGTCCTGGTATTTGGTATACGGCGACGGCGGCCAGTCCGCGGGGTATTAGTGCGCTTATTCACAATTTTGTTTGGGTATGGGCTACCGAGTGGGTATTTTTCGTCTACGAAGTTATAGGGGTATTTGTCCTTGTATACTTTATAGATAAGATTGATCGAAAAACACATCTAAAACTTACCTATACGTTTGCGTTGGCATCTGTGGGTACTTTGGCACTTATCATAGGTATTATCAGCTTTATGATGTGGCCCGGGACTGAGGCATTTTATACAACGGGAAGTGCAAGTGATGCATTTTTTGGTATAAATACTTTTCCTCATATGTTCCTTAGAATCGGTTTTATGATAATGATGTCGGGTGTTATCGGACTTGTTATCTCAAGTGCAATGAAAAAGGAAAATCCTGAAGTTTCAGCTGAACTGACCAAAAAAATGGGATATGTGAGTTTAATCGGTGGATTTATAACCACATTTTTCTTTATGTGGTATATGGGAACTCTTCCTGATAATGCTCACGCGGTATTTGAAGTATCAAAAGGTTCTATTATCCAAAATAGACTTATTTTGACGGCACTTTTTTCACTTTATTTTATTTTGGCTATTGCTAAACCGAGATTTATCAGTACCACTTTGGCTTCGGCAATGATTGTTGTGATATTACTTGCAGGTCTTTGGCCGGGAGAAAAGCTAAGAGAATCGATGAGAAAACCATATGTTGCAGGTCAATATATCTATTCAAATCAAATTATCAGCCGTGATGTTCCCGGAAAAGGGATCAAAAGTGAACTTCCTATTATAGCCGATAAAGGTCTTTTACAGGTAAATCCATTTGTTCCTGAAAATTTAAAAGTTATTACAGATGAAAATAAACTTCAAGCTGGAGAACTTTTGGCAAAAATGTCATGTTCAAACTGCCACTCTTTGGAGAAAACAGGGAAGTTTAGACCGCTTAAAGATAGACTGACAGGGATGGATAAAGAGGGTGTTATGGCGACACTCCACGCAATTGGTGATGGAGCATTCCCTTATATGCCAAAATTAAAATTACCGGAAGATGAGTATGAAGCAATGGCAGAGTATATCTCATCTTTGAAATATTAAAGGAGGAATTATGGACGCATCTGTATTATTGGCTCTTAGAGATCCTGCAGGGGTACCTTTCTATCCTGTAGTATTTCAAGCATTGTATATATTGACATGGGCACTTCACGCTGCTTTTGTTTTATTGGCTTTAGGTTCTATGGGATTATCTTTATATGGAAGCTTATGGCAAAAAACCGATTCAAATTGGAAGATATTGACTCCCCATTTGATACAAACGGGTAAAATAAGTGTTTCTATTTTGATTGTTTTAGGGGTTGCACCTCTACTTTTTACACAAGTTATTTATGACCCTAACTGGTATGTAGCAAATACACTTTCAGGTATGTGGGTATTTATCTTTATATATACACTTATCGTAGGGTATATTATGTATTATTGGTACTACTATGCAAACAAAGCAAATGAAGGTGGCGGTAAACTTATCGGTATCATCTCTTTTGGTATCTTGGTTTTCGCCGGGGTATTGATGCATAACTTTGCGGTAACCTCTATCATGCCAAACGACTGGATGAATATGTATGCACCAAACGGTGTTGTAGATAATAGTGGATGGACATTTAATATCGACATTATAAGACTTGCATTTATGGTAAGTTTAGCTATCCCCGTTACTGGAATATTTTTACAAAATTATAGTAGATTTTTAAGTACTAGAGATGATTTTAGTAGAGAATTTATTGACTATACGGCTTCACTTGGTACAAAGTTTGGGGTTGTAGGTTTACTTATCAGTGCAGTATTATTTGTAGTTTGGATGATGACAATCGGTTATCTTATGCATCCTGTGGTTATTGCTACCATTGTTGGTGTATTGGTTTTACTTTATATGGTAAATAGTAATTCAAACAGCTATATTACAACAATTGTACTTGTTGTTGTGGCATTGTTTATCTCTGGGGTTAGAGAGCTTATTAGATTTGATTTGATGACATCGCTTGGATACAATATTTACGACTATCCGATGAATCTTGAGATACCTTCAATAGCAATGTTCTTATTGACATTCTTAATTATGGGTGGAGTAGGTGTTGCATATCTACTTACTATGGCTTGGAAAGTAGGAAAATCAAAAGAAGCTGTTTTTGACGGTTCAAAAGATAATGCGGTCGATAAACTCGGTAGCTATACTCTAGCTATTATGGTTGTATGGATGGCTATCTATTTTGGTTGGGGGATGTTTATCCTTTTTGGTAACATACTTTAATTTAGTGTTTTAAAATAGTAGGTAGGAGGATTTTATCCTCTTTATCCTGCTATGAACAAAAGAGGTCAAATATGTTAGGGACAAAAATACTTTTTTTAGAAGATAATATTATCTATCAAGAGAGTATTAAAGAGTATTTAGAAGATGAAAAATTTTTTGTGGAAACCTGCGGTAACGGAGAAGAGTTTTTAGATAAAATTTTTGATAATATTTATGATCTTTATATTATTGATATAAATGTTCCTATTATCAATGGAATAGATCTTATGAAAATGCTTCAAGAGTATAAAGATACTACGATGAAACTTGTTTTGACATCCTATTCAAATAACGTTTTAAGCTCATTTCAAAACGGTTGCGATGAATTTGTCAATAAAAGCAGTGATGTTGAAGAGATTATGCTCCGCATAAAAACATTGCTCAAAAGAGCCTATCATTCCCATTCGGAAACCATAAAAATAAAAGATGATATCAATTATAACTTATTTACAAAACAACTCTATAAAGATAAAAAACATATAAACCTCAAATCACATGCACAGCTTATTTTGGACTATTTGATTAAAAATAGAGGAGAATATATCACAAGTAACGAACTAGAAAGAAGAACCTATCCATGCAATACGGAATCTAAATCTTCCGTGATACGTTATCATATTTGTAATCTAAGAAATACTTTGGGAAAAGATATTATAGATTCAAAAAAGAATTTGGGATATAAACTAAATTCATAAATATTTTAAAAAAATAGATTAATACTTTAGGAGGAGATTAATCTATTTTTTTATGTTGGACTTCACAATTATACTTTAGAAGTGTTAATTATCCGTTAGTTTTTAACATAATAAGCCCTGCAAATCGTCCGCAGTTTTTATCATTTCTATATGAAAAATAGGGTTGCTTAGAACATTTTGTACACACTTCGCTTATAGTTATATTCTTCTCTTTTACTCCAACTTCTAAAAGTTGCTTTTTATTAATCCCTTGCAAGTCGATATTGCTATTATTTACAAACTCTTCCCCCAAATTATCTTTTACAAATTGTGCCATTTCAGTATTCACTTCATAACAACATTTTTGTATACTAGGTCCCAAAACCACTTCTATATTTTTTGGATTGGAGTTATATTTTTCCTGCATCTTTTTAATGGTATTTTTTACAATATTTTTAAAGGTCCCTACCCGTCCTGCATGGGCAACCGCTATAACTTTTTGTACACTGTCAAAAAATAAAATAGGAATACAATCTGCTACCATTACCATCAGTGGAGTATTTGGCTTATTTGTTACAAGGGCATCGCAAGTTTGCGGGTTTGTCTTAGGAGAAATTGTTTCTACTATTGAGGAGTGGATTTGATCCATATAGTGTAGATTATCAAGATCAAAACCATATTTTTGGGCTAAATTTTCCCTTGCCGTATCTACACTTTTTAGATCATCTGTAACATGATAAGCAATATTTTTATCGTTTGTATCGGTAAATAAAGCTAATAGTTCAGTTGTATTTTGTATAATCATTGGCTTTGAGCGATTAAAACATCCTCAATCATTTTATCGATATCTCCATCCAAAATACCGTCCACGTTGCTGTATCCTATACCGCTTCTTGTATCTTTTACCTGTTGGTACGGTTGCATAACATACGATCTGATTTGGTGTCCCCAACCGATTTCAGATTTTGCGACACCTTGCTTTTCAGCCATCTGCTTTTCAAGTTCCAGTTCGTATAAACGCGATTTTAACATCTTCATCGCACTTGCTTTATTTTTATGTTGGCTTCTATCATTTTGACATTGTACTACGATACCTGTTTCAATATGGGTAATTCTAATAGCAGATTCTGTTTTATTTACGTGCTGTCCACCGGCACCCGAGGCTCTATAGGTATCTATCCGTATATCTTTTTCTTCAATTTCTATATCGATATCATCGTCAATCTCAGGAGATACCATAACAGAGGTAAATGATGTATGTCGTTTTGCATTGGAATCAAACGGGCTGATTCTCACTAGTCGGTGGATACCGTTTTCCGCTTTTAAATATCCATAAGCATTTACACCGCTTATAATAAAACTCACATCTTTGATTCCCGCTTCATCCCCGGTTTGATAATCAAGTACTTCAACCTTAAAATCATGTCTTTCGGCCCATCGTAGATACATCCTATAAAGCATACTAGCCCAATCACAAGACTCTGTTCCTCCTGCTCCCGGATGGATAGTTACAATTGCATTGCTCCCATCGTCATCCCCGCTTAACATTACCTCTATCTCGGTTTGTTTGATGATGTTTTCAAGTTCTTCTGCATCTTCAAAAAGCGATTCAATTGTCTCTTCGTCATTCTCTTCACTTGCCATCTCAAACAGCTCGTTTGCATCACTGAGTGCTTCATTGGCACGATTAAATTTATTTTGTCTCCCAAGAAGCCTATTTTTCTCTTTTCCTATTTTTGAAGCAAGGTCAGTATCACTCCAAAAGTTAGGATCTTGCTCTTGTGCTTCAATTTCACTTAGTCTTTTTTCTATTGTCTTTGGTTTTAAAATTGATTCTATATTTTCTAGTTTTGAATTTAAATTTTTTAAAAGTTGTGTGTATTCGTAGTTATCCATAAGCGTGATTATACCTTAATAAATTTAAACTCATTACCGCTATATAGCATATATTGATTAGAACAAGCAAGAGAAGGGACATTGATATATCTATTATCTTTGTATCCTTGATGAAAGTGTCCCTCAACCACTAAA
>JBNKLC010000017.1:0-18379 GCA_050292155.1 Arcobacteraceae bacterium
TATTTTTAAATTGTCTAAATGAAGTTCAGACATATAAAAAAGAGAAGGGGCAATATGACCTACAAAAGCATCCGCTTTACCGCTTTCTACCAAAAGGAGAGCTTCGGGAATGTTTACTGTTGGTATAAGTTTTATCTTTGAATATTGGTTGGCTAAAAAATTGTAGCTGGTATAGTATCTTGGAACAGCTATTTTTTTACCGTTTAAAGCGTTTAAATTATCCAAAAATTTATATTTTTGACCAGTTACTATAACCATAGGATATTTTGCATACGTATTTGTTGCTAATCCTAGTTTTGTTTCTTGGGGACTAGCTCCGATACCGGGAATCAGATCAATCTTTTTTTCTTGAAATTGTTTTAATACATGAGACCATGAATCTGAAGGGACAAATTTAAATTGAAGTCCTGTACGTTTGGATACAAGATCAAGATAATCTCCCATGATACCGTTCATTTGGTTATTTTCAATAATAGATAAAGGTTTCCAGTTTATTTCACTATAGGTAATAGAAGCGTTGTTTTGAATAAACTCTTTTTCTTCTTTTGTAAAGTTTATTGTAGATTTTTTATGGGGATTGTATTGTTGAAAATTGTTTGTTTTTGCAGTTTGAAATATCCATTTTTGTTTGAGTTGCGTAAAATATGAAAAAGGGATAGAGTTGAGGGTTTTATTAATAATAGAAGCCAAAATAGGTTTATCTTTAGCTATCCCCAAACGCAAATCCTCTGCTTTTACTTGAGGATGGTTAAAAATTCCAGATAATTTTATATTTTGAAGCATAAGTTCTTCTATTTTATAACTGCTAATTGTACTGCTAAGTGCTACATCAACTTTTTTTTCATTGAGTAACAGTAGTTTATCGTCATTGCGGTTTACTTCAACAATTTTGATATTCGGAATATCTTTTATAAACTCTTGCATATAAGAGTTTTTCAGTATTGCTACTTTTTTGTTGTTTAAAGAGTTGATATCTTTATAAGGACCAAAGTCATCTCTTGTAAATACTCCTACTGGAATTTCAAAATAAGGCTTTGTATAAATTGTAAAAGCCTCTCTGCCTTTAGTATAAGAGATTTCACTAATTATATCTAAGCGTTTATTTTTAAATTTGTTGTAAATTTCAGACCAAGTACCACTGGATTTCTCAAACTGTAAGCCGCTTTTTTGTGAAATAGTATCGATGATATCTTGGGTAAATCCTATTAATTGATTTTCTTCCACAAAACTAAATGGAATATATCCTTTCATAGAACCTATTTTTATCGCAGGGGTATTTTTGATAAATTGTTTTTCTTCCTCGGTAAATTCTAATTGAGGTGTGTTGGATTCATTATCAATAATCCATTTTTTTGATAAATTTAAAATAAAACTATCATCGATTGCATCCAAAGATTTTTCAATAATAGAGTGCAAAGTCGGTAGGTTTTTATTGATACCGAATCTTAAATCTTCTTTTTTGATCATTGTTAATTCATCTAAAGGTTTTATGGTAATCAATGATTGATCGGCAATAGCTTTGATCCCCGATGTATAAGAAGCTAAAAAGTAATCGATCTCTCCCGTGACCAATGCTTTTGCTTTTTTAATACTACTGTTATATTCTATAATATCAATACCTTGTTTTTTTAATTGGTCTATATAAAAAAGATTTTTGCTTACACCGACTTTTTTCCCTTTGAGACTATCATTGTTTTTATACTCATTATTGTATTTCATACCAAAAATAAAAGTAGGTATCTCATAATAAGGTTTGGTAAAAATGGTAAAATCTTCTCTTGGTTTTGTATAGGAAATCCCAGAAATCATATCAACTTTTTGTGTTTTAAATTTATCAAGGGCATTGCTCCATTTTGATGTTTCTATATCAAAATTTAATCCGCTGACTTCAGAGATTTTTTTGAGTAAATCTACACTAAGCCCTTGGTGTTTATTATTCTCTACATATGAAAAAGGTTGAAAGTTATCAATCATAGCAATTTTGATATTTCTATGTTTGGCAATCCATTCTTGTTCGTTTTTATCAAAAATATTGTTTCCGTATATCAATGTCGTGATAAAAGCTACTATATATAATATTCTCATTTCAGTAAATTTCCTTTTTAGTCATACAACGGTCATATGATAGTAAAATTAACCTTTTAAAAATGTAAGAAGATGGTTTAATACAAGGTGTAAAGCTTAGTTTTCTTCTTTATATTGCTCTATCATATCAAAAAGGAGATAATCGATAATCGATTCTTTGATATCGGCTGTAAGATCTTTTTTTGTTGTATTAAAAAAATCATCTCTGTAGTAGGTAATACTCATATTTTCTTGGTTTTTATCTCGTATGGGAGAGGACTCTTCTACGATAAACATACTGATATGTAAAACATATTTTTCTCCTATTTTATCCCCTTGAATTTTTACGATAAAATTTGAAAAAAGCTTACTGTGTGTTTGAATTCCAAGATTTTTTAATTCCATCTCAATTTGATTTTTTAGTGTATCGAGATAGTGTTTGGGTATAAGTTTACTTTTGTCTATCACTTTGAGATTAACACTTTTGACCCCTTCTAAAGAAAAAGGGGAAAGTGCAAAAAGATTTGTGGCGATTATCAGGCTTAGAAATATTTTTACCATAGCTTACATTCCTTTGTCGTAATAGATAGATTTTGCTTTTTGCAGCTCTTTTAAAAACTTTTTTTTATTTTTGTAACCTTTAGAGATATGAAACGGTTTTGATGTTTTTGGATCGACAAAAAATACCGTGGGTACAACTTTTGTATCAAGAATTTTTTTAGGATAAACATCCTCGTCTCTGTTAAGTTTAATAGGGGTAAAATGAAGTTTTATGTATTGGTCTATCTGCTTTTTTTTTAATGTTTGATTTTCAAGTTTTTTGCACCAAGGACAGGTAAATGTTCCAACCACAATCATCATAGGTTTGTACTTGTCAATGGATATATCTGCGCCCTCTTGATATGTTGTAAGATAGTGCATCTTTTGTGTAAAACTATCGCTGATCCCAAAAAGGCTTAATTGAATCATAAAAATAAATAACAAAACTTTTCGCAACATTCTTCTCCCAATAGATATTTATAAAATACTAATCAAAAAGTTTTAAACTTGATTTAATATATATTTGTAGTATAATCATATAATAAAAGTTTTTCCAAGGAGCATATAATGGCAACAGTACTAATACCTTTAGCAGCAGGGTTTGAAGAGATAGAAGCGGTTAGTTTAATAGACGTATTAAGACGTGCAAAGATTCAAGTAATAGCAGCTTCGGTTGATGGCAGGGATGAAGTGCAGGGTGCCCATGGAATTACTTTAAAAACAGATAGAGCTTTAGAGGGGATTACGAGCGAAGAGATTGATATGGTTTTGCTTCCGGGAGGTTGGGGCGGTACCGATATATTGGCAGTTGATGAAAATGTACAAATCCTTTTAAAACAAATGGATGCAAAAAATAAAGATATTGCTGCCATTTGTGCCGCTCCGTTTGCTTTAAATAGTGCAGGAGTTTTAAAAGAGAATTTTACTTGCTATCCCAGTGTAGAAGAGAAAATTAGAACAAGCGGATACCATAGTGATCAAAAAATTGTCCAAGACGGCAATGTTATCACTTCAAGAGGTCCTGGGACTGCTATTTGTTTGGGGCTGTATATAGTAAAAAAATATTGTGGTGAAGAGATGTTTAGTCAGCTAAAAGCAGGATTGTTGGCAGAATATTGTTAGAAAGGATAGATTATGCGAGTTATATGTCCTCAATGTTTAGGTGTTAATAATGTCCCTCAAAAAGAGAGTTACAAAAAAGCAAATTGCGGAAAATGTAAAAACTCTCTTTTAGAGAACAATGTAGTTGAGCTAGACCAAAATAATTTTGACGAGGTTATCGTTAATAGCGATATTCCCGTCATCGTTGATTTTTGGGCACCTTGGTGTGGTCCTTGTAAAATGATGGCACCGATTTTTACACAAACTTCAAAGCAGTATCCTTTAAAAACTTTGTTTGCAAAGGTAAATACCGAAGAGGAGCAAAACTTAGGTGCACGGTTTGGAATTAGAAGTATCCCTACACTGATAATTTTTAAAAATGGAATTGAAGTGCAAAGGGTGTCGGGTGCATTGGATGAGTCAAATTTAGTGCAATTAGTAAACAGCCATTTGGATTAAACATGAAAACACTTTATCTTATAAGACATGCAAAATCAAGTTGGAAAGATATTACACTTGATGATTTTGAAAGACCGTTAAATAAAAGGGGAAAACATGATGCTCCGTTTATGGGAAAACTTTTAAAAAAGAGCGGAGTAAAGCCTGATATTATCTATTCTTCTCCTGCTAAAAGGGCAAAAGAAACTGCAAAAATGATAGCTGAGCAAATTGGATATAACAAAGAGATACAATATGAAAAGAAAATTTACGAATCAAATTTAGTTGGTTTGAAAAACGTTATTCACTTTATCGATGATCGTAATCAGATTGTATTTTTATTTGGACATAACCCGGGATTAAATATATTTGTAGAAGATTTTTGTGCTTTTTACGATAACATCCCCACGTGCGGTATCGTACGGCTTGATTTTTCATGTGATTCTTGGAGCGAAATTTCTGTCGATAACTGCAACTTTACGATGTTTGATTATCCTAAAAAATATCGGTAGTTTAATTAATATTATCTAACGTATAATCAACCACATATATAATAATAGGGATAAAAAATACCAACAATAAAATAGAAGCAAATATTCCACCCGTCCATAGTGAAAACATCATCTCAACCCCCCCCTTTGTTTTATAGTAACAAAGCTTTTAAAATAGGGCACTTAAAAAATATAATTAAATTTATAAAAAAGTAACAATATAATGATAAAATCACTTTGAAAATTACTCAAATCAGGAAATTATTATTGTATATATGATACATTAAGATATATATTTTTTGCTAAGGTTAAAGTATGAAATTAGTAGGTACTAGCTTGGATAATTGTCTCACAAAAGTCTTAGAACAGTCTCAAGATGGTATCGTTATTTCTGATCCAAACCAACAAAACAATCCAATAATTTTTGTCAATGAATCGACTTGTAAAATATTTGAGTACGAGGAGTCTGATTTTTTGGGAAAAAATTGCCGTTTTTTACAAGCAAATGATACAAAACAGCCCGAGATCAAACAAATATCACAAGCTATACAAGAAAGAAAAGCGATCACGACAACTTTAAGAAACTATACAAAAACTGGAAGATTGGTTTATAATCAATTTACTATATCTCCAATATTTGATAAGGAAAATGATTTGAGATATTTTCTTGGTGTTCAAAGGGATATTACTACTGAAATACTTTTACGGCAAGAAAATGACAAACTTCAAGAAGATCAAGTTAATAATGCTTTGTATTGTGCCGTAAGTAAGTTATATGGAGGTTTGAGTCATGAGATAAATACCCCTTTAACGATTATAAACGGGCATCTTGAGATACTCAAACACACTATTGTATCTTCATTTGAGCAAGATGGAGAAAAAAATCAGATCATTAATGATTTTCAAGTGATTGAAGATAATTTACAAAAAATTCAAAATATTACAGAGTCCATAAGAGAAGCTGCCGATTCCGAAGAGTTTGTTATTGAAGATATAAATCTTTACAGGGCTTTGGTTATTGCATTACGGTTGGTATACAATAGAGCAAAATCTATTACAAAAATAAAATTGCTGGATCAAATTTTTGATTTGGATATAGATAGAGCAAAAGAAAAAATTATGATACAAGGGGACTATCGAAAGTTAGAATATGTGTTTATAATTATAATAAACAATGCCCTTGATCAATTGGAGTTGCAAGGTAGGGATATTACCCAAAATCTAATCAATATCGATATCATCCAATGTGACAATCAATATAAAGTTGTTTTTCAAGATAACGGTGGGGGAATAGAAGAGGGGCTTTTAAAAGAGATATTAAAACCTTTTACAAGTAATAAAGCACATAAAGGTTTAGGTATCGGTTTGAGTCTTGTAAAAAAAATTCTTAGTAAGCACCAGTTTGATATAGATATACAAAACAGTAACGGTGGTGCGGAAGTAACTATTTCAATACCATACAAATCCTAGATTATTTTAATTTTAAAGTTATTATAAACTCTGCACCGGTGTATTGCATTTTTTGATAACCATACGTTACGTTTTTGACATTTATTTTTCCATTCATACCATTTACAATCAAATTATGCGTCATACTAAGCCCGAGTCCCGTCCCTTGAGATTTGTGTTTAGTTGTAAAATATGGTTCAAAGATTCTATTCATAATATTTTGCGGTATACCACCGGCATTGTCTCTTAAAAAAATTTTTACTTTATTATTGTTGAGGATTTCGGTGTTTATAAAAAAGTATCTTTCCCCGTTTATCTCTTTAAGGGCATCTTTTGCATTATTAAAAATATTGATAAGTCCTTGTACGAGTTCATTTGGATATCCATAAAGTTCAATTGACTTGTCTATATCAATTTTGATTTCAATGTTATTATTTTTGATAGTTCCTTCCATAAGATGTAAAAAACTATCGATACTGTGTGATAAATTAAATTGGATCTTTGTTCGCTCCCCTTTTATAAAATTTGTAAAATCATCAATTGTTTTTGAGAGATATTGTGCATTGTCATTGATAGTGTCACAG
The DNA here is from genome assembly GCA_050292155.1 of Arcobacteraceae bacterium. Classification (GTDB taxonomy): domain Bacteria; phylum Campylobacterota; class Campylobacteria; order Campylobacterales; family Arcobacteraceae; genus JAIOSF01. Next base: position 6,668 of record JBNKLC010000017.1, read on the forward strand.
AGTTTCAAGATATCTTCTTCAACTAAAATATCGGCTTCTTGTTGAAGTCTCATACCAGTAGATGCTGTTGAAATGACAGATAAAGGTTGCCTCCACTGATGTGCAATGTTTCCTATCATCTCCCCCATGGCAACGTGTTTGGCTTGTTCTGCGAGTTGTTGATCCCGTTTTGCCATATTTGTTTTATATTTAAAAAATATTTTTTTTGCAAAATGGGTCATGGTAAGAGAAAGTATTAGAAATGCTATAGTTAAAGATATACTAAACAAAAAGATTCTATGGATAGATGTTTCATTGTTCTTTTTTATCTCATCGGCTCTTTTTAAAATTTGTTTTTGAAGTTCGTTGGTATAAAGAACCGAACCTACAGCCCATTTCCACTCATTAATCCCTTTTGTAAAAAATATTTTTTCCTCTTTGGTATTGTTATAGTTAATAAATCCTTCTCCTTGTTGTGCAGTACTGATTAGTTTTTGTATAGGGATATCGGAATTTTTTAAATTTAGAATATTCTTACCTAAAAGTTGTTTATCAATATGTGCCAATGTGTTTCCATCGTAATCATAAACACAAATATAGCCGTCTTTATTGTATCTTATATAATTGATTCTTTGTAATAAACGTTGTTTGATATCATCCTCAAAATCTTTTATATATTCTCCTGTACCTATAAACCAATCAAACGGTGCAAAATATTTTCCAAAGCCAATTTTTTTATATTGAACTTTTTTATTTCCGGGTTTATACCAATACCATGTGTAAAATCCTTCATTATGTTGTTTTACCACATTTGCCATTCCTCTTATGGTATACACACCTTTTGCATCTTTAAAATTCCAAAAGCTTTTCCCTTCAAGTGCTTTGTTTGGAGGTAGAAGTATGTTTTTACCGTTCATCTCATATAAAAAGTAATATCCTCTTCCATGATTGAAACGGATATCATTTAACGCATCTTTCATAATTTTTTTAATTTGGACTGTATTTTTTGTTTTATTTTCATTATAGATTCTAGTGAGAATTGAATGAGCTTCATAAACCCTTTGTTTGATAGAGTGTTTTAGTTGCTCTGTTGTGGTACTTTTTTCAAAGTTGATTGTATCGTGTACCCGTAAAACTTCCTCTTTGATTCTTTGTTTTGCTTCTTTGTAGACGTCTTGTTGCACGGCGATGAGTTTTTGATTATAGTCCAATGTGTTTTCTTTTATTGCAAAATAAGTAGCTACCATGGAAAAGAGTACGATTACGGTTATTGGAACAATTTTGATTAATAATAATAAATTTTTTTCACTATCAAACATTGAAAATATCCCGTAACTGTTAAGATATGTTTTATAATAATAATATAATTAGTCTTAAAATTCATTATATCACTTTATCAGTTTTTACCAATAAACTCTTTTTCATTTACACTTAAAACTATTTTTTGTGCCATTTGGTTTGTTTGAACGGATATTTCGTTTGTCTGGGTAGCTATCATTGCATTTTTTTGGGTTGTTTGATCCAGTTCCGCTATGGCATTATTGATTTGCTCTATCCCTTGCATCTGTTCTTTTGATGCACCCGATACGTCATTTATGATAGAGATTGTTTTTTCGATACTGTTATGCAAACCTTCATATCCTACAATCATTTCATCGGATATATTTTTCCCTCCATTTGCCTTTTGCGTAGCAGATTCAACTAACTCTTTTATCTCTTTTGCAGCTTCGGCCGAACGAGATGCAAGATTCCGTACTTCTCCTGCAACTACGGCAAAACCTTTTCCTGATTCACCTGCGGTTGCTGCTTCAACTGCTGCATTTAAAGATAATATATTTGTTTGAAACGCTATTTGATCTATAACCGTTATAGCTTCACTGATAGATGTGATCTCTGTATTTATTTCATCTATTGCTTTTGTCGTTTGTTGTGCAAGATTTTGTCCTATTTCTACAGATGATGAAAGTTCATCTGCATATTGTGACATTTGGGTCATATTTGAGGTATTGTTTCTCATAGTGCTTGTGATTTCCTCAAGAGCAGCTGCCGTCTCTTCTAGTGATGATGCTTGCTGATTGGAGCTTGTGCTTAGTTGATGGACGTTAGATGTCAATATATCTGAATTTTCTTGCAATGTGTATCCATCATCAAGATTTGTTTTTAGCATTTCGTTTATAATGGTTGAGAGAGTATTTATTTTTTGTGCTAGATTGCTTTCATCATTGATTTTATCTATAAAATTTAGCCGTGAATACTTTTCTAAAACTGCATCAACTTTATTGATATCTTTTGCAATATTAGACTCAAGCACTTGTAGCATTTCGTTTAGATTTGTTTTTAATTCTTCCAAAGACTCATTGAAGGTAGTTCCTTTTACCCTAGAAATAAGATATCCTTTTTCAACCTCTCTTACTACAGATTTAACCTCTTCTATCAAGGCTTCATCTTGCTCAATTATCTCTTTTGTTTGTATTATGTTTTCATTGATAATTTTTGCCATTTGACCAAGTTCATCTTTGGAATCTAGCTCAATAATTCTTGTATCATTGGTTTGTTTGTTTAAATATTTAAAAAACCCCACTACCCCATCTTGAAGAACTTTGATAGGATTGATTATTGTTTTTGTAGATATAATATTTAAAATCACTGTTAAAATAGCTATGGCAATAAGTGTAAATATTACAATAGATATAATCGCTTCTGAGATTTTATCGCTAGATACTTCACTCATAGAGGATATCTTTTCCTCTATATCATCAACATATACTCCCGTACCTACAACAAAATCCCAAGGTTTAAAATAAATCACATAAGAGTATTTGGGTTGAGGTTCCTTTTTCCCAGGTTTTGCCCATATATATTTAACTAAACCTTCCCCTTTGTCTTTAGCTGTTTTTGCCATCTCTACAAAAAGATATACACCATTTGGATCTTTTATACTTGATAAATCTTTACCATTTAAAGTTGGATTCATAGGATGCATGATCATGGTTGGTTTTGTATCATTTATCCAGAAGTATCCACTTTTAGCATACCTTATAGTTGATACCATAGTAACTGCTTGTTTTCTTAATTTATTTACTTCATCGTCACTTTTACCTTTTGATAGATTATAGTAGTATTTAAGTACATCTTTGACGGTTGAAGTGTAATTTTTAAGTTCGCTTACTTTACTTTCATAGGTGTCTTTTTTATATTTACCGATATTTGTATCGGCAACATCATGTAAAGCAGTTACTGATCTTATAGATACAATAGTGGCTATTAGTATTATAGAACTAAATACTAAAGTTAAAAGTTTGAACTTAATAGGTATATTTTTCATTGTCACTCCTAAAAATATTTTTTGATACGAAATTATATTTAGAGACTATTTCCTAAATGTTTCTATTTTATAGATTATTTTTTATTTAATGTATAGCCTATGTTATAGATAGATTTAAAAAGGTTTTTTCCTAATTTACTTTTTAGTTTGGATATAAGTATTCTTAGTTTATTTGTATTATATTCGCTGTATATATCATCTTCCCAGACATAGTTTAGTATATCTATATTTGAAAATGTTTGAGTAGGATTTGAACAGATAAGTTTACAAAGTAATATCTCTTTTTTGGTCAAATGGACATTTATTCCGTTTTTATATAATACATGATTAGTTTTATCCCAAGAAAAATCTTCATTTATCCTATATATATTTTTTTGATTTTTTTCAATTTTGGCCGTTACCTCAAGTAATATCTTTTCAAACTCAAGGCTATTGACAGGTTTTATGATATATTTGAAAAGATTAAGCTCAATTGCTTTTAAAAGTATCTCTTTTTTTGAATAAGCTGAGAGCATAATGATCTGTGTGTTATCATTTCTTTGTCGAATAGTTTGTGCTACTTTAAGTCCATCTATGATTGGCATATTTATATCAAGTATTACTATTTTGGGATTTTGTTTTGTATATATTTCGAGTGCTTCTTTACCATTTTTTGCACCATAAACATCTTTGAAATAAAACCTTAAAAATTTTATATAAGTATTCCGCATCATTTCGTTGTCTTCTGCATATAATACGGATATATCTTTTTTCATACGTACCTCTAAATATCTTTAATAATGGATAAGAATTATAAAAAGAGATTGTTTCGTAAATATTTCTAAACTACGATGGTAAATCTTGTGCCATTGTTTACATTATCTACATATATATTCCCTTTAAAATTTTTTATTATTATCTTTTTACAGATATAGAGTCCCAAACCTCTGATATTTTTATCATCCTTTGTTGAAAAATTTAGATCAAATATTTTATTTAAATATTTATCTTTAATCCCTTCTGCATTATCTTCTATACTTAAATACGATCTATTGTCAATAATATCGATACCTATTTTAATCATTGGTCGGTCTATATTCCTTTGAATAAATACCTCTAATGCATTTGATAGGATTATCATAATTGCTTGTTGATATAAAGAGATATAACCATGTATTTGTTTGTCTTTTTTGCATACTACATGAATTTGGATATGTTTAATAGAAGGTAAAAGTATATTGATACATTTATCCAGTGCTTCTTTTAGGTAAAAGGTGCTTTTAAATTTTTCCTGAGCGTAAAAATTTGAAAAATCATCTATAGTATTTGATAAATACTGAGTGATATTTTCGATACTGCTTATATGTTGCTTTACATTTTTTTGATCTAAACAGCCTGTTTTCGTATCTGTATAAATATCCATAGTTACTGTATTGATTTGTGCTAAAGGCTGCCTCCATTGATGGGATATGATATTTAACATTTCACCGATTGTTGCCATTTTAGATTGTTGAAATAAAATTTCGTCTTTTTTCCTATTTTTTTCATTGATCTTGTCGATATTTTGTTTATATTTTATAAATCTATTTTCAATAAGCTTGGAATATATAAATAAAAATATGATCAAAATAATGGTAAACGCAAAATTCATCAGCATAATTTTTATTTGAGAGTGTGAATTTTCAGCTTTTAGTTTTTCTTGTTTTTGAATCACTTTGGATTCTATACTACTTGGATAAAATCCATACCCTATAGCCCATTCCCAAGGATAAAAAGGCTTTACATAAGATGTTTTTTTAGTATGGGTATGGTAAGTGCCTTCTAAACTTACGTACGATAGATACCCACCTCCGTTTTTTGCTTTTTTTATGATCTCTTTAGTGACGTGCAGTCCACTTTTATCTTTTAGATTAAGTAAATTTTTACCTAAAAAATTTTTGTTGATATTGACTAAATATTCTCCCTTGAAATTTATTACAAAAATATATCCGTTAAAATCATATTTCACGTTTTGAATGGTATTTAATACCCTTTTTTTTAAAAGCCTATTTTGTATATTTGAGTTATTGTTTTGATTATATTCATACTCTATCCACGAATATACTTTTTCAACCTCTTTTTTTATGAGTGTTTTTTGGAACTTAATATAGTCTAGTTTTGTTTGCTTGATTTCCATCTCTAAATATTTTTTGTTGTGATTGATTGTAAAATATGTAACAAGAATAGAAAATGTTGTAAGTAAAAGGATTGGAAATATTTTTATAGTGTTTAAGAGTTTTTTTTCGGTATATTTTTGCATCAGTTAAGATTATAGCAAATAATTTATAACTTCATTATATAATATTATGTTATTTTAAGAGATTCTTAAATGGCTCCGGCACCTGGGATCGAACCAGGGACCAAATGATTAACAGTCATCTACTCTACCGCTGAGCTATGCCGGAAGCTGTGAATTTAATTGAAAAGTATGATACTCTTCGTTTAAGTGGCGAAATTATAGTAAAAAAAACATTTTTTGTCAAGAGTTTTTTGTGGATTTTAGCGATTTATTGTGAAAAAAACTACATTATTGTTAAGAGTTTCTTTTATAGTTCCGTTTTTTAGTAAATTTTGTAATTTTTCTTGGGATGAGGAGTTAAAAAGATTTTCTATATCATCCTTTGTAAGGGGACGTCTTGTGATAAGTGCTAAAATTTCATTTTCACTATAGTCGATTTTTTGGATATTTTTATCTCTATGAGCGATGGTTACGGGCAGTCCCTCAAAATGATCTGCTATCTCTAAAAGGGTCTTGTAGCTTACAGGTTGTACATCATATGCAGGTGGTCTATCGATTGTCCCTATATCTACACGATCCGGTTTGATTTGTTGCAGGGCTTTATAAATTTTGAGATATTCGCTTGGTCTATCATTGAGTGTTTTGACAAAAAGTGTTTCAGTGATTAGTTGTTTTTTGTAAAGTTTTCTAAAATCAATCATCCCTTCAATAATTTTTGTCGTATCTATTGAACCGTCCACCCGGTCTAGTTTTTTAAAACATCGTTTACTTACACAATCAAGAGAAAGTTTTACAATATCTATTTTAGATAGTGTTTGTTGAATTTGCGGTTCGTAAATATTGGCTCCGTTACTTAGAATCAATGTTTTTGCATTGCCTTTTATTGTATCAACTGCATCGATAAGTTGGTCTAAATAAGGATAGAGTGTGGGTTCTCCATTTGCGGTAAAGGTTATAACATCGATATTTGTATGGGTTTTTAACGCCTCTTTAATCGCTTTTATTACATCGGTAACAGGGATAATATCTGATTGTTTTGCAACCGTTTTTGCAGCTTCAAGTTCACAATATAAACAGTCAAAGTTACATTGCTTTAAAGTAGGGGAGAGATCTACCCCTAAGCTGATCCCAAACCTACGTGAAGGAACAGGACCGAAAATAAGTGGTAAGTGGGTAGTGTTAAGTGTTAAGTTGTTTTTAGTATCCATCTATCTTAGCACTACGTACTTAATACTTAACACTTTAGGATTAGTGTTTACCGCTAACTCTATGACACTCATCTACAAAGTGAATAGCATTTTCTACAGGAACATCAGGTAAGATTCCATGACCTAGGTTAAAGATATGTCTTTTCCCACCCATAATCTCTTGGATCGCTTCTACACATTTTGTAGTTTCCTCTTTTGAGTATAGACGTGTCGGTTCCATATTTCCTTGAAGTACATATTTATCTCCAAGTTTTTCTTTTGCCATAGCCATTGGAGTTCCCCAATCAACTCCAAATACATCAAAGTTACCATACACTCCACCACGCTCAATAAATGCAGCAACCCCTTTAGGGAACATGATAATAGGAACTTCAGGATATTTTTCTTTTAAATATTCCGCAATCTCTACCATATATTTCCAAGAAAATTCATCATATTTTCCAGGTTCAATCGCAGCTGCCCAGCTATCAAAGATTTGTACTACATCAACTCCAGCTTGAATCTGTTTTTCCATATAGAATTTTACAACTTCGGTTACTTTTTTAAGAATTTTATGTAAAAGCTCAGGGTTAGAATACATCATCTTTTTACAGATATTGTATGTTTTTGTCCCTTGCCCTTCAATCATATACGTAGCCAGTGTCCATGGAGCTCCCGTAAAACCGATAAGTGCTTTATCGTCGCCTCTAGCGTCAAGTTGTTCTCTTAAAATCTTAATCGTATCGTATACATAAGTCAATTTATCAGCAGCTTCTTCTCCACCGATAAGTTTATCAAGATCAGCTTCACTTTTAATTGGATCGCTGAATTTTGGACCTTCCCCTTTTACAAAAGATAAGTCCATCCCCATCTCATCGGGGATCACTAAAATATCACTAAATAAAATAGCCGCATCAACGCCTACTATGTCTACAGGTTGGATTGTAACCTCCGCTGCACGTTCAGGAGTATGGCAAAGATTTAAAAAGCTCCCCATCTCTTGTCTAACTTTCATATACTCAGGTAAATAACGTCCTGCTTGTCTCATCATCCATACAGGAGTATATGGAGTTTCTAATCCTTTACATGCATCTACAAATATTTTACTCAATTTTTTCCCTTTAATTAATGTTTTCCAACTTTACCCAAAAAGTAAAGTCCTACTGCCAATGCAGTGATTGAGATGGCAAAATACATCATCTCCAATGGTGTTTCAAACGGTGTGTGTAAAACTTTTTGGAAAAAGCTTACAACTAAAACCATCACAATAACTTTTGCAATTTTATCTTTTAACTGGTCTAGCGAATGGATTGCTAATATTTTATTGGCATTTTCTTTTTCCATAGCTTCATCAATTTCACTGATAAATAGTTCATAAAGACCAAATGCAAATATAAATAATACAACGGCTATCAGGTATAAATCAACAGCACCGATAATCCCTGCAACTATATCTTCATGGAAGTTTTCAGGATGGGCATGGGTGATAATAGTATTAAATGTGTATGTAGCAACATTCCAAATATCCATAGAAGCTACAACAAATAAAACTAATGCTCCGATAAGTCCAAAGATAACCGCTAATATAACAATAAATCTACTTCGCCAAATAGCACCTTCAAATAACTTTTCTATCATTGTTTATATCTCTTCTTCTTGTAATTCAATCCATTTCAAAGCGATTCTTACAGAGTTTGTTGCAGCTCCTACTCTTACTTGATCAGCTACATTAAAAAAATGAAGTACATTAGGAGCATAAATATCTCTTCTAAACCTACCACAAAGTGTAATATCTGTATCTGTTGTCATAACTGGCATTGGATAAAGTCCATTTGGCAGATCATCTACCACATCTACATTTTCAAAGTTTTTAACGGCTTCCCTACAAGCTTCTACATCCACTTCTACATCATCTTCAAAAGTTACCGTGATAGATTCACTATGACTTCTAAGTACAGGAACCCTTACACACGTTGCAGCTACTTGAAGTTCTTTGTGAAGAATTTTTTGTGTTTCATACACCATTTTTTCTTCCTCTTTTGTAAAACCGCTCGGCATTGCTTTATCTACTTGAGGGATAACATTAAGGGCAATTTGGTGGGCAAAAGCCTCTTTTTTAGATTCGTCCAATTTAAATGCAAAAAAGTCTTGCATCTGAGTTACTAGCTCTTCCATACCTGCTTTTCCTGCACCGCTTGTTGCTTGGTAGGTACTTACATCTACTCTTTTTATATTATAAAGGTTATCAAGCGGTTTTAAAGCTTGTACCATTTGTATAGTTGAACAATTTGGATTGGCGATAATTCCACTCTCCCTCCAAAGTGCAATGTCTTCTGGGTTTACCTCAGGTACTACAAGTGGAATATTTGGCTCCATTCTAAAGTGACTTGTATTGTCAATCACAACTGCACCGCTTTCAACTGCAAATTTGGCGTACTGTTCCGAGATAGATCCTCCTGCACTAAAAAATGCAATATCAACTTCATGTTCGCTAAATACACTATCAGTTAATTCAACTACTGTATGCTCACTCCCTTTAAAGCTAATTTTAGAACCTGCACTATTTGCACTTGCAAGAGGTAGAAGTTCCCCTATAGGGAAACCCATCTCTTCCATTATTCTAAATAACTCTTCACCAACTGCTCCCGTAGCTCCTACGACTGCAACATTATATCTTCTTGACATATATTTTATTCCTCTGTATTTTCTTCTTTATCTAATAGATTTCTCTCTTCTAAATCGATCCCCGCCATATCATCTGCAGCAGTAATATCTAGTTCATCATCTTTGTTTTTTGGACATTTAGCGATACTTACAACTTTATCACTCTTATCTACATTGACAATCGTAACACCGCTTGTATTACGTCCAGCTTTTCTAATTGTCTGCATATCAACTCTAATCATTTTACCGATAGAAGTAAGAGCCATAAGGTCTTGGTCTTCATCAACGATTACGTTTCCAACTACTGTTTTACCGGTTTTAGGACTTAGTTTCATAGATGCCACACCGCTTCCTGCTCTATTGGTTAATCTATATGCTTCAACTTCCGTTCGTTTTCCTACACCTTTTTCAGATACCGTTAGAAGTTCTTGCTGCTCATGTTCGATAACTTCTGCATCTACTACATAATCTTTATCAGCTTTAAACTTGATACCTCTTACACCTCTTGTACTTCTCCCTTGAGTTCTAGTTTTTGCTATTTCAAATCTGATAACTTGACCAAGAGCGGTAAAGATCATCAAGAACTGTGATTCAGGGAGTGTAATTTGAGCCGTTACAATCTCATCGATTACATTTCCTTTTTCATCCGTATCAAGTACAATAGCTCTTACACCGTTACTTCTAATATTGCTAAACTCATCAAGTGCAGTTCTTTTGATAACACCGTTTTTGGTAAAGAACGCCAACGATTTAGATTCATCAAAATCGGTTGTAGGGATAATCGCCATAATCTTCTCGTCAGGTTTGAGATCGATTAAGTTTACTACTGCTTTCCCTTTTGCAGTTCTTCCACCCTCAGGGATTCTATACACTTTAAGCCAATAAAGCTGTCCAAGATTTGTAATAAACATCAATGTATCATGGGTATTTGACACAAAGAACTTTTCAATAAAGTCATCATCGTGTGTAGTTACGGCAACTTTACCTTTACCTCCACGACGCTGTTTCTCATACGCTTTAATTGGAACTCTTTTTACATATCCGTTATGGGTAATAGTTACAACCATTGGCTCATTTGGAATAAGATCTTCTATATCTATATCATCATAGCTGTCTTCTATTTCCGTACGTCTAGGCTCATCGTATTTCTCTTTTGTTTCTATAAGCTCATCTTTGATGATAGAGTTTAGTTTTTCTTCAGATTTTAAGATAGACTCTAACTCTGCAATAAGTTCAAGAAGCATTCTAAGTTCCTCTTCAAGCTTCTCTCTTTGAAGACCTGTCAGTCGTCCAAGTCTCATATCTAAGATTGCTTTTGCTTGAATCTCTGTTAGATCAAATGCAGCTCTTAATTTTTCATTTGCATCGGTGTCATTTTCAGAACCTCTAATGATTTTAACCACTTCATCAATATTATCAAGGGCAATTTTTAATCCCTCTAAAATATGTGCTCTTGCTTTTGCTTTTTCCAGTTCAAAAATAGTTCTTCTAATAATAACCGTTTTTCTATGGTTTAAAAAGATATTTAAAACTTCAGGGAGTGTAAAGATTCTAGGCTCTTTATTATACACTGCAAGTAAGATGATACCAAAGGTAGTTTGTAAAGGTGTTGCTTTATAAAGATTGTTCATAACGATTTCACTCATCGCATCTTTTTTAAGCTCAATTACAACCCTTGTACCTTCTCTATCGGATTCATCCCTTACTTCACTTATCCCTTCGACTACTTTGTCTTTTGAAAGGTTTGCAATCTGTTCGATTAGTTTTGCTTTATTTACTTGGTAAGGTAATTCATCGATTACGATAATCTCTTTTTTCCCTTTAGTTTCTATATGGTGTTTTGCTCTTATTTTTACTTTTCCACGACCTGTTTTATACGCATCTGTAAATCCTTGTCTTCCATGGATAGTAGCTCCGGTTGGAAAGTCGGGTCCTTGGATAAACTCCATAAGTTCCGTTGCATCTGCATCTGGATTGTCTATAAGATGCACAAGTGCATCCATAACCTCACCTGGATTGTGCGGTGGGATTTTTGTAGCCATACCGACTGCAATACCTTCACTACCGTTTACAAGAAGTGTAGGCATTCGTGTTGGAAGCACAGACGGTTCTTGAATCGTATCATCATAGTTTGGTACAAAGTTTACCGTATCTTTATCTATATCTTTTAAAAGATCTTCGCTTAGTTTTGTCATTCTAGCTTCTGTATATCTCATAGCAGCAGCGTTATCACCATCTACTGAACCGAAGTCACCTTGACCATCTATAAGAGGTGCTCTCATAGAGAAGTTTTGAGCCAT
>JBNKLC010000018.1:0-10944 GCA_050292155.1 Arcobacteraceae bacterium
TGAGGGTAAATCCATGACAAAGGTTGTGGAGGAACTTGTGGAGAAAAAATACAGTGAAGTGAGTAAAGAGGAAAAATTGAAGGCTCTTTATTCTTTTGCTGGGAGTGGAACAGGACTTTTTGGAGATTTGACAATTCAAAAAATTAAGGCAAATATGGATGTATAAAAAAGTATTTTTAGATGCTAATGTATTAATTGATGTAAATGATGAAACAAGAGACCCTGATAAAATATCTTTGCAAATTTTGGATTATTTGATTTCAAATGACATAAAGGCTTTTACAAGTTGTGATTTAATAACTACTATTTATTATATTCTTTCAAAAAATGGTAAACAAAATGCTTTACATAAAATTGAAGAGATAAATAATTTTTGTAAAATTATAGAGTTTAGCAACCAAGAAGTTATGCAAACTTGCCAATTAATGAAAATAAATCCAAACTTTAAAGACCTTGAAGACACTATCCAATATATTTTAGCACAGAAAGAGGGATGTGATTTGATTATCTCAAATGATAAAGATTTTGCCAGTGAAGAGATAGAACTTATAACAACCAAAGAATTGTTAGAAAAGATAAGATAGTACAAAATTTAAGGGAGACTTAGTGTATATTATAACATTTACCGATCTTATTTTTATCCTTTTGCCTCTTGCAGTTGTTTGTTATATTTATCAAAAATGGAGCAATGATAAAACCACCATCCCCTATGCTACTGCTCGTATGTTTTTGCAACTTACTTTGATAGGATACATTCTTTCTTATATTTTTGAGACAAAAAATTTTTATATAGTGATGTGCATACTTAGTATTATGCTTATAGTGGCAGGTGTTATTGCTATGCGTCCCGTTGCAAAAAAAGAAAAAAACCTTTATATGTTCAGCTTCTTTTCAATTGCAACAGGAGGTAGTATTACACTGGCTTTTGTAATACTCGGTGTTCTTGATCTTGAACTTTGGTATGAACCGAGGTTTTTAATTCCGTTAGCAGGAATGATATTTGCCAATGCGATGAACAGCGTCTCTATCGGAGCGGAAAGGTTTGAGACCGAATATGAGAGAAACAATAACTATATACAATCACGGAATATAGCCTACAAAGCTTCACTTATACCAAATATCAATACTCTGTTTGCAGTGGGGCTTGTCTCAATCCCGGGGATGATGACAGGACAAATACTTTCAGGTATTTCTCCTATAGTTGCAGTTAAATACCAAATTATGGTAATGTGTATGATAATTTCAAGCAGTGGATTATCTACTGCACTTTATTTAAAACTTTTACAAAAGGGGCATTGATGGATATAAAACGAATAAAACAACGGATACAAAAATTTAGCGACGATAGGGACTGGAATTCACATCATAATCCCAAAAATTTAGTGATGGCTTTAACCGGCGAGGTTGGGGAGCTAAACGAAATATTTCAATGGCTTGATTTTGATGAATCTAAAAATTTGCCTGAGGATGTCTATACACACACTAAAGAAGAGATTGCCGATATCTCTATCTATCTACTTCGTATCTGTATGAAACTAGATATTAATTTAGAAGATGCCATCCATAATAAAATGGATAAAAATGAAAAGAAATATCCCGTAGAGGAAGTTTTAAAAAAGCAAAAAAAATATTTAAAAACAAGAGAGAAATAGATGGATAAAATTAAATTAGCCCACGGTAACGGCGGTAGTGAAAACAATGAATTGATTTCAAAAGTTTTTTATAAAGCTTTTGAAAATGATATACTCTCACGTAGTGAAGATGCAGCCGTTCTTGAAGCTGGAAAGATAGCTTTTAGTACCGATAGTTTTACTGTTAGTCCATTGTTTTTTGCAGGAGCCGATATAGGAAAACTTGCAGTGTGTGGAACTTGTAATGACCTTGCTATGATGGGTGCAAAGCCAAAGTATTTAACTTGCTCTGTAATTATCGAAGAGGGTTTTGAGGTAAAACAGTTGCGCAGTATCGTTGAAAGTATGAAAAAAGAGCTTGAGATTAACGGTGCAGTTGTAGTAAGCGGCGATACAAAAGTAGTGCCAAAAGGGAGTGTCGATAAAATATTTATCAATACAAGTGGAATTGGAGAGATACTAAAAGATGGGATTAGCTCAAACAAGATATCAAATGAAGATACGATAATCGTAAGCCGTGATATCGGCTGCCACGGTGCAACTATATTTGCAAGTCGTGAGGGTATAGAGCTAAGCTCAAATCTAAAAAGTGATTGTACGTCACTCTATCCGATAGTTCAACAACTGCTTGATAAAGGTATACAAATCACGGCAATGAGAGATGCTACAAGAGGTGGAGTCGCTGCAGTTCTTAACGAATGGGCAAAGCAGTCAAATATCTGTATAGAAGTAGATGAAGATAAAATTCCTATTAGTGATGAAGTGATGGGGCTTTGTGAATTACTCGGCTTTGAAGCAAGTGCATTGGCAAATGAAGGGACATTTGTATTAGCTATAAAAAAAGAGGATGAACAAAAAACATTAGAGGTATTAAAAGAGTTTAATGAAAATGCTTCTATTATAGGAAGTGTTAGTGATAAACATCTACAAAGAGTAGTGTTAAACAGTGCTTGGGGAACGCAAAGATTTCTTGATATGCCAAGCGGCGAATTATTACCAAGGATTTGTTAATGCACGAGTACAGTATAGTTCAATCTTTAATAGATAGTTGTGAGCAACACGCAACACAAAACGATGCAAGAAAAGTTACAAAAGTAGTCGTTAAAATTGGGGTAATGAGCGGCGTTGAGCCACACCTTTTAAAAGAAGCGTTTGACACATTTAAAGATAAAACGATTTGTGAAGAGAGTGAGTTTATTATGCACATACAAAAGGTCAAGATAAAATGCAACGACTGCGATAAAGAGAGTGAATTAGAAAAAAATGAATATCTTTGTCCTCAATGTGAAAGTTCAAATATCAATGTAATTGATGGGGAAGATATGTTTTTGATGCAGTTGGAGTTAGAGTAAATTTAATTAAGTTTTGTTACAATCCATCTAATGAAAAAAGCAAGATCAATTTTACTCATCTTTTTTATTGCATTTATGTTTAATGGCTGCATTGGACTTTTAACGGCGGCAAGTAGTGCCGTCACACTTCTTATGACTACTCAAGAGGTAGATGAAGAGTATGATGGAGATATTTCGGAATATGTAAGCGATAAAGTAGATTCTACTTATGATTATCTTACAGACTCTGCTGCTGAAGATTAAAATCTTAAACAGCTATATCCAAAGAACTTACCATCCCAAGTCCAGAACCATCCTCTTTTACAAAAAATCCGTTACTTTTTTGTACTGCATCAGTTGTGGTAATATCACTTTGATATCTATACCCGCTTTGCACATCGCCTAAGTAAACAGCTCCAACATTTAGATCAATTAAAGAGACAAGTATTCCGTTACCCTCTTCATCTTTTTGCCAAATTTTTAGATTATTGAATATTTCATCATTTTCATCTATCCAGTTATTTCCATCTTTGTCATAAACACTTAGATCTCTAAATCCATTTCCAGACTCTGTTCCAAAAAGCTCACTTCCATCGTCTATGATGCCATTTTCATTTTTATCCAATGCTAAAAATCCTGAGCCTTGTTTTAAATATGGAATAAATTCACTCTCTCCGTCATTGTCAAGATCAAACTCAAATTTTAAATTACCCAAATTCTCAAATGGGTTTACATCATCTCCATAGTTTATAACCAAAGGATCGTAAAAGTTTTCCATCCCCATCTCAAGTCTTGTAGAATGTGATGCGTATAGCTCTTTAGAAAATGACACATTCATACTCATCTCAAAAGATTTATTTGGTGTTTTTATCTGTAATGACATACTAAAATCAACTGTTTGTTTTTGATAGTATTCCTCACTTGTTTTAAATACGGCACCAACCATATATTTATCTGCCATGGTAGATTGAGAGGTTTCTTTATATGCGTTTAAAGCAATATTTTTGTATCCGTATGTACTTTCCCCTTGATATACGGCAACCGGATGTTTTGACTTGGGATGTACAGAATGTTTTTTCCCCTGCAATCTTTCTAATAAAATCTCAATAATCATCTTTTTTAGCCTATCCTCTAAAGACATATTCTCTTCATAATCATATGCTACTCTCGTGGTTGATTTCATTGTATGCACCGAAGCAGACATATTAAGGGATACGGTATTTACCGATTCCTCATCATC
This sequence comes from Arcobacteraceae bacterium, assembly GCA_050292155.1. Lineage (GTDB taxonomy): Bacteria > Campylobacterota > Campylobacteria > Campylobacterales > Arcobacteraceae > JAIOSF01. The sequence goes on from JBNKLC010000018.1 coordinate 4,203, forward strand.
AGTGCCATGGTTTCTAGCTATATGAACTTCTGCCGATGTTTTTGTTTGATGAATATATTCAAAACTTGAATGTGAATACATTGATACATTTGATCCTTCTATTTTCATTTTAAACCCTTTCCATCTCTTATTCTTAGATTAAAATTAAACTATTTAAAAGAATTGTATAACAAAAAGGACCTATTTGTCAATACAAAATTATATTGTGAATCTACTTTTCTAAAAGAAGTGATAGAATAATTTTTTCAGATACGATTTATATAAATTAAAAGGAGATAAACTCTTAAAAATAATTTTTAAAATTTTTTAACTGTTTTCATTTTCGCAAGGTAATTCTACAAAAAACTTAGCACCAAAATCGCTATTTTGAACATAAAGCTTCCCTTTTAAACTTTCTTCAATAATCTTTTTACTCATATGAAGTCCAAGTCCCGTACCAACAGCATCATCTTTTGTAGTAAAAAACTCTTCAAATACTTTAGGAAGGATATCTTCTGGGATACCCCCTCCATTATCTTCGATAGTTATCACTACCTTATCGTCATTTTTGTGCAATGCCACTTTTACCCAAGGTGCAGGTGTCTTTTTTTCTACTAAAATATCTTTAGCATTGTTGATAAGATTAATAAGTACTTCTGTTAATTCTCCCGCTACAATTTTCATAGAAATCGGCTCCAATGTATCCAATTCTTCTACAAACTCTATACGATTGTCTTCCAAAGATGTTTTAGTAATAGCAATTGCCATTTTTATCCGATCTTGCAAAATCACATCTTGCTTTTCTTTTTTTTCTTTTAAATAGTTTCTAAAAGTCTCAACCGTCTCTGAAAGATATTGGGTTTTTACCATGATACTATCCATATTTTGTGTAATCGTATCTTTATCCAACATGCCGAACTCTTGTCTTGCTTTTATCCCCGAAGCAATTGAAGATATCAAAGATAAAGGCTGTCTCCATTGATGTGCAATATTGCCTATCATTTCTCCTAAAGCTGCTTGTTTTGCCTGTTTGATTAGTTTTACTTCATGCTCAATATTTTTTGCAACTTCCTCTTTGATTTTGATTTCTAAATTATCATTAATCTGTTGAAGCTCTTTTGTTTTTTTCTCTACTTCTTGTTGCAATACAATATTTAATAACTTTTGTGATTTTACCTTACGGTAATACATTAGCAGTCCGATAAAAGTAAATAAACTAAATGTTATCAATATAAAATATGAATTTAATTGCTTATTATAAATATATTTATCATCACTTCGTATAGTAATAAAACCACATACTTTATCGGATATTGAATTTTGCACGGGAATAAAAGTAATCAATTTTTGGGATTTATTATCAAAGATAGAGACAGTTTGCCCTTTTTCTATATATTCTACCCCTTTTTTGACCGTATCTGCACCCATAGGAGTATCTTTTAAGTCTGCTTTTTTGGTACCATCTAATCCTTCCCAAATATGTTTTGGTATATAATAGTCGATAATCTTAGATTCTTCATAACATTTGGGAATCTCACTATGGATACATCTTGCATCCACTATCTCTTTCTTTATTCTAAAGTTACTTACAACATCTAACGTTTTCATAAACTCTTGTATATAAAAGGTAAGATTGAAAGATATTTCCACGCTCCCTAAATGCTCATTATCCTTACTTGTAATAGGATATATAAATCTATAACCACTAAAATATCTACCAACCTCAAAACCGTTTATCTCTTTATGTTGTTCATTGACATAAATTAATGTCTTCCTATTACTGCTTAAATCATCTCCAAATTTTCCGGGCTTATGCATTCTAAAAAACGATTCGCTGTTTTTTAGATGAAAATGTAATATATAAATTCCCTCTGTTTTCAATATACTGTAATTTTGTTCAACTATTTGTCGCAATTCTTCACGTAATAATGTTTTTTCATCTGTATCGGCTGTTTGAAGTTTTTTATAGATATCGAGTATCTCTTGATTGTTTAATATTAAAGTGGAAGCTATATCTGCTCTTTTTTTAAAGGAGTGATAGATAGCATTATACATCGCTTGATGCTCTTTGTCTTCTTTTTTAATATACTTCGCTATTTTATCGCTCTTTTCATATTCTAAAAGAAGTGCAACAACACCTACAACAATAAAAAAAATAAGCACAAGCCTCAGTTTCATATCTATTCTTTTAATCAAAATCTATTCACTATTAATATTATCTACATACCAAAAAATCTTATTAATAGTTTCATTTGTAATTATAGCCTAATATATTTTATATTATTATGTGGGGGTCATTTTACTGGCAGAGAGGAAGGGATTCGAACCCTCGGTAGCTTTCACTACACCCGCGTTCCAGGCGAGCTCTTTCGACCACTCAGACACCTCTCTAAAAAAGAAAAAGAATTATATACAAATTTTCATAAAAAACTACAGGCTTTTTGATAATCTTGTTGCGTATTAAGATTTACAAACTGTTGTGTATCGTCAAAAACAACCTCTACGGCAGTCACGGCATCTATCAAAGCCCCTACTTTATGGATATCTTTTTTTATTAAGATATCTATCGTATCCAATACACTGTTATGGAAAAATCCACAAAGATTATGACGATAACCCAAACTATCTTTTGCTACGACCACTTGCGTCTTTGTTTCAAACAATTTTTTATAAAGTTGATACACTGTCTCGTGATTTACCAAAGGACTATCAACGGCTATGATAAAAATATACTCACTGTCAATCTTATTAAAAACACTCTGCAATGCCCTCATCGGGGAATACACCATGCTGTCATCTTGTATAAAATAACAAACATCAAGTTTATTCTCTTTGGAAGAGATATACACCCTCTCAAAAATATCTTGATATTTTTTATACTGATACTCTATCAATGTATCGTAATCTCCAAAAGGGAGCAGTGATTTATCCTGTTGCATTCTATTGCTTTTACCGCCGCTTAATACAACTACCGGGAACTGTGCAATTTTATTCATAACAAAATTGTAACATTTTTTTATTATATTTGAACCGTGAGGTTCAAAAGAACCAAAAAAGTAAAAAGTGTGGGGATTATTGGATATTAAGTAGTTGTTTAGCCTGAGCCGTAGATAATGCAACTTTTGAACATGCATCTTCAAATTTTTCATGTTTTGATAATAAGTATCTTAAAACCGATAACTTAGTATCTAAATTTACTTTACTAATTGACATCTTTACCTCCTTATATTTTTATGAAGTTATACAACCATAACTCCACGTATTCGTATTTTATATTAAAAAGATTACAAAAGCGTTACAAAATGTACCGTGGGTATAAGATACTAAAGGGCAACTCAATATGAGTGCTAATTTTAAAGTTTCAAGTTATCTACCCTTTAGCACCGTTTGATGTTAGTTTTTATCTACCATTAAGTGCACACCTCCTCATATTTAAAATATAAAAAGTTGACTTTAGCCGTTACAACTAAAGTGATGAAATTTTAAATTATATTCAATAAAAAAAAACTTAAAAATAGCACTTAAATTATTCATTTGCTAATTTATTTAGCACTTATTATTGACAAGTGCTAATATTTTGTGTTACAATCACTTCAAGGTTGAAAAATTTTCAACCTATTTTCGTAAATTTAACAAACAAATAACAACAGAGGAGGACAAAACAATGTTGATCACAAAATTTGATCCATACAAAGAGTTTACCATGCTAAAAAAGGCATTTGACGATTTTTATCCAGAGTATAACAACAATACGACAATTAGTGCATTTACTCCTCAAGTAAATACAAGAGAAGGGGAATTTGCATACCATGTCGATGTAGACTTACCCGGAGTAAAAAAGGAAAATATCAGCATCGATATCGACAATAACAAACTTGTCATATCAGGAGAAAGGGAGCATAAAGAGGAAGTGAAAGAGGAAGATTACTTTAAAGTAGAAACTTCATTTGGAAAGTTTCAAAGAATTTTTACACTTCCTGAAAATGTGGATACGGAAAATATTTCTGCTACGACGAATGACGGTGTTTTAGAAGTGGTACTTCCAAAAGTAACGCAAGAAGAGACTAAGAAAAAAATTGAAATAAAATAAAGGAGGAGATAATGGAACATATTACTGCTAATTTACTGGATAATAAAAAAGACCTTTTAGTAGTAGTATTTATCCAAATTTCTACTGCTATAGGGTGCTATTTGGCTATACCTAGTGTTTTTAATTAAACTACCGTTTATACAAGAAGAGGTATATTTCACTTCTTCTTGTTACTTATCGTACAATACTATTTTATAAAACTATTTTACAACTTTGATATTTAAGGACAAAACTGTACAATAGTATAAAATGTATCAAATATCAGGCTTCCCTTTGGTGGACTAAAAAACTTTTATTAGAGGAGAATTGATATGCATAGTTATAGATGTCTAATAAGCGGTAAAGTTCAGGGTGTATATTATCGCAAACATATAGAAAAAAATGCTTTAAAACACAAGTTTAAAGGCTATATAAAAAACCTTTCCAATGGCATAGTCGAAGCATGTGTCGAGTGCAAACAAGAGGAATTTGAAAAATTTTTAGAGATACTTAAAGAGGGAAGTCCCGATAGTAGGGTAGAAAATATAGAGGTTTCCAAAAATGATGAGAGATTTAGCACTTTTGAAATACGATATTAAAAAAACTCATTCATATACGTTCTATAAATCAAAGGGACAAACCCTTTTTGAAGCTTTTCATTTGCCCTACTCTTAATCGCCACACTATCAAAAAAAGTTTTCCAAAGCTTTTGAAATTTTGCCTCATCTGATGATTGTAAAGGTGTTTCAAAATCTGCAACCTCTTGAATACCCGTAAAGTTTTTACTTTTTATAAAGGCAAGTTCTCTTTGCATATCATGGATAATAAAGTTTTGATTATTGAACCTTTTGCAAAAATGTTTTCCTAAAAAATACAAGATATTAAACTTTACATCAATTTTTGCGTAAAGTGTGCCGTCATCAAGCTCTTCAAATCGTAAAAATCCACTCATCCTATGATAGAGCCTAAAAAACTCTTTTTGAAGATTTATGATATAAAATACCGCTCTTTGATTGATATTTTCAAGCTCTTTTTGATCTTTAAAACCCAAGATAATATAAGATAAAAGCTCCATCTCAAAACTCTCGCTATCACACATAAAAGTATTTAAAATGGTCTCAAAATATTTTTTTTCAAACTTCTGTTTTAAAGCATCTAAAACTTTTAGTGATTTGGTTTCATCATATTCAATTATAAGTATCTCATCTTCAAGTAAACTCTCGGGCTTAGAAGTTGTAATCTGTGTAATATGAAGTTTGGAATAGTACACCTCATAAATAACCGTTAAAAAAGATTCAAAACTCCCGTCATATACCACTATCATAAACTATCCATTAAAAATCAAGCGGCGATTTTATATCGCCTTTATTTAGCTCTTTTACCACGTGGGTATATATCATAGTAGTTTCAATTGATTTATGTCCTAAAAGCTCTTGAATACTACGTATATCTGTGCCATTTTGCAAAAGATGTGTCGCATAAGAGTGCCTAAAAATATGAGCCGTAACCCTTTTATCAATCTTGGACTTTACAACGGCACTTTTTATATTACGGCTTAATGTAACATCTAAAATATGATGCCGTCTTTGCTCCCCACTTCGTGGATCGGTTGAAATTTTATCCATAGGAAAAACATACTGCCACTTGGTCTCATACTTGGCATTTTTAAATTTTCGCTCCAACGCATGCGGAATATACACACTCCCAAATCCATCCTCAATATCTTTTTTATGAAGCTCTTTGACCTTTTCAACTTGAATTTTCAACTCTTCTTTTATCTTTAAGGGAAGCGGCAAAGTCCTATCTTTTAAAGACTTGCTATCCCAAACATAGATTTTATCATACCCAAAGTCGATGTCTTTTATACGAATGTTCTGAACCTCACTCATCCGAAGTCCACACCCATACATCAGCTTTACCATAAGTTGATATATACCTTTCATATTTATTATTATATTTCTCACTTCATCTATCGTAAGCACTACAGGGATATGTTTTCTCTCCTGTGCTCTGAGTGCTTGAATGTTTTGATCAACCATAGATATATTTAATATCTCACGATATAAAAATAAAAGTGCATTAAATGCTTGGTTTTGTGTAGTTGGAGATACATTAAGTTCAGTAGCTAGATGTGTAAGAAACTGTTCTATCTCAACTTTTCCCATCTCTTTAGGATGCCTTTTATTATGATAAAGTATATATCGCTTGGCCCAACCGATGTAACTTTGCTCTGTCTTTATACTATAGTGCTTAAATCTAATTTTATCTCTCATAATATCGAGTAGTTTTTTTCCCATATTTCACTCCTAATATATTTAACAAATTGATAAACTATTACGTTTTTTACCTAATATCCATACATTTTGATAAGCTATTAAGGATATATCTTAATAGTCTAATATAAAAATTCTACAAAAAAATCTAAATTTTTATAAAAAATATTGCATATTGCAATACTTTTCTTTTAAAATAGCGTATTTTAAGAGTTTAGCCGTATTTAATAGCACAACATTTTAAATGATAAGATATTAAGTGATTTTATAGGTAATTTATATATAATGTATAACTAATAAATAGTTGATCGTTCCCGCTCCGCGAGAACGATCAACGTCCCGGCTGAGCACTAAACGTGCCACCTGCCATTTGCCGGTCTTCGCTCCGCTACGACCAACAAATGGCAGGAGTCACACACTA
>JBNKLC010000019.1:0-13051 GCA_050292155.1 Arcobacteraceae bacterium
ATTGTTATTTAAAATAAGTTGCACTGTTGAAGATCGAAACTCTTCATTATATTTACTTCGTGACATCCTGTCTCCTAATTAGTTTATTTTAACTCAGAATTCTTTAAATTCTTTGTCCTAATTAGTGTAGCCAGATCATAGCGAGGTTTCTAAATAAGAGCGAGAAAACAATTGATAATTGGATAACTAATAATACCTTTCAAGAGAATATACATTATTTTATCAATGAAAAGAAAAGAGTAGAATTTATCCCTTTTGTTATTTTGGAGTTTAAAAAAGCTCCAAAAAAAGCTATGGCTCCGAAACAAATTGATGAGAGTAAGAAGATCTATCATAGTTCAGTCAAAAGTATTACAGAGGGTTTAAAAGTTGGCTAATATTCAATATAATTATATGGACTTCAAATTTACTATCTTTGTCAAAAATGGTAAATGGTGGTTAGATTTTTACTTTGAAAAAAAGAGATCTAAAAGAAGTACAAAGTTAGCCAATACAAAAGAGAATCTTATAACTGTTAAAAAAGAGATTATTCCCTCTGTTGTTGAATATCTTACTGGAGAGATCCAAACTATTCAAGAGTAGAGAGAATATACATTATCAAGTTTTGCTGAAGAGTATTTTATAATTTATAAAAAAAATGTCAGAGAACATACTTATGATCGAAATGTAAGACATTATAATAATCATATCTTACCATACTTTGGACATAGGCTCTTAGATACAATCTTACCAATGGAGCTTGAGAGATGGCAAAATGATCTTATGGACAAATATAAACCTCAATCAGTTCAGAAATATAGATCTATCTTGTATTCTATCTTTGATATGGCAGTCTTAAATGATATAACAAATAAGAATCCCCTAGAGAAAGTTAAAGCTCCAAAGTTACAAGAACAATTTATCTTAGATCAAGATGATGACGTAGATCCATTTACAAGTGAAGAGATCAATAAGTTGTTAAATAATACAACTGGATACATGTACAATTTTATTTTACTTATGTATTCATCAGGTATTCGCCCAGGGGAACTCATAGCTTTATATTGGAAAGATATCGACTTTGATAAAAAGCAGATCAGAATATATAAAACCATAGTCAATAATAAGATAGGAAATCCTAAAACACAATCTAGTGTTCGCCATGTAGATATCTTACCTATGGCAGAAAAAGCATTAAAGAATCAATATAAGATCACAGCTGATCATGAGTTTGTATTTGTTAATTCTTCAAATAAACATTTTTATTCTCACGATATAATCAATGTAAACTTTAAAAGACTATTGGGCTTAAATGGTATTGAACAAAGATCATTGTATAATTTACGACATACATTTGCATCACAACTTATAAGTAATGGTGCCGATATAGTTTGGGTTTCTAAAATGCTAGGGCATAAAGATGTTTCCATTACTTTAAAAGTATATACTAAGTATATAAAAGAAAGTGAAGAGATAAGATTTAAGAAAATCGCAAAAATGGGGACTATTTTAGGGACTATTTCAAACTTTGACATATAAAAATACTTTAAATAAAGGGTTTATAACGTGCAAATAAGAGTATATTACGAGGATACAGATGCAGGTGGAATAGTATATCATTCCAACTATTTAAACTATTGCGAACGGGCACGAAGTGAGTTTTTTTTCAAAAAAGATATGACACCCGTGATTGACGGGGCACATTTTGTTGTAAGAAAAATGGAGTGTGATTTTAAAAAAAGTGCAAAATTTGCGGATATTTTGGAAGTCACTACACAGGTAAAAGAGATGAAAAAAGCTTCTTTTATACTTTATCATGAGATTAAAAAAAATGATGAGGTGCTATTTAGTGCCAATGTACTTTTAGTGTTAGCCAAAAACGGTAGACCGCTTAAGCTTACGAATGAGATACAAAATTTACTTAACACGCTTTTTAATTAAAACAACCGTTTTTCAGCATTTTTTAGATAGAATCAACTTACTTTGAATAAAAATAAAATGGAAATATAATGGTTGTAAACATAACTTTACCTGATACTTCATACGATATTACAATAGATACTTTACAAAAAATAACGATAGACAAAAAAGTGGTGGTTGTCACAAATCCCACTGTTGCTAATTTGCATCTTGAATATTTATTATCTCACGTTGATGCAAGTGATTTAAGTGTGGTTACTATCCCTGATGGGGAACAATATAAAACATTAAAAACTATAGAAGATATTTTAGAACACTGTTTTGAACACAAACTCAACCGCAGCTCCGTGCTTATAGCATTTGGAGGCGGTGTGATTGGAGATATGACGGGATTTGCCGCTAGTATTTATCAAAGAGGGATTGATTTTATTCAAGTGCCTACTACGCTTTTATCGCAAGTAGATGCAAGTGTGGGCGGAAAAACGGGGATCAATAATAAGTTTGGTAAAAATTTGGTAGGGGCTTTTCATCAGCCAAAGGCGGTGTATATCGATCCTTATTTTTTAAGCACTTTGCCAAAAAGAGAGTTTGGTGCAGGGGTTGCGGAGATTATTAAGATGGCAGTTTGTTTTGATAAAGATTTTTTTGAGTGGATTGAACAAAATGATTTGAGAGATAACGAGAATATTAAAACCGCAATTGCAAAATCTGTACAAACAAAAGCGTGGGTAGTTTCCCAAGATGAAAAAGAAAAGGGATTAAGAGCTGCTTTAAACTACGGACATACTTTTGGACACGTTATTGAAAATGAAACAAATTACAACACATACTTACATGGAGAAGCAGTAGGTATAGGTATATGTATGGCAAATGAGCTTTCTATCAAGCTTGGTCTTATGAGTGAAGATGAAGCTTTAAGGGTCAAAAAACAGCTTGAAATATATGATATACCAACCACTTATAAAATAAACGATGTAGAAGATTTTTACGATCATTTCTTTTTGGATAAAAAATCACTGGATAATAAAATAAAATTTATCCTTGCAGTGGGAATCGGGGAATGTAAAATTACCGATGAAGTCTCCGAAGAAGATGTATGTAACGTACTTAAAGGATTTGCATGAGAAACTTTTTGAAATTTTTATTTATTGTTATTTTATTACAAATCAGTTTATTTGCAACAGAGACGCAAAATCCCGATGAGATTGTGATAGATAAAACTACCAAAGATGAAAAGATTGGAAATCTACAACAAGATATTATCAAAATAAACGAAGAGTTAAATAATAATATTTGGATCACAAGATACAACAACTATCTTACCTATCGTAAAATTGAAAAAGAGCTTGCAAAAATAAAAAAAGATGCAAAGAAATATGCTTCATGGAAAGAGAAAAAATACAAAGAGCTTTCCTATCAGCTTTATAATAAAATCAAAATCAAAGAAAACGAGCTAGAACTCATCAGTGAATACAAAGATTCCCCTATAGGAAAGTCTATTACCCCTGCACAAATAGAAACAGTACCAAACGTTACCAATCCTGTTGCAATCATTGAGGCGATGTCTTTTATTCAGCAGCTTAATGAAAATCTTGAAAACTATAAAAACATCAAAAAAGAGCTTCAGGAGGTAGAGTCAAAACTCTCTTCACAAACAAATATACTCAAAGAGCTTCAAAAACTGACTTTGGATGAAAAGATTGCTAAAGAGATAGAATCTATAGAATCGGAGCTGAAAGATTTTACCATGGTTTTGGATATTGTATCTACAACCCATGAAGTGTATTCAAAAAAAGTTGCCCAAATCACACAAGAGGTACAAACTTCAATTTCAAATGAAGTATGGCATACCGCAAGGTTAGGATTGATTATTTTAGTTTTATTCCTTATTGCCATGGGGGTAAAAAGAGCTTTTAAAAGTTATATCGACGACGATGATAAACACTATAGTACAAATAAACTGATCAATTTTATCTTTATATTTTTAACAGTGATTATCGTGTTGTTTTCATATATCGAAAATGTTTCTTACCTTGTTACTATTCTTGGATTTGCATCAGCGGGTATCGCTATTGCATTAAAAGATTGGTTTATGTCTATTTTTGGATGGATGGCAATTATGACAAGCGGTGCAATTACCGTTGGAGATAGGATAAAAGTTACAAGAGACAGCACGGAAGTGGTAGGGGATGTTTTAGATATTTCACTTTTTAAAATAGCAGTTCGTGAAGATATCACTTTAACTTCTTATATGAAAAATAGAAGAACGGGAAGGGTATTTTTTATCCCGAATAATTATATATTTACCGATATGATTGCAAATTATACCTATGACGAACTTCGTACCGTTTGGGATGGAATTGATATCTATATTACCTTTGATTCAAATCATAAAAAAGCGATTGAGTTAGCTAAAACAATTGTTTCAACCCATGCTAAAGGATATACCGATCTTACCAAAAAAAGATTACAAAAGATGCGAAAAAAATATGTTCTAAGAAGTGCAAATCCGGAGCCTAGAATTTTTTCTTTTATGGAACCTTACGGTATTGTGATCTCCTCTTGGTATTATACAAATTCCCATGCAACGTTGGCTCTTAGAAGTACAATCTCGATGGAGCTTTTAGATGCTTTTAAAGCGGCGGATGATATTACGATCGCTTACCCTACCCAAACATTACGTGTACGAAGTCATCAAGTGGAACCGGAGAGTTTATTACCTGAAAGCACTGCTACAGGATTATTTGATGCTCCATCTTCATAAAAAGAGTGATGAAAAAAGTATTTTTTAAAACCTTTGGGTGTCGTACAAATATTTTTGACACCCAAATTATGATGAACAATCTTCAAAACTTTGAGATAACAGGGGATGAAAAAGAAGCGGATATCGTCGTAATTAACTCCTGTACCGTTACAAACTCCGCTGATGCAACGGCAAGAAACTATATAAATTCCCTTAAAAAGTTGCCCAACGTTCCAAGAGTTGTTTTTACGGGATGCGGTGTTTGGACAAAAGGGGAAAATCTTTTTGAAACAAAAAAAATAGATGCCCTTTTTGGACACAGTGAAAAAGAGAAGATAAATACCCTTTTACAAGATGAAAGTAGATTTTTTAAAGCAGGAGATCTTGATCATATCGATGATACGATTATTGAGAAGATGATAGGTAAAAGTCGTGCCTTTGTAAAGATTCAAGAGGGGTGCGATTTTCGGTGTAGTTATTGTATTATCCCTTATGTAAGAGGAAATTCAAGAAGTTACGATGAGCATAAAATTTTACAACAAATTACAACTTTGGCAATTAATGGATTTGGAGAGTTTATCTTAACAGGGATAAATGTAGGCTCATACGGAAAAGAGCAGGGAAGTAAAAATAAAAAAGACAAACTGGCACAGCTTTTAAAAAAGATTTCACTTATTCGCGGTGTAAGAAGAGTTCGGCTTGGGAGTATCGAACCTATTCAAATAACAGATGAATTTAAAGAGCTTTTAAATGAGCCTTGGATGGGAAAACATTTGCATATCGCCTTGCAACATACCAATAAAGAGATGTTAAAATTGATGAATAGAAGAAACAAGGTAAAAAATGATTTGGAACTTTTTGAATTTTTGAGTGCAAAAGGATATGCTCTTGGAACTGATTTTATTGTAGGACATCCTGGGGAGAGTGAGGAAATTTGGAAAGATGCGTATCATATGCTTGAGCGATTCCCTTTAACCCATTGTCATAGTTTTACTTATTCTAAAAGAGACGGAACTCCCAGCAGCACGATGAAACCTGAAATAAACGGAACGGTAGCAAAAGAGAGGATGAGTCAACTTGAAGAGCTAATTAAAGAAAAAAATTACACTTTTAGAAAAAAACAAAAAAGCTTGGATATACTAATAGAGAGTAAAAAAGAGAATATCTACACAGGATATGATCAGTTTTTCAATACAATAAAGGTACAAAGTGATGAAGATCTCGTAGGAGATTGGATTTGCATGGAAGATTATGAGGTAAAAAAGGATTATAATGTTTCCAAATTTAAATAATAAAGATAATAAAAAGATGGATCAATCAAGAATCGATAAAAATTTAAAGATGATGAGTATGTCGGCAATCGTACTTATTGTTTTGTTTATTTATACCATGATAAAAAGTGACAAGGCAATTGAAGGTTCCAGTTATTATATTGGGGTAATTTTTTTATTTATCCTTTTAATTTTAACATTTGCATTGCAAAAATATAAAGATAAAATCAGAAATATGCTTCATAAAAACGGTGCTTTTGAAGCCCAGATGCAAAAAGCGGAAGAATCACAATCAAACAATCAAACTACCGATATAAAAGCAACGGTTCATTCTGCAATTACGCCAATAACTTCCAATATAACTTTTAAAGATGTAGCGGGAATTAAAGATATAAAAGGGGAACTTGAAGAGGTAGTTGATTTTTTAAATAACCCTAAAAAATACCAAAAGCATAATATTGCACTTCCAAAAGGTGTATTACTCGTAGGACCTCCCGGAGTTGGTAAAACACTTATTGCAAAAGCAGTTGCCGGGGAAGCAGACGTTCCGTTTTTTTACCAAAGTGCTGCAAGTTTTGTCCATATTTATGTCGGGATGGGAGCAAAAAAAGTACGTGAACTTTTTATGGAAGCAAAAGCAAAAGCTCCATCGATTATATTTATAGACGAGATTGATGCAGTTGGAAAAGAGCGTGGTGTTGGAAGCAACGATGAAAGAGAAGCGACACTCAATGAACTTCTAACACAAATGGACGGTTTTGAATCAAGCAGCGGAGTTATGGTAATAGCAGCAACCAATAAAATTGAGGTGTTAGATGAAGCACTTTTACGAGCGGGAAGATTTGATAGAAGAGTATTTTTAACGCTTCCCTCACGTGAAGATAGAATCGATATTTTAAATCTTTATTTAAAAAACAAACACTATAACTTTGATATAGAAAAATTGGCAACTGACACCAGTGGATTTAATAGTGCCGCTCTCGCAACATTGATTAATGAGGCATCACTGTATATGATTAAAAGGGACGGCAATACAATTTTAGAAGATGATATAGCAATAGCAAAACAAAAAATTCAGCATGGGAAAAAACAGATAAAATTTTTAAATGAAACCCAAAAAGATATTTTAGCTACTTATCAGGCGGGAAAAGCATTTATCACAAAAGCAAAAGTTACCCTTTTTGAAGAGGGAGTTTTGGAAGAGGAGTTGATCTATCCATCCAAAACAGAGCTTCAAGAACAGATTAAAAAATATTTGGCAGGATCGGTTACTTTAGAGGTATTAAAAGGGGAACCTTATGCTATTTATGAAAATGAGATAAAAAATGCCTATAAGATAGCTAAAGATATGATAGAGACCTATAAAATGGGATTATTGGAGAATACTATAATTGATCATATGAAAGATGAGCTTAAAGAGGAAATTTCGGGGAATAAAGAAAAAATACTAGCTTTAAAAGAGCAGTTACTAAAGGATGAAGTTGTTTTTTAGCGGTTTTTGCTTACAAAATGAAAAAGAGCTTTTTAATGAATATCTTATACAAAATGATTTTACCGTTTCAGGTTTTAGTTACGGGGCACAAAAATCTTTTGAATATGCTGTAAATAGTTCTACAAGAGTTGATCTTTTACAACTTTTTTCCCCCGCATTTTTTCATGACAAAGATAAAAAATATAAAAGATTGCAATTGATGTTTTTTAAAAAAGATCCCAAGCAATATGCAGATAACTTTTTAAAAAATTGTGGATTTAGCGATGAGGTTGCCAAAAAATATTTTACATTACACTCTTATGAAGATTTGAATAATTTGTTAAACTATGTATGGGACAAAGAAAAATTAGATGCTCTTATAAAAAAAGGGACGAGGATAGAAGTTTATCTAGGAGATGATGATAAAATCATTGACCCAAACGTTGCAAAAGATTTTTTTAAAAAGTATGCAGAAGTGTATTATATAAAAGAAAAAGGACATATATTATAATGAAAAAAGCAAAAATAGGGATTGTAACAACTTCCGATAGAGCCAGTAAAGGAATTTACGAAGATATAAGCGGACAAGCAATTATAGATACGATGAATGAATATCTAACTTCCCCATGGGAAGAGGTATATCGATGTATCGAAGACGATCAAAAAACAATTGAAGATACCTTAAAAGATTTGGTTGATAATGAAGAGTGTTGTTTAGTAGTAACCACAGGAGGTACGGGACCTGCAAAAAGAGATGTAACCCCTGAGGCAACCGAAGCAGTATGTGATAGAATGATGCCGGGCTTTGGAGAGTTGATGAGAGCGGAGTCTTTAAAATTTGTACCAACTGCGATTCTTTCACGTCAAACGGCAGGTCTTAGAGGAAGCAGTTTAATTGTAAATCTCCCCGGAAAACCAAAATCAATACGAGAATGTCTTGATGCAGTTTTCCCTGCGATTCCATACTGTATTGATCTGATGGAAGGACCATTTTTAGAGTGTAATGAAGAGATAATAAAACCTTTTAGACCGAAGAAAAAATAAAAATTAATAAAAGGAAAATATGAGAATGATTAAAACATTAAATTTGAAACTTTATATACTATTATTTTGTACTATTACAAATGTTTACGCACAATTAGAATATAAGTTTAAAGTTGAACCTGAGAATCAAATTTTCCCTTCATTAATTGCATCAACGCAAACAATTAACATTACAAAAAAACAAGATTCTCATAAAATAGGTGATTTAGCAGGTTTAATTGGAGTAGAAATAAAAACAGATGAAGATATTAGCGGTAGTTTAACTGTATCTAGTTCTTCCATTATTAACTCATCTACTATCAATTTTAAAATAAAGTCTTCAACGCAATCATATTCAATAACTCCTATACTTGATTATAATTTTAAATCTTTGTATGCAACAAAACAGCCTCAACCAGAGTTAATCAAGTTTTCTTTAAAAATCAACGGTAAAAAAGAGATACTTCAAACAAAAAAAGTTATGGTTCGTTCTATTAATGACTGTCCAATTGCATATAAAAATGATAATGGAAAAATAAATTCTTTCAATTTGATGTTTGCAGCTTATGTTAATGAAAATCATCCAATTGTTGATGAAGTATTAAAAAAGGCACTTGCTACAAAAATTGTATCTAGTTTTAAAGGTTATCAGGGAACCCCAAAAGAAGTAGTAGAAGAAATTTTTGCTGTATGGAATGCCTTGCAAAGAGAAAATATTAAATATAGTAGTATAACTACATCATCGGGATTTTCAGATAAAGTATATAGTCAGCATGTTAGGTTTATTCAAGATACTTATAAAAATTCACAAGCAAATTGTGTTGATGGTTCAGTTTTCCTTGCTTCTATATTTACAAAGTTAGGCTTACATACTGCATTGGTTTTTCCACCAGGACATTGTTTTTTAGCGATATATACGGCAGATCCAACAAGATATAAAAATGCAAAAATTTTATATTTAGAAACAACATTAATAGGAAGTGTTGATTTAAAAAAACCATCATTAGATAGGGTAATGAAATTTTTAGCTTCTGGTCGTAAAAATAATTTGTCAAGAACAAGTTTTGAAAATGCAGTTCAGCAAGGGATACAAAATATGAAAAATATTAAAAAATGGAATAAGAATACTATGATTTCTATACCTCTGGCTAGAAAGTTTGGAATTATTCCACTGGTTGATAATCAGTATAATTAAAACAAAGAGATTAAATGATAGAAAAAAAACTTGATATTGAAGGACACCTTGATAAACTCAAAGCACTTTTTAGTAGAGAAAAAGATGTAATCTTACAAGGGGATATCAATGTTCATTATAAAATTATAAAGCTTTTAGAAGATTATGAACTTAAAACTTTACCGCAACTACAAAATCTTGATTCTCCATTGGCTTATCTGAATAAACAAGGTGTAATCAAGATTTATGAAATCTTTGAATTTGTAAAAATTATCAGATATTTTTTATATCTTCAAAAATTTAATTTCAATGATAAGTTAAAAGAGTGGATTGATAAAATTATTATCCCAAATGAACTTCATAGTATCCTTGATTCTTTTGATGAAGAGGGAAATTTACTCCAAGGATTTGATGAGGATTTAGATAGGGTTAATAACAATCTTTATAATAATAAAAATGAGATCAAACAAAAACTTTACGGAGTGATAAACTCCAAAGGATTACAGCCATATTTGGTAGATCATCAAGTACACTTGGTGCACGGGGAACAAACACTTATGGTAAGGGGTGGATTCAACCATGTACTTAAAGCAAAAGTGCTTGATAGGTCTCAAAGTGGATTTTTTTATGTATTACCCCATAGTGTAAGTGATTTGAAACAAAAACAATCTGATCTAATAAACCTCAAAGAGGAAATTTTATACAAAATTACAAAAGAGTTTAGTACCCTTTTAGCCAAGCACTTGATGTTTTTAAAGTTTATCAATAAAGAATTTGATAGATTTGATCATTACCAAGCAAGAGTTCATTTTGCCAAGGTAAATGATTTTAATTTTATTTTGCCAAAAAATAATGCAAAATCACAAAAACTTGTAAATTTTAGCCATCCTGCACTTGAAAATCCTAAAAAAATTACAATAGATTTTTCAAAAAGTGTTATTATGATCACAGGGGTAAATGCTGGTGGTAAAACGATGCTTCTAAAGTCAATCTTGGGAGCGATTTATATGTCAAAATATCTTATCCCTTATAGATGTGATAAATCTACTATTATAGGAAGCTATAAAGATATTGATGCAATCTTGGATGATCCCCAAAATGTAAAAAATGACATCTCTACCTTTGCGGGGAGAATGCTTGAGTTTAGTAAACTTTTTTCAAAGTCAAATACTATTGTAGGAGTGGATGAGATAGAACTTGGAACAGATAGCGACGAAGCAGCAAGTCTTTTTAAAGTGATTATTGAAGAGTTAATGCAAAAAAATATTAAGATTATCGTTACAACTCATCACAAAAGACTGGCTTCACTTTTAGCTTCAAATAATAATGTTGAACTTATTGCAGCACTTTTTGATGAAGAGAATAGAAAACCAACCTATCAGTTTTTACAAGGGACAATAGGACGATCCTATGCTTTTGAGACAGCTCAGAGATATAATATTCCACTTGGAGTTGTAAAAAAAGCGAGACAAGTGTATGGGGAAGATCAAGATAAATTAAATGAATTAATTGAGCGAAGTAGTGAACTTGAACGTGAGTATAAACAAAAAATTCACTTACTAGATGAAAAAATTGAAAATACAAAAAGATTGGAGCAAAACTTAAAAGAGCAAAAAGAGAATCTTGATAGTGAAGTTTTAAATAAAAAATCAATTTTAGAAAAAGAGTATAAACAAGCGATAGAAGAGGTAAAACAAGCAGTTAAACTTAATGACTCTAAAGAGCAACATAGAGTTTTGAATAAAGCACATCAAAAAAAGCAAAATATACAAGTAAAAAAAGTACAAGAACCAATAGAGTTTAAAGTGGGTGATAGGGTAAAGTATAATAATACTAGAGGAGTAATACTTTCTATTAAGGGTAAAAAAGCGATGGTTGAAACCGATGATGGTATGAAACTTCAACTCCCCTTATCTAGCCTTAAAAGAAGTGGTAATATACCAAAAGTTAAGCCAAAAAATATCAAAATAAATATACAAAAACCAGCATCTGGTCATATTAAGCTTGATCTTCATGGACAGAGAGTTGAAGAAGCGTTGGAGAATTTAGACAAATTTTTATCAGATGCCCTAATTGCAGGATTTGACGAGGTATTGGTTTATCACGGTATCGGTACGGGGAAACTCTCCCATGCTGTGGCAAAATTTTTAGATACCCATCCTAGTGTAGTGAGTTATAATGATGCAACTGCAAAAGAGGGTGGATATGGGGCAAAGGTGATTAGATTATGAGAAAACTATTTATTATATTGTTATTGATTTCAAGTTTATTTGCAGATCGTGCAGAAAAACTTTTTTGGGATGAAGTAAAAGATACAAATGATGTAGAGATGTTAAAACTCTATAAAAAAAGATACCCAAATGGGGTTTTTGAACCTTTGGCTGATCTAAAAATTGATAGATTAGAAAAAACTGAAAAACCTAAAAGAGATTCAAATGGTATCCCTGTTTGGTTAAAAGGTGCAGACAGCTATTATAAATATTATGGAATTGGACGTGCAAATGTACATTCAAAAGGTATCTATTATCAAGAAAACCGAGCAAGAAGTAGAGCAAAAATAGAATTAATCAAAAGGTTTGATAAGGCAGGACTTTCAAATGAGAAAATGTTTGATTACATTGAAAAGATGGAAACTGATAAATATGTAGATAATAGAGGGCGTATCTATATATTATTATATATAGATAATTACGATTTATAGGCGAATTTTTACAATTTTCAAAATTTCAGCTTTGCTTAAGTAAAACCTCTTGACAATGAGAAAAAAATTGTATATAATTCGCGTCCACTTACACTGAGGGGCATATGAAAAGTATAAACTCAGAGAAAGAGTAAGAGTTATTTAAAAAAATATAATGTTAATAAATAAGAAAATCATTTAAGTTTGTAAAGAGTAATTTTTATAAACTAGATAGAATGAGCTTCGTCTAAAAATAAGAGTTTTAGTTCTTGATGAACTAAACTAAAAATAAGATTTTTAGTAATACTAAAAGTCAGAATCATTTGATTCATAAATAGTAACTTAACATCTGTTAAGTTGCGGTAATTATTATGGAGAGTTTGATCCTGGCTCAGAGTGAACGCTGGCGGCGTGCTTAACACATGCAAGTCGAACGAGAACGGATTTTAGCTTGCTAAAATTGTCAGCTAAGTGGCGCACGGGTGAGTAATATATAGGTAATGTGCCTTGGAGAAGGGGATAACAGTTGGAAACGACTGCTAAAACCCTATATGCCTTTAAAACATAAGTTTGCAAGGGAAATATTTATAGCTCCAAGATCGGCCTGTACAGTATCAGTTAGTTGGTGAGGTAATGGCTTACCAAGACAATGACGCTTAACTGGTTTGAGAGGATGATCAGTCACACTGGAACTGAGACACGGTCCAGACTCCTACGGGAGGCAGCAGTGGGGAATATTGCACAATGGGGGAAACCCTGATGCAGCAACGCCGCGTGGAGGATGACACAT
>JBNKLC010000020.1:0-64403 GCA_050292155.1 Arcobacteraceae bacterium
ATTTAAAATTTTCTTTTTAACAAGAGGTTTTAGTTCATTAAAGAGTTTATGCTTTTGTATGGTGTTTTCTTTTGCTGCTCTTCTTGTACTTACTTTGAGTAGTTCTTTATTGTCATATGCAGGTAAGGTTTGAAGGTACAACTCTTTTAAAAGTGCCGAAGTTGAGCTTTTGTAATATTTTTGATCCACAGAGTTAATATCTGCGTAGGTTAAAATAAATAGCAGATCAAGGGTCTCTTTTGTAGGGATAATCCCCGCAAATGCTAAAATAGTATTTTGTGAGTAGATATCTTCTGTTGTGGCAACCTTTGTCATCATATTATGATATCTTACAAGTGTTGATACGATAGTGATATTTTCACTGTTCATACCGATAGAAGCTGCAAACTTTTTAAAAAGATTTTCCCCTACGATATGATGATCTTTTCCTCTCCCTTTTCCACAGTCATGAAAAAGAGCGGCAAGTTTTACAAGATATTTTTGATTGTATGTGAGATTTTCATACATTTTTTCCACAAAAGGATCATGAATATTTTGTATATGATACAACGTTCTAATACTGTGAATATCCACCGGATGCTTATGGTATCCGTCAAATTGAGGTTGATTAATGATCTTTTTAAAAGTGGGGATTATCTCCACAAGAAGATTGGATTTTCGTAAAAAAGAGATGATAGGATAAAGATTGTTTCTTTGTAAAAGTGTGTTTATAAGGTTTCTTGTGACTTGATTCATTGTTTGGGGAAGTAAAGTTTTTGAAGCATAGTTTATATAAGAAACATCAAATTTTTTTACATAATTAGGTAAAGAGATAAGCTCTTTTAAAAAATTATTCAAGCGTTTTGGTTTTGCAAAGTATGAAATATACACGGTATTATTACATATATAAAGGTTTTTTTCAAAACGTGATTGCTGTAAAAAGCTAAAGTTAGCAGGATTGTAAAGATATTGTCTTGATATCTGTTTTACAATCAGCGAACTGAAATTATGGACAATATGCAATGAATCAAAAAGCTTTGAGATACATTGTCTCTCTTTTGTCAATCTTGTGGTTCCCGTAAAGCGGAGTTTTTCACTGATTTCAGGGAGTATATCAAAAGTAACAATATCTAATTTCTTTTTTGCACAAAGATGCAGGGCATTTCTTACCGTAAAAATATACTCCAAAGCACTTCTGTATTGTTTGTACTCCTCTTCACTAAAAAGTTTTCCAATCAAATCTTTCGTACTTGACACTCCATAAGTAATAGTAGCTAACCAAAACATCATATTAGATTCTCTCATCCCTCCATAACCGTCTTTAATATTCGGCTGCATCACAAGGGGATTCTTTTTGAGTCTTTGTTTATGTTCTTCAAGTTTTTCGAGCACAAATTCTTTTTGTTGGTAGTGTCTAATATTGATAAGATGATTTTGATATTTGTACCATAAATGTTTTGAACCGTAAATCATTCTTGATTCAAGTATCGATGTTTTGATAGTGATATCTTCTTTTACACCTTCTTCTATCTCTTTGACATCATGAACTCTACTTCCAAGTTTTAAGCCACTATCCCAAGAAAGGGTCATAAACTCTTCCATAATAGGCTTTAAATTATATCCGTTTGTTTCATCGTAAAGTATCATAATATCTATATCACTATAGATACACAACTGTTCTCTTCCATAGCTTCCAAGAGCAATAATCGTGATAGGGATGGAGTTACTCATCGGCAGGTATGAGCCAAAGTGTTTTCGTAAAAGGTATTTGTAAATTATTTTAATAAATCCATCGATTGTTTTCGTATGTTTTACAAAAAAGTCTTTCCCGCTTGAGCTTGAATAAATTTCATCTAAAGATCCAAGATATGACTTGATTTTATTTCTTATCGCTTTGGCTATTTCAAAATCGGGTGCTTTTTGTTCTATTAACTCTTCTATTTGTATATTTAAATCTAACATAAGTTATTTTAACATAAATAAGATAGAATTTTACTATGAAAAAAAGTATACATAATGAACAATTAACAAGTGAAGCAAAAGATTATTTTCATAGACAGGTTCAGCTGTGGGGAGAAGAGACTCAAGCTGATTTACAAAGTAAGAAAATAGCTATAATAGGCTCAGGCGGGTTAGGATGTTCCATTGCAGTAGCTCTTGGAAGCAGCGGTATAGGATATATTGATTTGGTTGATTTTGACGAGATTAGTCTGCATAATATTCACAGACAAATTGCATTTTCTACCGGGGAAGAGGGGCTTTCTAAGTGTGAAGTGTTACAACGTCATATAAAAAGCAGGTCCCCTTTTATCAATGTGCAAAGTTTTGATATGGACTTTGAATCCTTTAGCCATACCTATGACTATTATGATCTTATCATTGATGCCACGGACAACTTGCCCATAAGGGAAAAAATCGATAAGTTTGCCAAAGAGCAAAATATCCCTTGGCTCTATGGAAGTGTAGAGTCTTTTCATGGACAGGTGTGTTTTTTTGATAAATCCTCTTTCGGATCTGTGTTTAACGTAAGCGATCATAAACCAGATGGCATAGCAGCACCGATTGTGATGCAGATTGCGTCATTACAGGCAAATATTGCTTTGCGTTATTTAGCGGGATTACCGATTAAAAAAGATTTTTTATATTATTGTTATTATGATGAAACAGGGGAGTATCAACTGCAAAAATTTGGATTACCGACGGATTAATCGTCGGCTCTTCTTTTATTAAAATGGGATGTATCCAAGCTGTTTTGTTTGATATATTCGATAGCTTCATCGATACTGTCTGTTATAAGATAACGGTTTAAATCTTCATCACTTATATATTGGTGTTCCAACATCGTTTGGAAAAATTTTTCCAAAGGTTCAAAAAATTCTTTCCCAAAAAGTATTATAGGAAAATTCCCAATCCGTTCAGTTTGAACCAAACATAAAGCTTCTGAAAGCTCATCTAATGTACCAAAACCTCCCGGCATAACAATAAATGCAACAGAATATTTTAAAAAACTCACTTTTCTTGTAAAAAAGTAACGAAATCGAAGCGGTATCGTTACAAAAGGATTTTGCTTTTGTTCTTGAGGCAGTTCGATATTAAGTCCTACCGATATCTTAGCACCTTTATTCCCAGCTTCCATAATACCGCCGCCGCCACCCGTGATAATTGCATATCCTTCATCGGAAAGTCTTTTTGAGATTTCCACTGTTGTGGTATAACACTCGTGATCTTCCGGAGTTCTGGCACTTCCAAAAATAGAAACGGCAGGAGGCAGTGTACTAAGCTCATCATACACATCGGTAAAATCACTAATAACTTTAAACATTCGCCATAAATCTTTTTCTTTGTTTTTATTATCTAAAAAATTTTTTTCCATATCTCTCATATATAAATCCTTTCGTTTATCTTTACTATGTGTGCTTTTTCATGCAGTTCTTTTTTTACTTTACTTTTTAACATTTCAAGTTGCGGTACATCACCGTGGATAAGATAAACACAATAGATATCTTCAATAGCATCTATCCATTCTAAAAGCTCTTTTTGATCGGCGTGAGCCGAAAAACCTGCTACATTACCAATCTTGGCTTTTACAGATAGTTGTGTACCTAGAATTTTTACACTGTTATTTCCTTCTGTAATTTTTCTTCCCAAAGTAGAAGTTACTTGATAGCCTACAAAAAGTGCCATGGAGTTTTCATCTTGCAAATAGCGTACAAGATGGTAATTCACACGACCACCTTCACACATACCGCTTCCTGCAATAATTATCTTGGCACCTTTTACACTATTTATTTGTTGAGATTCCTCTTTTGTGTAAGTATATGTAAGTCCCTCAAATCCAAAAGGATTTTCTCCACGTTTGAGAATTTTTTGAATCTCATCATTAAAAAGTTCGGGAAATTTTGTAAAAGTTTTTGTAACATTGATAGCCAACGGAGAATCAAGAAAGACAGGAATATCTTCAAGTAATTTATCATTTTTCATATTTTTAAGAAGATAGAGTATCTCTTGAGTACGTTCTAATGCAAACGAAGGTATCACAACCGTTCCACCTTTTTGTAATGTTTCAATGATTTGCTCTTGAAAACTTTCAATAGAAATATCGATATCTTCGTGCAAACTTAGTCCATAGGTTGATTCTATAAAAACATAATTGGCTTTATCCCACAATTCTATCGGTGAAGTGATAATTCTATGACTTTGTCCGATATCTCCAGAAAAGACAATACTTTTTTCCATATCATCTTCTTGAAATTCTATTTTGACACTAACCGAACCTAAGATATGTCCTGCATTTTTAAAAGTTATTTTAATACCTTTTGCAAGAGTCAATGAATTGTCGGATTCCAAAAATTGTGTAAATAGATTAAGTGCAGGTTCTACATCTTCACGGGTATAGAGTATTTTAGGTTTGCTCTCTAAAATTCCTGCAGCATTGTGTAACATAAGTTGTGCAATCGAATAGGTAGCTTTTGTCGTAATAATGGTACCATTAAAGCCCTCTTTAACCAAAAGTGGAATTCTCCCTATATGATCTAAGTGTGCATGGGTAACTATAAGATAATCTATTTTAGAAGGATCAAATCTAAAAGGCTCAAAATTTAATTCACTTTCTTCCCCTTGAAACATTCCGCAATCTATCAAAATATTGATATTATTAATCTGAAGTAAGTGGCAAGAACCTGTTACTTCTTCAGCTGCACCGTAAGAGGTGTAAAAAGCCATAGGCAACCTTTAAAAAAATATAAGTCGAGTATTGTACATCAAAGTAGCTTTTATTTAATTATGTAGTATACTTTTTTTAAGAAACAATATGAAAGGTCTATAATGGGTTCAATTGCAATAATAAGTTCAGGTGGCGATAGTGCGGGGATGAATCCTGCGATAAAGAAATTTGTTGATTATTCTTATGAAATGGGCTTAGAGCCTTATTTGGTATATGATGGTTATGAAGGGTTGATTGACGGGAATATCAAAAAAGCAACCCATGAAAATGTAGCGGGAATTATTCATTTGGGCGGTACAGTTATTAGAACTTCACGTTCTAAAAGATTTCGCGAAAAAGAGTATAGAGAACAAGCATATCAAAATCTTCAAAAATATAATATCAATAAACTTATTGTATTAGGGGGAGACGGTAGCTTTAGAGGGATGAATAAATTTGCCGAAGAATTTGATCTCTCTTTTGTTGGCGTTCCATCTACAATTGATAACGACATAGCAGGAACGGAGTATTGCCTTGGTGTTGATACAGCACTTAATGTTATCAAACACGCACTTGATGATATACGAGATACATCCTCCTCTTTTAAAAGAGCTTTTGTAATTGAAACGATGGGGAGAGACTGTGGATATTTGGCTCTAATTTCAGCACTTACAAGTGGAGCGGAGATTTGTATTATCCCTGAAATTGAATATGATTTAGATTCATTAGGAGAAAAATTAAAAAAACAAATTGAAAATGGAAGAATTTATCTTATAGCAATAGTAAGTGAGGGAACCGGAGATACCAATAAAATAGAAAAATGGATTGAAAATGAACTTGGATTTGAAGCACGTACAATGGTTCTTGGACACATTCAAAGGGGAGGAAGCCCTAGTGTATACGATAGGTTGATGGCATTTGAATATGTCTCTTTAGGTATTGATAGACTTTTAAGCCATCCTGCCAAAGAGGTAATTGTATTTCAAAATGATAAATTCTTTTTTAAAACAATAAAAGAGGTTGTAGAGGGTAAATATGCTATAAAACCTTATCTTTTGGAGTTGGGTTCAGGGCTTTCAAAATAGCTATTTTTATTTATAAAATAAAAAACAATTAAAGAAAAGATTGCACCAAGTGTATCTGCCAACATATCTTTTTGGGCATCCCAAACATCCCCTTGAGACCCTAAGAATTCAATTCCTACATCACCACCCTCGGCAACTGCAAACCACCACTCGATAATCTCGTAAGCTCCGGCAACCGACATTATAAAAAACAGTGCAAAAAAGAGAGCAGTTTTAAAAGTTGCAAGATTTTTTTTAAGTAAAAATTCAGCCATAGGATAAGCGTAAAATCCGACACTAAAATGTGCCATTCTATCAAAATGGTTTCTTTCAAAATTAAATAATTCGGTTATATATCCAAAAGGAACATTTGCAAAGGTGTAGTGTGCTCCTATGGTGTGTAAAATCAAAAGAACCATCATAAAAGAGTATGCGATATTTGAAAACTGAAAATATTTATAGGTAAAAACAAGTGTAAAAAAGATAACGGCTATTGGAAAAATTTCTACAAACCAAATATCGTAACCATGTGGATTAATAGCAGATAGGGCTAAAACAATGATGTAAACAACAGCTAAAATATGTGGATAGTTTTTCATGAACTATATAGTAGTATAAGATAGATTAATCTATTATCAAATCGAAGCACTGAATAAAAATTATTACCATTTTAAAATAAAAAAACTCTAACCAAATTGTAAGCATTTTTAAGCTACAATCGTCAAATTTTTAACACATATTTGAAGGAACTATTGAATGCCAAAAAGAGAAGATATTCAGTCTATTTTACTTATCGGTTCTGGTCCTATCGTTATCGGTCAAGCGTGTGAGTTTGACTACTCGGGGACACAAGCTACAAAAACATTAAAAGAGTTGGGATACAGGGTTGTTTTAATCAATTCAAATCCCGCTACTATTATGACCGATCCGGAGTTTGCGGATAAGACGTATATTGAACCGATTACCGAGGATATGGTTGCTCAAATTATCAAAAAAGAGAATATCGATGCTATCTTACCTACAATGGGTGGACAAACAGCACTTAACGTTGCAACTTCTATGTATGATAAGGGGATGCTTGAGGGAGTTGAGTTTCTTGGAGCGCATCCCGATGCTATTAAAAAAGGGGAAGATAGACACCTTTTTAACGAAGCGATGATAAAAATCGGTATGGATTTACCTAAAAGTGCCAATGCTTATACGGTTGATGAAGCAATTGAAAAAGCTAAAGAGATTGGATTTCCCGTAATTTCACGTGCATCATTTACCCTTGCAGGTGGTGGAAGCGGTGTTGCTTACAATATGGAAGAGTTTAAGAAACTGGCAAAAGAGGGGATCGATGCAAGTCCAATTAATGAGATTGAGATTATGGAGTCTATGCTTGGTTGGAAAGAGTATGAGATGGAAGTTATCAGAGATAAAAAAGATAACTGTATCATCGTATGTTCTATTGAAAATGTAGACCCGATGGGGGTTCATACAGGGGATAGTATCACTGTGGCTCCTGCGCTTACACTTACAGACAAAGAATATCAAAATATGAGAAATGCCTCTTTCGCAATTCTAAGAGAAATAGGGGTTGATACGGGTGGATCAAATGTACAGTTTTCTATCTGTCCAAATACAGGAAGAATGATTGTAATCGAGATGAATCCAAGGGTTTCAAGATCTTCTGCACTTGCATCTAAAGCTACAGGGTATCCTATCGCAAAAGTTGCGACACTTTTAGCCGTTGGATTTACACTTGATGAGATTACAAATGATATTACCGGAACTGCGGCATCGTTTGAACCTGTAATTGATTATGTTGTTACAAAAACTCCAAGATTTACTTTTGAGAAATTTCCTAAAGCAGAATCTACACTTACAACAGGGATGAAGTCCGTGGGTGAAGCGATGGCGATCGGTCGAACATTTAAAGAGTCTTTCCAAAAAGCACTTTGTTCACTTGAAACAGGGCTTGTAGGATTTGATTCAATTGAAGCTGATCTTGAGACAATTAAAAAAGAGATAAGACGTCCTAATAGCGACAGATTCTTATATCTTATGCAAGGGATGAGAGCAGGTCTTAGCAATGATGAGATTTTTGAAATGTGTAAAGTTGATCCATGGTTTTTAGATCAATTTAGACAAATTCATGATATGGAACAAAAAGTGCTAAGTGCTAAGCTTGAAGTGTTAAGTGACAAAGAGCTTTTACGACAAGCTAAAACAGATGGATTTAGTGATCAAATGATTGCTAAACTTATTGGAAGTGGTGAATCGGAAGTTTATAATGCCAGAAAATCATTGGGTATAAATCTTGAGTATAATGAAGTTGATACCTGTGCGGCTGAATTTAAAGCACTTACACCATATCTTTATTCAACTACAAATATCACAGCAGGACTTCCTGTACGGGATACAAGCTGTGCGGAGAGTAAAGTACTTATTATCGGTGGTGGACCAAATAGAATCGGGCAGGGGATTGAGTTTGATTACTGTTGTTGTCACGCTTCATTTGCATTAAATGAGATGGGGATACGAACAATTATGTACAACTGTAACCCTGAAACAGTTTCAACAGATTACGATACATCAGATGTACTGTATTTTGAACCAATTGATTTAGAACATGTAAGAAGTGTAATAGAAGCGGAACAACCTGATGGAATTATTGTACATTTTGGCGGACAAACACCGTTAAAACTTGCAAATGCAATTCATGATTTTGGCGGAAAAATAATAGGAACAAGTGCTGCAACTATTGACTTGGCAGAAGATAGAGACAAGTTTATGACATTTGTTGAAAAAGCGGGACTTTTACAGCCGCCAAACGGTACGGCAGTTACACTTGACGAGGCATTAGAGATTGCTAATAAAGTTACTTATCCTATACTTGTACGACCATCATTTGTACTTGGCGGACGTGGTATGAAAATTGTTTATAATGATGATGAGCTAAAAGAGTATATGGCAGAAGCAGTATCTGTATCAAATGATGCTCCTGTACTTATTGATAAATTTTTAGATCGTGCAGTAGAGCTTGATGTAGATTGTATCTGTGACGGTACCGATGTATATATCGGTGGAATTATGCAGCATATTGAAGAGGCGGGAATCCATTCTGGGGATTCTGCTTGTTCGCTTCCTCCTATCTCTATTGCACCTGAGCTTATTAAAGAAGTTGAAGAAAAAACAAAAGCTATGGCACTGAACCTTGGTGTAAAAGGACTTATGAATACCCAATATGCAATTCATCAAGGAAAAATCTATCTAATCGAGGTAAATCCAAGAGCAAGTAGAACTGTCCCTTTTGTATCAAAAGCTACGGGTATCCCTATGGCAAAAGTTGCTACAAGGGTTATGTGGGGAGAATCTTTGCGAGATGCTTTAAAAGTATATGATAAAAATGGAAAAATTGTAAATATTACAAATCCAGAGATTCCAAATCTTTTAGTACCTATGCTTAAAAATCATGTTGCAGTTAAAGAAGCGGTATTCCCGTTTAATAAATTAAGTGGAGCCGACCTGCTTCTTGGACCTGAGATGAAATCTACGGGGGAAGTTATGGGGATAAGTAGTGATTTTGGAAAAGCATTTGCAAAATCACAACAAGCTGCCAAGAACTTTTTACCTGATTGTGGTGGAAAAATATTTATCTCTTTAGCCGATCTTGATAAAGAGTTTGCTCCTCAGATTGCATCGGGACTTGTGGAACTTGGATTTGATATTATTGCCACAGGCGGTACTTACAACACGATAGACGAAGCAGGTATTCCATGTGAAAAAGTTTTAAAAGTGAGTGAGGGGAGACCAAATATCGTTGATAATCTTATGAATGAAGAGATTGTAATGGCTCTTAATACAAGTGACGGGAAAGAATCTTCTAAAGATGACGGTGAGCAGATTAGAAGAACGGTTCTTAGGATGAATGTTCCATATTTTACGACTGTTGCTGGGGCTTTAGCATCACTTGAAGCGATTGAAGCACAAAAAGATAAAGATGCACTGGCTCCTAAATCGATACAAGAGTTTTTAAGTTAAGATAAGTTTTGGATAGCAATAAGGTATATTTAACTCAAACCGATACTACGGTTGGTTTTTTATCAAACGATTCTTTAACGCTATCCAAAATTAAAAAAAGAGATTCTGAACAAAAAATATTAAGAGCGGTGCAGGATTTTAAAATTTTGCAAAACTATACACGAGTACCTGGTAAATTTAAAAAAAAGGTGCGAAACTCCCAAAAGACAACATTCATCTATCCAAACGGGGATTCGTTTCGTGTAGTTGCAAAGGATGACGTGCATCAAAATTTTTTAAAAAAATTTCATATCCTTTATTCAACTTCTGCAAATATTACACAAAAAGAGTTTGATGAAGATTTTGCTGTTCAAAATAGCGATATAGTAGTTTTAACAAAGCAGGGATTTCAAAACACCGGTTCATCAAAGATCTATAAAATAAACAACCAAGTAATAAAGAAGATACGATGAGTAGAGTTATTATCTCTTTATTGCTCTTTTTCTCTTTTAGTTTTGCAAAAAATATCAATATCGATTTTAATAATCTCTCAACAGGGAATTTTATTAAAATTGTCTCAAAATCTTTAAATAAAAGTATCTATTTTGAAGAAAATATCTCAGGGGAAGTTCATTATATCTCAAATGGAAATATAGACGAAAATACCCTTTTAAATATTTTAAAAGATGATCTTGATTCTAAGGGCTATAGCTTAGAGGTTACAAAAGAGTTTATAAAAATAAGGAAAAAAAACTCTACAAAGAGTAAAAATTTTAAACAGATTGATGTTGTAAATATAAAAAATGTGGAAGCGAAAAATATTTTTAATATTTTACAACAAACATTTAACGACAACTATTATAAAAAATCAGATACAAAACCAACTATCTCTATGGATGATAAAAGCAATTCTATTATTCTTATAGGTCTTCAAAATGATATTAGTGAGATTAAAAAACTTATAAGTAAACTAGATATTGTGCAACAGCAGGTTTATGTACAAGCAAAGATAATTGAGATAAGTGAGATACGGACAAAAAATTTAGGATTAAAATACGGGCTTAACGGTTTTTCTTCCAATAGTGCCAATATTTTAACCTTTTCTTCCGCTTTGAATGGGGCTAGTAGCGTTAGTCCACTTACATTAACCGAATTAAGCGGGTATGGTTTTGGAGTAGGGGCTATTAAAGATTCACTCTCCCTTGGTATTGCAATCAATCTTTTAAAGCAGCAAAAAGCTTTAGATATAGTAAGTGAACCCTCAATACTTTGTATTAATAACAAACAAAGCTCAATTTATGTTGGAGAAACACGATCGGTTGTAACGGGAACGACCGTTGGAACTACCACAACGACTAATTTTCAAAGGGAAGATATAGGATTACGTCTTAGTGTAAGTCCTAGAATCTCTAATGATAATAAAGTAACTTTAGCGATTAATACAAAAATAGAAGATATGAAAGAGACCGATTTGGCAAACGACGGTACCCCCTCAACCAATAAAAAAGAGGTTATAACAACTGCTATTGTCGGGAACGGCCAAAGTGTTATATTGGGTGGATTGATTAAAAATAAGATTGAAAGTATAGAAGATAAAGTGCCTTTTTTTGGAGATATTCCAATATTTGGAGAGCTTTTTAAAAATGAGTATGATATAAATGATAAAGTGAATTTAGCAATAATCATAACTCCGTATATTGTACCTAACTCAAAAGACCTTGCAGTTTTAAGAGATAAACTGGCAAAACTTAAAATGGTAGAGGAACAGGTGTCTCAAAAATTGATAGATAAACTTGAAGAATCAAAGTCTAAACAAGATGAAACATAACAAGGATAAAATAGAATGAATAACGATAAAAAAACACTTACGATAATAGATACTTTTGGATTTTTGTTTAGAAGCTATTTTGCATTGCCGCCGTTAAAGTCTAAAACAGGTTTTCCCACGGGGATGCTCACAGGTTTTATGAACTTTGTAAGCGGTATCGGAAAAGATTTTGAAACGGATTATTTGGTATTTGCACTTGATTCCAAAGGAGATACTTTTAGAAATGAGATATATCCCGAATATAAAGCACACCGTCCTGATGCTCCTGAGGATTTAAAAGCACAACTTCCGGTTGCTATCGATTTTATTGAAAAGATGGGATTTAAAACAGCGAGTAAAGCAAACTATGAAGCGGATGATATTATCGCTTCTTTGGCTCGTGATGCCCATGAGAGGGGTTTAAATGTACGGATCGTAAGTCACGATAAAGATTTGTACCAGCTTATCGACGGCGATATTTATATGTTTGATCCTATGAAAAAAAAGGTTGTATCCCACGCGGAGTGTTTTGAAAAATACGGTGTCTATCCCAAACAGTTTGTAGATTATCAATCTCTTCTTGGAGACAGTGCCGATAATGTTCCCGGAGTTAAAGGTGTAGGGGCAAAGACCGCTATGGCTTTAATACAGCAATTTGATACACTAGATGGTATATATGCCAATTTGGACAAAGTTGAAAAGCCAAGATGGAAAAAGCTTTTAGAAGAGGGGAAAGATATGGCTTATGTAAGTAAACAGCTTGTAACTCTTCATAACGATGCCCATTGTATAGAAGATGTGGATGATCTTGAGTCTTTGCACTTACCTAAAGAGAATCCTATCTTAAAAATTGCCGATCAATTGATTGAACTTGATATGAATAGAATCATAGAAAAGGTGCACAAAGAGGGACTAAACTATAAAACTGAAATCCCTAAAGGGTATGATGCAAGTAAAATAGTTGAAAAAAAAGAGGAAAAATTAGAGTGTGAATATATTTTACTCGATTCTAAAGAAAAATTAAATGATGTAATATCTTCCATTCCAAAAGATTCTATTGTCGCTTTTGATACGGAGACAACTTCTATAGATACAAAAGATGCTGATATTGTCGGGTTTTCTTTTTGCTATGAAGCTGAGAAAGCTTATTATGTACCGATAGCCCATTTTTATCTTGGTGTTGGGGAACAGGTAAAAAAAGAGGATGTAAAAGTAGCTATTGAAGCTCTCAATAAACACAAACTTATTCTTCAAAACTTTAAATATGATATGCAAATTATACGAAATAACTTTGCGATAAATTTAAAACTTTTTGCCGATACTATGATTATGGGATGGCTGCTTGATAGCGATAAAGCGGTTGGGATGGATAAACTTGCCGATAGATTATTAAACGGTTATAAAACCATTGCCTATAAAGATGTGGTAAAAAAAGGGGAAAACTTTTCAAATGTTTCTCTGGAAGATGCGTGTAAATATGCAGCAGAGGATGCTTTTATCACTTTAAAACTTTATCAAAAGATATTAGAAGAGTTTAAAAGCAACGATGAAGAGTATCTTATACAGATAGCAAAAAGGATAGAATTTCCTTTTATAGAAGTATTAAGTTCTATGGAAAATAGAGGAGTTACAATTGATACGGAATTCTTACAACAACTTCAAATAAAAAGTAAAAACCATTTAGCCGATCTTACCGGGCAGATTTACACTTTAGCGGGGGAGGAGTTTAATATAAATTCCACGAAACAATTGGCAGTAGTACTTTTTGAAAATTTAAAACTAACGCCTCCAAAGAAAACAAAAACAGGATATAGTACTAATGAAAGTGTACTTGTAAAGTTAAAAGAGGAGCATCCTGTAGTTCCTAAACTATTGGAATATAGAGAGTCTTTTAAACTGCATTCAACCTATATTGAACCTCTGTTGGATTTGGCACTAAAAGATAAAGAGCATAAAGTATATACTTCATTTTTACAAACCGGAACCGCAACGGGCCGACTTAGTTCAAAAAATCCAAATCTCCAAAATATACCTGTGCGAAGTGAAGCAGGGAGAGAGATACGAAGAGCATTTGTAGCTTCACAGGGGTGTAAACTTGTAGGTATCGATTATTCGCAAATTGAACTTAGACTTTTGGCTCATTATAGCAAAGACCCTGATCTGCTTCAAGCGTTTAACGAAGATCATGATATTCATTTGCAGACAGCAATTAAAATATTTGGAGAAGAGGAAGCAAAAAGTAAAAGAAATATTGCAAAGTCAATCAACTTTGGACTTCTTTACGGTATGGGAAGTCGAAAACTAGGGGAGCAGCTGGGGATTCCTGCTAAAGAGGCAAAAGGGTATATTGACAGCTATTTTGAAAGTTTTTCTACTGTTAGGGAATATCTTCAAAGTATTGAACAAAGTGCTATGGAGCACGGCTATGTAAAAACATTGACCGGTAGAAAAAGAAGATTTGATTTTGAAAATGCAAATGGTATGATGCAAGCTACCTATCAAAGGGAATCGGTAAATACCGTTTTTCAAGGAAGTGCGGCTGATCTTATAAAACTTTCTATGAATAAAATAGAACTCAAATATAAAAATAATCAATCTGTAAAGATGATTTTACAGATTCACGATGAACTTATTTTTGAGATAGAGGAACAGTATGTGGAGCAACTCAGTGGCGAATTAGTAGATATTATGGAAAATATATATAAATTGGAAGTTCCTCTAAAAGTGGGTGTTTCTATTGGAAATAATTGGTCGGAACTTAAATAGTTTTAGTAAAATAAGAGTTTAAATAATTCACTTTTGACAAAAATAATTTTTTTTGATACAATTACACCAAATACTTATATTATGAGGCTAACATGATTAAAAAATTGCGAAAATTAAGCAATGCTACCATTTTATGTATAACAAAAAATGATAATATTAAAAGTAGTGTTGAATCTTTAACCAATGACGTAAAAGATATTGTTTGCTCTGATCAATTTAATAGTGAGATATTTCAAACCGGTTTTGACATTATGATAATTGATTACAGCTTTACGGGTTCGTTTGAGATTATGAATGAAGTAAGAGTTTTAAAACCTCTTTTACCAAAGATAGTAATTCTTGAATCTCCTGATGAAAAAAGTGTAGCGGAATGTATCAATGCGGGAGCTTATACGATAATAACTACTCCAAATGATATAGATCAGCTTAAGATATCTATTACGATGGCATTGAACCAGTCAAAAAGGGTAGATAAAATTTGTTTAGATCAAGATATTTATTACGATGCCTATAGGGAGCGGTTCTATGATAATTTTGGTGAGATCTCTTTTACAAAATTTGAGTTTCAGGTATTAAAATTACTGCTTGATAACAGTGATAGGATTATAAATTACGAAGAGATTAAGCAGAAAGTTTGGAAAGAGAAAAAGATGAGTATATTTACTATGAGAAACGTAATAAATAAAATAAGAAATAAAACTTATTACAATATTATTAGAAACAGCTCATCTAAAGGGTATCAAATAGATACTCCGAAATAAATAGAAAAAAGTTGGAAGAAAAAGATGGAAGAACAAATAGTATCAAAAGATGAACTTGTTGAGATGTTCTCATTGGGTGTATTAGAAGATCATGAAACAAAAGGATGGCTCTTGTACGGTCAAGAGATCCAAATCATTGCGTTGCATGAGACAGATCCTAAATATATGCAAGATGTTACAAATGCAAACTATTATAAATTGGTTCCAGTAAAAAAATAAAAAAAGGAAAATAAAGTATGTCGCACTGTCCGTTCTGCAAGAAAAAAATAGCTATGAGTAAAGCATTTTGCTCAAGAAGTTGTAAGGAGAATTATTTTCAACTCATAGCAATTCAGATACCGAAACTTTTTTTGAAAAGAATCTATGTATTTCTTTCAAAAGAGGAAAGAGAAAAAGAGATTGAAGTTTTTGCTTCAAGGCATAACTGGAGATTAGATCTGTTAAAGACGAAGATTGAAGAGGAAGCTATAAAAATGGGGTATATAGATGACCCCGAAGTGAAAAATTGAGGTGCCCCTTAATTTTTAGTTTTGTTTTTTAATACTTTTACATAGAGTATGGAGCACAATACTGCGAATACTGCAGAGATAAGTATTCCCATAGTAAGCCACTGTGTTCCAAGTAAAAATCCAAGTTGAATATCGGGTTGTCTAAAAAGTTCCGATATGATTCTTCCGATAGAATAAAAAATCACATATAAAATTGCCAACTGCCCGTCAAATGCTTTTTTACGGCGTAAAAAGTAGATGATTAGAAAAACAATTAATCCTTCCAATACAGCTTCATAAAGTGCCGAAGGATGTCTTAAAACTCCATCTACATAGATTCCCCAAGGCTGATCTGTTACTCGACCCACAAGCTCTTTATTTAAAAAGTTTCCAATCCGTCCGAAGATATATCCAAATGGAATAGCAATCACGGCAATATCGGTAATAAAATAAAAAGAGATTTTATATTTTTTAGACCAAAGGTAAGATGTCAATATAAATCCTATAACTGCACCGTGGTAACTCATACCGGAAATTCCTATAAAATCTCCTTGGGAGTTAAAAGGATTGAAAATCTGCCAAGGATGGCTCAGATAGTATACGGTATAAGGATCGTAAAAGACTATATAACCGATTCTTGCACCTAAAATGACCCCTAATTCTACCCACCATATATAGCTGTCTAACTGATCTTTTGTAATAGGAAGATTATCCTTTTTGATAATCCAGTGGGCTGCTGCAATTGCACTAATAAGTGCTAGGGCATACATTATTCCGTACCAATGAACGGCTATTCCAAATAGATTAAAAGCAACAGGGTCAAAATTACTATAGATATTTTGCCACCACTCCATTTTAATCCTTCAATGCCTCTGCTATGAGTTCTATAGGATTTTTAAATATTACCTCCGAATCGCTTCTTCCCAGCGAATCGGTAATTTGCATTCGACAGGCACTACACTCGGCACTTACTATATTTGCTTTGGTTTTATTTATCATAGCAGCTTTTTTTACTCCGACCGCTTTTGCAAAGCTATATTTTTCACTTTGCATAGTAACCCCTCCAAAACCGCAACACTCGTTTGGATCACTCATCTCATCTATTTGATAATTTTGTTCTATGAGATTTCTTGGTTCTTTAAATACCCCTTGCATCTTTTTAGCATGGCAAGGATCATGATAGGTTACAATCTCCTCCATTTTTTTGCCGTTTGCAGCCAATAGTTCAACTAGTTTTGTATTGTTTTCAAGCCATTTAGTTGCAAGTTGTACCTTTGGTGCAATTTTTTTGGCTCTTTGTTTCCATTCAGGCTGGTCGTGTAAGAAGTGCTCCCAATCGGTATTTATCATAGCACTACAAGTTGCTTCGGGGACTATAATAGCATCTACATCATCAATAAAAGTTTCAAAGTATTCAATATTTTGTTTGATAAGATAATCAACCGTATCAAAATCTCCAGTAAAATATGCAGGAGCACCGCAACATTTTTGTTTTTTGGGAATAAAAGCGTCAATTTCTAATTTTTCTAAAATTTTTAAAAGGGATTTCCCAATATTGGTGTAAGCATAATTTCCCATACATCCTATAAAAATCGCTACACGATTTTTTGATGTTAAGTGCGTAGTGTTAAGTGTTAAGTCTTTATCTTTTTTATTTATAATATTTTCAGGGTATGTATTTAAAAATGATTTTCTATCCGCAAAAGGGAGACTTCTGTCTTGTATCATTTCAATTGGAAGATTAAGTCTTAATTTTCCACTTTGATTTTGATGGTTTATCTTTAATCCACATGTTTGAAAAACCCATCCAAGTTTTGCCATAAAGTCCATGATTTTTCTATGTCTTAAAAGGAAGAAGAAAGCTCTTTTGTACCAGGCAATACCATATTTTTTAGCAATATCACTTCTTACTTGTTCAATTATCATATCTGTAGGTAGATCATTTGGACATACTTCAACACAATTGGTACATAAAAAACAACTCTCAAAAATATCTTTAGCGCTCTTATCAAGTTCTAATTCATCTCTTTTATAGGCACCAAGAAGGTCAATAAATCCCCTAGGAGATGTTGTTTCATCTTGATTTACGTTAAAAATAGTACAAACAGGTTTACATTTACCACACTTGATACATTCATCACTTATGGTTGTATATTCAAATTTATTATTCAATATATCTCTATCCTCTTTTTATCTTTGGCGAATTTTATCAAAAATATCTTTAATCAAAACTCTCTTGTATCTCTTCAAGTTCCAAGAATCTTTCTACTTTTTGTTCATAAAGTTTATTTGCATTATCCAATTCTTCACTTACCGCTACAAGACCTTTTTGTTCATAGCATTTAGGATCCATTACACAGTTGTTTAACTCTTCAATTTTAAGTTCAAGCTCTTCAATTTCGTTTGGCAGCATATCATATTCTCTTTGGTCTTTATAAGAAAGCTTGGTTTGTTTTTTTATTTGTGTTGTTTCTTGGAAATTATTTTGCTCTATTACAGTTTCACGTTCTAGTTCTCCAAGCTCTTTAATCTCTTTTTCTATCTCAAGATATTCAGTATAAGGTTGATAACTTTCCATAATATGACCATTGCCTGTAAATACAAAAAGTTTTTTGGCAATCTTATCTACAAAATATCTATCATGACTTACAAAAAGCAGGGCACCCTGAAAATTTTGTAAATATTCCTCAAGAATATTAATAGTAGGAATATCAAGGTCATTTGTAGGCTCATCCATAATCAATACATCATATTTTTTAGTAAATAAAAGTGCTAATGCAATTCTATTTTTCTCTCCACCGCTTAAAACTCCCACTTTTTTATCAAGATATTCTTTGGGAAACAAAAAGTTTTTAAGATATCCAAATACGTGCATATTTCGTCCGTCGCTTAATTCAACTCTATCCCCGCCGTTTGGACAAAAAGTGTGCATAATGGTCTTTGAATCATCCAGCATCTCTCTGTGTTGATCAAAATACCCTATTTTGAAATCCCCTTGTTTGATTTTACCGCTGTCTATATCCATACGCCCTAGAAGTATCTTTAAAATGGTAGACTTTCCAGCACCGTTTGGTCCAACTATTGCTATAGTATCACGTTGTAAAATTCTTGTGGTAAAATCGCTGATAAGCCGTTTATTTCCAAGCATTTTAGAGATATTGTCAAGTTCAAAAAGCATCTTCTTTTTATTTAAGACATTTTCCCCTTTAAATGCTTTTTGTTCCCTTTCAAGATCCAAAGCCATCTTTTTTATTTTTCCCGGATTACTTTTTACCTGTTTTTTAAGCTCAAAATATTCAGCTTTTCTACGCTCGTTTCTTTTTCTTCTAGCAGTTACACCGTGCTGCATCCAGTGTGCTTCGGCTCTAAGCTGACGCACTAGATTTTCATGCTCTTTTTGCATATTTTGCAAGATATTTTGTTTTGCCTCAAGATATCTTGTATAACCGCCATCAAACTTTCGTAACTCGCCGTTTTCAATTTCAACAATACTTGTAGCAATATTATCGATAAAATATCTATCGTGAGAAATAAATAAAAGGGTAAACTTTTCTTTTAAAAGAATTTGCTCTAAAAATTCTACCATATATACATCAAGATGATTTGTTGGCTCATCCAAAAGCAATACATCAGGTTTTTTTAGTAGCAATCCCGCAAGTCCTACACGACGCTGTTCTCCACCGCTTAAAAGAGTTACTTGACTTTTTTCAAACTCTTTAAGGCCAAATTCTTGTAAAACCCTTTCAACCTTGTTGTCCAAATCCCAAGCATTGTGATGGTCCAAATATGTAGTGAGTTCGGCTTGTTTATTGATAAGTTCCTTATTCTCATAGTCTGTGCTAAGTTTTGTTGAGATTTCATCATACTCTTTTTGTGCTGATTTAAGTTCAACTAACTGTTCTTCTATAGCATCTCTTACCGTTAAATTATCGCTAAATTTCGGCTGTTGTTCCAACATCTCTATTTTAAGAGATTTATCAATAGCCATATCGCCGCTATCTGGTTCTACGGCACCTGTAATAATTTTCATTAACGTAGATTTGCCCTGACCATTTTGTCCAATCACGGCAACTCTCTGCCCTTCAAGAAGAGTAAAGTCTACATCTTTTAATATAACTTTGATGTCATATTGTTTATTTATTTTTTGTAAATCGATTAATGCCAATTAGTAATCTTTTCGTTTTCTCATACGTGATAACTCTTTTTGAACAGAGATGTTAATATCATCATTTGGTTCAAAATCAAGGGAATAGTTTCTATCATCATAATCCACACTGTTAAGTACTATTTTAATTGCTTCCATACGTGCAAGATGTTTATCATCACTTCTTACGATATTCCAAGGGGCACTTCGTGAATGGGTACGTTTTAGCATCTCGTATTTTTTCTCGCTAAACTCATCCCATAAATCTTGTGCTTGGAGATCAACTTCGCTTAATTTCCATTGTTTTAAAGGATTTGTTTTTCTGATCTCAAAACGTGCTAATTGTTCTGCTTTTGAAACAGAGAAGTAAAGCTTGACCAGAATAATATCCTGACGTACCAGATCATGTTCAAAATTTACAACATCTTCCATAAAAATCTCATATTGGTGCTCTGTACAAAAACCAAAAACAGGCTCCACCATTGCTCTATTGTACCATGACCTGTCAAACAGCACCACTTCTCCACCCGTTGGAAAATGTTCGATATATTTCTGAAAAAACCATTGCCCTTTTTGGGTTTCAGTTGGTTTTCCAAGCGCTACGATTCTATAATGACGAGCATTCATATATCTTGTCATCCGTCTAATAGCTCCACCTTTTCCAGATGCATCACGACCTTCAAAAAGAATAATCATCTTTTTCCCTGTTTTTTCAAGGTAATTTTGCATCTTAATAAGCTCAATTTGATACTGCTGTAGTTGGGCATTATCGTAAATTTTTTGGATACCAAATTGCAATGTTTCAAGATCAACAAATGTATAATCCCCTAAAAGCTCTTTAAAAAATTTGTTTTCCTCTTCAAGCTTTTTTATTTTGGCAGCTGTTTTAGAATCAGTTTTTTTAATAGCTGCTATGGCCTCTTTTTTAATAGGTTTTGTAGTATTTTGTTTTGTGATAACCTTTGCAGCTTTTGTAGTGCTTAGTCCTTTGGAGAGGCTCTTTTTATACTCCTCTAAAAGCCCAAAAGCTTTAATATCGGTTAAATTATCCGCTTTATCGTAACCAAGTACTTTCATATATCTTTTTTTATTTAATTGAAATCTTGCCAAATATTTTTTCCCAAAAGTAGGGTGGGTTTCTTT
Source organism: Arcobacteraceae bacterium (assembly GCA_050292155.1). Lineage (GTDB taxonomy): Bacteria > Campylobacterota > Campylobacteria > Campylobacterales > Arcobacteraceae > JAIOSF01. The sequence continues at coordinate 20,860 of JBNKLC010000020.1, forward strand.
TGTTTTATAAAGACCTGTGTATTTTGTCCGTTCAAAATCATTTAAATTCATTATAGTACCTTTGCAAAAGAGTTTTTAGATTCCATGACTTTAATTTCCTCTTTTCCACTGACTACGATTTCAGGATCTTCTATATTATTTTTTGGAGGTATTTGATCTGGATAATCAACTCTGTTTAAAATATGTTTAATACAATTTATCCGTGCTTTTTTCTTATTATCGCTTCTAATTATCGTCCAAGGACAAGTATCCGTATTTGATGCCATAAGCATAGAAAATTTAGCAATTGTATATTTATCCCAAAGTTTTTGAGACTCTTTATCTACCGGACTTAATTTATATTGTTTCAAAGGATCGGTTTCCCTTTTGTCAAATCTTCTTGCTTGTTCTTTTTTTGAAACGGAAAAATAAAATTTAAAAAGGGTAATTCCCGATTTTGCCAACATCTCTTCAAATTGTGGAACTTCTCTTAAAAATTCGTGATGCTCTTCAGGACTGCAAAATCCCATTACAGGTTCAACACCGCCTCTATTGTACCAACTTCTATCAAATAGTACAATCTCTCCCGCACTTGGTAAGTGTTCCGCATATCTTTGGAAATACCATTGGGTTTTTTCCGTGTCACTCGGTTTTCCAAGAGCAACAACCCTTGCACCCCTTGGATTAAGATGCTCGGTTATCCTTTTAATAGTACCGCCTTTCCCTGCTGCATCTCTTCCTTCAAAAATCATAAGTACTTTAAGTCCCACCTCTTTTACATAGTTTTGAAATTTTAACAGTTCGATTTGGAGCTGTGTTAATTCTTTTTCATATTCAAGAGTGTCTTTTTTAACCCAGATTTGTACCTTTTTTCCTTTCTCTTTCATTTTTTGTCTTTTTCTATCAAAATTATCCGGTTTATGTTTATCGGATTTATGTGTATCTATCTCTTCTTTGTTTTTAAACTCTTCGTTTATTATATTTCTATCAGTCCCCATGATAATCCTTTATTTTCTCATAAAAAATGTCTTACATTGTACCTAAATACCACTTATAGTAGAATTACGCTGAATTAAGGGAGTTTTGGATACTATCGACCTTATGTCTAAAGAAAAATTTCCATATATATCAAATGATATAAAAAATTTGTATCTCAAAAACAGTAGTAATTTATTTTTTTACAAATATCATAGTAAATATTTAAAAAAGTTGCAAATAAATAATATTGATAAAGAAGATCCCCACTATATAAGTACATATAGTAGTTTTATAGGAGAGGTTTATGAAAATGTCGTGTATGAACTTCTTTTGCAATATGCAATTGAAAATAAAAAAATTGAAAAATTTATTTTAAAAGGTCCCCATCAAAATATAAAGGAAAATTTTAAAAACGGTTTGATGATAGATAAAAATCAACAAATAGTATATAAAGCGGGATATAAAGATATTACTGAGTTTGATGCGTTGTTTTTTACAAAAGAGTCGGTTTATTTTGTAGAAAGTACCATTGTAAAAACTACTGCCAGTTTAAGAAAAAGACTCAAAAAGAAACATGCACTTTTACAAGTACTTTTTCCAAAACTTAAAGTAAAATCCCTTATCATACTTAGTGAAGGGGCACTTGGAACAAGTGTATTTCCCGAATATTGCACTGTTTGGGTTACAAAGCCTTTTGAGAATGAAGATCTAATTCAAAAACTTATCTATAATATTTCAAAGAAAAATACCCTGAAATTTCAAAAATATAACGATAAAAAGCTTGTTCATGCAAAAAATATAAAAACAGCTCCGTTTAAATACTTTGAAACATTAAGCTGGATACTTAAAAAATCAAGGGAAAATAAAGAACAAATAGTAGATTTTAAATTTTTAAATTCCAAAAAGTTGAACCATTATTTTGACATATTTTCCAAAATGTACATAGGACATCTAAATTCAACTCATTTTGTGGAGCTTTTACAGTATCTAAAAGTTTTTACTATTAGTGAAGATATACCTATTACACAGATAAAAGACGATCAGGTTATTGTTACGATTGAAAAAAATAAAAAGAGTTTTGAGTTTATCTATTATATTAAACTTAACGGTGGAAGTTTGAAAAAGCTTGAGATAAAAGATGAAACATTAGTGGTTTCAAACAAAGATCCAAAAGGCTTCACGGCATCTGAGACAAAATATTTTCACTATATTTTTAAAACCAGCTATCAACTTGATTTTTTAGATATAAAAAAAGTCTTAAATTATAACTATTTTAATTAAACTATTGTTACAATTAGGAATCTGGATAGTTCGGGATATACCTTTATTTATTGGGTCCGATACTGTTTTTATGCGGTTAATTGTAACTGCGGTGGTGTGAAGCACTTACCACTCTTGGGCAGAGATGGCAGTGATGCTCCTAAAGTCGCATTCTTAAACGCAGCACTTTGGCTTTTAGGGCCACCTTAAGGTTAACGGCTATCTTGATTTTAATTCTTTACTAAAAACAATAATTACATTGTATGATTCTCAAAATATCCTTTAGAAAATTATTTATATCTTTTTATTATAACTGCTATTTGATTATTTTAATAAGTTTTTAGTTGTATTTAGCTAGAATATTACCCTTAAACAAACCGATAAAATATATGGAGAGTAATATAAATGAATATATTGATTTTAGGTAGCGGTGGAAGAGAATACTCTATAGGACTTGCTATCTCAAAAGAGGAAAATGAGCATCATATAACTTTTTGTCCAGGTAACGGAGCGACGGAAAAGTTAGGGACAAATATAAATATAAAAGATTATAACGAACTGGCACTTTGGGCAAAAGACAATGATATTGAGCTTACGATTGTAGGACCTGAACAACCTCTGGTTGAAGGTGTTGTCGATATTTTTAAAGAACATGGATTGACCATTTTTGGACCAAGTAAAGCTGCAGCTCAGCTTGAAGGCTCTAAAGTGTATATGAAAAATATACTTAAAAAATATAATATTCCAACTGCAGCATTTATCGAAACGGATAAAGAGAATGAAGCTTTTGATTTTATAGACAATATGCAACGGACACCGATTGTAGTAAAGGCTGACGGGCTTTGTGCAGGGAAAGGTGTAATAATTGCCACAACAAAAGATGAAGCCAAAAAGGCAGTTAGAGGTATGCTTACCGGCGAAAGTTTTGGAGAAGCAGGAACTCAAGTAATTGTAGAAGAATATTTAGACGGATATGAACTTTCTATCTTTGCAATTTGCGATGGAGAAAACTATAAAGTTCTTCCTGCTGCACAAGATCATAAAAGGGTAGGGGACGGTGATACGGGTCCAAATACCGGTGGTATGGGTGCGTATGCTCCAACACCTTTAGTAAACGATGCTATTTATAAAAAAGTTGAAGAGCGTGTTATTAAACCAACGCTGGAAGGTATGAAAAAAGAGGGTGCTCCTTTTGAGGGTGTACTTTTTATCGGTGTTATGGTGGTTGATGGAGAACCTATAATTTTGGAATATAACGTAAGATTCGGTGATCCTGAGTGTGAAATACTTATGCCTTTACTTGAAACACCTCCTAGTGAGCTTTTTTACAAAGGGGCAACAAAGCAACTTGATAAATTGGATATAAAAATTAAAAATGAATATGGTGTTGCAGTTGTAATGGCAAGTAGAAACTACCCATATAGTTCAAGTGAACCCGCAGAGATAATTGTGGATGAAATTTATGATGATGAACTTGCAGCTAATTCTCATATCTCTTATGCAGGGGTTGCCAAAGAGGGCGATACTCTTCTTGCTACAGGGGGAAGAGTTCTTCTTTGTGTAGGTTTTGGAGATACGATTCAAAGTGCAAGAGATAGAGCATATGCACTTTGCGGTCAGGTTCATTTTGCAGGGAAAAAATGTAGAACAGATATAGCATATCAAGCATTGGCACAATAAAGTATATAGATGGATAACAAACAAGAAACGACAAATAGCAACGATGATTTGCAATTAGCATCAATGGGGGCTAGGACGATAGCTTTTATTATCGATGATCTTTCTATTACCTTGTTAGTTGCCGTAATGCTTTGGGATGTGATTAGTGCATCCGGAGGCGATTTGATAGCGGTAATGGGTATTATGAATAGTGCATTTTTCCAAATTGTTTTTATCAAATTTATCTATCAAACTTTTTTTGTTTGGTATTACGGAGCAACTGTAGGTAAATTGATTGTTAAAATTAGAGTGATCGATTTTGATGATTTTGGGCGAGTAAGTTTGATAAACAGTGCAGTTAGATCTGCAGGTAGAATTGTAAGTGAAATGTTGCTGTATATAGGGTTTATAATGGCATTTTTTACAGATTCGAGGCAAACTTTTCACGATAAATTTGGGAAAACATTGGTTGTAAATGCTTAGAATTATTTTTTTTATCGGCTGTTTTACTACTTTTATATTGGCAGAATCTTTTCAAGGCGAACAAAATTTAGATATCATCTCAAAAAATATTTCTATGCAGAACAATGTTATTACCGCTACAAATGACGTTATTGTTTATTCTCCAAATTATTATATCACTGCGGATAAATTAATTTACGATAGAAATAAATCTACCATGGAACTTTTTGGAGAAGTTACCGTAGTGCAAGATGGACAAAGTACAAGTTTTAGTAAATATTTATTTATTGATAACGTAAAAGATTTAAAATCCAGCAAACCTTTATTGATGATTGACGAGAAGAGTAAAATTTGGTTTAATGTCAAAGAGACCGAATCAAAAGGGGATATCCATTTCTTTGAAAACTCGACCCTTTCAAGTTGTGATTGTATAGATCCTGCTTGGAATATAGGATTTACAAGCGGTGATTATGATGCAAAAGAGAAATGGCTTAATACTTATAATACCACATTATTTATCAAAGGTGTGCCTGTTCTTTACACCCCTTATTTTGGCTTTTCAACGGATAAAACAAGAAGAAGCGGTTTGTTGCCTCCTACAGTTGGTTATTCCAGCGATGAGGGTATTCTTTATGCGCAACCTTTTTATTATGCTCCTACTATAGATTTTGATTTGGAGTTTATTCCGCACATTAGACACAATAGAGGTTATGGATATGAGACAAATTTACGTTATGCAGACTCTCTTTATTCAAATTTAGAAGCCAATTTTGGAGCCTTTTATGAAAAAGACAGCTACTATGAAAAACAAAAGCTTACCAACAAAAGGCATGATGGATGGAATATAAAATATGATAGAACAAAACTATTTTCAAAAGATGATCACAGTGACGGTTTAAAAATTGATTTGATTGATATCAACGATATCGATTATCAAACCACTAAGTATAATGACGATATTGCTATAGTAAGCGATAAAACAATAGAGTCTTTGATTAGATATTATTATAACACGAATAGCTACTACGGAGATATAGAGTTTAGTAAAATTAAAGATTTATCGCAAGATGATAGCGATGATATATTACAAACTTTGCCGAAAATCAATTTACATAAATATTCCAATAGTCTATTTTTAAATAGTCTCACATACTCTTTTGATGTTGATTATCATAGACAAAGTAGGCATGACGGACTCAATGCGAATACTACCGATTTAACAATTCCAGTTACCTATACAAATAGTCTTTTTGATGATTATTTAGAATTTTCTTTAGGAGAAGAGTTAAACTTACTTCAAATTGATTATCAGAAAAATAATCCTAGATATACTGACGGGAAATATGCGTCATTGACACATTTTGGAAAAGTTCAAACAAATTTAATTAAACCTTATGAAAACTATTTACATACAATTAATTTAAGCGCAGCATATAAAAAGCCTGAGGAGATACAAGAAAAAGGGGATCTTTACTCAATCAATTCAGAAGATAATGAACTCTCCGCATTTCCTGCAACAAGGCTCAATGAAACTATAGAACTTGCCTTAAACAGTTCATTGTACGATAAAGACACCTTGGAGCAATTGGTCAATTATAAAATCTCTCAATTGTATACACATAATAACCTCTCAGACAGCTTTGAAAAAGATGAACTAGCTCAAAATATACGGTTGAGTTTTGGAAAATTTAAACTAAATAACGATACTACATATTCCCATGAACTAAATAAAATTGTATCTTCAAGTACTACTTTGGACTTTACTTATGATCAAGTGTATTTTAATACTTATTACAAGTATAATAAAAATAAAACAACCCTTGATAATCAAGAAGACCTAGTGTATACTATAGGATTTAATTTTGATAATAATTACTCTATAGCCTATAGGGAAGAAAAAGATTTAAGCAATGATTTAACAAGAAAAAAAGAATATATTTTCGGAATAGATAAAAAATGTTGGGCATTAAACTTAAAATATGTTAATTCCGTTGTAGCTACGGATACTCTTGATAACTCTACGGATAGACAACATATTGTTTATCTTGAGTTTAATCTAAAACAACTTTTTAATTTGCAACAAACCTACAAAAGAGATTAGGATGAGAAATGAAAATTGACAATTTAGTATTTAAAGATCGTAAAGAAGCTTTTCAAAGGCTTTACGATATTTTACCTTCAGCAAATATGATTACGGAAGATTGGATTATTTTGGCTATTTCCGCGGGTGGTGTTCCCATTGCATTGGAATTATCTAAAAAACTCTCAGCTGAGTTTGATTATTTCTTTACCGAAAAAGTATATACAAGAAAAAATAATGAATGTGAAATAGCTATCATTACAGAAACAAAAGAGATAGTTATACATGAGGAGCTTATGAAAGCATTTGATCTGCAATTAGAAAGTATTTACCAAGAAGCCAATGATGTTTATTTAAACGATATTCAAGATTTTAAAAGAAAATATAGAGCAAATAAAAATGTTACAAGCTTAACAAATAAAAATGTTTTGATTGTTGATGAGGGATTAAATACAGGTTTAACCATGATGGCTTGTATTAAATCTGTAATCAATAAAAAAGCCAAATCAATCTGCGTTGCCGTTCCGGTATTACCAGAAGCTACAATTAACGATATAGAAACAATTGCGGATGATCTATACTATGTACAAGCACCTCCGCATTTTGTTTCAATAGATTTTTATTATGAAAATCTTGATGAAGTGGAATTTGAAGAGATAGAAAAATTACAACAAGAATATAAAAAGGAAAAAAATGTCAACAATATGTGAATTAGAATTATATAATCAAAAAGAGATTTTTGAATTTGGAAAAGTTGCAAAACAAAGTAACGGATCAGTTTTATTAACTGTAGGAAATACAGTTTTGATGGCTACGGTAGTTTCGGAATTTGATGCTCCGGTAGAAGAGGATTTTACCCCTTTAACCGTGCAATATATTGAAAAAACTTATGCAGCTGCAAAGTTTGCGGGAGGCTTTATAAAAAGGGAAGGGAAACCAAATGATTTTGAAACATTAACTTCAAGAATTATCGATAGAAGCTTAAGACCATTATTCCCAAAAGGATATAACTATCCTACGACAATAACGGTAATGGTTCTTAGCGTTGATAATGAAGCCGATTTACAAGTATTGGCACTCAATGCAGCATCGGCGGCTCTTTATATTTCAAATATACCGATTGATGAATCGGTAAGTGCTGTTAGAGTCGGAAAAATTGATGATGAACTTGTCATTAATCCCTCATTGTCTCAAATGGAAGAGTCTACACTAGATCTTTATGTTGCCGGGACAAAAAGTGATCTTTTGATGATAGAGATGCGTTCATTGGCTTCGACACAAATGGTTGAAGTCGATATTGAAAGTTTTGCTAAAATCCATCAAATGAATGATATAGGAGAAGAAGAGCTGTTAGAGGCAATTTCATTAGCTTCAAAAGCTATTAGCGATTCAAGTATCACATATATGAAAAGTTTTGAATTTGCAAAGCAAGAGAGTGTTCATGTTGAATTATCTGCTTCAATGATCGATACGGATATTATTGCGTATGTAAAGGATAATTACCGGGATAAGATTGAAGAAGCTATTAAAGTGATGGCAAAAAAAGAGAGATTCAACGGTTTAAAAGAGTTGGCTAAAGAGATATTACAAAGTGACGATTTACCACAAGAAGATATAGAACTTGACGAACTGGTAGAAGCAGTGGAAATAGTGAAAAAAGAGATAGTAAGATCGCTGATTATAGACAAAAATATCCGGGCTGATGGAAGGACATCAAAAGAGGTTCGACCAATTTCGATAGAAACAAATATTTTGCCAAGTGCCCATAGCAGCTGCCTTTTTACACGAGGGGAAACACAAGCTTTGGTTGTGGCGACATTGGGGAATAATAAAGATGCACAAATGTATGAAACATTAACATCAAAAGAGGTCCAAAATGAAAATTTTATGGTACATTATAATTTTCCCGGATTTAGTGTAGGAGAAGCAAAACCTGTTTTTGGAGTAAGTAGAAGAGAACTGGGGCATGGGAATCTTGCCAAAAGAGCATTGGAAGCTTCGATCGATAAAGATTATGGAGAAACTATTCGATTGGTATCTGAGATTTTTGAATCAAACGGAAGCTCTTCTATGGCAACGGTATGTGGAGGTTCGATGGCACTGAAAGCTGCCGGTATCCCTATACACTCATTGATTGCAGGTGTTGCAATGGGTGGAGTATTTGGAGAGAATCAGCATGTTATTTTAACCGATATTATGGGACTTGAAGATCATGACGGAGATATGGATTTTAAAGTTGCAGGGACAAAAGAGGGTATCACTGCATTACAAATGGATATTAAGCTTGGAGGTATCTCTTTAGAGGTATTAAAAGAGGCGTTAGAACAGGCAAAAGAGGGAAGAGTTCATATTCTTGATATTATGGAACAAGAGGCGCAACAAATTATACCTAGCGAAGCACTCCCTTTAATAGAACAATTCAATATAGACCCAAGTAAAGTTTTGGCAGTTATCGGTAAAGCAGGTTCTGTTATTAAAGAGATTATAGAGAAATGGAATGTCTCTATCGATCTTGATAAAGGTACGGGAACGGTAAAAATAACCGGAGATGATAAAGATAATATTCTAGGGGCTGTAGAACATGTAAAAAACATATCTTCCAATGCAAAATCTTTTCAAAAAAAAGAAACTATAGATTTTGAAAAGCTTTACAAAGAAGAAGAGACCTTGGAGGGTAAAGTTGTTAGAATAGCAGATTTTGGAGCTTTTATCGAGTTGCCTAAAGGGGGCGAGGGATTGTTACATATCTCTAAAATATCAAAAAAACGGGTAAACAATGTCAGAGATGTATTAAGTGAAGGTGATAATATTGCTGTAAAAGTTCTTAAAGTCTCTAAAGACAGGATAGAACTTATTTCTGCTAATTTATAAGGTTATTTTTTTAGATTAGTTTAAACTAACTTTAGTTATAGTTATTTAAAGTATAGATTAGTTTATAATTTTGATTGAAGGAATATGAATGAAAGTATTGATTGTAGATGACTCTACTATGCTTCGTGATATGTTGTCTTACGCATTAAATGAGGGTGGTTATAGTGATGTTATTGAGGCCGTAGATGGTGTGGACGGTCTTGAAAAAGCCAAATCTACTAAGTTTGATTTGATCATTACGGATATCAATATGCCAAATATGGATGGGCTGACGTATATTGAAGAGTTACGTAAAATACCTGATTACGGTTCAACACCTATTTTGGTTTTAACAACAGAAAGAAGTGATGAGATGAAAACAAAAGGGAAAGCCGCGGGTGCTACGGGGTGGATAGTGAAACCTTTTGTACCGGATCAATTGTTAAAAGCAGTTAATATTGTACTAAGTAAACAGTAATCAAAAATATAAAAAAATAAAAAGGGTGTAAAATGTCTGGATTTGATATTTCAATGTATAGAGAGATGTTTCTTGAGGAAGCTGAGGAATTGTTTGAATCGGCAGATGGTGTATTATTAGAAGCAGAAAATAATGGAACCTTGACAGATGATGAAATGGGACAGCTTTTTAGGGATGTTCATACACTTAAAGGAAGTGGTGCTTCTGTTGAATTGGCATTTTTTGCAGAATTTACCCATGATGTTGAAAATATGATGGATAAACTTAGAAACCATGAGATGGAGTTTATTCCGGAAATGGCAGGAACTCTTATCGATGCTTTAGATGTTATGAAAGAAATTTTACAATTAGAATGTGATGAGCAGATGGATAAAGAGAAGTTTACGGAGATGACTTCCGAGCTTCTTACAACAATTAGGGGTTATATGGATGGAACTGCAGCGGCTCCTATTTCTGAAACATCTTCTGAACCGATACAAACTCAAGAAGTAGCACCTGCTGAAGCTACAAATACTCCGACAACTACAAAATCTTCAAGTGGTGCTTGGGGATTTTTTGCCGACGATGAACAAGAAAATGGTATTGCAAACGGATCTTCCGAAGAGGAAAATTTTGGATTTTTTGATGAAGCAGGACAAATTACACCAGAAGCTTCTATTGAACCAAATCAACCGGTTTCACAAGAAGAAAAACCTGCCGAAGCAAAACCGGTAGCAGCGGCAAGTAAACCTGCAGCAGCCAAAGAATCTGCTAAAAAAGAGGCACCTGCTAAAAAAGCAGCAGCAAGTACTATCAGAGTAAATCTTGATAAAATCGATCTTCTTATGAATAATGTCGGAGATTTGGTTATTACCAATGCAATGCTTACACAATACGGTACAACGATTAAAGAGAATAAGGTAAGAAATTCTGTATTAGAAAGACTTGAGCTTCTAGAGCGTCATATTCGAGATATGCAAGATTCAATTATGAGTATCCGTATGGTACCAATGGAATCTATCTATTCTAAATTCCCTAAAGTTGTAAGAGATATTTCTAAAAAACTTAAAAAGAAAATTGAATTTAAACATGAAGGGGATAGTGTTGAGATTGATAAGGCGATGATTGAAGGTCTTACCGATCCATTAATGCATATTATTAGAAACTCACTAGACCATGGTATTGAAATGCCTGAAGATAGAACGGCAGCAGGAAAATCTGAAACAGGAACTATTCTTATCTCTGCAGAACAAGCTAACGGTCAAATGATTATTACTATTAAAGATGACGGTAAGGGAATTGACGGTGATAGAGTAGCTCAAAAAGCACTTGATAACGGATTAATTGATGATCAACAATTATCTTCAATGTCGGCAAATGAAAAAGCGATGCTTGTTTTTGGAGCTGGTGTAAGTACGGCAGATCAAATTACAGATATCTCAGGTCGTGGTGTTGGGATGGACGTTGTTAAAACAAACATTACCAAACTTGGCGGAGTGATTGATCTTGATACGGAATTGGGTGTTGGAACAACAATTACCATTATGCTTCCTCTTACACTTGCTATTCTTGACGGGTTGGATATTGCAGTTGGAGACATCAAATATATTTTACCGCTAAGTTCAATCGTAGAATCCTTGCAACCTACTTCGGAAATGATTAAAAGAATCGGAGACGGTACGCAAGACCTTCTTATGCTTCGAGAAGAGTTTATACCTGTTGTAAGACTACATCAACTTTTTGGTATTGAATCGAAACATACAAAACTTGAAGAGGGTATGCTTATAGTGGTAAAATCAGGTAATGTGAAAGTAGCAGTATTTATCGATGAATTCTTACACCAACACCAAGTTGTTGTAAAACCGTTGGATAAAAACTTTAGAAGTGTTGAAGGTATTGGTGCTGCAACAGTTAGAGGAGACGGTAGTATCGGATTAATTTTGGATGTTATGGGAATTATTGAAGCACAAAAGAAATCAGAGCAGTTAGGCTTAAAAGAACAAGAAAACAACACTTTAGCCGCATCGTAAAAAACTCTAATGAAGGATAAAAAACACCTTTACGATAGGGTTAAGTCCCTATTGTACTCTTTAACGGGGATTACCCTGTCTGACAATAAAGAGATTATGATTAGCAATCGTCTTGAAAAACTCAAAAGAAATACGGGTTATCAAGGTGATGATATTGAAGAACTTTTAAATAGAGTTGAGAATGGTGAATTTGCTACGGAGTTTATTAATACATTTACTACGAATAAAACACACTTTTTTAGAGAGGATTTTCATTTTGAAGATCTTAAAAGTAGAGTTTTACCGGAGTTTTCTAAAAACAATAAAGAGATTAAGATGTATTGCTCGGCAGCATCTACCGGAGAGGAGCCGTATTCCATGGCGATGACTGTTAAAGAATATGATCCAACCATGAAGGCATCCATTATTGCAACAGATATTGATACCGATGTTTTACAACAAGCGGCAAACGGTATTTATAGATTTCAAAAAAGTTCAAAAGAGTTTCCTTCATGGATTAAACCTCAAAAATATTTTAAAAGAAGAGTTCAAAAAAACCTAACAGGCGATGAGATATTGATAAAAGTCAATGATGATCTTAAACGGATGATTACATTTTCTCGAATGAATTTAAATGATAAAAAATATCCATTTGAACCACATCAATTTGATGTTATATTTTGTAGAAATGTCCTGATCTATTTTAGTGTTGAAGACCAAAATGAAATTTTAAAAAAACTTTTTCATTTATTGAAAATTGACGGGACGCTTTATATAGGGCATTCTGAAAATCCTCATGATTTGATTAACTACACAAAACGAGTTGGGCAAAATATATATGTGAAGGTTAAGGATTTATAGTATGATAACCGTTGGACATAAAGATGGTGCTATAGAAAAAATATCTGTTTCTAAGATTACCCAAGTTGTCAAAGGGATGCCGACACATACTATTATAGGTGGAGAATTTGCCGTTGTTAATGATGCTGATAATGTAGCTTTTAAAACCCTTCTAGGCTCTTGTGTTGCAATTATGTTTTATGATAAAGTGAGAAAAATAAAAGGGATGAATCATTTTTTATTACCTGCAACAGATAATTCAAATGAAGATATGAAATATGGTTTATATTCTGTTGAAGCGATGCTTAACGAAATGTATAAGCTTGGTTGTAGAAAAGAAAATATGGCAGCTAAAATTTCAGGCGGTGCAGATATCATGAATTTAGGTCCTACACTTAATAGTATAGGTCATAGAAATGTAGAGTTTGCCAATACTTTTTGTCAATCGGAGGGATTTAGAATACTTTCAAACCATACAAGAGGAAATGAAGGTAGAGTTATATTGATGACAAATAATTTTGAGACATTTATTAGAAATGTCGATAATAAAACCACTTCAAATAAAGTTGCTGACCAAGAGAGAAAATTACAAAGTGAACTTTCTATTAGAAAACCTGCAACATCTGAATACGTCAGCGGTACCGGTATTTTTGAAGAAGATGAAAAAACAGATACTATGGAAATGGAATTTTTTTAATGTATGTTAGGACGGATTAATGTATACGGTACTTGTTGTAGATGATTCAATATCAATGAGAAAAGTTATAAGTGATTTTGTAAATAGACTTGAAGATTTTGAGGTGGTAGCTACCGCGTCGGATGCTTATGATGCTAGAGAAAAAATCAAACAATTTGAACCCGATCTTGTAACAATAGATATTAATATGCCTAAAATGGACGGTGTAACATTTTTAAGAAATATTATGAAACTGCATCCTATGCCTGCAGTTGTTATTTCAGGAGAAAGTGTTCGAGGAAGTGATATTTTTGATGATGGTGCTGTAGGTTTTGTACCAAAACCGGAATTAGGGGAATCTATGCTTTCTTTTGGCGATAGGATAAAAGAGAGTTTATTAAACCTTACATTTTTATTGGATAAATATACTTTAAAAAAACCAAAACCGATAAAACCGTTAGAACAACAAATAAGAAAGGTAGATCTATCCGGTGGTTTAGTAGAGAAAAAACTTCATCCGGATGAGATTATACCAAATAAACCGTCATTGATGCCGGGAGCTAAAATCATCGCTATAGGTTCCTCCACTGGAGGAGTGGAGTCTCTTTTAAAAGTGTTTGAAAAACTTCCCGATAATCTTCCTCCAATCGTTATTACCCAGCATATACCGTATGGATTTTCCAGTTCATTTGCACAAAGACTTAATACCAGTTCTGCCGTTCATGTGATGGAGTTACAGGAAACTACTGTTTTACAGAAAGGTTGTGCTTATCTTGCTCCTGGGAATATGCATTTAATTGTAGAAAAAAAAGGTTCAGACTATGTTGGAAAATTATTAGATGCACACAAAGTTTCAAGGCACAAACCAAGTGTTGATATATTGTTTAGATCGCTTAATAATAGTGCAGGAGGCGGTGCTATGGCAGTTATTATGACAGGAATGGGTGATGATGGAGCTATCGGTATGAAAAATCTTTTTGATAACGGTGCTTATACCGTTGCACAAAATGAGGAAAGCTGTGTTGTTTTTGGTATGCCTGCACAAGCTATAAAAATGGGTGGTGTAAAAGATATCTGCCACCTCGACGAAATAGCAGAATATATAATTAATTTTTCAAAAGGTATTAAGAAATAATTTTATGAAAATAAATTATAAACTCTTTGCTTTACCGATAATAGTTTTAATTGCTTTACTTTATATATCATTTTTATTCTCCTCCGAAATAGATAGGTTGAAAGCACAAATTGATAATATTTATTTTGGAAATTTTATCCCTGTACACAGATTACATACAATAAAAGCAGAGTACAAAAATATCATAAATGATAAAACATCCTACGATAAAAGTAAAAAAATAATTTTAGAAAACTGGGAGTATTATAACTCTCAATATAAAACGGAACAAGAAAGAGCCGTAGTCAATAAAATAAATAAACAGATCAAAAAATCTTTTAAAAATACATCTGTACAGTTTTATCACTACATAACAAGTCAAATTGATCTATTGATACAATATGAAGTTTCCTCTGCATCATTGCAAAGAAAAAAATTTTTGGAAAAATATGACAGTGTAAGAAATTACCTTTTTTACAATCAAATATTTATTATAGTATTTACTGCCGTGTTTGTTGTTATAAGCGTTGTTAGCTTTGTAAAAAACTACAATCAAGTAGAATATTTGATGAATAAATATAAATCAGATTCTATTACCGATGCTTTAACGGGACTTTATAATAGAAAATATTTTGATACAATTATGGATGAAACTACGGCGATAAGTTATGATAACGATTGGGAAAGTGCCTTTATTATGATCGATATAGATTTTTTTAAACAATACAATGATACTTACGGTCATGATGCAGGGGATATAGCACTCAAAACAGTTTCACACGTACTTGATACACTATTTGCCAAAGAATACGATTATGTTTTTAGACTAGGCGGAGAAGAATTTGGTATAATTATTTTTAACACGACAAAAGAAGAATTAAAAAAACGTTTAAATTCTTTACAAAGTGCAATAGCAGTACAAAAAGTAAAACACAGTGCCAGTAAAACAGGTTTTTTAACACTCTCTATGGGTGTTGTTGTCATCAACAAAGAGATTTATGGTTTAAGTCGAAGCGAAATATATAAACTTGCCGATAAAAAACTGTATCAATCAAAAGAATATGGAAGGAATCAATATACCTTATGAGTTTTTTATTTAATAAGCACAGCCATTTTAATATTGCAAATTTAGCCACTTTTTTTAATATAACAGCCGGAATATTAGCTATCTATTTTATTACCCACGGTAATTTTTTTGCAGCAGCTTTATTTGCTTGGGTTGCAGGGGCATTTGATATAGTTGATGGAAAATTGGCAAGAAAATACAATCTATCCACAGAGTTTGGCGTACAGCTGGATTCTTTTGCAGATTTTTTATCTTTTGTCATCGTCCCTACATTGTTCATATATTTTGCAATTATAGATACAAAAGAGATCTATTTTTTAAATACGACATTTGTAGCATTTGCTTTTATCTACTATGTTATATCGGGTCTTAGACGACTTATTCAGTTTAATATCAATACAGATGCCGGTGGAGTGGATAAATACTTTACGGGAGTTCCTACACCTCTTGGAGCAATTCTTTTATGGGTTATCTATTTGGGATGGGTTTTTGAATTGATAGTGAGTGAGAACATTGTATTAATTCTTATGATTGTTGTAGGATATCTTTTAAACTCTAAAATAAAAATACCGCACCCTTAAAGTGCGGTATGAAAATAAGAAGATTATATTGTAAACTAAGCTAAGAGCAGGGGAACTGTCTCTTTTACTTGTGCATTTGCTTGAGAAGTAACTACAGAACCGGATTGTTCCTGTAAGTTTTCCATTTCAAACGTTTTGCTTTCAAGTTGAAAATCAGTTTTTACTACAAACGAGCTTTTTTGTTCAAAAACCGACTTTTCTTGCTCAATTGATTGTTTTGCATCATTTGTTGTTTGTATAATTTGATCATTAATCACTTCATTAAGTTGTGCTAATCTCTCTTTTTTTTGATTGATAGCCTCTTGTATCTCTTTTGCACTTAATGGTTTAGCACCAAGGATTCCATCAAAATAGGTTCTACTTTTATCACTTTCTTTCTCTTCTATAATCTTATTTATATTCTCAATAGAAGAGTTTGAAACTGCATTAAATGAACTAATATGGCTCTGCACTTCCGGCTGTATATGATCTATATTATTACCGTTATTTAACGCACTTGCAACCATTTTCTCAAAATTACTGACTATTTTTGTCTGTATTGCAATATTATTCTTTAGACTCTCCAAGTTTGATAAAGTACTTACTCTATGTTGTAAACCCGTAGCAAAAGCACTTTGTCTAGTGCTTATCGGCTCAATCTTATCCACATTAAGAAACTTGGGAGTGTCGTTCTTTCCTATACTCTTTGTGCTATCCGGTCTTAAAATACCAAGATCGTTTGTACTTGAAGCATAAGAATTATTTACACCTGTTAGTTCCATAACGATCCTCCTTTTTCATTTTGTACAACTATTATACTACATTTAATGATAATCTTTTCTTAAAATTTAATTAAATTTAAGTTTTTTTTAAAAATTGGCTACTTTGTCATTCTTGTATTTTCATTAATGTTTAATATATTTTTAGGTAAAATCCACGTATTTTAGTTAAAAAATTAAATAGATGGAAGAGACAAATATATGAGTTACCATTCAAGTGATACCAAAGAGCAACTGACAGGTTCTCAAATTGTGATTGAAGCACTAAAAAGAGAAGGTACCGAGGTAGTATTCGGATATCCTGGCGGTGCTATTATGAATGTATATGATGAAATATACAAACAAGATAGTTTTCAACATATCCTTACAAAACACGAACAAGCTGCAGTCCATGCAGCAGATTCTTATGCAAGAAGCAGTGGAAAAGTCGGAGTTGCGATAGTTACAAGTGGTCCCGGGTTTACCAATGCCGTTACAGGTTTGGCTACAGCTTATACGGACAGTATACCTATGGTCGTAATAAGCGGTCAAGTTCCAACGGCTGTGATAGGAACAGATGCTTTTCAAGAGATTGATGCAGTGGGAATTAGTAGATCGTGTACAAAACACAACTTTTTGGTAAATGATATACAAGATTTAACAAGAGTTTTAAAGATTGCATTTCATATTGCAAAAACAGGACGACCTGGTCCCGTGCATATTGACCTGCCTAAAGATGTAAGTGCAGATTTAGCTCATTTTAATTATGACCAAGAGTTTGAATTACCAACTTATAAACCCACAATAAAAGGGAATATAAGACAGATTAAAAATGCACTAAAACATATCAGCGAATCAAAAAGACCGCTTTTATACGTAGGTGGAGGTGCCGTATTATCTAACTGTTATCAAGAGATAAGAGAGTTTGCCCATACTACGGGTATCCCTGTTGTAGAGACATTGATGGCAAGAGGGATTATGAAAAGCGATGATAAGCTTCTTTTTGGAATGCTTGGGATGCACGGAGAATATGCTGCAAATATGGCTATGAGCCAAACTGATATGATTATAGCACTTGGTGCCAGATTTGACGACAGGGTTACAGGAAGATTGGATGTATTTGCTAAAAATGCCCATATTGTTCATGTAGATATTGATCCTGCAAGTATTGCAAAGATTGTAAAACCTAATTATCCTATCGTTGGAGATCTTGCCGTTGTTATGAAACAATTGCTAGAACATCTAAAAGATTTCAATTTTAATGATTATCAACCTTGGATTGAAACATTACAAGAGTATAGAAAAGAGCACCCTTTAACATACAAAGAAGACAGTGATAGGTTAAAACCTCAATGGGTTATAAAAAGAGTAGGGGAAACATTGGGAGACGATGCACTAATCTCTACGGATGTTGGACAACATCAAATGTGGACGGCACAGTTTTATCCTTTTAATTATCCAAGACAATTTATGACAAGCGGTGGACTTGGAACTATGGGGGTAGGGCTTCCTTATGCAATGGGTGTTAAAAGAGCAAATCCTGATAAAATATCGGTAAACTTTACAGGAGATGGGTCTATTATGATGAATATTCAAGAAATCATCACTTGTACCGGGTACAATTTACCACATATCAATATTATTTTAAATAATAACTATCTTGGTATGGTACGACAGTGGCAAACAAGATTTTATGAAGATAGATTATCTGAAACCAATCTTGAAGTTCAGGCTGATTTTAAAGCTTTAGCCGAATCTATGGGTGGTGTCGGTTATAGAGTTGAAACAAAAGAAGAATTTGATATCGCTTTAAAAGATGCGGTAGATTCCAACAAAGTTGCTATGATTGAAGTTATAATCGATAGACGAGAAGAGGTTTTACCTATGGTTCCAAACGGACATGCCCTTGATGATATGCTTCTTTTAGAAGATAAAGGAGAGAAGTAATGAATAATTTTAAAGATTTTTACGACAGTACCGAAAAAAGAGAAGTTCTCTCAGTCATCGTAATCAACAAAGAATCGGTTTTAAGTAGAATTGTTGATCTTTTCTCTGCAAGAGGATATAATATCGATAGTCTAACCGTAGCTCCAATTCCTGAGAGTGAATACTCAAGAATCACTATTATTACCGTTGGACGTGTTAGAACTATCGATCAAATAGTAAAGCAGTTAAATAAACTTGTTCCCGTGTTAAAAGTAACGGAACATAGCGATGTGATTGAAAAAGACACTGTTTTAATTAAAATACCCGTTGATCAAAACTTAAGTGATATCGACGTAATTGCAAAAGCATATAACGGAGCTATTCAAAATGTTACACAAGAAGCAGTTGTGATCTCGGCAACAGATGATCCAAAAAGGATAGCAAACTTTATAAAAATAGTGCAAAAATATAAACCGCTGGAAATTGTAAGAAGCGGTGTTGTAGCGATGGAGAGATAAAAAACGTGAAACTATCCGAGCTTTGTAAAACACTATCTATAAAATCCAATAGTCAAACAAATATTACGGGACTCAATACTTTACAAGATGCCAATAGTAACGAAGTTTCATTTTTAGAAAACAAAAAATATGTAGATGAACTTCAAAATACCAAAGCTGCAGCTATTTTGGTAAAAGAAGAGTTTCAAGAACTTGTTCCTAAAAACACTGTAGCTTTGGTTGTAGACGAACCTTATATAAAACTGGCAGTTTTAAGTAAACTATTTGCTCCAAAGATTATAGAAAGAGACGGTAAAGATTGTATTATTGGAGAAAATTCTACTATTATGCCTAAAGTCTATTTGGGTAAAAATAGCAAAATTGGTAATAACTGTACTATTATGGCAGGAAGTTTTATAGGAGATAACGTCACTATAGGAGACAATACGATTATCCATCCAAATGTTACTATATATAGAGACTGTAAAGTTGGGAAAGAGTGTATCATTCATGCAGGAACCGTAATAGGAAGCGACGGTTTTGGATTTGCGACAGATAAAACAACGGGAACCCATATCAAAATTTATCAAAATGGTAATGTAATTATTGGTAACGAAGTAGAGATTGGTGCAAACTGTACAATCGATAGGGCAGTATTTCAAAGTACGATTATTGAAGATATGGTTAGAATTGATAATTTGGTACATATTGCCCATAATTGTAAAATTGGAAAAGGCTCAATCATGGTGTCTCAAGTTGGTTTAAGCGGTTCAACAACTTTACATGAATATGTTGTAATGGGTGGACAAAGTGGTACGGTAGGGCATATAGAGATTGCTCCATTTAGTACTATTTCAGCTAGAGGTGGTGTAACAAAAACAATTAAAGAGCCTAAAAAACAGTGGGCAGGTTTTCCTATTATGGAACATAGAACTTGGTTAAAGTTTCAAGGAAAATTACAGAAACTTCTTAAAGGATAAAAGATAGCTTTACGAATTATATCAATTATATTAACTTTTATTTTAATATTTTTCTCTTATGCGGTATTTATTTCAGATATCAATAGTGTGGGGAAAATAGGGCATATTGTTGCTCTATATTCTAAAGAATATTTAGGATATTTGGCTTATGTTTATTTTATAACATTACTTTATCCATTATACAAAATTAACTTTTCCCATATTGATAAAGTTATACCAAAATCAATATCCATAGTGATATTGGCACTTTCCTTTATAGTACTGCAATCTTTGATAATAACCGATAAAATGTCCGGGAAAATAGGGGATTATATAGTTACATTTTTAGATCCTTTTATCGGTCTTACTGGGTTATGGATTGTATTTTTACTTGGATTTGTCATCTCTTTATTTGTCCTTTTAGAATCAAGCTCAGAAGTAATTGCACATAAAGTAGCCGAATTTAAAAATGCTTTTTTTAATTTTTTTAAAATAAGCTTTCCAAAAACTAAAATAAAAGAACCTCCTAAAAAACTGGGACGTACTCAAGAGTATAAAGAACAAAGGGTTATAATTGAAGAGATTGGAGATACTGCAGAGATTAAAATAGAAGAGGAAGAACACGATATTCAACCGATGGTTTTTGAACCGCTGACTCCGGTGGCACATGAAGATACAACCGTACGTGAAGAGAAAAGCTTTACAAAAGAGGAACATCCCCACTCTTTAATTGTAAGTGAATTGGAAGAAAATAAAAAACTATTGGAAGATATAGAAACAGGGATAACTCAAAAACCAAAAGGTTTTAAACTTCCTCCAAGTGATATCTTTCAAAAACCACCCGTAAATAAGAAAAATAAGATTGATGAATCATTGATCGATAAAAAGATCAGCGATCTTTTAGAAAAACTTCAAATGTTTAAAATTGAGGGGGATGTGGTACGAACCTATACGGGTCCTATTGTTACTACGTTTGAGTTTAAACCTGCCCCAAATGTTAAAGTATCTAAAATATTGAATCTTCAAGATGACCTTGCAATGGCATTAAAAGCTACAACTATCAGGATACAAGCACCGATTCCAGGAAAAGATGTTGTCGGTATCGAGGTACCCAATGATGAAACCCAAACAATCTATATAAGAGAAATATTGGAGAGTAAACTATTCCAAGATGCTTCTTCTCCTCTTACCATGATTTTAGGAAAAGATATTGTAGGAAATCCTTTTGTGACCGATCTTAAAAAATTACCGCACCTTTTGATTGCAGGAACGACCGGAAGCGGAAAGAGTGTTGGATTAAACTCTATGATCCTCTCAATGCTCTACAAAAATTCTCCTGATAATTTAAAGCTTATTATGATCGATCCAAAGATGTTGGAATTTTCTATTTACAATGATATTCCACACCTTTTAACGCCGGTTATTACCAAACCGACCGAGGCTATCAATGCTTTGGCAAATATGGTAAGCGAAATGGAAAAAAGATATGCCATGATGGCAGATACCAAAACAAAAAATATAGAAAACTACAATGAAAAAGCAAAAAAGAACGGTTATGAGGAACTCCCTTATATTGTAGTGATTATCGATGAGTTAGCCGATCTTATGATGACAAGCGGAAAAGAGTGTGAGCTTTCAATTGCACGTTTAGCTCAAATGGCAAGAGCTAGTGGTATTCATCTTATCGTAGCAACGCAGCGACCATCCGTAGATGTTGTAACAGGTCTTATCAAAGCAAATTTACCAAGTAGAATCAGCTACAAAGTAGGGCAAAAAGTAGATAGTAAAATTATCCTTGATTCTATGGGTGCAGAGTCTTTATTGGGGCGTGGAGATATGCTTTTTACACCTCCTGGGATGAGTGGCCTTGTACGTATCCATGCGCCATGGAGTGATGAAAAAGAGATAGAAGAAGTGGTGGAATTTTTAAAATCACAAAGAGATGCCCAGTATGACGTAAGCTTTTTAAAAGAGCAGCTAGAAGAGGGGTTTAGCGGTTCAGGAGACTCTGTTGCAGCACTTGGAGAACTTGATGAACTTTACGAAGAAGCAAAGGCAATCGTAATCTCCGATAAAAAAAGTTCTATCAGTTATTTGCAAAGAAGATTAAAAATAGGGTACAATAGGTCTGCTACGATTATAGAACAGCTAGAACAAACAGGTGTACTCTCTGAAGCAAATGCAAAAGGAAATAGGGAGATTTTAATTTAGTTTCTTCTTTAAGGGGGAAATAGATGAAATTTGACAAACTATCTACCGAGGAGCTTTTAAAGCATCTTGATACAGATATCGACAAAGGGCTTTCTTCATCTGAAGCCCAAAAAAGACTAGAAACTTACGGAAAAAACGAATTTATACAAAAAGAGCAAACTTTTTTTGAAAGAATATTTCAAAGACTCTGGGGACCAATCCCTTGGATGATAGAGATTGCTGCTCTTTTGGCATTGATCGTCCATAAATGGGAAGATTTTTTTATTATCCTTATTTTACTTCTAACCAATGTCGTAATAGATTTTTTACAAGAATCCAAAGCACTTAATGCTCTAAAAGTTTTAAAAAAAGGGCTTGTAAAAACAACTTTAACTTTAAGGGACGGAGAATTTCAACTTTTAGAGACAACACAACTTGTCCCTGGAGATATTATAAAACTGAAAATAGGGGATATGGTAGGAGCAGATGTAAGGCTTGTCCGCGGAGAATATCTGATGATAGACCAATCCGCTTTGACAGGGGAGTCTTTGCCTATCGATAAAACGATAGATGATATCGCTTATAGTAATTCTATAGTAAAAAAAGGGGAGATGTTAGCGGTCGTTACGGCTACGGGAAATGATACTTTTTTTGGCAAAACCGTTTCTTTGGTGGCAAAAGCACAAAGTGAACAACAAAGCCACTTTCAAAAAGCGATACTCTCAATCGGTAAATATCTTATCTCTTTGACAACAATATTGATCATTATTATAACGATAACATCACTTTTTAGAGGCGACAGCATATATGAAATACTTCACTTTAGTTTAGTATTGACCATTGCTTCGATTCCTGTTGCCTTACCTGCCGTACTGTCGGTTACCATGGCTGTAGGAGCTATGAATTTGGCTAAAAAACAAGCGATAGTAAGCCGTTTATCTGCTATTGAAGAGTTGGCAGGGATGGATATTTTATGTAGTGATAAAACGGGAACTTTAACACAAAATAAGATGAGCTTACAAACACTTTATCCTTTTAACTCTTATAGTGATAAAGAATTAGTACAATTAGCTCTTTTATCAAGTAAAAAAGAAAACAACGATCCTTTGGAAATACCTATATTCAATTATGCCAAAAATCAAAATATAACCATAAAAGAGGGCTGCCAACTTATAAAGTTTACCCCTTTTGACCCTGTTATCAAAAGAACGGAAGCTGCCTATAAATTTGAAGAAAAAGAGATGGTAGTCACAAAAGGTGCTCCGCAAGTTATTTTAGAGCTTTGTGAAACTTTTGAAGATGAAGATATATTAAATAAAGTAGAAGCTTTAGCACAAGAAGGCTATCGAACTTTAGCTGTTGCTATAAAAACAAAAGGTGAAAAAATATTTTCATTTGTTGGATTATTGCCTATGTTTGACCCTCCACGAGAAGATGCAAAAAACACTATAGAAGATACACAAAATTTGGGCGTAAAAGTCAAAATGGTAACAGGGGATAATATCTCTATAGCCAAACAAATATCCAAACTTCTTAATATCGGCGAAAATATTTTAGACCATAGAGAACTCAAAGGGAACCGTGAAAAAGAATTTTTACTCTTAACGGATATTATCTCGTCAGCTATTTATAAAAGACTAGGGGAGGGGCGTGAAGATACGAAAAAAATAAAAACTTTTGCTAAAAGTGTTGTTTTTGAAGTAAAAAAAGAGTTAGATAATATACCGATACCTACAGGATATACCAAAAAACATGAATCTGAAATTATAGATATCATAGAAGATGCAGATGGATTTGCCCAAGTTCTCCCAGAGGATAAATATTATATAGTAGATAAACTTCAAAAAGCAGATCATATCGTAGCGATGACGGGAGATGGGGTCAATGATGCTCCTGCACTTAAAAAAGCAGACGTAGGAATTGCCGTATCTGGAGCCACGGATGCTGCTAGTGCTTCAGCTGACGTGATACTTTTAACTCCGGGATTAAACGTAATAAACGATGCTTTTAAAGAAGCTCGTAAAACCTTTGAAAAAATGCAGAGTTATTCTATATTTAGAATAGCAGAAACTATACGAATCATACTTTTTATGACTCTTGCCATATTGATATTTGATTTTTATCCAATAACGTCTATTATGATTATCTTATTGGCTCTTTTAAACGATATACCGATACTAACTATAGCATTTGATAATACAAAAGTATCCCAAAAGCCTATCAGGTGGAAAATGAAAGAGGTTTTAACAGTTGCTACAGTATTGGGATTAAGCGGCGTGGTTTCTTCATTTTTACTCTTTTATATCTTAGAATCACTCCATTTCTCAAGAGATATGATACAAGCAATCATATTTTTAAAACTCGATGTAGCAGGACATGCAACTATATATTTAGCAAGAACAGGGGATAAGCCGTTTTGGTATAAGCCATATCCCTCCATATATCTTTTTTCAAGTATATTTTCTACCCGTATCATTGGTACATTATTGGCTGTCTACGGTGTTTTTATGGAAGCTATCGGTTGGGAATATGCGGCATACATTTGGATATACGCTACGATATGGTTCTTTTTTAATGATTTTATAAAGCTCTTAACCTATAAGATTTTACGAAAGAACGGTACGGAAAGTCTCTCGTAGACTTTTTGTATTTGGAAAGATATTAATTGGTTAACATAATATAAATTCTCTACAAAAAGTATATTACTACCAAAGACTCCCCGTTTCATATTCATCATCTCTATTTTCTTTAAACTCAAGGTAAATATTCTCATCGTAATCTATATATATAAGATACTCATCAAGGTAATAGGTAAACTGTATCTTGTTGTTATCAAGGTAACATTTATCTTCTATACAAGATGAAGAGAGATCGCTAAGGTAATACTCCATCATAGACGGAGCCATAGATTGTAGTTTAGAATCTATCTCTTCAAAATTTGTCAAACCAAACGTTGAAAGAAATAGATCTTTATCTAGTAATATTGTCAATTAGCTGTTAAATCCGCTTAATAAAGATTGCATTCTACCAAGGTCAATCTCTTTAGAGTTATTTTTAGAATCTGATTTTGTCTCCTCTTGGTCATCTGTTTTTTGCTCAGTTTCTACAGGAGTGTCCTCTTCTTGCTCTTCAAAAGTATTTTGTGTTAAAACTTCTTCTTCTATCTCTATGTGCGTTACCGTTGTTTCCGGTGTAGTTTTTTTGGTAGCAGAGTTTAAACTAAGTGTAGATTTGATTTTACCGAGCATAGAATCAATTTCACTTGTATGATGTTTGGTCGTACTGGAGAGGTTTGAAACCTGTTTTTCAAGGCTTTCATTCTCTTTGTTTAACTGCTCAACCTCTTTTTTTAAGTTATTATTATCCGCAATTAATGCGTCATTTTCCTCTTTTAGAGTGTCATAAGCATCTAGTAGCTCGTTTAGAGCAAGATTGAGTTGATTAATTGTATTACTTTCTTCTATCATAATTTTTAGACCTTGTTTCAGTGATTAAATTTTTTAAAATATTAACTAAATTCAACTGATAATTCCATCAATTTTAAGGAGTGATTTTACATCAGGTTCTCTTGATGCAAATTGGTAATACAATTTATTCATATCTTCACTACCACCCTTCCCTAAAACGATATCTTTATACTTAGCTGCCAACTCTTTGTTAAAAGTCCCGTTTTCAATAAAAAGGTAAAACGCATCGGCACTTAAAACTTCCGCCCATTTATAGCTGTAATATCCCGCTGCATAGCCACCTGCAAATATATGGCTGAATCCATTTTGAAATTTATTATAATGTGGAGGTTGTATAACCGATATATCTGCTCTAACATTATCCAATAACTCTTGAACCCCTTTTTCACTATACAGTTTTTGGTGCAATTTAAAATCAAAAAGTGCAAATTCAAGCTGTCTTACCGTACTAAGTGAAGATTGAAAGTTTCTGGCTCGTATTAATTTTGCAATAGCTTCATCATCTAATACTTCATTTGTTTGGTAATGGACGGCAAACATCTGTAAAACATCCTTATCGTATGCAAAATACTCCAAAAACTGCGAAGGGAACTCCACGGTATCCCATGCAACACCGTTTATACCGCTAACAAAAGGCTCATCTACTTTGGACATAATATGGTGCAGGGCATGTCCCATCTCATGAAACAGCGTTACAACATCGCTATGTCTTAAAAGAGAGGGTGTAGTATCTGAACTTGTAGGGAAATTACATACGATATACGCCGTTGCAAGTTCTTCTTTATCCCCTATTTTACTATGGGTATGCCAGTTATTCATCCATGCCCCGCCACGTTTGTCTTTTCTAGCCTCTAAATCCACGTAAAGTCTGGCAATAGTTTTCCCCTCTTCTACTATTTCATACGTTTCAGCCTTTTCATCCCACGTATTTGTATCAATTTTGTTAAATTGAATCCCAAATATCTTATTTAAAAAGTCAAATAAACCTTGTAAAACTGAAGACTTCTCAAAATAAGGTCTATAATACTCCTCATCTATCTCATATTTGGCTTTTTTTAGCTTTTCTGAGTAATACCCTAGATCAAAGCTCTGTAAATCCGCTACACCCTCTTCTTTGGCAATTTCCCTTACCTCTTCCAGCTCCTCTTTTGCTTTTGCTTTAGAGTGCTTTGCAAGTTCATATAAGAAACCTATCACATCATCTTCACTTTTAGCCATTTTAGTAGCAAGAGAAAGCTGTGCATAGTTCTCAAAGCCTAATATATTTGCCTCTTTCTCTTTAAGTACGAGTATCTCTTCTATAAGTTTACCATTCCCAGGTGCTCTTGTAGTGTAGGCTTTGTATATCTCTTCTCTTTTTTCCCTGTTAGTTCCATAAGTTGTATAAGCAATATAGGAGGGCATTTGTAGTGTAAACTTGTATTTTATCTTTCCGTCTTCATCGGTAAACTTTGCAGATTCAAGATCGCTGCTAGGTATCTCTTTTATATCCTCTTCATTTTCAAGCACCATCTCCCAAGCATTTGTAGCATCTAACAAGTTTTGGGAAAACTCTTTTGAAAGCTCACTAAGTCTTAAATTTATATCTTCAAGTTCTTGTTTCAATTCTTTTGACAATCCACAACCGCCAAGTTTAAAATCTCTTATCTCATTTTCTAAAACTTTTTGTTGTTCAACACTTAAAGAGGTATTATACTTATACTGTATATCTTTAAAAGAGCTATAAACATCTTCATTTGATAAAAGTTGTGAAGAATAAATGGAGATTATCGGTAAACACTCATTATATACTTTTTGTGTAGATTCGGAGTTTTTTACACTATCTATATGAAAGATGGGTGTACAAAACTGCTCTACCCTCTCCCCCATTAACTGATAAGGAACTACAAAATTCTCGTAAGTTTTCTCTTCTATCTTTAAAAGCTCTTCTAGCTCTTGTTTATTTGCTTCAATTATTAATTCTAATTTTTTTGCACTATTTTCAAAGTCTGTTAAATTAAATTCTTTAAACATCTATAATTCCTTTTCTAAATAATACCCTGTATAACTTTTTGTCTTTTTATGCTCTTTTGCCAACTCTTCAGGGGTACCTTGTGCGATGATCATACCACCTTTGGCACCACCCTCTGGTCCCATATCTATAATATAATCTGCATTTCTAACCACATCAAGGTTATGCTCAATTACAATCACACTATTTCCCAAATCAACCAAATGATGTAAAACTTTTGTCAATCTATCTACATCTGCAAAATGAAGCCCCGTAGTAGGTTCATCTAAAATATACAAAGTATTTCCGGTATCTTTTTTACTAAGCTCTTTACTAAGCTTTATCCTCTGAGCCTCTCCACCACTTAATGTAACTGCATTTTGTCCAAGCGTAATATATCCAAGACCAACATCTAGCAGGGTTTTAAGCTTTGCATAAAGCTTCGGTACTTTTACAAAAAACTCGTATGCTTCTTCTACTGACATATTAAGTACATCAGAGATGGATTTTCCTTTGTAGAGTATCTCTAATGTTTGAGGATTATATCTTGCACCGTTACAATCTTCACATTTGACCATAATATCGGGTAAGAAGTGCATCTCAATCTTGATCTCCCCCTCCCCTTGACATTTTTCACATCGTCCACCTTTTACATTAAAACTAAATCGCCCTGGAGCATATCCTCTTAGCTTTGCTTCTTTAGTCTCCACAAAAAGTTTTCTAATATCGTCCATAAGTCCCGTATATGTAGCTGGATTAGACCGTGGTGTTCTACCGATTGGCGATTGATCTAGGTAAATTACCTTATCAAGTTTATCAAGCCCGTCTATACTTACACCGTCTACTTTATGTACTTTTTTTGCATGATTTAATAGCTCTTTTGCAGTTGGAAGTAGTGTATGTAAAACAAGTGAAGATTTACCACTACCACTTACCCCTGTAATTGCACAAAGGTTTTTAAGTGGGATTTTGGCATTAAGATTTTGGATATTATTAAGATTTACGTTTTGAATCTCTATCCAATCCTCTTGCTCTCTTCTATGGTAGTATTTAATCTCTTTTGTTCCATTAAGATATTGTGCTGTTAAAGTTTTCTTCTTAAGCAACTGTTTCATAGTACCGCTAAAGACAACCTCTCCGCCGAATTTTCCTGCGTTTGGTCCAATATCTACAATAAAATCTGCAGCTTCCATAGTCTCTTTATCATGTTCAACTACGATTACGGTATTACCTTTTTCTTGGAGAGCTTTTAGGGTTTTAATCAGTTTTGCAGTATCCCTTTCATGCAATCCAATAGAAGGCTCATCAAGTACATACATAACCCCTGTAAGCCCTGAACCGATTTGTGAAGCTACCCGAATCCTTTGAGCTTCTCCACCACTTATAGTTCTAGCGTCACGTCCAAGTGTAATATATCCTAATCCTACATCATAAAGAAAATAGATTCTCTCTCTAATCTCTTTTAAAATAGGAGCTGATATCATCTGCTCTTGGGTATTAAAATATTCAAAGTTTTTTTCATCTTGGAAAAAGCTATGAGAATCTTCAATAGGCATATCTAAAATATTTGCAATCCCACTATTTGCTACCTTAACAGCCAAGCTTGGAGCTTTCAGTCTATGACCACCACAGTTATCACAAATTTTTTCAGTCATAAAAGATTCCATATCTTTTTCATCTTTTACCATATTGTAGGCTATATTGATAATCCCTTCCCATTTACGAGTTAGCTTATGACGTTTCCAAGTAAACTTCGCCTCTTCTACTCCACCGTTCATAATCTGCCCACGCTCATGTGAGTCTAAATCTTTAAAAGGTGTTGCCGTATCGATCCCCGCAGCTTCACAATACGCTTTTAACATCTTAAAATAATACCCTTTGTTAAATCCGTATATGATTTTAATAGCACCCTCGTCTATACTAAGCTCTTCATTGACCACTTTTTTCATATCAAGTGTATATCTGATCCCAAGACCATCACAAGTGCTGCATGCTCCCTTTGGGGAATTAAATGAAAAACTCAGTGGCTCTAACGGTTCAAAAGATATCTTACAATCAAAACATGCCATATGCTCTGAATAGTGGATATGTTTTTCAACTCCTACTTCTTCGTGGTTCATAACCTCTACTTCAAGTTCTCCAAAAGCTTCTTTAAGCCCTTTTTCCACATCTTCGGCGATTCTTTGCTTATTTTCATCTTTTATAACAACTCTGTCAATCACAACCTTAATCGTATGCATTTGTGTTTTAGCCAACTCAATCTCATCATCAAGTCTTACCATAACACCATCAACCATCGCTCTTACATACCCCTTGGCACGTAAAGATTCAAAAAGATCGGCAAATGTACCCTTTTTTCTATTTACAAGCGGTGCCAAGATAACGATCTTAGAGTTCTCAGGCAAGTTCAATACCTGCTCTATTACATCAGAACTTGACATCTGAGAAATAGGCTCCCCACACTTATGACAATGCTGCTTCCCTACTCTAGCATATAAAAGCCTTAAATAATCATATATCTCCGTAATAGTCCCCACCGTAGAACGCGGGTTTTTAGAAGTGGTCTTTTGATCAATCGCAATAGCAGGAGTAAGCCCTTCTATCCTCTCAACATCAGGCTTCCCTACTTTTCCAAGGAATTGTCTCGCATACGCAGAAAGCGACTCGATATATCTTCTTTGCCCCTCTGCATAAAGGGTATCAAATGCCAGTGTAGACTTTCCACTACCACTAAGTCCAGTAAATACGATAAGTTTGTTTTTTGGTATCTCTAAATCTATATTTTTTAAGTTATTTTCGTTTGCTTTAAATACTTTTATACTATCAGTCATTATTTGTCCTGTAAAAAATTAAAGTAGATAGTATATCTAAAAAGTTTAGTGTGGGAGTTTAATATTGTATATAATTTTTAAACACAAGGAGAGTTTTAATTTTAAGAGTGTTTGCTATAAAATAAAATTTATTAAAAAAACTATCTTGGAGTAAAATGAATGATTGAAACATTAACTTTATCAAATTATGACTATTACTTACTTTATTATGCACCTATTTGTGGTGGAATAGGTGCACTTGTTAGAGCTACGATATTAGAATCAAATCTTTCTAAATATACTAAAGAGGGTAAAACTTTTGTTGAATCATTTACATATAGAGATTTCCAATGGTATTTAAGTCATATTTTTATAGGACTTGTTACGGGACTATTGATTTCATTACTATTTATAGGTGGATTAAAAGAAGAAATATCATCACTTGGAAGAGTTTTTGCACTTGCTATTCTATCAGGGTATGCATCGCCAAGTTTATGGACAAAACAAGAAAAAGTAATAAATGATATAATTGAGAAGAAAATAGAAAAAATGATAAAAGATAACTAAGTTCTGATTTAAACTTTACTAATTCTGCTTTCATTTTTTTTAGAAAAAAACGAAACAAAAAAATCAGTTGCCAAGGTTGAAAAGCCCTGCGGGTTCCAAGGTTTTTGATAGTTTTTAATGAGACTGCGAAACTCGCTAAAAAGTGACATCTAGTCACTTTTTTTAACGCTCAAACAGTCCTCGTCTTTTTTCATTAAAAACTATCAAAAATCTTGCTTTTCAAAGGCAACCACTTCTTAAACCGTAAATTCACAAATACTATTTAAATATCAAATAAAAACAACTAGGCTCTTAATTAACTTCAAAAGTTATCAGAAATTGTATGAATATTCATTAACAGCGACAGCCGATTAAAAAACAGAATTTTTGGTTACTTTTTTTTCGTTGAAAAAAGTAACAAGCAAAGCCGAGAAAGTTTACCGATATTTAGCAGTTCAAAGAAACTAACAAATATAGATTATATATACCCCTGCCCTTTCATACATTTGAGTATCTCAAAACACTTACTAACATCATAAGTAGCACTATGATAACTCTCCTCATCAAAATCTATCCCATAATAAATACAAGTCTCATCCAACTTAGGATTTTTAATATTCCCATTTTTATTCAAAGCCTTTACAATATGCTTATTCTCTTTCATAGTACAAAAGTGTTTCTCAAACTCCACAAGCCCCTCTATACGCTTTAATTCAAAAGAGATATTATGAGCTACCAGTGTTTTAGCACCCTTACAAAAATTTATAAAGTCCTCATCTTCTTTAAAATAACTTGCATATTTTTTCTTACTTTTATTTCTATGTTCCAAAATAAGTTCAGGTGTCAATCTATGTACTTGATAGGAGTAATAGTTTACGGGATACCGTGAGAGATAATATCTATGAAATTTATCAATTACTTGAAATTCATTATCCACTATCTCAACCCGCACGGCAGCGGCTTCTATTACATCGTAAGGACTCAAGGTATTTGTTTCAAAGTCTAAGATTATCATAGTTTTTCTACTTGAAAAATTTTTGGTTTATTTTTACCGTTAAATACTGCTGCACTTAACTTTCCGCCGTACACACATCCCGTATCTAATCCAAGAGCATATTTATCAAATCTTACATCATCAAAAGGTTGATGACCGTATACTATAAATCCCTCGTGTCCATCGTATATATCTGCCCAAAAAGTTGTTATTTTTTCATTATGTTGTAGCGGGAGAAAATGCCCGTTTTTATCTAAATACCGTAGTCTTAAAATCTTTTCTTTCTCTCTTTTTAAAAGCTTTTTTAAGTTCATATGGTTTTGTACTCCGCCGTGAAGTATAGTGATGTCGTTAATTTTGAGATATAACGGCATATTTGCAAGATATTTTTTATGTTTATCGCTTAGTTTTTTTATATAACTTTCATCTATCTCTATTGGATTTTTTTTATTTGATTTTTCATGCTCAAGATAACGTAACAGTTTCTCTTCATTATTTCCAAGTACCGATTGAATATTTTTTTCAATAAGCAAATCAAGTACTTTTATACTATCTTTCCCTTTATTGACAATATCTCCGACACATACTTCTGTATCATCTTTGGTAATTCCTATCTTTTTTCTAAGTGATACAAGCTCTTCATAACATCCGTGGATGTCTCCATATATAATTAATCTACCCATACTATTTTACTACAACTGTAGCTCCACCACGTCTTGGATCACTTCCCCCTTGAAGTTCTCCTGTTACGGCATTTACACCGCCAAAAAACATAGACTTTTCATCAAAAAGTGTTACATCATAATGCTCTTTTGCCATATCTATAACATGCTTATCAAATCCTGGTTCAAAAAACAGCTGCCCTTTTTCAAAGTGCATCCGCTTCTCCTCGCACACCTCTTGTATATTGTGTCCAAATACCGTGTAGTTAAGTATAGATTGGGTTATAGCACTTCGTATACGATTGCTCCCTGCACTTCCTAGTACCATTTGTGGAATATTCTCTTTTAATACTAAAGTAGGAGCCATCATAGATGGAAGTCTTACACCGCTTGGCCATTTAAAAAATCCATGGGGATTTAAGTCCTCTTCTCCTAGCATATTATTTAGCATTATCCCTGTATTGGGTGCTATTATCCCTGAACCCTCTCCGTTTGTAGTTGTAACGGTTGCCGCGTTGCCATCGCTATCTAGTACACTGATATGGGTTGTATTTCCCCATAGATTTACCCTATTTTTAAAAGCTTTTAAATAGCTTTTTATCAACGGTTCGTCATTTAAAATGTTAGAAAGCCCCTCTTTGTGTAACAATTCATTGACCTGTTCGTGTCTAAATTCACTGGTTGTTGCCATAGCTTCTATAAGGTTACTTATATGCTTATCACTTCCAAAAGCCCCTAAATCTTGTTTTTCTAGTATCTTTAAGGCAAAGGCTATAAGTATCCCCCCTGCACTTGGAGTTGTATTGGTTACTATCTCATAATCTCTAAATTTAAAATCTATCGGTTCTCTTTTTATTAGCTTATAGTTTTTAAGATCGGTTTTTCGTAAATCCCCGCCTATTTTTTTACAAAGTTCTTCTATATCCGATGCAATAATTCCGTCGTAAAAAAGGGCGTCTCCTTCTTTTGCAAATTGTTGTAAGAAATCAGCATATTCAGGGTTTTGATACAAATGTGTGTGGTCTATTAAATTGCCATCTTTTACAAAGATTTTTTTTGAATCTTCTGTAGATGTTAAAATAGGCTCTAAGAGTTTTACAAATGAACTTTGTATCTTAGATAGATATAGCCCACTTTGTGCAGTATTAATAGCAGGTTGAACCACATCACTAAAAGGTAAGTTCCCTTTTTCTTTGTGTAATTGATAAATCCCTTTTAAAACACCCGGTATTGCAATAGAAGCACTTCCTATATGAAACTCCTGCACCGTATTTCCAAAGTCCACTTCAATAGGAAAAAAGTTCTTATCTTCACATCGATTTGGAGGAACATCGACAAAAAAATCATAAAGCTCAGGTTTTTTTTCATTTTCATAGCTCATTAAAAAACCGCCTCCTCCAAGGCTCGTAAGCATCGGTTCACTTAAAGGAGCTACCAGCATCGCTGCACATACGGCATCAAACGCATTCCCTCCATTTGCCAATATTTTTGCACCTGCATTGGAGGTTATCGTATCTCCGCTTGAAATTACACCTTTCATTTTACCCCTATAATATTTGAGACTTTATCACTTTATTAAAATTTTTAGTTTGAGAGTATATCTCTTTAAGTCTACACGATGGGCTTGGTTCATCTACAATATGACTTAATTTATCCATATCTTTGGAGATCCCAAGTTCTTTAAATATACCCGCATTTTTCATATCTTTTAATAGTGAATTTATTTTATCTCTTATTCCAATCTTTTTACCCTCTTCTATAAAAATACCGTCCAGGCCGTGCCTTGCAGCGTTCCATTTATTTTGTAAATTTATTTGATGATACTGTTTCGTTGGTTTAAATATTTTTGCGTATTCTACAATAGATTGATAAAACATACCTAAAAACCGCAATTTATTTTTATCGTAAAAAGCATCACAAACTCTAAGTTCCAACGTTCCAAAATCAGGACTTATCCTTACATCCCACCAAACATCTTTTGCTTGTTTGATTGTATTGGTATTATAAAGAGTATCGTATACGCTTTTATACTCTTTATAAGTATTGAAATATTCGGGCACCCCTGCTCTTGGAAGATTATCAAAAATTTTTGTTCTATAAGATTTTAATCCCGTATCTTCATTATAAAAAAAAGGAGAATTTGCACTCAAAGCCAAAAATAAAGGTATATAATTGATAACGGTATTGTAAGCTTTTATGGCATCTTTTTTACTATTTATCCCTACGTGGATATGTAATCCACTTATAAGAAAATTTCGGATAATTATCCGAAACTCTTTTTTAAACGCTTCATATCTTGGATCATCATAGATTAAACTATCCTCTTTTTTCTCATAAGGGTGAGTTGCCAAAGCGGCTATGAAAAAATCATTCTTCGTTCCTATCTTTTTTACTGTTTGTATTGTATTTTCTATAAAATCAACAGCTTCATTGATATTTGTACATACAGGCGTTACAATCTCAAACATTGATTGTAACAGTTCTTTATGGATATAAGGCTTTAAAGAGTTATCAATCGTATCAAAGACTATTTGTGAGCAGTTTTTAACATTGAGAGTATCTTTATCGAGAATCCTCATTTCAAGTTCAATGCCCACGGTTTTATTAGGAGAGTTGTTAAATTTTAAATCCATATACTATTTTATCGTTTGTTAGGTACAATTGCACTTATGAATATAGATAAAATAGTAGAAAAACATTTTGAATATTATAAAAATGTACGCCACAAGCTTCATTCTATCCCTGAAATCGGTTTTGAAGAGTTTAAAACATCAAATATTATTTGCAATGAACTTGATAAACTTGGAATCGAATATGAAAAAAACATAGCCAAAACAGGTATTGTCGCATGGGTTAAAAATGGTACTTCTAAAAAAAACATTGCAATACGAGCGGATATGGATGCATTGCAAATAGATGAAAAGAATGACTTTGCATATTGCTCAACCCATAGTGGTAAAATGCACGCTTGTGGACATGATGGACATAGTGCTATACTTTTAGCTTATGCTAAGGCACTTATTGAGTATAAAGATAAAATAGACGGTACGGTATATATGATCTTTCAACCTGCTGAAGAGGGACTTGGTGGAGCAAAAGCTATGATCGATGAGGGTTTACTTAAAAAACATAAAATAGATAAAATATTTGCTATACACAACCGCCCTGTTGAAGATTTTGGAAAGATATTTGTAAAACCGGGGACGATGATGGCATCGTATGATAATTATAAAATTTTCATAGAGGGAAAATCTACCCATAGCTCTATGCCTCAAACAGGGAAAAACCCCATCGTAGCAGCAGCTCATATAGTAACAGCTATTAAATCTATAAGTTCTTTAGATATAAGCCCTCACGCTGATTCAGTTGTCACTGTTGCAAAAATAAGTGGTGGTACAGATGCTTTAAACATAGTACCAAACTCTTGTGAAATAGCGGGTTCAATTAGAGCTTATGAACAAAAAGTAAGAGATGATATTGAAAAACGGATCAAAGAAATTGCAAAACATTTAGCCAACGGTTTTGGGATGGAAGCTAAGATTACCTATACGCAGGGCTATCCTCAAACGGTTAATACAGATATTGACTCATCACTACTTGCAGCAAAAAAAGTTGTAGGAAAAGAAAATACAATTACCAACTTTGAAGCAAGTTTCGGTGCTGAAGATTTTAGTTACTTTTTGGAAAGAATTCCAGGATCATACGCTTGGCTTGGAGCAAAAAAAGAAAATGAACCAATCACTACATTGCATAGTTCAAAATTTGATTTTAACGATGAACTTATAAAAATAGGTGCAAGTTATTTTTTAAACATAACTTTTATAGAATTAGGGAAATAATAGGATATTTCCCCTACTTTCATATATGATTCTTAATCAGTTTGTATAATTATACCCTTAAATGTATTATTATTTTTGAGTGTTTTTTGAGTCTGAAATGGTCGTTTTGGTAAACTTTACATACTCATCTTCACTTGGTTGAATAACTAAAATCAATCCGTAAAGAGCCATAAGAACACCTAGTATCATACCTGCTTTTGTAAAAAAAGTTTTCTCTATTTTTACCTTTGAAAGATACAAAGCTAAAATAGCCCCGAGTATAAAAAGTATAATCCCTATTTTCATCTATTTTAAAATATTAATTGTTCTTTGTTGATGTGCATTTGCCTGTGTTTGCATCAAATACCCTATCTGCGTTAGTAGATTGGTTTTATTAAAATCGGTTACCTCTTTAGAATAATCAATATCTGCAATAGTAGACCTTGCATTTGCCGTATTTGTAACTTCAGTTAATTGATTTCGTACAGAAGACTCCAACGCATTGGCTGCACTACCAAAATTACCTGCAAATGATGCTAATTCGTCAATACTTTGGTCAAGCACATTTAACATATTCTCTCTTGATGTTGCATTTGTAGCAAAATCTCCTAAAAATGTTCTCAAGCTATCTGAAATACTTGTGGTATCTGCTTTCGAGATTGAAACAATTTCTTCTTCTCCTACAATGGAAAGATCATCTGAAGCATCACCTGCCGTTTTTAAAAGAGTCTCTCCATTATAGCTCGTCGAATCGGCTATAGATTCATACCCTTGGAGAATTTTATCTATTTGATTTGCAATAATTTGTCTATCATCTCCGCTCATTGTACCATTGGATGCTTGAATTGTTAATTGTTGTATTTCCATTAGCATCTCTTTTTGGTGTGTTATACCACCTTGGGCAATATTAGCCAATGCAATACCGCTTGTTGAATTTGCAATGGATTGAGATAAACCTCTCTCATGAAGCTGAAGCCCATCAGCAATCACAAGTCCCGAAGGATCATTGGCAGCTCTATTAATTGCCGAACCACTAGCAAGTTTATCTACCTGGTTTGCACTAACATGATTTACATTATAGGCACTTACATATGGTGAACTTGTATCTATTGTTGCCATAATATCCCCCTTTTATCTTTATATAACTGATTATAATTAGTTACGCATTAATTTATTATTAATTTTCCTTGTTAAACTGTTTTATCGTAAAATTTGTATCTTTAAGGGTACCGCTTATGGTTATAGGTAAAAAGATTTCATTATCTTTATCCAAAAGTTTATTTACTAACGGAATATATTGGATAACGGAAGCAAAATCTTTTAAAAATACCACATTCACATTACCCCTTATTGTATCTGTATTTAAATCTATTTGTAAACTTCCATTGAAATTATTTATATTTCCGATTGTTTTGATATCTTTTATCTCTAAAATATTTTTGGATTTGTAATAAGTAAAATCAAAACTTCCATCTATCACATGATACCCATTAACTGTAAATTTATTTTTACCAAAACGGAAAAGTGTAGGCAACCCTAAAAGTGGATTAATAAGTGCCGGTGCAGAATTTACAAATAAAAGTAAATTATCCACAAATTGCAACTCTTTAAGTGTCGTATCTTTAAGTTTTACGGTACCTTCCAGAGTATCAATGTTTCCTTTATTTAAAAAAAACTCTATATTTCCCCCTTTTACAAGATCTTTATTAAAAATAGAATTTACATAATCACCGCTAAGGTTATATGATTGCATCACAAGATGATTTACATCTGTATTTACCGTCATACTAGAACCGTCCGTATCGGTTAAAATAATCTTTTTGGACCTTCCTTTTGATACAATGTCTGCTTTATTAAATTTAAATTTATATCCATTGTAGGTAATAGCACTATTTTCCCAATACAAAACATATTTTAACGCCGGTTTGTCATCAGCATTTTTAGGATCTTGAAATTTTTTAAAATCAAAATCAATATTTTTTGCATAAATATGAGGACTAAATCCCTTTTTTTTGTCAATATAGATAGAACTTTTATCCCTAAAGTTTAAAAAATCAAAATATTTTTGTAAAAATAAAGGCTTTTTAATATTTACAATAAACTGCTTTGAATCCAATACTTTAAATTCTCCATCCCATTTAGGAACTTTAATAAAAGCTTTTTTATAGATATTTCCAAAAAATTCTATTTTCTCCAAATCATCTTTATTTTTTGGAATAATAACTCCATCGACCTTACCGTCTGTCAAATCTATCTTGGCCAAAATATTATTTTGAAATATCTCTTTTTCTAAAACTATCTTCTTTTGAAAATAGTTAAATGAAAGATCATCTATAAAACTTTCGCCGTCTAAGGTTTCGATATGTTGTAAAACAGAGCTGATTTTCCCTTTTTTAAATTCGCCGTTAATATTTTTGGCAACATAACTTGTACCGTTGTGATACCATTGAAGTTTACCTAGCTTAAAGAGTAAGTTAAATGTTTCGTCAAAATTTGTATCGTAGATAAGAGTATCGCTAAAAACTACGTCTTGTTTATCATTGTATAATAATTTACTAGTTCCGTGAGAACTATTTTTCTCAATATTAAAAAAATCTTCAATATCAACTTTTAAAGGTTTGTCGGTATGTTGTAAAGATATTTGTGAATTAAATGTTTTATTACTGTCTGTATAGTGCGATTGTGCCCGTTTTAATTTAAAGGGTTCATCATCTATTATCAAAAGTGATTCCGGGTCTATTTTAATTGATGCTAAAAACTCCTCTTTAAAATCAAAATCAAATTTTCCTTTTGTATCTTTTGTTAAGAGTTGATAAAACTTACCCTTGTTGATAATAAAATTACCTTGAACGCTATTTTGTGAAAAATCAATAATAAAATCGGTATCGATATCATATTGCAAACCGTTTTCATCAAGTCTTTTGAGTAGTTTTCCTTTTGAAATAAGTTTATTATCTTCTAAAGTAAGCTGCATCTCATTGACATATACGGGAAGATCATAAAGTTCTACTTTCCCTTTTTTTATATATATATCGGAGTATGCTTTTATATCTTTTTTAATATCAAAAGGGATATCTAGCTTTACTACGGTGCTGTTTTTACCGTAAATTTGTTTCAGAGGTAAATTAATTTTATAGCTGCTTAAAAGGCTTAAAAGATCCCCGTTCACTTTATCGGTGGATTTAAGCTCCAATTTAAGTGTTTCATATTTGTCAATTATAACCTTGCTGTCATCAAGTTTAATACCTGCGTAAGTTGGATTTTTAAATGAAAAGTAAAAACTGTCATCAATATACTTTACATAACAAATATCGGCATGTACAGCTTTTACATTTTGATGAAATTGTATAGAAAAGTCATTGATATGGGTTTTGGATATTTGATCTAAATTGATATTTTTAAGGTCAAAAATGATATTTCCGCTTACGTTTAAATATGGATCCATCATCAAAAACTGCTCAACTCGTACAAAATATTTATCAAAAAAACTTTCAATAGAGAATTTTAAACGAAAAGATGCGGATTTTGTTTTATCATCATTGAAAATAGATACACTTTGAGTACCGATTATCAGTCTTTTATCGTATTTTAAATACAAACCTTGTATATTTACGTTGTCAAAATCATAGTCGCCTAGACGGATACCATTAGATAAAGAGATAAAAAACATCGAAACTATTGAAAGCAAAATACCAAAAGTTATAACAATCTTTTTTACCATCGTTGAATTAAGCTTGATTCTATCTATCATATTGTGTTTTTATCTTACGTTTGAAGTTAAAACCAAAAGGGTATTATACATCCCTCAAGGTAGTACAAAGTATATCGTATCTTACTTAGATAAAAGTTATGATATGAATGTGATTGATAAAGTTGTTATTAAAAGTTTGGGGTATCCTCAGAGTGGTTGGATTGACCTTCAATCGTCTTCTATGAGTAAACTGGATTTTTTACATAAACTTACAACATCAAAAGCAGCACTCAAAAAAATAACACTGACTCCTGGAGAAACCTATTACTTCTTTTTACAAGATTTAGCCGATACCCTTAATCTTTCAACGGAAATTCTTTTTGATACCTATGCAAAAAAAGCATATAAAAACGATGGAAATATTATCGCGGATACCTATCATCTCCCTTTAGGTATGAATGAATCGCAAGCTTTAGAGTATCTTTTAAACGATACGGATAAGAAGTATAAACGTTTGAGCGAAAAAATATTTGATTTTTATAAAAAAGAAAATTGGTACAGATATGTAACAATTGGATCAATTATTCAAAAAGAAGCTGCTTCAAAAGAGGAGATGCCGATAGTAGCAAGTGTAATTTACAATAGACTAAAAAAGAACATGAAGCTGCAGATGGACGGCAGTTTGAATTACGGGAAATACTCCCATTCAAAAGTTACACCCCGTATGATTCAAAATGATACAAGTGATTATAATACCTATAAGACAAAAGGTGTTCCAAGCAATCCTGTTTGTGCAATAGAATTTGATGCAATAAAAGCTGCTATTTTTCCTGCAAAAACAAATTATCTCTATTTTGTAAAAAATATAGACGGTACAGGGCATACGTTTAGTGCAAGTTACAAAGAACATATCAATAATATTAGAAAACTAAAATATAAAAAGCGATACAAAAAGACAACTTCCCTAAAGAAACAAACGAAACCAACAAAGATACAAAAAGAGCAGCAACAATTTAGCGACAGACTCAGAAAGCTATGGAAATAAGTTACTAATAGTTACATATGTATATTTTCATGTGTATTTATGTAACATTTAACCCAAAATGGTTCTTTTTAAAAATCAATTATAAAATATTATTAATCATATCTTGCTACAATCTCATTTACAATAATAAATAAACAAGGAATAAAAATGTCAAAAATTATTTGGTCAAAAATTGATGAAGCTCCGGCTTTAGCAACTTATTCGTTATTACCAATCGTAAATGCATTTACTAAACCTGCAGGTGTAGAAGTTGTAACTTCCGATATCTCTCTTGCAGGGAGAACTTTAGCGGCAATGGGTCTCGCCGAAAATGAATTATCAAAACTAGGAGAGCTGGTATTAAAACCTGAAGCAAATATTATCAAGCTTCCAAATGTATCAGCTTCAATCGGGCAACTTAAAGATTGTATCGCTGAACTTCAAACTCAAGGTTTCAATATCCCTGATTTTCCCGAAAACCCTTCAACGCCTGAAGAAGAAGCGACTAGAGCTAAATATAACACTTGTTTAGGAAGTGCCGTTAATCCTGTACTTAGAGAGGGGAACTCAGATAGAAGAGCAGCGGCGGCTGTTAAAAAGTTTGCACAAAATAATCCTCATAGATTAAAAGCATACTCTGAAAACTCTAAAGCGTATGTTGCACATATGGCAGGAGACGGAGACTTTTACGGTAATGAAAAAGCTGTTACTATGGAAAAAGCAGGGAAAGTCACTATTGCATTAAACGGTAAAGAATTAACTACTATCGATGCACTTGATAAAGAGATTTTAGACGGTACATATATGTCTGCTAAAAAACTAAGAACGTTTATCCAAAAAACAATTGATGATGCAAAAGCAAACGGTGTATTATGGTCTATCCACTTAAAAGCTACTATGATGAAAATAAGCGATCCTATTATGTTTGGTCATGCTTTAGAAGTATTCTTTGCACCTGTATTTGAAAAATTTGCAGCAGAATTTAAAGAGTTAAATGTAAATGCAAACCTTGGAATTTCAGATATTGAGAAAAAAATCAAAGGTCATGCAAAAGAAGCAGAAATCAAAGCATCATTCCAAGCTATAGTTGATGCAGACAGCCCAAAAATTGCTATGGTTGATTCCGATAAAGGAACTACAAACTTTAATGCTTCAAACGATGTTATTATCGATGCCTCTATGCCTGTTGTCGTGCGTGAAGGCGGTAAACAATGGGATAGAAACGGCGATGCCGTTGAATGTGTTGCTGTTATTCCTGATTCAACTTACGGTATGTTCCATGAAGAGATGGTAGCTGATTGTGTTGCAAACGGTCAGTTTGACGTAACTACTATGGGTAATGTTGCAAATGTTGGTCTTATGGCACAAAAAGCTGAAGAGTACGGTTCACACCCTACTACATTTGAACTTGCTGAGACTGGAACA
Source organism: Arcobacteraceae bacterium (assembly GCA_050292155.1). GTDB lineage: Bacteria > Campylobacterota > Campylobacteria > Campylobacterales > Arcobacteraceae > JAIOSF01. The sequence goes on from JBNKLC010000020.1 coordinate 63,607, forward strand.
GTTACAGTTACAACTGAAGATGGTACAGTTCTTATGAGTTTTGAGTGTGAAGCCGGAGATATTTGGAGAATGAGTAGAGCTAAAGATATCCCTATTAAAGACTGGGTTAGACTTGCTGTTGAAAGAGCAAGACTTACAGGAAGTCCTGCAATTTTTTGGCTTGATGAAAATAGAGCACACGATGCGGAGATGATTAAAAAAGTAAACGAGTACTTAAAAGATCACGATACATCAGGTCTTGATATCCAAATCATGGATATTTCATCTGCTACAAAATATACAAATGCCAGAGTAAGAAAGGGAGAAAACACGATCTCTGTTACAGGTAATGTTTTAAGAGACCATTTAACAGATATGTATCCAATTTTAGAGCTTGGAACATCTGCAAAAATGCTTTCAATCGTACCTTTACTTGCCGGTGGAGGATTGTATGAAACAGGTGCCGGTGGAAGCGCACCTAAACACGTTGATCAATTCTTAAGTGAAGGACACTTGAGATGGGATTCTCTTGGAGAATTTTTAGCTCTTGCCGAATCTTTAAGATTTATTGCACAAAAAGAGAGTTCGGCTGCACTTGAAACTGTAACAGCTGCACTTGACGTTGCAAATGATAGATACCTAGGAGAAAATAAAGCTCCAAGTAGAAAAGCAGGAGAGCCTGATAATAAAGCAAGTCATTTTTATGTAGCACAGTTTTGGGCAAAAGCATTGGCTGAATCGGATAATGCTGAACTTTCGGCAAAATTTGCTCCTATTGCACAAGCTTTAATTGAAAATGAAGCAAAAATCATGGAAGA